>CAYVMI010000050.1:0-49507 GCA_964452555.1 uncultured Desulfobacterales bacterium
CTTTAGTAAAAGTCTAGATATTTATTTTGAAAAAAACTCCCCGACTGCTGAATTATTTAATAAATTTTCTAACAAATTATAACTAAATCAAATATGGATAGAAGGTATTTTAAAAATAGAATTTTGGGTCAAGGTCAACACATGATATTTATCCGCCTACGGCGGATTAGCCAAAAGGCATTTTTGAGATACCTTCTACTCGATGTTTTGGACCTGCTCACGAATCTTCTCCAACTCAGATTTTACATCCACCACCATATGGGCGATTTCGGATTTGCCCGCTTTCGAACCGATGGTGTTAAATTCCCGATTGATTTCCTGCAAAAGGAAATTCAATTTATGTCCGGCTGGCCCATCTGCGGCCATAATGGTTTTAAACTGCTCCAGATGGCTGCGGACCCGCAGCACCTCCTCAGAAATATCACTTTTATCAGCAAGATAGGCAACTTCCTGCTCGAGGCGACCTTCATCCAAGGAGAGGCGGTCTTCGGTGAGGGCGGCTATGCGCTCCATAAGGCGTTGTTTATAATGGACAGGTAGGTCTGCGCCGGCAGTTTCGATTTGATCGATACTCTGGGAAAGAAAATCTATCCGCTCCTGGAAATCCTTGGCGATATAGTCCCCTTCATGTTTGCGCATTTTCTCAACTGCCGTCAATACTGTCTGAACACATCCGGTCAATTGAATCCAAACCTTGTCAAGATCGGAAACCTCTTTTTGTGGTATGATAATATCATTTCTGGATACGATTAAATCCAGCGGCAAGGGGCCTTCCTGGTCCAGGAGTCTCTGCAAACTACCCCATGCCTGGTATAGTGCTTTGGCTTTGGCTTCATCCACTTCGAACACAACTGCGCTCTCCGAAGTTTCACGAATCTGAATCTTAACATCAATTCGTCCCCGCACAACCGAACCGGCAATCTGGGCCTTGATTTTGTCTTCCAGGGCCCGGTACTCGTGATTTATTCGAAGTTGAATGTCAAGGTGGCGGCTGTTAACCGTTTTAATCTCAACACTTACGGACATGTCATCGCTGGATTGTTCGCCATCAGCGTAGGCGGTCATGCTTTTAAGCATATTTTTCCCTGTTTTGCTTCTCTATTTTCTGAATGAATTTATTTTGATTTCGATGCGTATCGCTCTTGCCCCGTGGCTTTGAGCTACAAGCAGTAAGCAATAAGCTGCTTATGGCTGATGGCTTACAGCTCGATTTAAATGTTTTAAATCGTCGGCATATTTGGCCCGTACCCGCTGCAAAAACTGTTGAATCTGATCACCGGCATAATCGGGAAAGGTCCAAGGCAGTGATTCGAATCGACCACGTCGATAGATAAGGGTTAGATCGGCGTATATTCCTTTCCCGATATAGATTCGATGTGAAAAATTTTTGCCGGTCGCCAAAACCAACCTTTCGAGAAGCAGATAGCCCGGATCGATATTGACGGTCCTTTTATTGCTGGCCCCGAACTCTGTTTCGATTTTATTGGTCTCGAGTTTGATTTGAGCCAGTTGACTCTGATGGATTAGATTTTTAAAGGCTAGCATTCGCCGATGGAGCATGTGACCCATTTCCGGTTCATAATAGGTCGTTTGATCAAAGGGTATCCATTCACTGATGACATCCACTTGGTCATACCGTTGAACCAGGCTATCAATGACCGGTTCACACAGATGTTTATTATTTAAAAAAAAACCGATGATAAGTTTCGCTGGCTTGGCTGCTTTTGGCTGGCTCATAGGTATTACATTACTTTTCTACGTGAATGGACTCCATCCAAATAGTGCCCATTCAGAAATCGGGAAAATTGGCCATTTATGAATGGGCATTAGGAAATGGGTTTGGCCTCATCTATTAACATAATGGGGATGTCGTCCCTAATTTCATACATCAAGCTGCAGGCATCACATATCAACCCGGTGCTTTTCTCATTTAAATAAATATCACCCTTGCACTTTGGACAGGCGAGAATGTCTAATAACTCCTGTTTAATGGTCATAATACCCCCTGGTACGGTTGCCGGTTTAGCCGATAGTCAGGTTCAATGAACCTGGCACCGCATTTCCCCTAAAATGGTTATTATTTTAATCAGATTATGCATAACGGGACATCACTGTGTGTCAGCGTCCTTCTGACATACTGTTTTTATTAGCAGAATAAAATGGTGCTTGCAAAAACAAATCTCGTATTGCTATAAAATTGCTGCACAATATAATACCTGAACTTTGCACGGCCCGGAGGCTTTCATCAAATATCATGCAAGGCTCAGGTAATGGGAGGGAGATAGAATGGTTATCGTCACCGGCGGGGCCGGGTTCATCGGCAGCGCCGTCATCTGGATGCTGAACAACAAGGGGATAGATGATATTTTAGTTGTCGATAACCTGGGCGACAGCTTCAAATGGAAAAATCTCGTCAACCGGAATTATCGTGATTATATCCATAAATCCCACTTCTTGGAATCGATTGAAAAACACAGATTTGACCAATCAGATACCATCATCCATCTGGGTGCGTGTTCTTCTACCACCGAAACAGATGCTGACTATTTGATGGAAAATAATTTGCATTACACGGTTACGCTGGCAACCCATGCCCTGGCAAAAGGTATTCGTTTTATCAACGCTTCCAGTGCGGCAACCTATGGCGACGGTTCCCATGGCTTTAGCGATGATGTTGATGCACTCGGCAAGCTTAAACCATTAAACATGTATGCCTATACCAAGCATCTTTTTGATTGTTGGACAGTTCGCCATAAAGCCCTGTCGCATTTGGCCAGCCTCAAGTTTTTCAATGTCTTCGGTCCCAACGAATATCACAAAGGAGACATGTGCAGCCTGGTTTATAAAGGATTTAAGCAAATAAAATCCAATGGTTCTCTGCGATTGTTCAAATCCTATCATCCTGACTATCCCGACGGAGGCCAGCGACGGGATTTTGTTTATGTTAAGGACTGTGTCGACGTCATTGGTTGGTTGGTGGAAAACCCCTCGGCAAATGGATTATATAACCTTGGGACCGGTCGGGACCGATCTTGGAATGCTCTGGCCAACGCCCTGTTCAACGCAATGAATCTGCCGGCCAACATCGAATATATCGAAATGCCGGAACAAATTCAAAATGCTTATCAGAACTACACCTGTGCGGATATGCGCAAGCTGAAAGCAAGCGACTGCCCGGTCCAGTACACCCAGCTGGAAGATGCCATCGCCGACTATGTGACCCATTATTTACAGCAAGATGACCCTTATCTGTAAGCCTTAAGCAATAAGGTTCTAGCGATCAGCTGCCTATGGCCAACGGCTCACTGCTAACAGTTTTGGGATGACAGCAGCACAAATTGAAAACAACGAACATGGACTCCTCATTAAAAAATACCTTAGCTGAACACCAATCCAGTTTTCAAAAACTGGCACAGATCTCTGAGCCCATTGAAAAAGTGGCCGAGCAGCTGACAGCAAGTGTTCGTCAAGGCCGTAAAATTCTTATTTGCGGCAATGGCGGCTCGGCGGCCGATTCTCAGCATTTTGCAACCGAATTGGTTGGCCGTTTTCTGCGGGAGAGACAACCGATTCCTGCCATTGCCTTGACAACCGATACATCAATGTTAACTGCGGTCGGCAATGACTATGGCTTTCAAACAATTTTTAGCCGGCAAATTGAAGCCTTAGGCCAAAAGGGCGACTGCTTAATCGCTTTGTCAACTTCAGGGGCTTCTGAGAATATCCTGCATGCAGTCGATACGGCCCGCAATCAGCATATGGCTACTATTGGGTTAACCGGTGCCCACGGGGGGAATCTCGCACCCATGGTGGATATTGCCATTAAGGCACCAGCCTCTACCTCCCCCCGAATTCAGGAAATCCATATTTTTATTCTGCATTATTGGGCTCAATGCGTTGAGGCAGCTCTTTAACCCCTATTGGTGCCCGATTCTGGGAAAGGTGGCCCGTGATCAAATTTCCTGATTTTCAGAAAAGCAAAGTTATCGTGGTGGGTGATATAATCCTGGATCGCTATATCTGGGGTGATGTCGCCCGAATTTCACCCGAAGCGCCGGTGCCGGTAGTCCGGGTTCAGCGCCGGACCATGAATCTGGGCGGGGCCGGCAATGTGGCCATGAATTTAAAAGGCCTTGGTTGTCCGCAGGTACTCATTGGCGCCATCGGCGATGATAATGACGGTCGACAAGTCCTCGAACTGCTTGAGGGAGAGGGCATCCCGCACTTTTTGGCTACCAGATCCAATTATCCCACCACCGCCAAGACGCGCATCATCGGTCAAAATCAGCAACTGCTTCGCCTGGATGACGAATTAACCGATCCCATCGGACCTCAGGATGCTAAACAGATCCGGATAAACCTCGAACAGAACTTACCGTCGGCGACTGCCGTCATTCTCTCCGATTATGGTAAGGGCACTCTATCGGCAGAAATGAGTGCTCACGTGATTGCGGCGTGCCGTGCTAAACAGATACCCGTATTTGTTGATCCCAAAGGAGTATCCTGGGATTCTTACCGCCATGCCTTTTGTATTACCCCAAACAGCTTGGAGCTCAACCTGATCGCCCCTTTTGAGGACACCGACCAAACCCAATTGGGAAACCAGGCCTTAAAAACAATCCAGCGGCTTGACCTCGAATGCCTGCTGGTCACCCAGGGCGCCCGCGGCATGTCTTTGTTTCGGCCCACACAACCCACATATCAAATTGCTGCCCAGACTCAGGAGGTTTTCGATGTCTCCGGGGCCGGCGATACAGTCATCGCCACTGCAGCCGCAGGATATGGCGCCGGGCTATCCATGCCCGAGGCGGCCGAATTGGCGAACCTGGCTGCCGGTATCGTCATCGGCAAAATCGGCACCCAACCAATCGATGGTCTGGTACTGCAACAAGCAATACAGAACTACGCCCAGCGTAACACCCAAAAGGTTGTTAGCGATCGTATTGCGCTGGATCTCATCGCCAAATGGCGATCCAATGGTGAAAAAATCGTATTTACCAATGGATGCTTTGATATCCTGCATGTGGGTCATATCAAATTATTGCATGCCGCTTCCGAGCAAGGTGATCGTCTCATAGTAGGGTTGAACTCTGACAGCTCAGTAAAAAAATTAAAGGGCCAATCCAGACCGATTGTTCCCGAAGGTGAACGCGCTGCCATTCTATCAAATATCAAAGGTGTCGACCTAGTTATCATTTTCAACGAAGACACCCCCGAAAATCTGATTCGCCTATTTGAACCGGATGTTATCGTTAAAGGCGGTGACTATACGGTCGAAACGGTGGTGGGACATGATATTGTACAAAAGCTCGGTGGGCGGGTGGTCATTGTCCCGCTTCTGGAAGGTGTCAGCACATCCAATGTGATCCAGACAGCCAAGCAGAATTCAAAATAGGGCCATGCCGAATTTCCCCAACCTCTTTTTCACCTACAGCCAAATTTACCAGCTTTCTTACGCATTGCCGCTATATCAGGCCGTGGGCGGAACCTTTTTGGTAAAAGACATTCGCAAATGGATTCAGTTCAAAAAATACATGCGCGGGCTGGGACGTGCTGATTTATCCCGAAATTTTCTGAACACACCTGCCGTTCAAAAAAGAAATCCGTACGAAGATCACGGACTCGGCGGGATATTAATTACACCATCGGTGGAAAGATTCTGTCCCGATAATTCCAGAATGATTTTTATCTACACCGGTCATGGCAGCGGTGACAAACCCTATTTGGGGGAGCGTATTTATGAGAAAATGGCTTCCTTTGACTTCCATTTTCTGGCCGGTCCTAAAAACCTGCAAAAGCTGAAAGACAAAAATGTCGATATCCCCGGCCGAAAATTGATCAAAATCGGTAACATGCGATTTGATGCCTATGTCAAGGGACGCATCGACCGGCAGAAGGAATGTGACCGGCTGGGAATAAAAAACCGGGCCTTGAAAAACATCTTGTATGCACCTACCTGGCACTGGGGCCAGGGTTCGCTTCTATCCTGGGCTCATCGCTTTTGCGAGGAAATCGGTTCCGGATTCAATTTAATCATTCGTCCGCACGGACACGATCGTATGAAAATTTCCAAACTCCGGCGTCATGTAAAATCGAACCGTCTTGAAAACGTCTATTTTTCCAATCCGTCATACCTGGCCCGCCACGATACGATGAAGGATTTTATAGTCTCTGACCTGCTGATCAGCGATCGGACATCATCCATCATTTATGAATACCTTATTACTGGAAAACCGGTAATCGTGATTGACAACGATTTTGCAGAAAAGCATGAGATGCCGGCGGACATGCGCATTGACGATGTCGCCTGGCATTGGGACAAAAAATCCAACATAGCCAATCTAATCGAGCGTACATTTGCAACCCATGCAGACAGGCGCGCCGACTACGATGCATTGCTTAACAACTGTTTCTATTTTAATGATGGCAAAAGCACCCGGCGTGCCCAGGAATTTATTCAATCCAATCTGAATGCAATCGACCAGGCTTGACTGCGGGGAGATTTTCGCTTACATTCGCTTGCGAACAGTACTACAGTAGGTGTTCGAAGTATGTTTATCCCAAAAGCGCAGGCTGGCCGGGAGCAGGCTTGGCATCCGTTCGCTTTGTGTGCTGGCAACTCTTTACAGCGGTTGTCATAATTATGTTCCGATGGGCTTAAAAATGTGGATCAAGCGAGGATACCGGGCTCATGAAAACCATGGACCAATTAAAACTCAGTTTACTTCACGATATCTCTACCTTTTTCAAAAAAAACAACCTGCCCTACTGGCTCGAGTCCGGTACATTACTGGGTGTTGTCAGAGACAATCAATTATTGCCGGACCATGCCAATGTCGATATCGGCATGCGAGGCCGTGATTTGAATCGATTCCTATCCCTAGCCCCAAGGCTTGGTCTGAAATACCGTCTAAAAAAAATGGGCAACCTCTCCGGCAGACAATGGATAACCGGATCATTTTCGCGCTTTTTTATACTCAGATCTTGGGAATCCAATTCTAACGCCGTCTCCAAAGTTGTCATAACCGTGAAGTACAAGCATGGCGATCAGTTCCGCTGGATTGACTACAGGAGCTGCAAATATATAGATGCGCATTTCTATGAAAAATTGGATCGGGTTCGCTTTGACCGGTCTGAACATCCCATTCCATCCGATACCGAAAAATACCTGGCGAAACGCTATGGCGAATGGCAAACCCTCAACAGGTACTATCAAAGCCGAATTGATGATCCATCCATCGCAGACAAAGACACCCTGAAAAACATACCGCCCAAAACCCCAGCAAAGAAGTCTCCCCGTAAAAGAAAATATAAGAAAATTGTGCTGACCGGAAAATACTTCACGCGTATGCGCCAAATGTTATTTGACACCCTTGATATTTTCGAGCGCCATGGGATTACCTATTGGCTGGATGACGGATCTCTGCTCGGCATTATCCGCGATGGCACATTGATCCCCTGGGACCATGATGTAGATATCGGGCTGCCCGGACATTCGATCAACCGTGTATTAGACTTGAAAACCCATTTTCTACCCAAATACCTTTTAAGAAAAAAAGTGGCCCATAGTGCCTGGTTGCCGGGTTCCCTGCGGTCAATAAAAATAAAAACTATCTGGGAAAAGTTGCTGCATATTAATTTTCATGTGGACCTGTTCGCCAAGTATAAGGTGGGTCAACGCTATCAATGGATAGACAGTCAAGCCTTAAAACAAATCGACGCAAAGTTTTATGATAACCTGGAAACTATCAATTGGGAGGGCCGGCAGATTTCGATTCCATCCAATCCGGAAGAATATTTGACCATTCGATACAACGATTGGCAAACGCCGACTCAGAACTACAGTCCAAGTCGCGATGATGGTGCAGTGGCTGAAAGGGGTATTTAGGCGAGATGATAAAAACTGCAGTCATTCTGGCCGCAGGCGGTAATGCAAGATTGAGCCATATCCTGCCTGACAAGCCCAAGGGATTTATTGAAATAGGCGGCCTCACTCTAATTGAACGGTCGGTCCAGTCTCTCTTGGCTCATCAAATTGAAAGAATCGTCATCGGCACCGGATATTTATCACACCATTATGAACGGCTTGCAGATAAATATGGCTGTATCCTTACCCATAAAAATGAAAGCTATGCATCCACCGGCAGTTTTTTCACACTCCATAATTTAAAGCATATAATTCATGAAGATTTTGTGTTACTTGAATCCGACTTGATCTATGAAAACCTGGCGCTTACACATCTTCTACAGCACCAGTTGGATGATATCATACTGGCCAGCGGTAGAACCTTTTCGGGCGATGAAGTCTATATAGAGACCGATCCGGACCATCATCTTTTGAGAATGTCAAAAAATGAGGAAGAGCTGTCAATGGTATACGGTGAGCTTGTTGGCATTTCAAAAATTTCATTCAAAACCTATCAAAAAGTGTGCGCTCTGTTCTCGGAGCAAAAAGAGATGCTGACATCCATCGATTATGAATACGCTTTCACCCAACTTGCTCGGACCCATCCCATTAAAATCGAAAAAATCGAGGATCTGATCTGGGCGGAAATCGATACCGAAGATCATTTAAATAGGGTGCAGGGTTTGATATACGCTAAACTCAGCGCACGCCAAAAAGAATTCCAAAAGGAGCTCAAGTGAGACATCCAATTGTCGTCATATTGTCTGCCGGAATAGGCAGTCGATTGGGGCAACCCTATCCTAAAGGATTAACACCACTCAATAACCGTGAAAGCATTTTCTCAAGACAGGTGCGCATATTCCGGCGGTTTGGCCTAACTGTTGTGGTCGTAGTCGGGTTTAAAAAGGATTTAATCATGGAAGCCGATCCGAATGTGCTGTACGCCTATAACACTGATTTCGACACAACCAACACATCCAAAAGCCTGTACTGCGGCCTGCAGCATATTCAAGCTGAAGACGTCCTGTGGATCAATGGCGACGTTGTATTTGAGGCCGACATCATTGGCCGGCTGCTGCAGGAAAAGGGCTCCCTGGTGGTTGTCAACAATTCACAGGTGGGCGAGGAGGAAGTTAAATATACCACCGATGACGATGGTTTCATCAATGCGATCTCCAAACAGGTTGGCGATCCCCTGGGGGAAGCTCTGGGTATAAACCTTATTGAAGCTAGTCATCTGGAGGCATTTAAAATCAATTTGCAAGCCTGCGACCGGCAGGATTACTTTGAGCGCGGTATGGAATTGCTAACCCAGGACATCGGGCCCGTTTTTCGACCACTCAGGGTCGATGACGGCGCCTGTGTAGAAGTTGATTTTAAGGAAGACCTGCAACGGGCCAAGACCCTGGTCTTTAAAAAGATTTGAAAAAAGAAGATCGAGTTCCACGCTTCTATTTCCAACGATAATACTTCATCCTTCGGCGAACCTGGAGTTTTCGATAAAGATTAAATGGCTTAGGTTTCAAGTTCACATGATCCCGGCTGATAAACGAATCGGTGGCCGTCAAAACGCGTTCGCTTGAACACCCGTCGCTATAGGGATGCATCTGCTCCACAAAATTCTTAGCCGCCGACATCATCTTTTTCGGGCGGGAAAGCGCCTGCGCCAATGAAGCTTCTAAATCAGCCGGCCGCTGAAAGTTTAAAATATGATCAGCCGGTGACTTGGTACGGAAGGTCACCACCGGTTTTTTGAGAATTAAAAATTCGGCCACCACCGAGGATGTATCGCTGACCATCACATCGGCGGCGTGCAGGTAGGGGATGATATCCGCATCTTCAATGATCTGCAAATTTGGACTTTCCAGACTTCGATAAAGACCAACAATCCGTTCATCCATCAGTGGATGAAATTTGACCAACCAATGAATGTCACCCTTTTCACTTAGAGTTCCAATCTCTGACCTGAGCGCTGAGGCCGAACTTAGTGACGGGCTGAATGTCGGTGCATACAATACCACCGGTTTCTCAATCCTATTCGCGGCTTTCCAGGTTTGATCGGGCTTATACTGCAACAAATAATCAGTCTTGGGCCAACCGGTTTCCTTGACCCGAAAATAGCGGTATCTACGCTCCAAGCGTTTAAAAGGATCTGTCATCAATGGCCCCGAAGTACAATAAAGATCAAAAAAACCCCTGATATCGAAATGTCCTTTTTTCTCAATGCCAAAACCATGAAATATCTGCACCTTCACACCCGGGAAAAAATCAGGGACCCAATTGCCAGGCACATAAACCGCGCAGGGATTGAACCTTTTGACTTCATCTATGGAATGTAATAAACGTTCCTGAGGCTTCAAATGCGAGGCGTCCAGGCCGTGGAGATACCAGGCCGCGGTTGCACCTCTACGTCGGATCGCCGATTGAAGGGGCCTTAGGATGGCAAAAGAATAAGATATGTTTGCAAATAGGAGATAGTTTTCCGACATCACTTCAGCCTTCTCATCACTCGGAGCAATCGGCTCACAGCGTGCTTACCTTGTGAGCCACAAAGATGCAACTATGGGCACAGCATATGTCAGAGAACCCAACACGTGTCAAGATGCAGCTGCAGCAGACCAAATATAAAGGATGGCAGATCCTATATAACGGTGACAGGACCTTGTTTGACCTTGTGGATGATATTATTACCACACGGTACGAAGAACACACCATTCGTGAATTAAAAAACAACAGTCGCAGTTTGCTCGTTTTAATCGATTATGAAGGCAAACCGATCCTGTTGAAAAATCCACGCGAAAAAAATACCCGCAAATGGATACGTTTTACAACCCTCTATCGTAAGGGCGAAGCCTTTAAAAACCTTTCGAACCTGGCCGATCTGGCCAAACTGCAGATCAAATCCAATAAACCGTTGCTGGCCATGCAGAAACGGCGGTGGGGAATGGTTGTGGATTCGTGGCTGGTTTATGAATTCAAGTCAGGTGTACCCAGCGGCGAAGCCCAGTATCCGGACGTGGTCCGAAAACTGAAAAATTTTCATGATCATAATCTGCTGCACGGGGATGCCCAAATTGAAAATTTTATTGTAGCGGAAAACAGCATTATCACCCTTGACGCCCACTTAAAAACACCGCTGTTGGGTTCGATTTCAAAATTTCTCGAGTATTTATATCTTCAAAAAAGCGCTCCGGGTATTGAGCGTTTCTTTGATCTGGATACCGGTTCCCTGGCTTATCGTATCGCCGCTGCCTATAGTCGTTTATATTGGTCCTGGCGTGCTTTCAAAAAGAAGAAGCGTCTCAAGAAAAGACGAAATCAGAAATTACTCATTATCCGGCTAAGTTCCATCGGCGATGTAATCCTGACTAGCCCGGTTTTGGCGGCCATAAAAAAAAAATATCCCGACGCCAGGATCGATTTCGTGGTTATGAAACCATTTAAGGATGCCATCAGCGGCAATCCGCACATTGATAATTTAATCCTGTTTGACAAAAAGAAGTACCAGGGCATCAGCGGTATCTACCGATTTGCCCAAACCCTAAAAGGCAAGCGCTACGATCTGATCATCGACCTGCACGCCAAGATACGGTCAATATTGATCACCCTTTTCGTACGTGGCAAGGTATTACGTTATAAAAAACGTGCCCTGTGGAAATCCCTATTGGTGCCTCTCCGTCTGGTGCACTATCACGTAGACGACACCATCGTCCGCAACTACTTTAAGCCTTTGGAAAAAATTCATGTTTATTTCACCCGGGAAGATTTGACCTTTGATTTCACTTCTCAAAATTCGGCCAAAGTGAGGCCTTATAAGGGAGCCGTCATCATGGCACCCGGTGCCGCCAATCACACCAAACAGTGGCCGGTAAATTATTTCGCTTCCCTGGCAAAGATGCTGGATGATCCCATCGTCCTTATTGGCGGCAAAGATGAATACCAAATTTGTGAGGAAATTTGTGAATCGGTGGGTAACAGATGTCAGAACCTGGCCGGACAGCTAACGCTAAAAGAAAGCGGCGCATTGATAGCGGCAGCCAAAATTATCGTGTGCAACGATTCGGGGCCATTTCACATGGCCAGAGGCACCCGGACCAAAGCCTATGTCATTTTTGGTCCCACCG
This sequence comes from uncultured Desulfobacterales bacterium, assembly GCA_964452555.1. Taxonomy (GTDB): domain Bacteria; phylum Desulfobacterota; class Desulfobacteria; order Desulfobacterales; family B30-G6; genus B30-G6. Next base: position 12,031 of record CAYVMI010000050.1, read on the forward strand.
ACCCCAACATGTTCAGTTATAACGAAAAATCAGTATTGATATATGCCGGTTTGGACTGTGCGCCTTGCTCACTTCATGGCGATAAAAAATGCCCTCAAGGCCATTTTGATTGTATGCGCTCGCTGACACCGGAAAAAGTCTACAAGATCATCCGGGAAAAGTAATGCGTTCATGATATTCCGAAATGGTTTGGCGGAAAAAAGCCTCCAGTTTGTCCAGCATGATATCTGCGGAAAATTTTTTGAGAATTGTCTGGCGCGCATTTTGCTGCAGGGACTTTCTCAGATCCAGGTTCTGAAGCAGTTCTAGAACATTCTCAAACAGCTGGTCTTCTTGATCGCAGGGAACCAGCAAGCCATTTTCCCGGTGGTTGATCATTTCCGGCACACCGCCGGCATCCGTGGTCACCACCGGCCTGCCTGCAGCCAGATACTCCACAACTGTATTGGGGAAACCTTCAAACAACGAGGGGCAAACGGCGATATCATAGGCCCCGGCTGTCTTAATCGGATTATCCGAGTACCCGGCAAACACCACCTTTGCAGCCAGGTTCAAACTGCCTGCCAGTTTTTCCAGACCGGGGCGCTCGCGACCCTCCCCGGTAACCACCAGGCGGCACTTGGGCTGGATCGCCAAAAGACGTGCAAACACCCGCATGAGACGGTCCACGCCTTTTATGGGTATCAATTGTGCGGTCACACCAATAATAAAATCATCGTCAAATAAACCCCAGTCCCGTCTTTGGCGCTGTCTATCAAGTTGGGGAATGTCGACCAGGTTGCGCCCGTTGTAAATGGTCTCAAATTTCGATCCGTCCAGCCATTTCGCGCGTTGCAGAGCGTTGTCGCGGATCAAGTTGCAGGGTACAATGCAGCGATCCACCAGCCAGCGGTGATGCCATTTTACCCGTAATTTCTCATTGAAATCATCCTCTCGGCCAACCCGTCTGACATTGGGTATTCGGCAGAGCCGGCTGGCAATTCCGCCGATCATGATTTCCTTCTCAATATTGGTGACCATTAAATCGATGTGGTGTTCCCTGATGAAGCCCTGGATATAGGCAATCATCATAGGATTATAATCCATCCCCAGTTTTTTAGGGATGATATTGAGTTTAGGGGAAGCCGACCGAACAAATCGTCCGGCCGGGTGGGCGATAATATGGACATCATGGCCGCGCTCTCCCAGTCCCAACGCGGTTTGATTCATCCAATTGGTGACGCCGCCCCAATTCTTTTTGGACGATATGTAAAGGATCCTCATATTCTCTTGCATCTGATTATGGCCGTCTGAATAATACTCCTTGTAACAATATTTTACGAAATAAAACAGCAACAAATGGGGTGCACAACTAAATTAATTTTGTTATTGTGCTTACAACCTATCTCAAAATAAAAAATTTGTCCTCCGGCACGGACGGGACAGATGTAAAGCGGAACATCCATGTAATATATGAGCATTTTGAGCCGCTTTGCTATACCGCCAGAAGGAATTAGATTATTTTGAGATAGCTTGTAGCTAATATTGTTCCTATGGTTCTATCAAAAATTTCATCCATCACCTTGAGTGGATCGCGCTGAAATTTCAATACATAATTGTTGATTCATCAATGATTGAACGTCATAGTATTTGAAATTTTTCTGCAATATCAAAACCGGTACAATGAGGCACTTATTGAAAACAGTTCTGATCCTGGCAGTTAATTTTCCCCCATCCGGCGGCGTCGGTGTCATCCGCACCGTCAAATTTATTAAATATTTGCCCGCCTTGGGCTGGCAGCCTTTGGTGGTAACCCTGCCGGCCAAAGCCACCAAGCGCATCATAGACGATTCATTTAACAGTGAAATATCGGAGAAAATCGAAATCCACCGTCCCTTTTTTTGGGACTATCGTAAATTCATTGGGGGGGACTTAGCCAAATTGTTAAGCCCCATTTTAAGCCGCCTCCTTTTTCCGGATAAATATGTGCAGTGGAATCGGTTTGCTTTCAACTATATTCGCGATAAGGTGTTGCCCCGTCAGCAAATCGATTTGGCTTATACCAGCGTGGGCCCCCATTCAACCATGCTCCTGGCCCAGCGGCTTAAGCAATATTTCGATATTCCTTTCATTGTGGATTTCAGAGATCCATTTTCTTTTCGGCAGTATACTTTGCTGGATGCCAAAACGAGCTGGCAAAAACGCGCCGAACAAATGGAAGGCAAGGTGCTCGAAGATGCCGATCATGTGATTAACGTAAGCCGAATCTGGCAAAAGAAATATGAGCGTATGTACCCTTTTATCACCTCCAAATCGAGTCTAATTCATAACGGCTACGATGAAGATGATTTTAATACTTTCGACTCCAAAACCGATAATGATGTCATGACGCTGGGATATAACGGAACCTTCAGCCGCCTGGTCCCGTTGGACCCCATTGTCGCGGCCATCAAGGAGGCTCACCAGCGCCACGGCATCCCTATCCGGCTCAACATCGCCACACCCATACCGCCAAGAAAACTGACATCCAAGTACCCCTATTGTTTCGAGCACAACCTAATTGCACATAAAGGATTTTTACCACACCAGGAAAGTCTGAACAATCTGGCCCAATCAGATATTGCTTTACTGATATTAAATGATATCCCCGCAACTGAAGGCATGCTGCCGGCCAAAACATTTGAATATCTTCGCATGCAAATGCCGATTCTACTGTTGCACCGCCGGAACGGTTTTTTGAGCGAAATTATTGATCAAACCAATACAGGTAAGACAGTGGACATCAATGATCATCAATCGATTGTAAGAACACTATTGCAACTGCAACACCAGTGGTCGCAACGCAAATTGATCGTGGATCCGGACTGGGATGAAATCAGAAAATTTGATCGCCAGGCCCTAACCCAAAAACTGGCAGATGTGTTTAATAGCGTCATATGAACGACCGGCTTAACAATGCGGATAATGAGGTGCTAAACCGCCATCTGGGCAATGAGCTTAAATATCTCATTGGCAACCGACATTCCGCTTCGGTACTACAATGGCTTAGCTGTAATTGTCGACCCGATCCGCAATATCCCACCGGGGTGGTAAACAGTATTTATTTCGATACCCGTGATTGGCAATCTCTGGGCGAAAAAATTAATAGTGACTATCTGAAAACAAAAATCAGGTTACGCTGGTATGCTGATATTGACGGCAACCACACCCATGATCGGTCCTTCGCCGAGGTAAAATATAAAATCGGTTATAAACGGAAAAAAAAGCGGATTCAGGCACCGTTTACCGGTGCCGATTTGGCCGGCATAAATCTGCAGGATCCAGTGCTGATGCGTATCCCCCAACTTCTCAGGTCCCATGGAATCCGATTGCGTCGCGCTCATTTCCCGGTCTACCAGATTGCGTATAAACGCTTCAGGTTTCTGGAGCCGCTTCAGGGAGGTAGAATCTGTTTTGACAAAGATATCCGCATTCCGCAGGTTAATTGTATGGCCCTAGCCAGACAGTATCCGTTGGTACTGCAAACAGCAGTATTCGAATATAAAGGAACTGCAGCTGAGCTTCCTTATTCCCTATTACCCTTAATAAAACTGGGATTAAGAAAAGCTTCCTTTTCAAAATATGGTGCCTGTTTTCAAAAACTGACAGGCCGCTAAACACCTTAATGAGGTAATTCCATGAAAGACGTACGCATTGAACAATTTTTAATGCTCATGCTCATTTCGCTCGTAGTATCGCTGTTCCTGTCCTTTCTTTATTTAACCTTTTATAAGAACCGAGCCACCGGTAGCCAAATCCATCGTTCCTTTCCTTTGTTGGGCGTTTCCATCACCAGTATTTTTATTTGTATTCAATTCTCCTTACCGCTGTCTTTGGGTCTGTTGGGAGCCTTGTCAATTGTACGTTTTCGAACCCCCATCAAGGAACCCGAAGAAATCGGTTTTATTATGGTCGTGATTGCCGCTGCCATATGCTGCGCAACATTCAACCTGGTGTTTTTAGGCGTTCTACTGGTGGTTACATTTATCGGCTTGCTGCTGTTGAACAAGGGCCCCGTCTTTTCAACAAACCCCTGAATGACGGAATTATTTTGGTCAGCGTACCGGTTGTAGCCTATAAGGAGCATAGCCAATCCATCTTGGATTTCCTAAAACAGCACTTGCCGAATGGACAGTTAGAGAGTGTCATCGAGAATGAAGATGAATCTGTGGTTTCCTACAGTTTTAATCAATTTGAGCAACCGCTTATGTTGCAGGTTCAAGACGGTTTAAAAGCGCTCTCATCCCAAATCAAATCAAATATTTTTTTCAATCGAAGTGGTGATATCTAGACGCTGAAGAAACGCGTGGCCGCATAATCTCATGCAGAGAAAACTACTGATAATTTTATTTCTTACCGCCTTCACAGGCGTGGCTTATCTGATTGAAAAGGCAGACGGCTTTAAAGATACCAAAACCCGGCTTCAGAAAATTACCCTACCGTCGACGCCGACGAAACTCGGCAAGCGGGCGACCTTATTAGAGCAGTTGGGCCTGGTTTACGTGTTTCCCAAAGACTATTCTAAATACTATGATCCCAACACCGGTCAGTCCAACTTTGACCATGTTATCAGCCTGGATTCGCCTTTGCCAGCGTATCGTCAAAGCTGGATTGACCATCGTCAAATACCCCTGGAAGCGTATCCCAGCAGCACGGTGCTGGATCCTGAAATTACTGCGAGTGGTCTGCCGATTCTATCTGTTGTTGTCGCCGACAAAGACCTGAATGATCCCGAAACCGGCATCATCACCAACCGCAAAAGAAAAGGCAAGGAATGGGAACGCCCCTGTTTCATTTCTTATTACAACAACGGTCAGCTTCTTTTTGCCAGCGGTGCCGGGATCCGGATTCACGGGGGCAGCAAGTATAAACGACCCATGGAAAGCCTGCGTTTCTATTTTCGCAAGGCTTACGGCTATGACCAGTTCCAACCCGGAATCATTTTTAACAATCAGAGTATCCCCATCAAGCAGGTTATCGCCCGCATCGAGAATAGGTACGCAAATTTATTGGCGCTGGACCTGTCCCGGAGGATCGGGTGCCTGACGCCCGAGGTTCATCCGGTGGTGGTTTATCTCAATGGCAAAAAATTCGGAAAACGCTACGCCCTGATCGAACACCTGGACAAAGACTGGCTGCGATCGCACTTTGGGCATGACGATTTCATCCTGCTGCGCACGACCGGCCATCCTGAAATGAGAAAAATATCATCCGCTTATCAGAAACTCAAAAAATGGGTTTACGATACCGACATCCGCATGACCATGGCGGAAGTGGACAAACGGGTCGACATAAGAAATCTTTCTCTTTGGTTTGTTTCTCAGTTTTTTACGGCCGATAACGATATGTATCAGGGGCCTCTATTGCGCGATCGAACTAAACCGGACGCTCGCTGGTTCTGGGTCAATTGGGATATGGATCAAAGTTTTGTAAATCCGTATGAGGCTGATGTAAAAATCCTGTGGCAACAGAGTCTTAACATGCACAACGTCATCCGCAATCCCAAACGGGATCGCAAGAACCCACGTACCGCCCGGTTTCAAAACAAAGATCCCCGGGCCATCCTATTCAGAAGGCTGAGCAGCGAAGACCCGGATTATAAAATCTACTTTGAGCGTTTGTTCATGGACACCCTCAACCATAAAATCAATCCGCCCTATCTCAATGCCTGGCTCGATCGCCAAAGGGATGCGATCCTACCGCTAAATACCGATGACCGGGCCTTTTTTCAAACCCTGGCGGAGTTTCTCCAGCATCGTCCGGCCTATCTGCGTAAAATGATGCGCACCTATTATGACTCCCCGGAAAGCCACAGCTGCGACGTCTTTGGTCCCATAGACCAGGGCATTACAATTGACGGCTATCCGAGTGAGCTGCCCTATAAAGGCTGGTATTTTGAAGGTTCTCAAATTACACTTCAGATTGATCCTGGCAAGCATCATAGACTTGTCGGTTGGCGTATCAATGGTCGCATCATCAATTCCACCGAAAGTCAATTCTCACATACGGTGATGGCTCCGGTTAGGATCGAACCGATTTTTAAATAAAGAAGCCAGAAAACAGGAGTCAGGAGTCAGAATTCGGGTTACGGGTTTGGCCGATGACAGCCTTTGCCGGAATGCCATCAGCGCCTAATAGCCTAAAAGTCTTCAGCCTAACAGCCTATCTCCGTTGAAGCCCGTCCTTTGGGGATACCATGCCGATATTAAAAATAGAAAGTAGTTTATGGCAGCTGCGGTAAAATCTCCATCACCTTCTCAAAGGCGGCTTGGGGACTAATACCGAAGTGATTGTCTGATTTTTTTTCTCGGGTGGGTTTGTAGAGATGATAATGGTGTTTATAAAAACCTTGGGGTGACCACTTCTCAGGCGGTGTATTTCCAAAAACGGCCAGTGAGGGGATGTCCAACGCCACGGATAAATGGTTGATGCCGCCGTCGTTGCAAACCAACAATCTGCACTGCTGCAGAAAGGCCGCTCCCTGGTTGAAATTAGTGGGCGGTGCCAGGATGAGTTTCCGTTTGGCTTTTTGCACCACTGCCTGGGCATCCGTATACTCTTTAGGCCCCCATAATATGACCACCCGCATGGCGGTTTCTTGCTGAATTTGATCTGCCAAAGCAGCATAATTATCCGTGCGCCACTTTTTCCTTTTACGCGGACTGCCCGGTGAAAAAATAATTGTATTGGCGGCTGACAACCCTTGCGCCCGCATCCAATCTAGCGCGTAGGCCACGGATTCCTCGCTGACATGATAAAAAAGTCGATGGGGCCTTTCACTGATCCCCAGAGGCGCCAGCATATCAAAATTCTGAGAAGCCCGATATCGGACCGGTCCTTTTTCAGCTTTCAAATTGTAAAACCAACGCCACCTGCCTGTTGACCAGCCGAGTTTATGCGCTGCATTGCTGAATAGTACCACCTGGCCGGAACCCGTACCACTTTGCTGATCGATGATCAGATCATAGCGCCGTTTCCGAATTAGACCAAAAAGCTTGAGTCTGCCGGAAAAATAGTTGATTCCGGTAAGGTCGCTAAATGCGACCACCTCGGATACCCATGGATTTTTATCTAACAGCGCATCAAACGGTTTTTTTACCAGGAAATCAATGCGGGCATCCGGAAATCGGTTTTGCAGTGCCTCCAAATAAGCAGTTGCCAGCAATACATCCCCGAAAGGCCTGAATTGAATAATGAGAATTTTTTGGATCAAGCCCAAATCAGGTGGATTGGCTGTACTGCGCATACTCTTTCTCTTCAATAATTGATGAATCGGTTTGGATATTGATTTCGCGCTTCACCTGGGAACGTTTGTCGTTTTGAAAGTAGACTTGGCGGGCCAACTGAATGAAATCTTCATCAAATTCACCTTTAAACTCTTTATCCCGGATCTGATCTTCTATCTCCCAGAGTCGTGTGTTGATCTCCAACAAACGCTTAAAGGCATCCGATTGCTCCGTAATCTGAATCGCCGCTAATTTCCCATAAAGCAGATCAAATTCCTTCAATATGTTGGCCCGTTTTGAGGCAGAAGATATGCGCTCAAGTTTTATTTTGAGAATACTGACCTTATCCACAAGTTCGCCATTTGATACCTCTATTTGCATTTACCATCCTCCATAAAAAATTGTTTTACAATTTTTTATTAGTAAGGGCTGGCCACCCCTTCCGGCTGCTTCTTCCAGCGTCGATGTATCCAGAACCACAGCTCAGGCTGCGCGAGGATAATTCTTTGCACAGCATCGGATTGCCGTTGCGTATTGACCATTAATTCCTTGTCCAGATCCTCTGGATATTCTTCCCAGGGGACTTCCTCGGTAGCCACGAATTTGAATTGATCAGGGCTTCGTTGAACCATATATCCGGCCACAACCGGCGCACCGGTCTTTTTTGCCACATAGGCCCCCGAGCGGACCGATGATGCTGTGCGCCCCATCCAATCGATGAAAACACCTTGCTTGCTTTTCATATTTTGGTCTAAGGCCATGGCCACCGCTTCACCACGGCCGATGCCCTCGAGTATCCGTTTCATGGAATCTCTATGCGCAATGGTACCCAGATTCATGGCATTGCGGGTTTCGATGGCAAAACGGTTGATGACCGGGTTTTTAATACGTTTACCAACCACGGCCACCGGGTAACCGCTCATCCCGAGTTTTCCACCGGCAAGATCCATCATTCCGAAATGTCCGGCAATCAGGAGCGCCCCCTTTTTACGGTTCATGACTTCCCTGAGAAGTTCTTCACTTTTCCATTCCACGTTTTCGCGCCAAAACGATTCCCCCATATATGGGATCCGCAAATAGTTAATGACCACCCGCCCGCAATTGATCAGAGAGGTTTTATAAATCTGCATTTTTTCCTTGCGGGACTTCTGATCCCCAAATACAATATCCAGATTGGCCATGGCAATTTTGCGTCGCAAGCGAACGCCGTAAAGCAACAGTCCGATAGCCGTGCCGACCCGGTAGGCCCACTTCCAAGACAGACTTTGTGCAAACCAAAGCAGTAGCCATATCATAGTCCGGAGGCCGTAGTGACCTTTTACGGCCACATTTAAAGAATGCTTTTGCGTGTAGGCCGTCACCTTGTCCAGAGGCGCCGGATACGTATCAAAATGAAGGTTTTTATCTATCCGTTCATCATGAGTCATTCAAAGTTATCCTCATACTACGTTTATTTTTTAGATGGAGTGCCACCTCACCAGCTATGAAATCATCAAAAGTCCCATCCGGGAACACAATTTCCACACCCACAACTACCAGAGTCCGTCCCCAGTCGGTTGCAGGCGGCAATCGATAATAATCTTTCTCGGTTGTCACGATGATGTCGGCTTGCTGGTCATCTGCGGTTTGCCGGATGCGAGAGATATCGGAGCGACGGTAGCGGTGATGGTCTCGGTATGGCATCCCATCAACGAGCAAGCACCCGGTATCCCTGAGCATTTCAAAAAAATTCTCATTGGCGGCAATTCCGGAAAAAGCCAAGGCCTTTCTTCCTTTTAGAAAATCAAAATCTTGTGACAGGATCCCGTTGCCCGGAACATCCTTGGGCATATTGTTTGCTGGAACTATTTTTACAATATTAGGATGGTGCCGGGATGCAAAAGTTGGTATCGACTCCAGCAACGAACCCAATTTGCTATCCAGCTTCTGACGATACAATTGGGTACGGGTCAATACCACTGCATGTCCCCGCTTAATTGATTCTAACGGCTCTCTGAGCACACCCCGGGGAAAAAGATATCCATTGCCGCCTGGCTCTTTGGCATCTAATAAAACCAAATCAAGGTCCCTGGCCAGGCGACGGTGTTGAAATCCATCATCCAATAGGATCACATCCGGATTGAAAGATCTGTTCGCAATCTTTCCAGATTGGTATCGATCTGCCCCTACGATGACTGGTGTTCCATTCAATTGCTGGGCCATCATGTAAGGTTCATCCCCACTGACATCTGCCGATACGAATATCTGCGAACCATCGCTCACGATAGCACCTGATTTCTCGGCCCTGCCGCCATAGCCCCTGCTAATCACCGCAACCCGATAACCCAAACGGCTTAACGTTTTGGCAATATGGATGGTCAGCGGAGTTTTACCGCTACCACCCAGGGTCACATTACCGATTGAGATCACCACGCAGGGCAATTGCCTGGCTTTGAGAATACCCTTATCGTAGGCTGCGCTTCTTATCCGGACACCCCAGCCATATACCCGCGAGATCGCCCATAGCGTTCTCGGCAGCCAGCTGGGCGACTGCGAACCACCAGTCTTCATGATGGTCTCGACCCGACTCAATAGTTTTGTATTTAGAAATTGTTTCACAATTTCCCCATTTGAATTTGTTCTGCGCTGAATACAGCGCAGAACAAATTCAAATTTCGATATTCATGATCATAAATATACCCAGACACCCAAACAATATGTTGGCCGTCCATGCTGCTATCACCGGTGGCAACATCTCACCATAACCGAGAGACAGGCTGAAACTGTAGAAAATCCAGTATAAAAAGGCGACGGTTATCCCGGCAGCGATATGAAAAAAAATCCCATGGCGTCGTTTTTGCCGCAGAGCAATGCCGGCACCGATTATACTCATAACAAGGCATGTTAGGGCATAGGCCGGTTTGGCATGCAGATCCACCCAATGGGGTGTGGCATCGTAACCTTCTTTTTCCACTTTACGGATATATCTGCGTAGATCCTTGAATCCCATCTCTGACGGTGATGTGGCAATCTTTTTAAGGTCATCCGGGTTAAAGTCGAGCTGTTCTGTCAAATCCGGACGAAAGTCACTGTTATACGAACCAGTTGATGGATTATAAGTCTGTTCCACTGAATTATAGAATTGCCATCGAATCCCATCAAAGACACCCCGGGGTGAGTCAATTTTTCTTATCAGGCGAAAGTCTGCATCAAAGAAACTGACAGCCACATCATGAGCTGTTTGGGTTGCGGCATTGTAATAGGTAATATGCGTAATTTTTCGCTGACCCTTTATCCAGATATTTCGTTCTTTTGATTTTACCAGCGATTTGCCTTTTACCTCTGTCAACCAGATCCGGTTGGCACTCGCAGTCGTGATGGGTACAATGATATCTGAGAAAATATATAAGATTAGACTCGCTACGAATCCGATAATGAGCACTGGACGAAGCAGACTAATAAAGCTAACGCCACTAGCCCGCAAAGCTAATGTTTCATTGTTACGGTTCATCAGGTTGAAAATGATAATCACCGCCAACAAAATGCTGACCGGTGATATCTGGGCGATGATAAAGGGAACATTTAGCAGAAAATAAGTCACCGTACGGCCTAACGGCAGCCCGGATTTGGCAAAATTATCGGCCTTCTCAAAAAAATCCACCAACACATAGAGAAACACCACCGCAACCAATACAAATCCGATTTGCTTGAGAATCTCTGTGGTTAAATATCGCTGGATAACGGACACAAGCGCCTATCTCCTGGGAATCAAGCGTACCAGCCACTCAATAAACCGGTACCAATTGTCGATTACAGTGGGACGTTCTTCACCGGTCTGATAAAGAAAAAACAGCGCAAAGCCGCCAAAAAGATAATTGGGGAGCCACATGCCGATAATGGGGGGGTATTTTCCAACCTCACCATAGCCTCTGCCAGCTGTCAGTAAAATATGATATATAATAAAGAATATTAAACCCAATATCAGGCCATATGAACGCTTTGAAATAGTAGATTGAAAACCCAAGGGAAGGGCCAGCATTCCCATGACAAAACAGGCCACGGGTATGGAATATTTTTTATAGTAATCCATGAGGGTCCGGTAATAGATGACATCTTTTTCTAAACTAGCTTTTATATATTGACGCATCTCTTTCAGGCTCATCTCCAACCGGTGGCGGGATGAACTTTTTCTTTTCTCCAAGGCTCTTTTCACATCCAGATTAATTTCATAGCTTTCGAAATTGCTTTGATTTATAGTCCATTCTTGTCCCTTGATACTGACCTGATTAATAATACCGTTCATCAGTTGAAGTTTGAACAGCAGGCTGTTCGGCTCGCTCAGAAGTTTACCTTCGGGAGCAACAATGGTACTGACAAGGTTGGGGTTGGTTCTATCTTCCACAAAAACATCCACGAGTTTGGCAGTACTGTTATCAATCTGATTTACATAAATCATGCGCCCGTCGAAGCTTTCAATAAACGTGCGTTCCTTCAATCCGACTTCAAAGCTGGAAGCAATTACATCTTCCATCAGGCGCTGTTTGGAAGACCAACCCCAAGGGACCGCATAGATAGCCATCCAGCCGGTGATCAGGCATCCGCCTAGACAGAAAAGCAACACCGGTGGAATCATCTGATAAATACTGATTCCGCTGGCTTTAAGAGCGATCACCTCGTTGTCACTGGACATTCGTAAAAAGGTCAGTAAAATGGACATCATTACCGCCATGGGTATGATAAACTGCATCGAAAATGGCAGATAGTACAGCATATACATCAAACAGGCAGTCAGACTGAGTTTGTAATTGACGATGTAATTAGTGATCTCAAGGATGCTCATCATTAAAAAAACAAAGATCAAAAAGAAATTAATGACCACAAAGGGTGGTATCATCTCCCTGAGAATATAGCGACTAATCACGGTATTGGTTTTCATGAAATACCTTTGGCATTCAGCAATGAGCTCTAAGCCATAAGCGGCTGAAAGCTTATCGCCTAGTGCTTATGCCTGAATTGCATGCACCCTATAAAGTATCATGGTATATAAAGCAGATCGCGGTGGACAGCAACAAATTATTCCTAAGGGAGTCAATAGACGCCAATCTGGAGCATCACCCTGTTTTACCTTGACATTCAAGCACCCCGGCATTAATTGGAACCACATGATTTCCTGGCAGGAACATCGATATATCCAAATCAGTTGGTTAATTATTGGCGTGATCACTGTCTTGCGGCTGTTGTTTGCCGGCGCATTCGCCCTGGTTCCGGACGAAGCCTATTATTGGCAATGGAGCCGCTATCTTTCTTTAGGCTATCATGATCACCCGCCAATGATTGCCTGGCTGATTCATCTAACCACCTCGCTATTCGGGCACAATGAGTTGACCGTACGCTTACCATCGGTCTTCTGTTTGACTACAACCGCCATTTATCTCATGAAGTTCGCCCAACATTGGTTTGGCGCCCGTTCCGCTCTGCTAACAACGGTCCTGGTCCAATCCATCCTGGCTTTCAATGCCGGCGGTATCATCGCCACCCCGGACAGTCCACTCATGGCTGCCTGGGCCGGTGCCTGCTACCATATCGCCAAGGCTTATGAAGATGGCAGCTGGTACCAGTGGATCCTTGGCGGAATCCTTTTTGGCTTGGGTCTGCTCAGCAAATACACCATGTTCATTTTGGCACCGTTGGTATTTGTTTTCGGACTCCGGCATGCTGCCTCGCGAAAGCAGCTTAAGCGCATTTGGCCTTACGCCGGTTTTTTATTGGGTTGTCTGATGTTCTCCCCCGTTATCTGGTGGAATATCGATAATGGTTGGAGTACCTTTCGACACGCCGCCCACCAAGGCGGTGTTGGACAAGTGGCCGGGCTGCAATTAATCTACCTGCTGGAATATATCGGATCCCAGTCTGGTTTACTTTCGCCCTTGGTCTTTCTATTGGTAATCATTGCCTGGGTCCAACATCTCCGACAGCGACACGGACAGCAGGTTTGGGCGGGCAGTTTCTTATTTCTAACATCTTTCCCGGTAGTGATCTTGTTTGCAATGCTTAGCTTACGTACCCGGGTTGAAGGCAATTGGCCCGGTCCTGCCTATTTATCCGCTGCCGTCTGGCTAGGTGCATTTGTAAGTCAGCCACCACAGGATATTAGAAGCGATATGCTAGCCCGTTTTTCAAAAAAGATGTGGCCGTGGGCTATTGGTCTTTCATATTTAATGACCGGGCTGCTAATGTTGCATGTGGTTTGGCCGATAATACCGGTTCCAGTTAAACTGGATCGGATTGCCAAAGAAACACTCGGTTGGCAAACACTGGCACGGCAAGCAGACCAATTGCACCAATCCATGCCGGATCCCCAAAAAACGTTTATCTTCAGCCAAAGCTATCAGTTAGCCAGCGAACTGGCCTTTTATATCCCGGGTCACCCCCGCACGGTTTCCCTCAATCGTTGGCGGCGACCCAATGCCTATGAATATTGGTGGCAAGATGACGATCTAAAAGGATGGGATGCTGTGGGCATATCCACGGCCCGTAGCCGCAACACGCACCGCTTAAAACAGATATTTACCATGGTGATGCCCCCGGAACGCATTGAAATTCGCCGCACCAGCCTGTTTGGTATGGATCGCTCTAAAGAACCTCCGGTTAGCGAGTATTATCTTTACCGGGCTTACGGCTTCAAAGGTGGAATACCCTGGCAGCCGCCGGAAAGAGGTGATATACGGAGGGAGCAAAAATAGCGGATTACTATGGTACTCGTTGGTCTATAGTCTCAGCCAACACGATATAATCAGAATACCTATCAGACTGTAGACTATAGGCATTTAGGCTGTAGGCGCCTACGGTCTAAAAGGCAGCAGTCTAAAGCGGACAAGCCGCAACAATCGGAATCGAAATCGCTATCGGCATCGGGATCGAATTGTAAGTCTGAAAAAACCGGTTCCGATACCGATCCCGATTTCGATATGGATCAATAGGATCCATTACCAATCTAAGAAAGAATTGTTCATAGAAAATGGACTCAATGAAAACCCTCATCGTCATACCCACCTACAATGAAGCCGAAAACATCGACAGCATGATTCGATCGGTGTTTGACCATATACCGGCGGATCTGGATTTGCATATATTGGTTGTGGACGATAATTCACCCGACGGCACAGCCGCTGTTGTCGAAAAATTGATCCGGCAATCTTTCGGCAAGACCCTTTTTCTACTGATTAGAAGCGGAAAATTGGGAATGGGTACCGCTTACAGAGAAGGCTTTCAATGGGGTTTGGCCAGGGGTTATGATCTGTTTATCGAAATGGATGCCGATCTGAGCCATCATCCTGCTTACTTACCGGACATGATTGCTCGTACGGCCCGGCACGATGTCGTAATCGGTTCGCGCTATGTACCGGGAGGCGGTGTTAAAGGTTGGAGTTGGCCCCGAAAATTTATTTCCAAAGGGGGCTCACTGTATGCCCGTTTAATTCTCGGCCTTCCCATCCAGGACTTAACCGGCGGCTTCAATTTGTGGAAACGTGAGGTGCTGGAAAAAATCGATATGAACAGCGTGCGATCAGAGGGTTACGCATTTCAGATTGAGCTGAAATACAAAGCTTTTCAAAATGGATTTTCACTTACAGAGCATCCGATTATATTTGAAGACCGGCGGGCCGGCAAATCCAAGATGTCCAAACGCATCGTCGCTGAAGCTATGCTGCGGGTATTACAAATGAAAATTCGTCAACGATGTAAAGAAATCGCTTGAATCGGACCTATCGGGGCCCATAGGACCCGGCTTTTCGCCCGATTCATTGCTTCGTAACCGCGATTTCTTATTAACTTTCCAGACAAAGCCCATGCTTCTTACCTGGCCCAAAGAGCCAGGTATTCTGGAAAGTCATAAACGCTGAACGACTTTAGGCTGAGGAATTTTCATTTCCGAACTGCATCTGGTGCAGTTTATAATACTCACCTTTTAATGCCAGCAGGGAAGCCTGATCTCCTTCTTCAACAATATGGCCATTTACCATAACGACAATGCGGTCGGCATAACTGATGGTCGACAAACGGTGGGCAATCACAAAGGTGGTGCGCCCTTGCATGAGATTTTCGAGTGCTTTCTGAACCATGGCTTCGGCTTCGGAATCAAGCGAGGAGGTGGCCTCGTCCAGAATCAGGATGGGGGCATCCTTTAACAAGGCCCGTGCGATGCATATACGTTGTTTTTCACCCCCGGAAAGTCGTCCTCCCAGTTCTCCGATGACGGTTTCGAAGCCGTTTGGAAAGCCTTTGATAAAATCGTAGGCATAGGCAGCCTTGGCAGCCCGTTCGATCTGCTCATCGTTCGCTTCCGGGCAGCCATAGGCAATGTTATTGCGTACAGTGTTGTTGAATAGGATCGGCTCCTGGGTCACAATGGATATCTGCTCGCGCAGGGATGCGATAGTTGCCTGCCGAATGTCCACATCATCCACGATCACGGCACCGTTTGTCACATCGTAAAACCTTGGAATCAGATTAACAAGGGTCGTCTTACCGCCGCCGGACATGCCCACGATCGCGACAATTTCACCCTCATGGGCTACCAGATTGATGTTTTTCAACACCTCAGTATCATGATATTTGAAAGTAACATTCTCGAAAGTCACCCGGTGATTGCCGTCGGGAATGATAAGCGCGTTCTCCTTTTCCTTAATATCAGACTCTAATTCCAGAATATCAAAAACCCGATCAACCGCTGCGAGACCTTTTTGAACCTGCATATTAAGCTTGGCCAGTTTTTTCACCGGGCCGTAAAGCAAGACAACCGCGGCTAAAAACGATAAAAAAGTACCTGGCGTCGATGCGCCCACAACTACCTGATAGCCGCCGTACCAGATGACCAATGCGGCCCCGATCCCACCCAGCAGTTCCATAATCGGCGAAGTCATGGCTCTGTACTTGATGGTCTTCATCTCGAGTTTGAACAAGCGCTTGGTCATTTTATAGAAACGCTTCTTTTCAAACGCCTCTGTGCGAAATGCCTTAACGATTTTCGTACCGGCGAATGTTTCGTGCAGGAAACTGTTCATATCCGCAAGGGCCTCCTGGTAGCCTGTGCTGACCCTGCGGGTACGTCGACCGAGTTCAATAATTGGGAAATAGGCGAACGGCAGGATAACGATGGCGATGAGGGCCAACTTCCAGTCCCGATAAAATATAACGACTACCAGACAAGCGATGGTAAGGACATCCCTGAGAGAGCTGGCCACGGCACTTGAAACCATGGTCTTGATGGTATGGACGTCGTTGGTGATCCGGGACATGAGTGCCCCGGTTTTTTCTTCCTGGAAAAATGCCAAAGGTAAATCTTGTATCCGTCCATAGAGCTGGTCGCGCAGTTGACGGATGATGCTCTCACCCACATAGCTCATCAGGTAATCAGCCCCATAGCGACTCAGCCCATTGAGGAAATAGACGACGATAATTGCCAGGGGAATGAGCTTTAGCATGGCCATATCTTTGTTAATAAAAATATCGTCCAAAACCGGTTTGACCAATAATGCGGTGGTGGCTTGCGCCCCGGCCATCCCCAGCATGCATACCATGGCAAAGGCCAGACGCGTCCAGTTGGCCTTGACCATGGCGGCCAAACGCCGGTGTCGATCTCGCATCTCAAATTTAAAAATCTTGGTTATCACCTTGCCCTCATTTTCGGGTATCCTGGCGGTTCAGCAGTTCTAATGCCAGACCTGCCGCACGGTTGGAAGCACCGGGACCTCCCAATCGCTCACGCGCCTGCAGCAGTTCCTGACGCATGGTTTCGAGCTTTTCGGATTCATCCAAAAGAGACAACACACAATCGGCAATGGGTTTTGGTGCCGCATCTTTCTGGATTAGTTCGGGCACGATTTCCTTACCGGCAATCAGGTTGATCAGACCGATGTGCTCCACTTGAATCAAAGCACGACCGATCCAATAACTCAGGGATGATACGCTATAGATAATCACCGTCGGCGTAGCCGAAAGTGCCGCCTCCAGGGTCACCGTGCCGGATACCGCGATGACCAAACGGCAATCTTGGAAGACCTTACCGACCGGATCCGTGGTAATACGGGCATCGATTTGACTCTCGGATGAATCCAGAATCCGGTCCATATAATCTGCGGCTACGCTGGGAGCACGTGAAATTACGAAGCGTACGTCGGGATAGCGTTTCCGGATAAGGGCTGCGGCTGTCAGCATGACCGGTAGGTTCCGAACCACCTCCTTGTCCCGGGATCCGGGTAACAAGCCGATGACGGTACCAGTACCTTCCGCCTGAATATCATTGTCTTTCTGCGCATAGACCTCCAGATCCAAAAGGGGATGTCCCACAAATGTGACCGGCACATCATGTTGGTGATAAAAATCTTCCTCAAAGGGCAGGATTACACCCACATGATCCACCAGTCGCTTGATCTTTTTGACCCGGCCCTTGCGCCAGGCCCATATTTGGGGACTGATATAATAAAAAACCGGTATACCCTCCCGTTTGGCAATGGCAGCGGCATGCAGGTTGAAATCGGGGAAATCGATAATAATCAGCAGATCCGGATGTAAGCTCTTGAGAAGTTTCTTGACGCGCGCGGCGCCTTTCCACAAGGATCCAATTTTTGAAAATACCTCTGTGATCCCCACTACCGACAGTTCCGAGGCTTCCACCAAGATGCGTACACCTGCCTCGCGGAGGGCACGACCGCCTACACCACAAATAAAGAGCGATGGATCACGGGCCAACATGGCTTCCACAAGTTTAGCCCCATGCAAATCCCCCGACGCTTCACCTGCAATAATCATGATGCATTTGGGACCGGACATTTGTCTGATTTACACCCCAGCCAAAATAAATTATTAAAATTGGAATAAAAGGTTTAACCTTAATTTTTATTGTTGCTTCGAGCTTATGCAATAAATGAACATTCATCATCGAAAGCCAATGTACATGAGGAGTCAGAAAACAGAAGTCAGTATTCAGGAGATAACAGGCGCTAAATTGTAAATCGAAAACCGTTGTTAACTGCTAAACCTACTGGCATCACAGTTTGTTAGCGTGGCAGATAAATCTGTGTCTTATTGTTTGCTCTTGGCCTTCTGAATTCTGACTCCTGACTTCTGTCTTCTAAGCTATCGGTGTTGGATGTTGAATATATATCACTCGAAAATTGTAACCTTTAATACTTGTAAGGACTATAGAAAAATCTAGCTTAAATCGTTCTGCTGAATCTGGCCCATCACATCCAGAGCAGTTTCCAAAGCATCACGTCCCATCCGGCCGGTTACGGGGGGAGGCTCACGGGTCTGGACAGCCTGCACAAATGCCCGCAATTCATCGTCTAGGGCATCGCCTTTGTCAAAAACCCGTTTTTCAATTCCCAGCCCGGGAATCAATCCCTGGTTGTCGGCCTGATCATCTTTGCGCACGATTGTTGCTTCGTGGTTGGCAAAATCGATGGATATATAAGCATCACGCTGAAACAGGCGCATTTTACGTTCATTTTTGGTGGAAATTCGACTGGCCGTTACATTGGCAACACAACCGGATTTGAATTCCAGACGTGCATTGGCAATGTCCACATGGTTGCTAACCACCGGTATACCGGCTGCATGGATGTGATCAACTTCCGAATTGACCAGATTCAGAATAATGTCGATATCATGTATCATCAAATCCAGAACCACACTGACATCCGTTGCCCTGGGCTTATAAGTACTGAGTCGATGGGACTCTATAAATCGGGGCTTGCGAATAATGTCCGCCAAAGCCACCACCGCTGAATTGAACCGCTCCAAATGCCCCACTTGGATCAACCGGTTTTGGGATTCGGCAATATCGATTAATTTATCGGCTTCAGTTAAGGATGTGGTAATCGGCTTTTCGATCATCAAGTCAATTTGATGGGCCAACAAGTCACGGCTGATGCTGAAATGAGCGGGCGTCGGCACGACGACACTGGCGGCATCTATTTTTCCGAAAAGCTCCCGATAATCTGAGAATGCCTCGCTTTGGGTTTCAGCCGCAACCTGTTTGGACAGATTTGCATCAATGTCCACGACACCCACCAGCTCCGCATCCGGCATGCGTGCATATTTTTGGGCATGGAACTTACCTAAATAGCCGACGCCCACAACTGCTACTCTCGTTTTTTTCATAGAATTCTTTTCTTTGCAGCCATCTTGATTTCAATAAGGCTCAAACCATCCGCCCGAAAGAATCGATTAGGCTTTTAGGCTGAAGACTGTTAGGCCGTTAGTGCTAATGGCTTAGCGGACACCGTCATTTCCACGGAAATGAAACTCCGGACCAGGCGGTCAACCCTTCCTGTCAATCCCATGGAAATGGGGCACGAAGTGAAGCTATCGCGCTATCCACTTAAGGCAATCGGCTATCAGCTAAATGCACTTCCTGGATCCCCTTTTTCAAGGGAATGACAAACGGGAAGCAGCCTTCAGCTATAAACGATAAGCCATATGCCATATGCAGCTGACTGCTTATACCTGAATGCTAACTTCTGAATTCTGACTCCTGAATTCTGACTCCTGATTTCCGTTTTCTTTTTTTAACTTCAATCTGCGTCCGGCTCGTCAATCGCCACGATACTAATCCCGGCCGTGTCAGCAGCGGTTATCATGGCCTGCTTATCAAAAACGACTGCTTTACCGGCTTCCAAGACCAGTAGACGGGCATCAGCATCCTGCATGGTTTTAATGGTCTGGACACCTACTGCCGGCACATCAAAGCGTTCATCCTGGATCGGTTTGCAGACTTTAATTACCACAGCATTGCCTTGGCCCAGCTCACCGCCTCGCCGAATGGTGGCATCGGTACCGTCGACGGCTTCTACGGCCAGCACAGACCCGCCCGCAACCACCACGCATTGACCGATATCCAGGCGGCCAATCTCTTTGGCAAGCTGCCAGCCCATTTGGATATCCGCCTTTTCTGCCCGGGACGGTTTGCGCCGGGTCCAGCAACCAGGCGCAGCCAGAAGTTCCGGCAGTAAAAATGTAGAGGCTTTTACCTGGATGCCGTTTTTTTCCAGAAAATCAGCAAAAGCTCTCAAAATACCATCATCATGAGTATGCCGCATTCCGGCAATTAGGGACAGGGCCTTGATATCCGGTTTGAGGTTTTTGAAAAGCTTTGTTTTGCGAATGGCCCCCATCATAACCGTCGCGTCAACCTGATGGGACTTAAAAAATTTCACCAGTTTGCTTAGCTGCCCCACGGGAAGCCACACCATCGCTTTCACATGATCCGCCAAGGCTGGATCGGCTTCATCCTTGAAAGCAACGGCATAGATATCGAAACCCTGCTTTGCAGCGCGTTGGCAAAAAATAATCGGGAATTGACCGCTCCCTGCTATAAGCCCGATACGCATGATGTGCTGGTTCCAAAAAATGAGGGTTGAAGGGGCAAGGGTTGGAGGGTTGGAGGGGGATTCAGCCTCTAGCAATAAGCAGTCAGCGGTAAGTGGCATATCGTCAAATCATAGGGTATCGCTCTACATGTAAAGCGTTCTACCCTCCACCACTCCAACCCTCCTACCCTTCAACACTATCTCGTAATCCCCCTTTCGGAAGATTTGATAAAATCAATCAGACGAACGACTTCCGGTATTTGTTCCACTTCGGCCGTCACGCGCTCAATGGCTTCGTTGAGGGTCAGGCCAAATCGAAATATGAGGCGATAGGACTTTTTTAGTCTGCTCAAGGTACGATTTGAAAATCCTTGACGTTTGAGACCAACCGTATTGAGTCCGTGCAACCTGGCCCGATCCCCGGATGCAATCATATAGGGGGGGATGTCTTTGACAACTGCGGCTTTTCCACCCACAAAAGCATACTCACCAATACGAACAAACTGATGTACGGCAACCAACCCGCCTACAGTGGCATGATCGCCGATTATGATATGTCCGCCGAGGGTCGTGTTGTTGGAAAGAACCACCTCGTTGCCGATGCGACAATCATGCGCAATGTGTGAATAGGCCATGACGAAGTTCCGCTGACCTACCTCGGTTACGCCGCCGCCAAACCCCGTCCCACGGTGGATGGTAACAAACTCGCGGATGATATTTTCAGGGCCGATTTTCACATAGGTTTTTTCCCCCTGAAACTTGAGCGACTGCGGGGGGGCGCCAATGGCCGCATACTGAAAAATTTGACAGCCTGGTCCTATACTTACATAGGGCTCGATAACTGAATGCGGTCCGATGGTGGTCCCGGCCCCTATTTGCACATTTTCCCGGATAATCGTGTAGGGACCAATGCTGACATCCCGATCCAGTTCTGCCTTGGGATGAATAATTGCGGTTTCATGAATCATATTGTTCTCCAATAACTGCCATAAGCTCTGCTTCGGCTACCTTTTTTCCATCTACTTTGGCGACGCCGGACATCCGCAATGCCTTTGAGCGCATATTAATCAGTTTTGATTCTAAAATCAGTTGGTCACCCGGCACAACCGGTTTTCTGAAACGGGCTTTGTCAATCCCGGTAAAATATACGAGACGACCTTTCAATTTTTCCGGCAGGGAAACATGCGCCAGAACACCGCCGGTTTGTCCCATTGCTTCCAAAATCAGCACGCCCGGCATCACGGGTACAGCTGGGAAATGCCCCTGAAAAAACGGTTCGTTTATGGTGACATTCTTGATGGCGCGGGCGCTGTTACCCGGATCGACTGCTAAAATCCTGTCTATTAAAAGAAATGGATAGCGGTGGGGCAGATACGACAGGATATCTTTCATATTATATGTCTGCATCTTTGATCCTCCAAATCTAATCACTCTGCGTTTAGGTGATGTCTCGCAGCTTCTTCTCCAATCGTAATATCCGCTTTCTTAATTCCGGCAGACTCTGCATAATTTGCGCCACCTTTAAAAATAAACGATGGGGCATCGCAGGCGATCCGGTAAACACCTGCTTGTCTGCAATGGACTTGTTAACGCCCGACTGTGGTCCCACCATAACCTGATCACCAATGGTGATATGCGGAGCGACTGCCACCTGTCCGGCAATAATTGTTTGCTTACCAATGGTGGCGCTTCCGGCGATACCCACCTGCGCGATCAAGAGGGTATGATCCCCCACAACGACATTGTGGGCGACATGAACCAGATTGTCTGTCTTAACCCCGTTACCGATTCGGGTGCTTCCAAAAGTTCCCCGATCGATGGTATTGTTGGCGCCGATTTCGACGTCATCACCGATGACGACGTTGCCGGTCTGGGGTATCTTGAGATGACGGCCATCTTCCTGTGCAAAGCCAAACCCGTCGGAACCGATTACGGTTCCGGCCTGGATCAGAACCCGGTGACCCAGACGGCAATGCGCCTTGATGACAACATTGGCGGCAACGGTCGTATTATCGCCAATATCAACGTGGTCTTCCAGGACAACACCGGGACCTAAAATTACGCGATTACCGAGCTTAACATGATCACCAATGGAGACAAAGGCACCAATCTCAACCTGATTGCCCATGGAAACTTGTTGGCCGATGCTGGCTGATTTGCTGATCTTGTCTTGGGGCATGGGCACGGGATGAAAATGGGCCATAATCTTAGCAAATGCCGCCCGGGGGTTTTCAACCAATATAAGATTGCTAGCGGATACTGAACAGGTTTCCGGTACAATCAAGGCACCGGCTCGGCACCCTTCTATCAGTTTCATGTATTTTGCTTCGGCGGCCATGGCAATATCCGCCTGCCCGGCCTGATCAAAAGGGGCTACGCCACCAATGATGATTTGATCATCACCCTTGATTTTTCCTTGCACCAGCTCGGCAATCTGAGCCAGTCGCAAATTTAATGGAGATTCAGTCATTTTTTATCTGGAATCCGTGTCCCGTGATACCTCAAGTTATCCGACCGTTTCTGTGCCAGGTTGTTTGCATATTTTAATCTGAATTCCCCGCTGTGTTCTGCGGGTGATCCAATCATTTTAGGGATAGGAGTTTTGGTCCTTCATTAGCCATCGACCTAGCCGGTGGCGTTGAACGCTTAATAGCTATAATACCTTTCGCCCGGAGGGTGCAAGGGTCGCGTTTCATAAAATCGTGGAACACGATTTTATTCTAGGGCATCAATATTAAATTCACCGCCTTTTTCAGCCAAGGATGTATTGTATGACTGGATCAGCTGATCGGTTATATCAATTGTCGACGGCGCATAGAGGACAACTTGGTTGGTGATGATCAGCAGGAAGCCTTCATTTTTCCCCAGCTCTTGCACGATGGTCGCCATATCAGACTGAATTCGTTTGACCACCTTGCCCTCAATTGTCTTCAAGTCCTTCTCAAACTTTTTCTTGAGCGACTTGATATCGTTGATTTTAATACGGATCTCACGCTCGCGTTCTTCGCGGGTTTCCTTACTCATCACCAGGGCTTCACGTTCCAGCGTTTCTTTGAGCTTATCGATTTCTTCTTTTTTCTCGGTTAGCCTAGCCTCCATCTCCCGAGCTTTTTTATTAATTTGGGCCTTGGCCATTTTGCCGGCAGATGATGTCAATAGGATCTTTTGGATATCGACCACACCGATCTTAGCAACATCGGCACCCATACACGGTGCCGCCACCCATGCAACTGTCAGCATCATTGCCACAATAATCGTTTTACTTTTAATCATATTACACCTCGCAATTCTAAAATAAAGATCCTACTGAAAATTCCCATCTACCTTGGGTATCTTCCTCTTCCCTGGGATCCAAAATCCACCCATACTCGAGCCTCAAGGGTCCTAGCGGTGAGTACCAGCGAATTCCGGCCCCACCACCCTCACGGGTGGGATCGTTCATGTCAAGATAATCATCTTCCCCGAATACATTGCCGGCGTCAACAAATAAGACCCCCATAACACCGGCATCCTTGAGAAGTGGGATTACCCATTCGACATTGAATTGAATGAATCGGTTACCGCCGATTTCATCACCGTTTTCATCTTCCGTACTGATATCCCGCCAGTCAAAACCACGCACCGAATGCATGCCACCCAGATAAAATCGCTCATAATCCGGCAAAAACTCCCCGCCATCATTGTCGTGGACATAGCCAGTCTTGGCGTGCGCCATGCCGACCGTGCCCCAGAATAACGGGAAAAACCAACCTGATCTGGCCTCGTATTTGGTAAAGCCCACATCCCCCCCCAAACCCGCATATTCTAACGAAATGCTGTCAAGGGTTCCCTCGGTCGGGTTGAAGACGCGATCCCGGGAGTCATACCGCAACGTTACCTTGGTGGAACTGGTGATAAGGCTACCGCCGAAATCATCTTCGATCTGCTTAATGTTATCCGGGGCATCGTCGTCAATATCGGACACTTCGCTGATGTCATAAGTGTAAGACCAGAAAAGCCGCGTATAGTCGATCAGTTTGTAACCCAGACGAATCCGGCCGCCTTGGCTGTCTTTATCGTAATCGTCATATTCCTTTGCCGTGTCGTAAATATCAAATCCGGCTGAAATTTTGGTGTCAAACAAATACGGTTCGGTAAAGCTTAAGGTATAGTTACGCGTTTTCTCACTCAATGTAGCTTTAAACTGCAGTTTTTGCCCGCGGCCAAAAAGATTGTTCTGGGCGACCGAAGCCATTATATAACCGTAATCGACACTGCTGTAGCCGCCACCAAACATAAAGTTCCCGGTCGGTTTCTCCACCACGTCAATTTTCAAAATGATTTCATCGTCTTCTTCTCCTGCAACTGTATCAACTTTCACATCTTCAAAGAAATCGAGTCGGTAAAGGTTTCGAATGCTTCTTTTCAAGGCCTTGCCGCTATAAAGTTCTTGCTCATATACCTTGAGTTCGCGCCGGATAACCTTGTCGCGGCTTTTGTTGTTACCGCTGATGATGATGGACTCAAAATAGACCTTTTTGCCCTGCTTGACCACATACTCAAGGTCGACTTCCAGAATGTCAGCCTTTTTTTGGATGCGGGGATAGATGTCGGCGTAGGCATAACCTTGATCTGAATAGAGATCCGTAAGCGTCAACAAATCGTTTCGTACAGTTTCGCGGCTATAAAACTCTTTTTGAGTAATAGTGAGCTGACTTAACAGTTCTGCTTCCGGGGCAATTAAATCGCCCCGAATACTGACCTGGCCGACCTTATATTTAGGGCCTTCTTCTATTTTAAAGTTGATATATATCATATCAGGTAGATATTCAACTTCGGGCTTGGCGACCTTGGCCTCAATAAAACCGTTATTATGATAAAAATTGCGTAGTTTGGTGGTATCCTGGCTTAATTTCTCTTTATCCAGTTCACCCGATCCGGTCACCCACGACCAGACGCCCTTTATATTGGTTTTGATTACTTTCTTGAGTTCTTTTTCCGTGTAAACCTGGTTGCCCTCAAAGCTGATGCGCTCAATCTTTATCTTTTTACCCTCTTTTATCAGAAATCGCAGATCGCCCTGATTATTATCCAGTTCTTCAATTTCATATTGGATGGTCACATTGTGGTAATTCTTTTCTTTATACAGATCTTCGATGCGGATAATGTTATTCTGGATGGCAAAAATATTGAGAATGGATCCGGATTTGATATTAAGGGCCTCATCGATCTCCTCGTCATCATAGACACGATTACCCTTATATCTGATGTACCGAATGGTTGGTTTTTCCTTGACCTGAAATGTAATTCGCTTTCCGGCGGGCATGTCTTTGGCTTCGATTCGAATATCCTCAAAATAGCCCATGGAATAAATGGATTTCAAGTCATTGGATAGTTGACTGGGCAAATAGACATCACCTGGCTTGCTCTTGATATATCTTTCAATGGCATCAACCTCGATGCGTTTATTGCCCGTGACGATAATCTTTGAAATGACAGCACGGTCAAATAATTTAAAGCCAATATCCCGTGACAACTCCTGAAGACTCACCAACAAATTTTCGATACCTTCAATCGAAAGAAAGAAGGTACTTATATCTTCATCTACCAGCGGCTCGATTACTTTTATATCCAAGCTAAAATGGTCGCCAATTCGAGTCAGGCTGCCCCAAACAACCAAATCAAGTCCTTCTTTTAGACCGATCAGTCGGGCCTTACGGGTTTCAGCCTGGGTTCCGGTCCAATCCCTAAGATCTTTTGGATCGGGTTCGACAATCAAAGCACCCTCACCCTGCAGATCGGTTTTGATTAATCTGGGGATCTCGGTTGACAGGTAGGATAGGTCTTCCAGACTGTTGATCTGAAATGGCAAAACAGCCACTTTTTTAGCAGGTTGTGAATAGGCTCCGACAGGAATCAGTCCCACAAGGAGGATACATACCAGCCACCAGCGTTTTATCATGAACAGGTCCCTCGGCTCTTTTCCACGATTTGCCCGTCGACTATTGTCACACAGCGCGACATCAGAGCAGCCAGCTTCATATTATGGGTAACCACAACCATGGTCATTGAGAATTCCTGGTTTAATTTCATCAGGAGGGCGTGAACCTGATCGCTGTTATGCGTGTCCAGATTTCCAGTGGGCTCATCCGCCAGTAGGATACGTGGTCGCATAACCAAAGCCCGAGCCAGTGCGACCCGTTGTTGTTCACCACCAGATAGCTTTGAAACCCGGTGGGTGAGCCTAGTTTCTAGCCCGACCCGTACCAGGATGGCCTCTGCAGCCGCCTTGGCTTTATCACGCGTATATCCATTGATTAAAGCCGGCATGGCAGCGTTTTCCAGGGCGCTGAACTCCGGCAAAAGATGATGAAACTGGAACATAAAACCAATAAACTGGTTTCGAAACCGGGCTAATCGACTGCTGCCAAATTGTAAGACATCTTCCCCCTGAAACAGGAGCTTGCCCTGATCAGGACGATCCAGGGTCCCCAGGATATGCAAAAACGTAGATTTTCCTATTCCGGATGCACCCACCATGGCAAGGCTTTCGCCTTCATCCAGGTTCAACTGAACATTTTTCAGGATTTCTATGGGCATCCCGCTATCCTGAAAACTTTTCGAGAGGTTTTGAATCTCGATAAATGTTTTCACGGGCTCAACCGAAGCACGCCTGCTATCATCCGCTGTTTGCATTTGTTGCCGTTGATCATCAGCCATAACGAATCGCCTCGACGGGATCGAGTTTTGAGGCTTGATTGGCCGGGTAAAGGGTCGCCAGGAAACAAATAATCAGCGCCGATGATGCGATAATGACCACATCCAAGGTTTCGAGTTGAACTGGCAGGGTTGTCAAATAATAAACATCCCCTGGCAATTCGATAAACTTATACTTTTTCAGAAGACTGCACAGAATGAAACCGATGCCGGTGCCCAATAAGGTTCCAATGGCGCCGATAATCATGCCATTGAGCACAAAAATTTTGCGTATGGATCGATCGGTTGCACCCATGGCTTTCAATATCGCGATATCTTTTGTTTTTTCCATAACCATCATGATCAATGTACTGGCAATATTGAAAGCAGCAACCAGAACAATCAGGGCCAAAATAATAAACATAACCGTTTTTTCCAGCTTGAGAGCCGAAAACAGGTTATGATTCATCTGCATCCAATCCCGAGCCCAGAATGGATAACCCAGTTTTTTGACGATCTGTTTGGATACCTGCCTGGCCTCATATATGTTGGTTACGCGCGCCTCGATGCCATTGACGGTTGCGCCCATTCGCAGCAATTTTTGGGCCTCTTTAAGACCAATATAGGCCATGGATCCGTCATATTCATACATGCCGGTTTCAAAGGTGCCCCGCACAATGAAGCGGCGCATGGCCGGCACATGTCCAATGGGCGAAATCATACCTTTGGGTGTTATGATATAGACGCTGTCTCCTTTAAGTACATGCAGACTCCTGGCCAACTCGCGACCTAAGATAATACCCGGACCAACAGGATCAGCCGGGGTTGACGCCTGATTGTTGGCGGCATTCTTTAGTCCTTTGTAGCTGATGCCCTTGATGACAGTTTCTGCTGTATCAGGATCGATGCCGCGTAACACCGCGCCGGATACACCATGAGATGAGCGTAGCATCACTTGGGAATATATAAAGGGTGTTGCTGATTCCACCCCCTGGGTAGTTTGAACCGTGTTGAGAACCTCTGGGTAGTTTTCAAAGGGTCCGGCTTGATTCATGAGGACAACGTGGGATTCGATCCCCAGAATCCGGGATTTCAGATCGGCCTCAAATCCGGACATAACCGCGATGACCACAATCAGGGCCATGACCCCCACGGTAACGCCCGCGATGGAAAGTATCGTGATCATCGATATAAAGGCTTGTTTTTGCTTTGCTTTTAAATACCGACGTCCTATGAAGAATTCAAATGCCATCCGCTATTTCTTTGATACACCTTTTAGTTCCGAAAATTGGCAATACCTGTTGACACGGCTCCATCCTGCTAAGGTCAACGACCACCGACTTCGTCGGTGGCTTATGATTGGAGTCAACGACCACCGACCTTGTCGGTGGCTTATGGCATAGTTAACAGTTCGAACGGGTTGTGGTAACGTATTTCGACAGGGGTGTCAACCATGACGGCTATGTAAAATGCCCTGTGTCCGCACTGTTCCGCGGGTCACAAGTCTTTTATGTACTATAAGTACATCTCATGATTACAAAAAAATTCTCTTCCCTTTAGATCGTCTAACAATTTCATTAGAAACAGTCAGTCGTATTTGGGGACAGTTCTCCCGTCCCAAATACCTGGGTTATTGAAACCTTCTGTGCTGATACATGTTTCTAATGTTGAAAATATTGATATTGATTGAGACCGAAGAGTCAGCCTTATGTTATCGTAGTTTCAATTTCGTGGTCTAAGCCAACAATTTGTTGTGCACCGGACTGACCGATCATATTTATGTCGCGCTCTATGGATTCACTTATGTATCGAACTAAAATACGGTCTCAAGTCCATCAACATCGTATATATTACGGCTATGCTAAGACAAAAGCGATCTTTTTTATAAATTTTCATGAAATAACATAAGATGAAAATATCAAATATATGGCAATATTAGATGGTTCATGCTTGGTTGTGCGCGTCAGGGCATGAAAATTTATGAGGATTGCCTTTTGAGACTGAAACGAACCGAGGTGCCTTGGCCAATTGTGCTCTCAACGTCCAGTCGGCTATCATAATACTCCAGAATTCGATAGACGATGGACAATCCCAACCCGGTACCGCTCTGTTTAGTTGTATAAAAAGGGTCAAAAATCGATTCGACCTTTTCCATTGAAATTCCCTCACCCTCGTCTGTCACGATGATTTCAACCCTGTTATTTTTATGCACCGCGGTTTCAACCTGGATCCGCCCTTGGTTTTTGATGGCTTCAGCCGCATTGAGCAAAAGATTCCATAAAATTTGACGTAAATGAATCGGATCCATCTCAACCAGCACATCCGGAACTAGATTATGATCAATAATTAGACTGCTTTTTATGGTTTTGTTTTTCTTAAATAACTCCAGAATTTCAAGGATGGCGCCATCCAGCCCAAACCATTCCCGATTGCCGGCTGGTGGCTTGGCAAAAAGTAAAAAATCACTCACCAATGTGCTTAAACGGTCGGTCTCCCGCAGTACGATCCGCATTAGATTATCGTGTTCTGGTTGGTAGCCTATTTCCTCCCGAAGTATCTGAATGGATCCCGATAAAGATGCCAGCGGGTTCTTAATTTCGTGAGCCAGACCCGCAGCCATTTCCCCCAATGATGCCATTTTTTCCACGCGTTTAACGTGCTCCGACATACGTTGAAGCTCGCGACGCGTCCGTCGTGCTTGTTCCGAAAGAAACCCACTTAAAAATGCCACGGCGTAACAAGCGACGGCCGTAATCATCACTTTATACAGCACCTGTAGCCATCCGAATTCAAATATCAGGGGACTCGTACCGATTCCATAGGGCTGTATAAATCCATAGTACTCCAAGCTTAATAGAATCGCGTACTGCAGACTGCATAGGCCCGCTATGACCATACTGCCTTTCAAAAATAAAAGCGCGCCGGAATAGATAATTACAACCAGATATAAAAACGAGAAAAAACTTAAAAAACAGCCGGTTACAAATACGATCAAGCTGACGACAACTGTATCGACACTTATCTGAATATAGGCAATTACCACCTTTTGTTGAATCTTGGACAATGCCAAGGAATAAACAAAGGATAAAACAAATATCATCGCGACCAGGCCGTATAATAATAAAAGCGGACGCGCCAATGGGGAGACATTTTCATTCAGCTGAATAATGATAGTGGAGCCGAGTAGAATGGAAGTAAAAAGAAGCCGAAAGAGCATCAGCAGCTTAAGCTTTTGAACGAGGTCTCTTTCGGCTGTCATGGATGGTTTTTTCATAAAATTTGAATTCTGATCAAATCATCCGTCTGGTCGCTCTGATTGAATTTCGGACAAGCGAAATGAATTCAAATTTTATCCTGAGATAGCACCGGCCATTTTGAAGACCGGCAGATACATGGCAACCACCAGGCCGCCTATTACAGTGCCCAAAAATACCATCATAAACGGTTCGATCATGGATGTCAGATTATCTACAGCCTGATCGACTTCATCATCATAAAAATCTGCAATTTTAACGAGCATGGCATCTAAAGCACCAGTGGACTCACCCACAGCTATCATCTGGCAGACCATGGCTGGAAACACCCCACTCTCGGACAAAGGATCTGCCATGGTGCGACCTTCTGCGATCCCGGATCGAACATTGTAAATGGCCCGTTCGATTATTTTATTCCCGGATGTCTTGGCCACGATATCAAGCGCCTCCAAAATCGCAACACCGCTGGAGAGCATGGTTCCCATGGTTCGGGTGAACTTCGCCACAGCAACTTTGCGTAAAAGGATTCCCAATACAGGCATTTTCAAAGCCAGTGCATCCACTGTCAAGCGGCCCTTTTCAGTTTTTTTATATCGACTGAATGCAATGAAAAAAATGACTGCCGCAATGATGATATAGAGAATTTTATCTTTGGTAAAATCAGATAAAGCCACCACAACCTTTGTGGGTGTTGGCAGATCACCGCCCAAACCTTCGAACATCTCTTGAAATACAGGTATAACGAAAACAAGGATGACACCCACCACGACTACGGCCACAATGATGGTGATGATGGGATAGGTCATGGCCCCTTTTACTTGGGCTTTCAGTTTGGCAGCTTTTTCCATGTAAGCTGACAGCCTGCGCAGAATCGTATCAAGGATACCACCAGCCTCACCCGCAGCGACCATGTTGACAAATAGATCGTCGAAATGCTTGGGATATTTACGTAAAGCTTCCGCAAGGGTCTGGCCACCCTCTACGGACTCCTTGATATCTTTCAGCATATTCTTGAAAGTTTTATTTTCCTGCTGGGAATAAAGAATATCCAGACATTGGATGATAGGAAGCCCGGCATCGATCATGGTCGAAAACTGCCGACTGAAAATAATGATGTCTTGTTCTTTGACCGGTGGCTGCATGAAAGCCACATTTTCAAACAGGTCTTTTGGTTTTTTCTTTATTTTCGTAGGAGTAATCCTGAGCTTGGTCAGGTGATTTCGGACAGCATCCTCACTGGCCAGATCCAGTTCACCTTTTTGCACCTCGTTGTTTCGATTCTTTCCCACCCAAAGATAGACAGGCATATTCTCTCTCCCTTGTCAGGAAATCGTTGCGAATTGTCGCCACCAAAAAAACCCGGTGCGACGCAAGATTATGACTCATTTTAATTATTTATTAAGTAGGTAGTACTATCACACTATCAATAAAACGACAATAGTTTATCTTGATTATCTGTAGGGATTGTGCGTATGTTTAATAGTGATGTCCGTGGTTTACGATTAGAAACGACAATGCCTTTCGCCCTGCGGTGAAAGGTACGTTTCGCCCCAGGCGAAACGTACGCGTTATCATTAAGTCGTGGAACATGATTTTATTTCAGAATAAGGCTGCCGATATGCCCCAACCCGATAAATTGACCGTCATCACCACGCACATCAATGCCGATTTTGATGCACTGGCTTCCATGCTGGCCGCTCAAAAACTCTATCCGGACTCTTTGGTTGTATTCCCGGGCTCACAAGAAAAAAATCTGAGAAACTTTTTTATTCAGTCGATGGTTTATCTCCTGAACATTACCAGTGTCAAAGAGATCGATATCAGCCAAATTGATCGTTTGGTATTGGTGGACACCAAACAACCCCATCGTATTGGTTTATTTGAATCCATCTTAGACCGTCCTGACCTTCAGATTCATATTTACGACCACCACCCCCCCATGGAAAACGATATAAATGGAGAGGTTATGGTTCAGGAGACGGTGGGCGCCACGGTAACACTTTTGACTGATATTTTGAAACAAAAACAGATTGATATCACGCCGGATGAAGCCACCATTATGTGTCTGGGAATTTATGAAGATACCGGTTCTTTTACGTTTCCTTCCACCACCGAAAAAGACTTCCGAGCTGCGGCTTTTCTATTATCCAAGGGCGCCAATCTGAACATGATTGCCAATTTAATATCACGGGAAATCAGCCCGGAGCAGGTTGGAATCCTGAATGATATGATCCAGGCATCCAGTCGCTATGATATCAATGGGATTGAGGTGGTGCTAACCAGTGTCACCACAGATCAATATGTGCCCGATTTTGCTTTTCTGGTCCATAAAATGGTTAAAATGGAGGATTTGGCGGTTATTTTCGCCATTGCTCAAATGGAGAACAAGGTCTACGTGGTCGCTCGAAGTCGAATCCCCGAAGTTGATGTGGGTGAAATTATCACCCGTCTGGGTGGCGGTGGCCACACTTATGCGGCGGCAGCATCCATTAAAAATAAAACCACAACTCAAGTGAAGCAGGCCTTGCTGAGACATCTGTATGAAAAAATCGAATCCAAACGTTTGGCCAAACACCTCATGTCTTCGCCTCCGATCATGATCGCTGAGACCATATCCTGTCGGGAAGCTGCAGAAATGCTGACCCGCTACAATATAAATGCCCTGCTGGTTACGCACACTGAAAATCAGGAGCTATCCGGTATTATATCCCGGCAAATTCTGGAAAAGGCTCTCTATCATAAACTCCACGATGTACCGGTGCGGGAATATATGACCACAGAGATGGTTTCGGTATCACCCACAGCTGGGATTCTCGAAATTCAAGAAAACATCATCGAAAGTAAGCAGCGGATTCTGCCCGTCATCGAAAACGGTATTGTTGTGGGCGTGGTTACCAGGACAGATTTGTTAAAGGTCCTCATTCGGCAAAAGCAATACGATGATGCCGCCAACATGCCCCAAAGCCAAAGACAGATTCACGCACGCCGGCGCAATATTCTAAACTTCATGAAAGAACGCCTCAGCCTCCAACGTTTGGACATGCTGAAAAAAATCGGCCAGGTAGCCGACGAATTGGGGTGTCCGGCCTATGTTGTCGGGGGCTTTGTACGCGATCTGTTTTTATATCGCTCAAACGAAGATATTGACATCGTCATTGAGGGGGACGGCATCGCCTTCGCAAAAAAGTTCGCAACCATCAGTGGCGCCCGCATACACTCACATGCCAAGTTCGGTACGGCCGTCATCATTTTCCCGGACGGATTTAAAATCGATGTCGCCTCAGCCCGCCTGGAATACTATAAGTTTCCGGCGGCACTACCGATTGTTGAGATGAGCTCTATTAAACTGGATCTCTTTCGCCGGGATTTTACCATGAATACCCTGGCGATTCAGTTAAACCCGGACAAATTTAGTACCCTGGTCGACTTTTTTTCGGCCCAGAAAGATATCAAAGAAAAAGTTATTCGTGTGATTCATAATCTGAGTTTTGTGGAAGATCCCACAAGGGTTTTTCGGGCCATCCGATTCGAGCAGCGCTTTGGTTTCAGTATTGGAAAGTTAACCGCCGGCTTAATCGAAAATGCCGTAAAAATGGATTTTTTTAAGCGTCTCGGCGGGAGACGTGTTTTTACCGAACTGCGCCTGATCCTTGAAGAAGAAAATCCAACTCCGGCCATAAGACGCTTGCAAGACTATCAGCTTTTGCACGTGATCCACCCAAAGATCCAAATGAATAACAATCAGATATTATTACTAAATTCAACCAGAGAAGTAATCGCCTGGCATGATTTGCTTTTTCTGGAGGAATCCTATATAAAGTGGGCCGTTTATTTCATGGTCCTCATCCGGAACTGTGATCTGCGGACCACCCGTGCCATCTGTGAGCGGTTGGAATTGGCACCCCGCTACCGGAAGATTTTTCTCAAGGATCGCATGGCTGCCGATGCCACCTTGAACCGGCTGGAAAGAAGTCTCCCAAACGATAATCGCTCGCTATATAAACAGTTGTCCGGACTAAGCATTGAAATGATTCTTTATATGATGGCCTGTGCCCACAGCCGTGATGTTAAACGAGCCATATCGCATTTTGTCACCAAATTGCGCTATGTCACCATCACAGTTACCGGGAAAGACCTCATGGGTTATGGATTAAGCCCGGGACCGATTTATCGGGAAATCATGCAGCACGTCCTGGATGCCAAGCTGGATGGCTTGCTAAAAACCCGAGATGATGAATTGAAATTTGTGGAAAATCATCTAGCAACTAAAAGTGCTTCTTAATTCGATCTCAAGAAATTTACATGCCATATTCGGGAGGGAGGAGAAGGAACCTACATGACCAAGAAGAAAAAGCGTGTGTTAAGCGGTATGCGTCCCACCGGCCCACTTCACCTGGGAAACCTGCATGGCGCGCTTATCAATTGGGTTGAGATGCAAGCAACTTACGATTGTTTTTATTTCATTGCCGATTGGCATGCCCTGACAAGTGATTATGAAAATCCGGACCAGATTTCGACCTACTCGCGAGATATCATCAAAGATTGGTTGAGCGTTGGATTATCGCCAGAGAAAAGCACTCTTTTTATCCAGTCGGACATCAAGGAACATGCCGAGCTGTTTGTATTTTTAAGCATGATTACACCGGTGCCGTGGCTGGAACGTAATCCCACTTACAAAGATCAGATGGTTCAGATCGAAAACAAGGATCTTTCTACCTTTGGATTTCTTGGATATCCGGTGCTTCAGGCTGCGGACATCATTATGTACAAAGCCAACGGAGTCCCGGTGGGTGTGGATCAGGTACCCCATGTTGAAATCACGCGTGAAATTGCGCGCAGATTCAACTACCTATATGGTAACGTTTTTCCCGAACCCGAGGCCATCCTAACCCAAACACCCAAGATATTGGGGTTTGACCGTCGTAAAATGAGTAAAAGCTATGATAACGCCATTTATCTTACGGATCCTGCGGATGTGGTCCGCAAAAAGGTTGCCCGAATGATCACCGATCCGCAACGAGCCAGGAAGTCTGATCCGGGTAATCCCGATGTTTGTAACGTCTATGAATTTCATAAACTATACACGGATGCTGACACCCAGGCGCGTATCAACACAGAGTGCCGCAATGCTGAGATTGGCTGTGTTGATTGCAAAAAGATCATGGCCGAAAACCTGCTGAGAGACCTGACTCCCATCCATGAAAAAAGAGCGTACTACGATGATCGGCCTCAATTGGTAAGCGAAATCATTGATGCTGGCTGTGAAAAAGCCACTCAAATTGCCCGTGAAACCATGCAAGAGGTACGTAACGCCATCGGCTTGGGCTAATGAATAATACCGAAACCCCATACGAAATCAAACTCGACAAGGTATTCGAAGGTCCAATGGCCCTTCTGGTTCACTTAATCAAAAAGAATGAAGTGGACATCTATGACATTCCCATTGCCGTGATCACGCAACAATACCTGGAATATATGGAATGGATCAAGCTGATGAATATCGATTTTGCCGGTGATTTTTTGGTAATGGCATCGACGCTTACCCAGATTAAATCGCGTATGTTGTTGCCAACCCATGGCATCGAAGAAGATGAAGAAGATCCCCGCCTGGCCTTGACCAAACCGCTACAGGAATATCTCGAAATGCAATCAGTAGCGGAGCAATTAGCCAGCCGAAATCTTCTGGGAGAACACACATTTGTGCGTCCGTTAGCGGAACAAGACTTTACCCAATTACCCGATGAAGAACCCTATGTGCAGGTGGGGCTGTTTGAACTCATCGATGCGTTCCAAAAAATACTAGCCAATGTTTCCGATGACCATCGACTCGAACTGACCACCGACCGAATCTCAGTCAAGGAGAAGATTTCCGAAATCATCGATATTCTCGAAGAAAAAAATTCCTTGACGTTCTATGAACTGTTTTCCAACGACGCGAACAAAGCCGAAATAATTGTGACGTTCCTGGCCTTGTTGGAGATGGTCAAGCTAAACCTGATCCAGATCGTGCAGCACATCGAGTCCGGAATCATCAGGCTGTTTTACATCTAGAACCAAGGCGCAAAGAACTTAACTCCGGTTATGCCCTATCGGAGGCTTATGACATTGTTGCTTTGAGTTTTATTGATATTGCCTTCGTCAGTGCATAAAAGACGATAATAAGGCCTTATAATTTTAATTTTATGTTGCTGGACTAAATGGACGATTTAAAAAATATAATCGAAAGCCTGTTATTTGTGGCTGAGAATCCGCTGACCGTCGATCAAATCAAGCAGATTGTAACCCTGCCGGATTCCAAGATGATCCGCCAAACTCTGGGTGAACTCCGGCAGGAATACGAAAATCGCCAGGGTGCCTTTAGCTTACACGAGGTTGCCGGTGGGTATCAGTTTCGAACACGACCCGAATACGTACCCTGGATCAAGCGTTTCTTGCAGCCTAAGCCATCTCGGCTCAGCAAGGCCGCATTGGAAACCTTGGCGATTATCGCTTACAAGCAGCCTGTAATCCGCAGCGACGTGGAACAATTAAGAGGAGTTGACTGCGGCGGTGTCTTACGGATGTTGTTGGAAAGAAAACTGATACGGGTTCTGGGTCGCAAGGAAATACCCGGGCGACCCTTGATCTATGCCACCACCAAAGAGTTTTTACAGGTATTTGATCTTAAAAATTTAAAGGACCTGCCGACGCCCAAAGAAATCGAAGCCTTGGCCCAGGAGCCGGATCTTGAGGAGAATCAAACGGATCAATCCGATGAATCCAAGGACGAAGTCAACCACTCCGAAGAATCCGATCCGCCTGTCGAGTCTGGCAGCACCGATCAGGATACCGAGGCAAACAGCGATTCAGAGCCGGACCAAAAAGGGCTTGACGAAGAAACTTAAGCGTCATATGACTTAACAGACCTATCACATATACGGGCGGTTAACTCAGCGGGAGAGTGCTACCTTCA
>CAYVMI010000051.1:0-48060 GCA_964452555.1 uncultured Desulfobacterales bacterium
ACCTACTGATTAAGAGTCAGGTGCTCTGCCTAGTTGAGCTAACGGCCCTTTGAAATCGATAAGAAGCTTCCTTATCAATCTTGTTTTGGGATGTCAAAAAGAAAAAATCAAATCCGGGTTTGGATTTGATTTTTTCTTTTTAGCGGCGGCGCTTATGCTTGCGCGACTTCTTCCAGTCAATATCCTTTTCCCGGCGCTGCTTGCGGGTCTGCTTTTTGGGATCTAGGGATGTCATCCGGTCGGATATGTCCGGAAAGAAGCTGCCCGGGGTTCGATCGCGCTCTTTGGATTTGATCGGTGCTTTTGTCTGCGTTTCTTTTGATTCTTTAGGCAAGGGCGGACTTGTGAAACATCCTACCGGAATATTCCTGGCTAGAAACAACAGTTTGCCCGCTTGAAGAAAAAGAACGTTGGCCTGTATGGCATTGTCAACATTGACGGTTAAAAGAGCCGGCGATGCATCATAACGTCGACCGATTCTGAGAGCCATGTTTTTATCCAAACTCAGGATAACATGGCCGCGACCCATGGGAAAAATTCCTTTTTCAACAACTGCAAATAAGGCCTTTTGGCGAATACAGGTATATAGCAGTTTGGGCGGGTTGTCCGGTGGCAATCTAAGGGGGAGGTTTTCCTGATTTTTGGCGCGGATTGAATTTTCTGAAATCTCTAAAGGGGTTTTTGGCAAGGAAATCAAGATTTCATTGATATGGGATTGCCGGAAGGCACGCCAGCCGTCTTCTTCATGGATAGCCTTGAGCAGGTCTTTGATTTTGACAAATCCTTCCTTATCCGGCACCAGACCGAATTCATCGGGTTGAACTCCCAGAATGTAAGTTAGAAACTTGGCTTGTTTTTTTAATATGTTTATAGGGGACATAATAATACTAAAGGATTCAAGGGGCCAAGGATTCCAGGGTTCGAGTGTGGCTTAATGCAAAGGGCTGATAACGGCATCCTGGCATCCCAGCGTCCCCGCATCCTGGCCATATATCATTCTAAATCAATAATTATATCTTAACTATCGTGATTAACAATATTTTTCTAACATTCCTTCTCAAAGTTGTGTGCTTGACCTGATGCAATGTCTTTGCTATTCAAAGCAGTTACACTTACTCAAATTGAGCGTGTCAAATTGTAAGAATGATGAGCATATCATAAATATTAATGGATTGTATCGTTCTGAAATCTTAAAATTTGAAACCCGTTGGGATTGCCGAAATCACCGCATCTACGGTGTCAGATGCTATCCCGCATAGAACACGATCGCGAAACAGCATCTTCCTTATATCTGCGGCGGCAATCTCGATAATCGCTCAATTTAGGACTTATAAATAGAGAGGAATTACATTCATGAATTTACAAAAATCCCAAGCATTATACCAGCAAGCCATCAAGATCATTCCCGGCGGTGTCAACAGCCCGGTGCGGGCCTGCAAATCGGTTGGGTGTGATCCATTATTTATTGAGAAGGCGGACGGCTGTAAGATTTATGATGCCGATGGCAACAGCTATATCGATTATGTGGGTTCCTGGGGACCGATGATCCTGGGACACCGGCACTCATCCGTGCTCAACGCCATCGCCAAAGCCATGGAACGCGGTACGAGTTTCGGGGCGCCCA
The DNA here is from genome assembly GCA_964452555.1 of uncultured Desulfobacterales bacterium. Classification (GTDB taxonomy): domain Bacteria; phylum Desulfobacterota; class Desulfobacteria; order Desulfobacterales; family B30-G6; genus B30-G6. Next base: position 1,625 of record CAYVMI010000051.1, read on the forward strand.
CAGATCTTGAGATCGAACTGGCGGAGATGGTTGTCGATGCAGTGCCGTCCATGCAAAGGGTCCGTTTTGTAAACTCCGGCACCGAGGCCACCATGAGTGCCATTCGACTGGCCAGAGGGGTTACCGGGCGAGACCTGATTGTAAAGTTCGAGGGTTGCTACCATGGTCATGCCGACACCCTGCTTGTGGAAGCCGGGTCCGGAGTGGCCACTTTGGGTATTCCGGGTAGCCCGGGTGTACCGGCCGGATTTGCAGAAAAAACGCTCTCATTACCCTACAATGATATGGAACAGATCACGACAGTCATGAAGGAAAAAGGTTCTGAGATTGCCTGCGTGATTGTCGAACCCATCGGAGGCAACATGGGCTTGGTTCCGCCTGTGGAGGGTTTTTTGCAGTGTTTACGAGACCTGACCAATGAAACCGGCAGTCTGTTGATTTTTGATGAAGTTATCACCGGCTTCCGGGTTGCCTACGGCGGGGCCCAGGAATTATACAACATTATGCCGGACCTGACGACGCTGGGCAAGATTATCGGTGGCGGGATGCCCGTAGGCGCCTATGGCGGCAGCCATGAGATAATGTCCCATATTGCTCCGGATGGACCGGTTTACCAGGCCGGCACCTTATCCGGAAATCCACTGGCCATGTCTGCCGGGATTGCCATGTTGAATGAACTCAAGCAGCCCGGGTTCTACGATACCCTGAACCGGACAGCCCAAAACCTGGAAAAGGGTATACGGCAGGCCATCGAAGATGCGAATATTCCGGCCCAGGTCGGCCGGGTGGCTTCCATTCTGGGCTTGTTTTTTACCACGCAAGCGGTTCATAACATGAGCGACGCCAAAACAGCGGACCTGGAGATGTTTTCAGCCTATTACGCCGGTATGCGTGAACAGGGCATCTACTTGGCACCTTCACAGTTTGAATCCATGTTCGTATCGGCGGCCCATGGATCTGACCAAATTGAGCTTACGGTTGAAGCGGCAAAAACAGTTTTCAAAACACTTGTTTAGTTTTGGGCCATATGCCATCAATATAAGTAATGGATACGGATACGATACTCAACATACTCGGTGACGGTGGACCGGAACTCGAAATCCTGAAGCAAAACCTGGATCAACTGAACGGGTTTCTGGCGCTGGTGGATACGATCGATAAGCTTCCGGAGATGGATCGGCGCGTTTCGGAAGATGGCATGAGCCTGTATCATGCCGTTTCAAAAGAAAAAGAAATGGAGGTTTTAGAAAACACCATTGCCAATTTTTTCCAGAAGCCAATCAAACGTGCCGGCGAACCCCTCCCGGATCATCTCCATGACAGTCTCACCGTAAATAGCCTGGGGGGCGTCAAACCGGATCAGACCCTTTTCCTCAGTAAAATCGGTCAAAGTGAATTCTTCGCGGCACTATTCCCCTGGCAGCGCAAGGTCAATGTCATCACCGTGCATTTGGGATTGTACAACCCGGTCATGTCGGATGAAGATTATGAAAAGTTGGAACAACTGGTGACCGAAACCATTACCCAGCGCGTATCCGAAAAAATGGAAGACGGCCTGGCCGGCCAGGTGACGGGCATCAGCTTGCCATCCTTTTTGCAGATGTCCGAGATGGAGGGTTCCACCTGTTCTTTGCGTATCCGGTCTGCGGACAAAAGCGGAATGCTGCATCTTCTAGACGGGAGTCTGATTGATGCCGAAACCGGTGAATTAAAACACAAGGAAGCAGCCTATGAAATCATTGCCTGGGATAACCCCAGCATAGAAATTCTCAAAGCTGTTGGCCGCAGCAAAAATGAAATTCAGGTGCCCTTGATGCACCTGCTCATGGATAGCCTGCGGATTAAAGATCAGAAGGAGTTTGAAAAAGACGCACCACAAAAGAAAGCGTCCGGCAAACCGGCACCTCAAAAAAAGCCCCCCAAAGCGGCTCCCAAGACCAAGCCTCCGGAGAAAGCGCCGCCGCCAAAACCAAAAGCACCGGTTCCGCCAGAGCCACAGCAGACGCCCCGGATGGACAAACCTGCAGCTACGCCGCCGCCGACTACACCCAAACCGGCCGCACCCGAGCTGCCACCAGAGAATGACCAGACCAAAGACGTTTCTGAAAAACCGCCAGCTGCCGATATAAAGGCTACTGAGGAGCAAAAAGTCCCATCTGTACCGGGTATAAAAGAAGTCGAGACCGATACCGCCATTGACGATGCTTTAATTCAAAAGGAGGAGCCCAGGCCCGGAAAGCGTCCCAAGCCGGAGAAAACAAAAGGTCCGCAAGCACCGCAGAAAAAGAAGTTTCCCATGGCCGCGATTGCCGTAATCGCCATCATTGTTCTGGGCGGTGTGGGTTATTTCGTTATGGACAAGATGGCTGCCGGCAACATCAGTGACTATGATCGCCTGTTGAAAAAAATGGGCCGGTTGACTGAATTTGAAGCGCAAGAAAAAATTTTGATGGACTTTATCGACACGCATGAACCTGGTGAGGAAACCGCCAGGGCTGAAGCCAAGTTAGAGGAACTCTGGCAGCAGAATGAGGAAGACAATTATCAAAAAACAATCGATGCCGTCAATAAGCTGCCGGTGGATCGGGATTTTGAAGAAAATGCCACGGCGCTTTATAGGAAGTTTTTAGAGAAATATCCGCAATCACAACACAAACGTGAAATCGAACAGGCTTTGGCTGAAATCTCCGGCTTGTCCGAAGACGTGATTTTCAGCGATTTAAAGAATTTTACGGCTGAAGAATATCAGAAAAAAATCCGTGCCTATGAAAACTACCTTTCCTTATATCCCCAGGGAAAATATGTAGAACCTGTTAAAAAAATGTTCTCAGAAACCCTGTATGATGCCTACCGGGTTTTCAAAAGCAGTGTTACGATTTGTGAGCGGGCTGCCACCTGGGATAAATGTCTGCAAATATGTGATGATTATATGGCAGGCTATTCGAAGTATATGGACGTGGCTGAAGCCAAGCGCATTCGGGCGCGTATCCTGATGCAAAAAGAATTTATTGATCTTCAGGCTCAAATCGAAGGCATGGACAACCCGGCAGCCAAGCGTCTGTATTTAGCCTATATGCAAAAGTATCCGAATTCTCCCAATAATGAGGAAATAAAAAAAGTGCTTCAGCGTTTTGAGGAAGCCACCGCCGCGGGTCAGCAGTGGCAGGCCCTCAAGCAATATGCCCAACGCTCGGATGTGAGCCTGCAATCCAGAATCGATCGACTCGAGCGGTATTTATCCCGCAATAGCGATAGCCCATATACAAGCCAGGCTCGTAGCATATTAGTGCAATTGGAACAGGAAGTCGAAACAAAGTATTCGGCCCAAAAACAAGCGCTCAACCGTAAGCAAGCAGAAGATAAGGCCAAACAGGAAGCCGAAGAGCAATATGCAAAGTTGATGGAACGACAGGCCGAGATTGCGCGGATCGAACAGGAAAAACAGCGCGCGGCGGCCAGTTTGAAGCAGACCAAAGGGCGATTTAATCTGAGCGGCGACAGCGCGGTGATCGATAAAAATACCGGTTTGATGTGGGGCCTGTTGGACTCCCAACGCGAAATCGGTGAATGCATGGATCATCGGGCCGCCAAACGCTATGTAAAGGAGCTGCGCTATAACGGATATAATGATTGGCGTTTGCCGACCTCGGCGGAATTGGCGAGCATTTACAAGAACCGGCCCTATTTTCCTGCCACCGGTGCCGCATGGTACTGGACATCGGAAATTTATGCCAAAGGATATTCCTACATTGTCAATACGGTAAGTGCCAAACAGGAAACCATTTTCAAAAAAATTCCTCAGGACATGGAGGCGTGTGGGGCTGTCCGGGCCGTCCGACCCTAGAAGCTGTTTAAAAATGTCTTTTGCTAATCCGCCTAGGGCGGATAAATTTCATGCGTTGGGCTCACTTTTCGACTCCTCGAAATACTACCAATATTCCTGCGGGCTGAAAAGCTCGCCCGCCTTGATCTTGTCCTCGACCCCGAGCTTGTCGAGGGGAACCAAGATCCTATTTTTAAACGCGCTTCTAATTCACTGTTTGTAAGATGAATGATTGGAAGCAATCGTTTGACAACAATGTATATTCAACAAAATCCAGGCATGCAATTTAAACTGACATAAGATCGTGGAACAATTCTATTATGGATTTAAGCAGAAACGATATTCCTGAAAAGGTAAAGTCCATTCATCTCATTGCTGCCTGTGGCACCGGCATGGGGGCATTGGCCTGTCTCTTAAAGGATTCAGGTTTTACGGTCACGGGCTCTGACCAGCATGTATACCCGCCCATAAGCACATTACTAAAACAAAATGGGATTCAACTGAACCAAGGTTATTCAGCTCACAATCTGGATCACAAGCCTGATTTGGTGGTGGTGGGAAATGCCGTTTCAATGGACAACCCGGAAGTGCAGGCCATGCATCGAATGGCCCTCGATTATTGTTCCATGCCCCAGGCCGTGAATGCATTTGCAGGCAAAGGCAAACAGGTCATCCTGATTACGGGAACCCATGGCAAGACAACGACCTCGGCTTTAATTGCCTGGCTGCTGGAATCAGCCGGTTTGGATGTATCCTTTTTTATCGGCGGTATTCTGGCTAACTTCAGCAGTAACTACAAGCTGGGCAAGGGCGATTATCTGGTGGTGGAGGGCGATGAGTATGACACTGCCTATTTCGACAAGGGACCCAAGTTCAGACATTATGATCCCCTTGTTACCGTTCTTACAAGTGTGGAATTTGATCATGCCGACATATTTAGGGATTTAGATCATATCCGTTCCACATTCAGCGCTTATATTTCCGGTTTGCCGGGCGATCGTATGCTGTACGCTTATCAGCACGATGTCAACGTGCAGAAGGTTATTCAAACCGCCGCCTGCAATGTGTTTGGCTATGGACTCAATGCCGATGACTGGTCTGCACGGTCGATTAGGGTGGAGCCACCCTGGACCGAATTTGACGTTTATCAATCCAATGATTTTTGGGGGCGAATTCGATCCCCCCTGCCGGGTGAGCACAATCTGGCAAATGTGCTGGCAGCCGTTGCCGTTGCAGCACAACTGCAAATTTCACTAGATGAGATTCAAACGGCTCTATCCAGTTTCCGGGGTGTCAAGCGACGTCAGGAGATTCGCGGCATTTGCAAGGATATTGTCGTTATTGACGATTTTGCCCACCATCCCACGGCAGTCCAAAAAACCGTCCAGGCAATTCGCGGGTATTATCCCCAACAGCGCCTGGTGGCGGTTTTTGAACCCCGGACCAATACCAGCATGCGCAACGTATTTCAGGAGATCTATGCCCGGGTATTTGATGATGCCGATTTAATCTGCATTCGTGAACCGGCGCTATTGAAAAAAATACCCACGGGGCAGCAGTTTTCATCCCGAAAGCTGGTTGCCAATTTGAACCAGCGCGGGAAACAGGCCTTCTATTTCGAGAATACGGAGAAAATAATCGATTATCTGTCCGGCCAGGCCAAATCAGGCGATGTGATCTTGGTGATGTCGAACGGGGGGTTTGATAATATCCACGAGAGGTTGCTGGAAAGATTATAGATTTTCACAGTTGGGTTAGATTGGAAAAAGTTTGGATCGCTGAAAATACAACCTTCCTAAAACAGTAACAGATTAATATATACAGGCTATTCATGGAACTAGTACCGCGAAACAGATGTTGGAGGTATTTCACGGATGAGATGTCCGAAAAACCGTGAACTCACTATATTATATCGTGAGCACGGGTTGAGTGAACTGGACGATGATATCTCAATGGCTAATGTGGAAATGATTCAATCGTTTCTGAACGATGCCTTTAAAAGAACCGGGACAAGGTGAATGTCCGGAGGCGGGAGCGATAGGCAAAGAAAAAAGAACGGATCGATGCAAAGCGTAATCAGTCCCCAGCGCAACGAAACCCTATACGGTCGACCTGAGCGTCCGGGCCACCGGCGTGCCGCCACCAAACGCGCAGGTCGTCCGCAAAGCCGTACCACGAGCCACCGCGTATAACTTGAAACGATCCCCAATCGGGCCCGGGAGGATCATTGACTGGGCCTGAACCGTAATAGCCACAACTAAAAAAGTCGTTCACCCATTCCCGGACATTGCCCGCCACATCATAAAGGCCGTAGCCGTTAGGCGCGTAACACTCAACTGGCGATGTATCATTGTCCCACGGGTCGCCTGAATTGCGGAAATTGGCATCAGTGCCGCTGATGTCGTCACCCCAGGGATAGCGTTTACCGGAAAGTCCTCCCCTTGCAGCGTACTCCCACTCCGCCTCGGTGGGCAATCGCTTTCCGGCCCAGCGGCAGTAATCGTAGGCTTGTCTCCAACTGACGTACATCACCGGAAAATTTTCATAGGTCTGGTCGCCGTAATAAGAAGATCTTGTGGCACTGTATGAATATTCCGGAGTTGCACACCTGCCGGCACTTACACAGGCAGCGTACTCCGCATTGGTCACCTCATGGATATCCATGTAAAAGTCCGAGGTGATGCAAACATAAACTGGAGGTACACATTCAGATATCCCATCGTACCCGACCTTGCCCATTTCAAAACAGCCGGAGGGGATCAAGGCCATGTTTGAAGGTTCAGTACAATCAGTATACCCATCACAGTCATTATCAATGTCATCATCGCATATCTCAATAGCGCCAGGATTCACTTCGGCTGCATTATCATTACAATCAGTGTTATCCGTTACATATCCGGATGGTATGGATTCAGATTCAATTGAATCTGAAAGATCGCCATAACCGTCTTCATCTGCATCACGATACCAGATTGAACAATTACAATCAGGATCATATGTGGTGTTAATTTGAAGCGTGTGGAGTGGATGGTTTTCATCAAAAATCAAGGTGAAAGCGTAAATCTCGATCGCACCATATGCAATGGTAATTTCGTGTGATGACCCAAAATCAACACCAGCAGAAAAGTAGCCCTCAATGTTTGTATAAACAGTAACGGGATCGCTTGAAATAGTTACCTTAGCGCCACTAATGGGATTGCCATCTATATCGAATACATATCCGCTAACAAGCATCTGAAATGTTGTATCGTCATCATTATCACCATCGCCGCCGCCGCCACCGCCATCACCACAACTGATAAAAATGAAAAACGACAATACAAAAATAAAAAATAAAGGAATAATGCCCAGAAAAGGAGGTAATGCCAAGTGATATGTTTTGCGTAGCATTTCCCAATCCCCCATGCAGATAACGAAAATGGAATTGTATTTAGGAAAAACAATGTGACGGGGAATGATTAGACCTGGACAAGTCGAGAAAGAAACTGATCCGATCGCAGGTCAATATGTATTAGAAAATCAGTCCGCATATAGCATATACGAATTATCCTCCAGGTGTCAAATAGGAGGTGGATTGTATTTTTATATGCTCTGGCACCAAAGATATGTTGAGGGTATGTGAACAATTTCAATCTTTTAATAGCGAGTGATCTCTGAATATCTACTAGCTTAATCGCTGCGCCCTTCCATACAGATAGCGCATTTCTTACAAAACTGATTAGAAAGGGAAAGCTATTCGCAAATATTTTAGAAATCTACTATCAAGAAAAAATGTGCAGCAAGTAACGGTTTCGTAAAAAGTTCAAATTCAAGGCGTACAAATTTTGCAATCATGAGGCGTACAGATTGTAGGTTGATTGTATTGCGGCCTTAATTTTGAATGACAAATTTCAAAATTAAGGTAAGCAGTACAACGCCGACGTTGGGCTTATTACGAAACCGTTGTTATTTGGTAGGCCAAAAGTCATAGCCAACTCCAAAAAGCCCATGAATGGCGTAGTTGGGCACCTTGGCGGTTCCGTCCGCGATGGGTATTTCCGCATAGGCTGCTGTAAATTTTGCTTCCAGGGAAAAGGAGAATTTGTCGGTGACGGTATAACGCTTTTCAAGGGCAGCCTGGCCTCCGGCCCCACTGATGTAAAAACCATTCAGGCCCCCATCGTCCTCCCAACGTTTACCTCGCACCTGGGTTTCCGGGTGGGTCATGATAAATCCGCCGCCCAGGCGATAAATGAACCCGTATTTTGAGACTGCATAGTTGAGCATATTGTAGTTATAGCCGTGCGATATGGCGAATTTCTGAACCTCGTCCGGTTTATTGGTCAGATAAAGTTTCTGGTGCAATGATTCGAATTCCCAGGCGTGGTTGTCAACCCACTTGGAGATTCGCAGCGAATAATACGGTGCTTGTGTTGACCAGGCGCGCGTTTCCCACTCGGCTGTGAGCTCAATATCCTTCTCGCCGTCTTGCTCGATGGTCAGCGGTGACGGGAAACTGTATGAGGATCCGGTGAAAATCTGAATATTCCAATCTGCAAGTGCCGGGGCAGGCAGTAGCCACGAGACCATTAAGAGGGCTAGAAAAAATATTTTAGGTATTTTCATGTTGAGGCCTTTCAGTCCAATGTTAGCTGATCAATCCAGCTAACAAACGGTAAAAATCGGAGTTTGTCAAGACATTGAACACAGCTGTCAGCCTTAAGCTACCAGCCGACAGCAGCTCACTGCTGAGTGCTTAAAGCTTAGAGCATACCCTCGACCCCTGGAATCCTTGACCCCTTGAACCCTCAAATTATCTGCCCATCCGCCAAATGAACCACGGTATCATGCTTGCTTATGATCTGAGGGTCATGGGTTGCGATTATGATGGTGCGCCCATGATTCTGATTCAATTTGTGCAAAAGCGACAGTATCTGTCCGCCGGTTCTGGAATCCAGATTGGCGGTGGGCTCATCCGCTAGTACAATTGCGGGAGCATGTACCATTGCCCTGGCAATGGCGATACGCTGTTGCTCACCGATGGACAGAAATTGAGGAAAACTGCTTTGCTTGTGGGCCAAACCGACATCCGCTAGTGCTGCGGCCGCTAAATCTCTATGGTTGGCTTCTTGGGTCAAAATCAGGGGGATTTCCACATTTTCCAAGGCGGTTAAGGTGGAGATTAGATTATTTCCTTGAAAAATATAGCCGACCTGATGGCGTCGGAAAAGGGCCAGGGCTTGTTCAGTCATCTGGTTCAGCTTCCAGGAGCCCACGGAAATTGTACCTGAGGTGGGATGTTCCAGCCCCCCAATCAGATTCAACAAGGTTGTTTTTCCGGATCCGGATGCACCGGCAACTATACAAAAGGAACCGTCCGGAACCGTGAGGGATACATGCGAAACGGCGAAGACCTCTGTATTGCCGCTGAGAAATCGTTTGCTTACATCCTTTAAGGTTATAAGGCCGGCATTCATTACGTGTACCTGAGTGTTTCGCTGGCGGCTTTACCGGCAGCGATACGGGTTGGTAAATAGGAAGAAATGATCGAGACAATCAATGACAATATGCCGGGCCACAGAAAGCTGGCGGTGACCGCCCGGGGTTTGACCAGTCCGGTGACCACAAAATAGCGGTTGTGGGAGGTCAAACTGCTAAAATCGATACCCACCTGAGCAAATATGTATATAAGCATCCAACCGAAAATCAAACCGAGCAACGTGGCTGCCAGACAGACCAGGAAGCTTTCCAGAAAAATGAGACCCACCAGTTCGCGGGGTGTCACTCCCATGGCTTTTAGGATGCCAAATTCACGGAAGCGTTCGACGATGGTCAAGACATAACTGTTGCTTATTCCAAAACCCACCAGAACAAACACGAACAGAATAATGATCTGCATGGCGATTTCATTCATTTCAATAAGTTGCAGCAGATCCGGCATCAAGGTCTGCCACGGCTGCACGCGAATCTCAGACGGCAACTCACGGCTTAAAGTGGAAATGACATTTTTAAGATCCTTTTGAGAATCTAAAAACACGGCCACTTCGCTCCGGCATATTTCACGCACAGAGGGGTCGAGCACCTGCAGCGGCATATAGGCTATGGTGTTGTCAAAATGCGGTATTTCGGTCTGATAGAGGCCGCTGACTCGATATGGCTCCAGCCATACACCCGAACGACCTAATATGGAGAGCGTATCGCCGACAGCCACCTGAAGTTGCTCTGCAGTCTTGGATCCCAGGAGCACCTCTCTTTCCATTGCCTGGGGATAGGCACCCTTCAAGATGCGCCCGGCAATTGCAGTGGTGGCAGCTTCAATATCTGGTTGTACAGCATAGAAAACCACAGGTGCCTGCCCATGGCCGCTGGTGGCCAAGGCTGAAAACCGGGAACGGAAGAGGGCTTCGCGCACAGGGGCGGCGGCTTTGATTAAGGTTGGAAATCTTTCAGGGTTTTCATAGCCAGGCGGGAACTGAATAAATGCATCGCCGTAATGCAGCCGGGTGCTGTTTACAATCATCGTGTCATTAATACCGACTGTCAAACCATGCAAAAAGACCAGGACCACCGTTCCCAGTATAATGAAGCTGCTGGTGGCGATGGTTTTGCGTTTGTGTCGCAGAATGAAACGCAAAGCCATGAAGAACCAGATTTTAAAGGATGCCCAGACCACTACCTGTCCCTCAAATTAAAAAAACGCTCGGGGTGTCTAAATACCTTCACTAAAATTTTAATGAATATGTCTCGGTTCAGGGCTGACAGCGGAAGGCCGCAGTCTGACAACAGGGTTAAGGACTTTTTGAGGTGTTGGGTGGCATCCGTCAGTGCCTGTTGTGCGGCTCTGGGAAAAGCCTGGTAAACATTGTGGAGGCTTTTATGCTCAGATCGAGGGTCACTCTCGCAATACTTTTGCAGAAGTTTTTTTTCAGCGGGTGTGCCCTGATGATGGATCAAAGAGATCAGGTAGTTGTATTTCCGATCGTTTAGATCCACACCCAGATCACTGATGTCGTCTAATATCTGACATCCCAAACCGAAAGTCGTCAGGCCGTCTTTGGCCAATGCCGCCGAGGTTTGTTCAAGATCGATATCCCCCAGGGCCGCGGGTGCCGAGAGTGGGGCCGCGAACAGATGGCCCGTTTTGGCCAAATGAACGTTTTGGAGAATCTGTTCCGGCAGGGGGATATCCAATACGCCCCCTTCCTCCTCGGCTTCCTCGCGCCCACTGACTGAAATGGCACTAAGAGATATGTTCAACAGGCGCACCATCTCTGTATCGTTAATGATACCGTCTTTCAGGGCATCCAGCAAAAACGAAAAAAAGATCCGGTCTGTCAGCAGGAGCGTATGAACTGATTTGAATGTATGGGCGTTGGCGGGCAGGTCGGTCAGTATAATTTCTTTGAGTTCTTTATCCAGGAGATTATCGCAAGCGGTGACCCAGGATCGCAAGCAATGGTTTAAGCGGGCAAAGAGTGTCAATCGCGGTGCCGGGATGTTGAGCACATGAAACACGGCGATAAACAGAACTGAAAAATAATTATGGCGCAAGGTAAGCCAGGATCGTGGAACCGCTTTCAAGTGAATTGGAGAACCCGCCAGCAGGGATTGGGCCTTGTCCCAGAAGCCGTGGATAACCGCTTGTTGCGCTTTCAGGCTAGTTCGAAATAGGGAGACCTTCAATAGAAAATCGAATTCGGGCATGGGCCATCAGTAGCACAAACCAATGATGGCATCAAGATGGATAGAAATCAGACGACCATTATACCTTATCCGCACACAAGATGTGTATAATTATCAAATATTGGGTGCAAAATTTAACAGTTATGCGGGTAATCGCTGATTATTTAGGGTATTAAAACCGATTTAGCTATGATACCTATACTATCTATCTCAAATAAGGATTCAGCCCTCCGGCATCGGACGTGACATATGGGAAGCGGTTCAGCCATATATGGGCATATTGGGCCGCTTTGCTATGACGGTCAGAAGGATTCAGATATTTTTGAGATAGCCTGTTAGGCACGGCTACGCCGTTCATGAGACTGATAAAATGGAAAAATCTATACAAAACTCAGATGCAGCCGGTCGCAGGATCACTCTCATAGGGGCTCTGGTAAACGCCATCCTAATCATTTTCAAGCTGCTTGCCGGTGTTTTTGGAAAGAGCAGCGCCTTGATAGCGGACGGCGTGCATTCAATCTCAGACCTCTTTACGGATGTGGTGGTACTCATCGGCATATGGCGGGGGCGCCGACCGCCGGATGAGGACCACACTTTTGGGCATGGTCGAATCGAAGCTTTATTTACAGGTATTGTGGGGTTGTCGCTGGTGGCTACGGCACTTTATTTGGGAATTCAGGCGGCCATGGATATTTATTTGCGCCAGGAATCGCAACCCAATATCCTGGCAATTATCGGAGCGGGCATTTCCATTGTGTTCAAGGAAGCGCTCTTCCGCTATACCGTTGCGGCCGGTCGTCGTATGAAAAGCCAGTTGGTGGTGGCCAATGCCTGGCACCACCGTTCCGATGCCCTGTCGTCCGTGGCAGTTCTGGCCGGCGTAACTCTGGCCCAGATCAAACCCGCCTGGCGTGTTATGGACGCCTTTGCCGCCTTGTTGGTCTCATTCTTTATCATCAAGGTCGGGTTGGAAATTTTAAAAGATACATTGCGCGAGTTAAGCGATGCCGCCCCCAGTCCCGAAACCATGCAAGAGATTCGTACATGTGCCCTGGAGGTGTCGGGGGTATTAGGGGTACACGATCTCAGGGCGCGCACCACCGGCGGCCAACACCAAATTGAAATTCACGTGGTCGTTGATGCAACCTTGACCGTCAAGCAGGGGCATGCCATCGCCAAAGCTGTTGAAGAATGCCTGCTCAATGACATCGATGATGTCGGGCGGGTCATTGTACATATGGACCCCAATTAGACCAGCCAGGCTGTCATCTTCACCTGTGATTTAAGTCTGCTTTCCGTTTCGGCGGGTGCACCCTGCCGGCGGGCATGGTCCTCCAGGCCGGCGTTTTGATTAGAGTAAATTGCATGCCCCGGCATCCAATATTTTTTGGCATACAAGCCACGCAAGGCAATTCTCTAATTTTCTGTGGATAAAGCGATGTTCTGTCGGCGTCCACTAACTCAAAATCAGTGAATAAATATACTTTACTTTTTGGATGACGCATCATACATAGTAGTATCAAATTAGTGCCTAGTGGAATCCTGTACAATTCATTCTAATAGATCAATCGACCCAAGAAGCAAAGGAGGTAAAAATGAAGATCACAAAGTTGCTTTGGATTCTCATGGGAGTTCTTTTGCTGACCCTTAACGGCGTGCCTGTTCTGGCGGCGGAGCCGATTGTCCTCGGCTGTCCCCTGGCTACGTCTTATTTGTATGGCTGGGATGCGGAACGGGCCATTCAACTGGCAGTCGAAGAAATCAACGCTAGCGGTGGCGTGATGGTAGGAGGGCAGAAACGGCCTTTTAAGGTGGAAACCATCGATACCCGCGACCTGGAACCGGGCGTACCTGTCAGTGAAGCCCTGTTAGCTGTGGAGAAGCTTATTCTGGAAAAAAAGGCCGATTTTATTGTGGGCGGACCGGTTCGATCCGAGGCAGCCTTGGCAGCCATGGATCTGCTTTCCAAATATAAAAAAGTCTCAATCCTGAGTACCGGGGTTCTGACACCCAAGTACCATGCGCGCGTAGCTGAAAATTACGACAAGTATAAATATCTTTTCAGAATTTCCGGCGAAGCCAAATGGATAGCCGTCGGCGAACAGATACCGGCCTTGTTGGATATCGGGGCAAGATTCGGGCTCGACCGGGTTTATATTATGGTGCAGGACGTAGCCTGGGCCAGGGGCTTTGGCGGCATATTCGCCAAAGTGATGGCCGGTAAGGGCTGGACCGTTATCGGTAAACCGGAGATCTATCCCACCGGGACTACCGATTTTTCCATGGGGCTATTAAAGGCCCGACGGGAAAAAGCCCAGGTTATCATCATTGCCATGGATATGCCCGAGAGCTCCATTCTACTAAAGCAGTGGTATGACCTGCGCGTACCGGCCCTGCCGTTTGGTTCCATCATCGCAGCGGCCGAACAGCCGGGATTCTGGAAGGCCACCGAAGGCAAGGGCGAGTATACTCTGGCCAACGTCGTCAACGCCGGCAACGCGCCCTCCAATGCTTCCGACTGGACCATGAAATTTGTGAAAGCCTATGAAAAGAAATGGGGCCTTGAACCGGAAGGATACGGCACTTCCAGCAGCTACATGGCGGTCTATACCCTCAAAGCGGCCATCGAAAAAGCAGGAACATTGGATTCCGATGCGGTCGTGAAAGCACTGGAGGCCACGGATTTGATGGGCGTTTACGGCCGGATTCGCTTCGATCCCAAGAGCCACCAGGTGATACCCAGCCTGGATCCGAAAGAAGGGGCCGTGGGTACCATTTTTCAATGGCAGGCCGGTAAACGGGTTGTGGTTTTTCCACAAAGTATTGCCATGGGGCAAATTCAGCTACCGCCGTGGATGAAGTAGAAACTATCTCAAAATAGAAAAGCACTATGGAAATACTGGTATATGGGACCGTCAATTCCGTTGCTCTGGCACTCTATGCCCTGGGCTTTGCTATGGTATACGGTGTTAGCCGCCTCCCCAATTTTGCCCATGGCGCCTTGTTTATCATTAACGGCTTTGTGGTCTGGTCCCTGCTGAACGCCCTCAAGCTCAACTATTTTCTCAGCATCGTGCTGGCACTGCTTATTACCGCCGCCATCGGTGCCTTAATCTACCAGCTGGTGCTTATCCGCATCCGGGGTATGGCCATCTCGGAGATTATCGCATCGTATGCGATTGGGGTGGCCATCCTGGAAGGGCTCCGGTGGGGCGGTTTCAAAGGCATGACCTATACCCTGCCGGCCTACATTGAGGGCGTGATCTTTATTGGCGGGGTGCCGATAGATCTCCAGCGGGTATTGGTCGTTGTCATTGGAATGGCCATATTCCTATTGCTGTGGCTTTTCACCCGCTATACCCGCGTCGGCCTGGCGCTGAAGGGGATGGCCCAGGATGAGCAGGCGGCCATGATGCTGGGGATCGACTCGGATATCATGGCCGTTGTGGCCATGGCGTTCGGTTCGGCTCTGGCAGCGCTTGCTTCTGTTTTGCTCCTGCCGCTCGGCAACATCGTCGTGGAAACCGGATACAGCGTCCTGATTCTGGCCATTGCCGTCTGTATTGTCGGCGGCCTGGGCAGTTGGATGGGAGCTATTCTAGCCGCCTTTTTAATCGGCTATACCCAAATCCTGACCGAAGTTTATCTGGGTACCCATTTTAAGATGGTGGTGGCGCTGCTGGCGATTATTCTTACCCTGATCCTGAGACCGTCCGGGCTCTTTGGTCGCCAGAAGGAATTGGAAGAGAGAGTCTAATGACAGAAGTAGAACAGCGCCGTCGGGAAAGAATAGACCGGGGCATCAAGGTACGCACCGAGGGTATCTATGCTTTAATGTCCTCACGAGAATTGGCCTATTTGCTGGTGCCGCGGCTGATTCTGATTGTGGGGCTGCTGCTGTTTCCCCTGGTCATCCCCAGTCTGTACTGGCAGCGGGTTATCTCAATTGTCTGTATTTATGCGTTGCTGGCCTTGAGTTTCGATTTTCTGGCTCATTATGTCGGGCTGGTATCACTGGGGGGTGCGTTTTTTGTGGGAACCGGGGGGTATATGGCGGCATTCCTCAACACGACCTGGGGAGTCCCCTTTTTTCTGACGATCCCTATCGCAACGATTGTCGGAGCCGCTGTTTGCACCTTGTGTCTGTTGCCCTGCCTGCCGCTGCGGGGTGTATATTTTGCCATTGTGAGCCTGATGTATCCCTTATTTGCAATGCGCCTGATTGAGGCGCTGGATATTTTGGGTGGTACCGACGGCATCATGGGCGTGGCCAGTTTTCCCAATCGCTGGATAGAGCAATACACCCTTATCGGTTTGCTGTTGCTGTTTCTTTTCGGCATTCGCCGCCTGGTCAATATGGATATCGGACTGGTGCTGCGGGGAGTTAAAGACAACGACCAGGCCATCCGTGCTTCGGGCATTAATATTACCCATTACAAAGCCGCCGCCGTTTTTGTGGCCGCGGCCATGGGATGTCTGGGTGGTGCCTGTTTGGTGCATATTTACATGTGGTCCGGTCTATCCCAATTCGCCCTGGATTTCTCAATCATACCCATTGCGGCCACCGTCATTGGTGGCGCCGGTACCCTGGTGGGACCGGTTCTGGGCTGTCTGATTCTGGTTCCGGTTTCGGAGCTGTTGCGGGACTTTGGCACCCTCCGGATCGTTTTTTATTCGTTGATCCTGGTGTTGGTAATTGTTTTTCGCAGTGAAGGGCTCATGGTGTATGGTCAACGCAAATACCACCAATTTGAAAGATGGACCAACCTATGACAGCTGATCCCATATTAAAGCTAGCCAATGTGACCAAAACGTTTGGCGGCATCCAGGCCCTGGATGATGTCAGCTTTGAAATTGCCGAGGGCGAGATATTTGGCATTATCGGTCCCAACGGATCAGGCAAAACCACCATCGTCAATTGCATCACCGGATTCATCAAACTTACTTCGGGATCGATATCATTTCGTGGAAAACAAATCAGCGGCAAGCCGGCCCATAAGATCGCCGATATGGGGGTAACCCGGACATTCCAGATTATGCGGCCTTATTATAGCCTGTCTGCATATAAAAACCTGGTTATTCCGCTGTTTTCGCCCAGAGCGAAACGGACCGGGGGATGGCGCGGCGGGGGCAAACTGGGCGACCGCAATACCGTCAGTATCGATATCCTGGAAGAAATCGGATTCGAACGCGATTCTTTTGTTCCCTACAAAATGGCTTCCACGCTGCCAACCGGCTATTTAAAACGTCTGGAACTGGCGCGTTGCCTGGCATTGAAACCCGAAGTAATTATCTGTGACGAGATTTTCTCGGGGTTAAGCCCCAGCGAGATATCGAGCATGGTACCTTTGATCGAACGGCTTAAGATGGATGGCATCACCCTGATCATGATCGAACATCGTTTGCGCGAATTATTTCAGGTAGCCGACCGGGTGATGGTGCTCAATTTCGGACGTAAACTCATGGAGGGCAGTGCGGCCGAAGCCATGGCGAATCCCGAAGTGAGAGAAGCCTATTTTGGTTCGCGCGAGGTGGAGGAGGTCATGAGCCATGCTTGAGGCCACGGGCTTGATGGTATTTTATGAGAACATGCTGGCACTCAACAATGTCAGCATTAAGTGTGAAGCCAACCAGATTGTGGGCGTCTTTGGTGCCAACAGTGCCGGCAAGTCAACCCTGATGTACACGCTGTCGGGCATCATGGAAGATATTGCCAAAAAACAGGAGATGGCCGGTGGCGAACGTATCACCGTCATGGGGCGCATCGCCTACCAGGGGAATAATATCAATCGTCTCAAACCGAGCAAACGCGCCAAAGCCGGGATTGTGCTTTGTCCGGAACGGCGGCGTATTTTTAAAGAAAGCACCGTTCTTGAGAATCTGCGCATTGGCGGCTATCTGGCCACCAGCGCCCAGGCACGCGAAACCCTGGAATATGTATTTAAAATTTTCCCGGCTCTGGTAAAGCTGAAAAAACGTATCGGCGGATTCCTGAGCGGCGGCGAGCAGCAAATGCTGGCCATAGGCCGCGCGCTGATGGCGCAGCCCAAGATCCTGCTTCTGGACGAACCCCTGTTGGGCCTCAGTCCGTTAATGCAAGCGACCCTGGTGCAGGCTATAAAGGAAATCCGTGAAGAAATGAAAATCGCCATTATTGTCACGGAGCAGTATGCCCGCCCGGTATTGCCGATTGTGGATTATGCTTTTATTCTGGAGAACGGATCCGCTGTTATGGAGGGATCGCGGGATGAGATGTTGAACAACCCGGATATTAGGGCGGCGTATTTCGGGGTGGAGGAATCATTAATCTCATGATCCAGGTACTAATAATTGTATAATAATTTGCAAAAGGAATTGATGTGAGTACCAACCCGCCAAATATGAGTCAGGAACTGACCTTTTCCCGCTTTGACCGGATATGTGAGCAATACCCGGACAATACCGCTGTAGTTTATCTGGGGGAACGATTTTCTTACACGCGGTTGCTGGATTTGAGTGAGCGCTTTGCCGCGGGTTTGACAGCTATGGGTCTTAAAAAAGGTGACCGGATACTGGTCTACATCGCCAACTGTCCCCAGTGGGTTATTACCTGGCTGGGAGCCCAGATGATCGGTGTCGTGGTGGTGCCGGTTTCCTATATCTATACCTCTTTCGAGATTCGGTATATGATTAAAGATTCGGGTGCTGAAACCATCGTATGCCTGGATACCAACTTCGGCTATGTTCAGGAAGCGATGGACGGTACCGGCCTCAAAAGAATCATCGTTACCAATCTGGTAGACATGCTGCCCCTTTGGAAGCGTAGCCTCGGCGTTCTTTTTGACCGCATTCCCCACGGAAAAGTTGTGGGCAGCAAACAGGTTCTCAGCTTCAAATCCATGCTGAAGCATGAACCGCGCAAGCAGCGGGCCGATATCGATCCTTTGGTGGATCTGTCCTATTTGCTGTACACCGGCGGGACCACCGGATTTCCCAAAGGCGTTCCCGGCAACCACCTGGGTATGACATCCTATGTCAACGACGTTACCGATGATGTGGCCGGGGATCATCTCAAGGAAGGTGAAGATGTTTATGTGGCCGTCAATCCCTTGTTCCATATTATGGCTTTGGGATTTTTCATGTCCATCGGACTTAACAAAGGCAACACCACGATCCTGATGCCCCAGCCCCAGGTGGACGCCATATTAGAGTCGGTCCAGCGTTATCGGGCGCGCTGGTTTTTGGGTGTGCCGGCCCTGTATCGCATGGTATTGGAAAATGATCGTCTGGATCGCTACGATCTGCAATCCATATCCTATTGCTACTGCGGTGGCGATGTGCTTCCCGGCGAAGTCTATAAACGCTGGAAAGAGCATTTCGGTGTTCCCATCTACCAGGTATACGGATCAACGGAAGTCGGACATGTATGCTACAGCCGCATTGGCGCCGAGCCCAAACCGGGCGCCATCGGCCGCCCGTTGGACAGCCGCCAATGCCTGATCGTCGATCCGGTCACCTTGGATCCGGTTGCTCCCGGCGAAAGTGGTGAGTTGCTGGTCACATCGCCCTATACCGTCAAGGAATACTGGAACAAGCCGGACGAAACCGAAAAAATGTGTGTTGAAATCGATGGTACGGTTTACTGCCGCATGGGAGACTATGTGACCCAGGATGAGGATGGCGACCTGACCTATGTGGAACGTTCGGCCGATATCATCAAACACAAGGGTTATCGTATATCGGCATCTGAGGTGGAGGCCGCTCTTCAGGATCACCCCACGGTGATCGGGGCCTGCGTTGTGGGCGTTGCCGATGCCAGGGTGGGCGAACGCATCAAGGCCATCGTGGTCCTCAAAGAGGATGCCCGGGGCGTGGGCGGCGCCGAACTGATTCAATGGTGCAAGGAACGCCTGGCATCCTATAAGGTGCCCGCTTATATCGAATTTAGAGACATGCTGCCCAAGTCCAAAGTGGGTAAACTGCTGAGAAGGGAAGTCCGCGATGAGGAACATCGCCGCATCGCCAAACACAAAGGGATACAGGACGAAATGGATATTTTAACAGCTATTCAAGATAGACGCAGTTGTCGACGTTTTCTGGATGAGCCGCTGAGTGACGAAAATATGCAAACAATTTTGCGCGCCGGTGCCTGGGCACCCTCTCCGCTCAATGCCCAGCCATGGCAGTTTATCGTCGTAACCGATAAAGCGGTTCGCGAAAAAATTGTAAATGAAGTTAAACGCTGCCGCCAGTGGGCCATCGAAACCAGTGAGTGGAAATGGCTGGAAAAATACGATGTCGATTTTTTGGAAACGGTGCCCGTGTTTGTCATTGTTGTCGGTGATCCCAAGAAAACGGGTGTGGATATGTTTATGGACGACGGGTACATGGGCTACCAGCATGCCTGTGCGGCGGCCGTCCAAAACATGCTCCTGGCGGCGCACTCCCTGGAACTTGGCAGTCTTTGGTTTACCCTGTTCGACAAATCGGAGCTGGCCAAGATTTTGGCGGTCACACCGGGCAAAAAGCCGCTGGCTCTGGTGTGTTTCGGAAAACCCGACGGCGATCCGGTACCGGCCGGGCGTAAATCCTTGGAAAAGATAGTTACCTGGATGCGTTAAATTTGAATTCACCGCGACAAATCGACCTAATGCCTCGAGCTGGTTTTTTTCGAAGTCCTTATAGTCGTATAGCAACACAGATGGAATTCAAATTGTGAGATAAGAACCTTTTTTACAGAATATCGTTTAGCTGATGGTGCTTATTGTCAGCTATTTTTTAAATTTTTAGATAGACCGACAAGCATTGAGCCTGGTCGGTCTTTTTAATTTTGCCTACCTTCCTTTATAAGCCTTTCACCATTGTCCTTCCACTGGAATGTTGGCCACTACATATGCTGTTCTAGTTTTAGGTATACGCTTGACAAGTTCAAAGGAATAGCCATGTTTTTAAGGTACCACAAAGTATCAATTACTTATTGTATAATATAAATCTAACATGATTTCATAAACTTCCGGAAATAAGGAGGTTTCATATGATCCTAAAAGTCAAAACCATACTGTCTATCCTGATTATAAGCCTAACAATGGCGGCGACACCAGGTCTGTCTGCAGACGTGGAAATCAAAACGGTCGCAGTTGCACCGGGAATTTACATGCTCGCGGGGCAGGGCGGCAACATCGGTCTTTTTGTCGGTGAAGACGGTACCTTTTTAATCGACGATCAATTTGCGCCTTTAACCGACAAAATATTGGCCGCAATCAAATCCGCGGCTGGCGACCATCCACGTTTTCTGATCAACACCCACTATCATGGCGATCACACCGGCGGGAACGAGAACCTGGGAAAGGGTGGCACCTTGATTATTTCGCATCACAATGTACGCGAACGTTTGCTTTCCGGGGCCTTTATCGGGGCTTTTAATATGAAACAGCCGCCCACGGACAAGGCCGGGCTGCCCGTAGTGACATTTTCTAAAAATATCAAATTTCATCTGAACGGCGAAACCGTCATGGTCAAACATGTGCCCCATGCCCATACGGACGGTGACAGCTTTATCGTTTTTCAGACTGCCAATGTCATTCATGCCGGGGATCTGCTGTTCAATGGCTTCTATCCATTCATCGATGTACACCACGGCGGGACTCTTAAAGGCATGATCAAAGGTGTGGACAAGCTGTTAAGGCTTTCTGATGACAATACCAAAATCATTTCCGGGCACGGACCCGTGGCAAGCAAACAGGATTTGGTTAATTACCGTCAGATGCTGTGGACCGCATATGAGCGTTTGAACAAGCTCAAGGCCGCGGGTAAAACCGCCAAGGAGGCTGCGGCCGAAAAACCCCTGGCGGATTTGGAGGCGGCCTGGGGGAAGGGTATGTTTACGGGGGATCGGTGGATTACCCTAATCTACCCCGGCGTCTAAAAGGCATCTCAAAAATGTCTTTTAGCTTAATCTATGCGTTGGCTTAGATCTCAATTCCTCAAGATACTACAGTATCCCTGCGGGTTGAGATCTGCAGCCGCCTTGACCTTAAACTAAAATTCTATTTTTGAGACGCCTTTTATTGTCATATATGGCTCCTAACTAAATATTTTTGGAGGCCTTGTATTTATTTTGTTGTCTGGTTCTGGAAGCAAGTTTGAATAAGATTACTTTATGTCGGTCCCATTCAAAAGAACCCAAGGACTCAGCGCCTATTTGTCGATATATAAGGCAAAAATGTATAGCATAGCGAGGTATCGCTAAGCATAGATAAAAAGAGGACGCCATGCAGGATATCAAAAAGCGGAAAAAAAGGATTGAAAATGCCCTGTGGGGTTTGTTTATCGGTGATGCCCTGGCCATGCCGGTTCACTGGTATTATAACCCGGACAATATCAAAAAGGATTTCAATGGCGGCGTGAATACCTATGAAGCCGCCAGGCACCCGCATCCGGAAAGTTTTATGGTGGGCATGGGCTACCATCCGGATGTGGAAACCGCCCGGCGCCTGGGCCGGCCCTATGACATTCTGCATGAACACGCGCGATTTTATCAAACCAGCTACAGCCGTCTTGAAATCGACAGAACCGAACGCGAGAGCGAGCATGGCAATCCCACGGCCGCGCTTTCCGAACGCTATCATTATCATCACGGGCTCCGGGCCGGGGAAAACACACTGGGTGCGCATCTGGTCCGTATGCTTATGCGATCGGTGATTGATGCCGATCGCTATGATCCGCAGGCCTTTATCGAGGCCTTTATTCATCATCTGACGACACCCGGAAAAAACCGCGATCCCTATACCGAGATTTACATCCGTCGCTGGTTCGAACAGTATACCCGCGGCATGCCGCCCTATGCCTGCGCCGAACTGCAACGTCATAGTTGGTCCATTGGCTCCCACGGCGGCCTGATTCGGCCGTTGGTGGTGAGTTTACTGTCCGGTAACGCCTATCAAGGGCTGGGTTTTGCCATAGAGCATCAGAATTTAACCCATCGATCCGAAAACAATGCCGCTGCATTGGGGATTCTGGTTCCCATGCTGCATGATCTGCTCCAGGGCCGGGAAGGTGCTGAATCCGCCATGGACTATTCGCGGCAGGTGCGATTGCCGCGGGTAAGCGGCAAAGATCTGTTTGCCCAATACCGTGATCATCAGGGACCCGGCAACATTCCTTCCCAGGAGATGTGGCTGCTGCATACCCGCCTGGCAGATGAACCCATGGATATTCCTTCGTTGCTGGATATTTACAAGGGAGAAGATTTGACCCGCATCCGGCTGGCCACTGCCTGCTATCCCGAGCACGGCCTTCCCCTGATACTGGCGCTGGCAGTCCGGCATGGCTTTAACCCGGAAGCCGCTCTTCTGGCCAATGCCAATGCCGGCGGTGATAATGTGCATCGGGGTATGGTTTTGGGAATATTAGCGGGAGCCGCCGCGGAGGATGTGCCCTTGTCATTGAGGCAAGGATTGTTGGATTATGAAATCCTGGCAAAGGAAATAGAGGCGTTTGCCGAGTTGGCGGTATCTGCCACGGCGTTTTAGGGTGAGATAGCTATACCGGACATCATGATTTTTGAGAATACTGAATTCGATCCCGATCCCGATAGCGATTTCGATAATATATAGCCCGAGCTGAATTCCCTTGACCCGAATTCTGGAGCCCTTTCCTCCAGCTAATTGGGAGAAGAACAATTAAAAGAAATAGCGAATACCAATACCCGCATCCAAATCAAATTCCGTATCCGGTGTGAGATCCAGAACCGGGACCACCTCTCCAAAAATTCGAATGGGCAATTTGGGAAAAATATATTCAAGCCCCACGGGCAAACGGATGCCGAATTCATCATCATCGTCTTCAATGCTGATAAAGCGCAGTCCGGCCCCGAAAAACAAGGGCAGGCTGCCTGTGCCCACATCAAAAAGATCGTTGATATGGTAAAGATAGTCCGCGTAAACATGAATCCTGTCATCACCGCTGGTCTGCCACCCGGCGCCGGCATCAATCGCGCTGTCATCGGAAAGAAGATACTTGCCGGTGATGCCGGTTGGTTCGCCCAATATTACCCCGAGGCCTAGGTTGTCACCTTCCGCGGCAAATGCTTCCATGGAAAACAGGGTCATAAAGACAAGGGCTAGAATTTTAAATTTCATGAACTTGCTCCTTTAAATTTGAATTCGCTGATATAACACGAATAAAGTTCTTAAGTAAGCATCAATGGAATCCTATGTCGAAGTTTTCAGTAAAGCAGAATTCAAATTTAGAATGCCAAATATACTCTCTCAGGTCAAGTTCCCGGGGGACATAGTTGTTGATACC
Source organism: uncultured Desulfobacterales bacterium (assembly GCA_964452555.1). Taxonomy (GTDB): domain Bacteria; phylum Desulfobacterota; class Desulfobacteria; order Desulfobacterales; family B30-G6; genus B30-G6. The sequence continues at coordinate 25,395 of CAYVMI010000051.1, forward strand.
ATCCGAACATGCAAAATTCGCTGCAACATTGTAACCCGTCCTGCCTTTCATTAGGGCGCAGCTAGCCTACTTGCATTTATCGGCCCTATCCGCTAACATCACCTGTCATTCAGAAATTCGAGGTATCCCAACAACTTGCCGCCTTAGAAATCAATTCAAAAATTGTTTTTGTAAGATTCAGTTTGAAAGGAGACAACAAATGGGCATGACAACGGATGAATTATACTTCAAACCACGCTTGCAGGTTATCAACGAGGACCAAATAGCCCAGCTGCACATGGCGACCCTGGATGTGCTGGAACGCACCGGCGTCAAAATCACCCACCCGCGTGCCCTGGAGATCCTTTCCGGAGCAGGAGCCCATGTCGTTGGTGATCGCGTCAGGTTTCCGAGCTGGATGGTAGAGGATGCGATTCGAAAAGCTCCCTCAAGATTAGTCCTGGGAACCCGAACCGGCAGAAGGGCGGTATCTTTAGAAAGAGACAAAAGTTTTTTCGGCCCCAGTCTGGACTGCATCGACTATATGGATCCCCAAACCCATCAACGTCAGCGATTCACCAGCGAACACGTCAAGGTCACCGCCGCCCTGTGCGACGCACTTCCCAATTTCCAATGGTGTATGACCATCGGCATGGCCGACGATGTTCCCGCGGATATCGCCGATCGGGTAATCGCCCGCAATGTTTTTGAAAACTGCGAGAAACCGCTCGTATTCTGCTGCAAAGACACCAACAGTACCAAAGACATTTATGACATGGCTTTGTTATTATGCGGCGGCAAGGAGAACTTTGATGCCGCTCCAACCGTGGTGCATTATTCGGAGCCCATATCGCCCCTGGTCTATTATGACCCGGCCATGGACAAGATCATATACTGTGCCAAAAACCGCATTCCCTTAATCAATTTCCCGGCCCCCCAGTGTTGCGGCAGTTCACCGGCCACATTTGCCGGGGCTTTGGTGCAAGCCAGTGCGGAATCCTTAAGTGGTTTGGTGGTACATCAGCTGGTAAATCAGGGGGCGCCGTTTATTTACGGCGCATTCACAACCATTATGGACATGCGCACAACCGTGTTCTCATACGGCGCCGTGGAAATGAGCTTGATGACGGCTGCCATGGCCCAGATGGCCCAGCACTATCAGTTGCCCTTTTTCGGTACTGCCGGCGCCACTGATGCCAAGTTTTGCGATGCCCAGGCCGGTGCCGAGGCAGCCCTGCAGATCCTTTCGGCAGCCACGGTCGGATCGGGCCTGGTGCATGACTGCAGTAGTTGGATGGACCATGGCTCCATGGCGTCTCCCGAATTCATGGTGCTGGTTCATGATTTGGTTGATTCCGTGAATCACTATATGCAGGGGATAGCGATCACTCCCGAAACCTTAGCGTTGGACCTTATCCATGAGGTTGGTCCGGGGGGGCACTATCTACAGGAACCACATACCCTCGACAACTTCAGGAAGATGAAATACTCGCCCATATTCGACCGAACGGTTTACGCGCAATGGGAATCCAATGGCTCCCTTTCTTTTGAGGATCGGCTCCAGCAGGAAACATTGGCCAAATTAGCGCATCGACCAAAGCCGCTTTCCACAGACACCCTAAAGACCCTGGATGAGATGCAGGCGTCATGGGAATAAAATCGCTTGGCGATTTTTTGAAAGGGGACCCTTTTGCCTTCGGGCGAAAGGCATTGTGAGTAGGGGTGCCCCTTGTGGGTACCCGTCAAACGGCAGACAATTCGCAAGAACGGGCAGACACGAGGCCTGCCCCTACTTACATTTCGATCCCGGCAGCGATTCCGATACCGATAGTTGCGACTCGGGCGCGTCAGGAGGTTTCCATGAAGATTACAAACGTTAGGGTCACTTCGGTTAACATTCCCCTGGAAGTACCCATTTTTTGGACCGGGGGCTACTATCCGGGTACATCCAAAGCAATCATCGAAGTGGAAACCGACGCAGGACTGATTGGCCTGGGTGAGGCGCCATCTGCCCATACCGTCAAACCGATAACTGCATCAGCGTACCCGAAGAACCAGGTTTGGGCGTGTCAATATCAGGCCGGGCTGGCAACTGAAATGGATCCGGTTTTAAAACGGCCGCTCAGTCGGAATCGATTGCCGGGATAGGTGAGTTTGCTGACCGTAGCAACCTTGCCGAAGGACCAGGTCTTGCGGTGCAAAACCAGGCAGGGTTCGTTTTTACTCATTTTGAGCAGCCGGCGGATTTGCGTTTGCGGTATCAGGGACTCGACTGTATGCTCGGCCTCTTCCACCGGAGCCACACCCACCAGATATTCAGTGGGCGTAATGGCGTTAAAATCCTGAAGAATGTAGTCCGGAGCCACGGCCGGGTTCACATACCGGTCCGCGTGGAGTATGGGCAGGTCATTGTCTTTATGGATTAAAATGGTGTGGTAAACCGGTTTGCCCTTGATAATTTCGATGGCATCGGCAATGGCCGGGGATGCTGATTCCTCCCGTTGCAGGACCACATGACATGAATGTTTACCGCCGGAGCTGTGTATTTCTTCGGCGATACTTTTGATTTCAATCAGTGCGCCCTGGGACCGGTGCATGGAAACAAAGGTTCCCACCCCCTGACTGCGTACCAAATATCCTTCCTCGGCTAGCTCCCTCACCGCCCGGTGGGCGGTCATGCGTGAAACCCCCAGCGCATGCATGAGCTCAGACTCGGAAGGGATTCGGTTGCCTACCTGCAGCTTACCGGACCGGATCAGATCCAGGATATAATTCTTGACTTGCCTGTAAAGCGCCTGGCCGATCCGGTTTTTCGTAACTTTCTGTTTGGGGATTTTGCGTACCATAACAGATTCGTTGTACTTTTTTTAGAAAACGGGCTTTGGAATTGAAATTTTGATTTCCAAACTGTTTTTCTTCGCTTGACAACCTCGTTACGTATTGTCTATACAATTAAATACATATAAAGTCAATTCAATTATATTATGAATAATAGCATGTTATGTTTAATGCGTTGTCCGGGAAGACGCTCTGGATTGGGTTCGATTAAGATTCGTAACTAGACTTTTTTAATTATTTACAGTTATATTAAAAAACAGTAATCAGAGTCATCTGAGCGTTATCATATGAGCCGGCAATATTATGCCACCAAAATAAACCCGGATATTCTGAGGCGCATATACGCAATCGCTGATACGCGTGTGCGTCAATATCTTCAGGCGGAGATCGATCATCTGGCTGCCTGGATCAGGCCGGGTGCTAAAATTCTGGAGTTGGGTTGTGGATATGGCCGCGTCCTGGCACCTTTGGCCCGCATTGCCGGGATGGGGTGGGGAATCGACAGTGCCCCGGGCAATGTGGCATCGGCCAGGGATGGATATCCGGATCTGAATTGGGCGGTGATGGATGCCGGCCGGCTGGCCCTGGCGGGGCACAGTTTTGATTTGGTATTCGGGGTTCAAAATTTTATCAGCGCCTGCAAGGTGCCAGCCCAAAATCTGCTGAATGAATGTTTACGCGTGGTCAAACCGTCGGGCCGAATCCTCTTGTCCAGTTATGCCGAAGCGTTTTGGCCCCACCGTTTAGACTGGTTTCGCCAGCAGTCTGCCGAAGGCCTATTGGGACCCATTGATGAGGCGGCGACCGGGAATGGCATAATTGTATGTAAAGATGGATTCAAGGCCACAACCTTCAGCCCCCGGGCCTTTAAAGAGCTGGCCAGGGCCTGTGGTGCTTCGGCAGACGTTTATATCGTCGACGGTTCCAGTGTGTTTTGCAATATCGCTTGAATAGGCCTCCGGGTCGTTCAGTATTCAGGTAGAAATAGTAAAAAAAAATCGGTGTCATTACATCAATGTTCAACCAAATCCGGGCCATCTGGATCCGGGGATATCGACGTAAAAGGAGGTCGCAATGAACAAAAGAAATATGCTAATTTTACTGACGGTTGTGATGACTGTGCTGATCGGGCTGAGGGGTGCCCAGGCTGCAGACACGATCAAGATCGGTTTTAATGCACCCTTGACCGGGTTTGCCGCCTCAGACGGTAAGTCTTCATCCGAAGGTGCCAAACTGGCGGTGGAACAGGTAAACGCTGCCGGCGGCATCGACGGCAAAATGCTGGAACTCGTTATCTATGACGACCAGGCCAAGGCAGCCCAGGCAATCCCGATCGCCAACAAGCTTATCGGGCAGGACCGGGTGGTCATAGGCGTTTCCGGAAGCTATTCCGGGCCAACCCGATCGGCGGCCAATGTTTTTCAAGAAGCCGGCATTCCCTACATCTCAGCCTATGCCATTCATCCGGACATCACCCGTGCCGGAAATTATGTGTTCCGCACGTCCTTTTTGGGGGAAGTCCAGGGGCGCGGCGGTGCCAAGCTAATCGGCAATCTTTTAGGGAAAAAGCGCGTAGTAATGATTACGCTGCAAAATGATTTCGGTAAGTCCCTGGCAGCCGGTTTCAAAAGTAAAGCCGCCGACTATGGTTTGTCAGTTGTCAACGAATATCAATACTCCATCAAGGACCGACAGTTCGGTTCCATCGTGGCCAAGGTGAAGGCAGACAAACCAGAGGCGATTTATGCTTCCGGATATTATTTTACCGCCGGTCCTCTGGTAAGCCAACTGCGGTCAGCTGGGGTCAGCGTACCCATCATCGGACAGGAAGGCTACGACTCTCAGAAGTTTATTGAAATCGCAGGATCGGCCGCCGAGGGCGTCATCATCACCACCAGCCTGGACCGGGATTCCGAGGTGCCTGAGACCAAGAATTTTATTCGGGCGTTCGAACAAAAGGCCGGATTCAAGGCAGACATGGTAGCCGCTTCGGCTCATACAGCCATCCTGGTTGCGGCTGATGCGTTAAAACGCTCCGGATCAACCAACCCGCAAGCATTGCGGGACGCCATCGCCAGTACCAACCTGAAGGTTTCCACCGGTACGATCTCTTTCAATGCATTGGGAGAGGTTATGAAGGCTGTTCAGAATCAGGTGGTTCGAAACGGAAATTGGCACCGGCATTCAATCATCGATGATGCCGCACTGCTGGCGCCGCCAAGTAATTAGCCCAACACGATGCATTAAATGTCGAGATAGAAAGCTCAATCTTTCGACCCGGCAGATCAAAGTCGTGTTGCATTGATTCATAATTTCGATTGAATAAGGGGCGAGTATTGTACCTGGAACTGTTTGTGCAGGGATTGATACACGGCAGCATGTATGCCGTCATCGCGGTGGGCCTGACGTTGGTCTATGGTTTACTGCGTATATTACACGTAGCCCATGCCGGCCTTTTTGCATTGGGCGGCTACGTGGGCTTACTCGTTATCAATGCCACCGGAAATCTGGCCTTGGGCATCCTCGCCTCTGCTCTACTGGTTGGCCTGGCGGGGATGTTGATCTACCGTCTGTGCTATCAACCCATCCTGGATCAGCCCCCGCATGTGGCCTTAATTGCCTCCATTGGCCTATTCGTGGCCATGGAGGAGATTTATCGACTGATTTTTGGACCTTACGGACTATCATACACAAATCCGCCGTTGCAGTCCCAGGTCGCTTTTCTGGGTATTCAGCTGCGTGCTGCCGAACTCGGTATGGTTATTGCGGCGGTGGTCTTACTGGGCACCTTGTCCTACCTGTCACAGAAAACACGCACCGGTATTGCCTGGCGTGCCACTGTGGATGATCCTCAGATAGCCGAATCATTCGGGATCGACACCATTAAGGTGCGCTATCTGAATTTTTTTATCGGTTCCAGCCTGGCGGCGGTGGCCGGTATATTTGTTTCACTGCTGAGCAACCTGGTGGAGCCTACCATGGGCGCCGTGCCGGCCTACAAGGCACTGGCCATCATTGTGCTGGGTGGCTTGGGTAATATCAAAGGAACCCTGATTGCCTCCCTGTTGCTGGGTGTGATCGAAGCTTTCGGGACCATTTATATCGGGAATATATTGGATCGAGATGCCATTGCTTTTGCATTCCTGATTGTCGTTTTGATGATCAGACCGCAAGGCCTGTTTAGCGGGAGATGACCCATGGGAATTTATGAAATCAGCCTCGCCACAATCGTAGGCATCAATATCATCCTGGCGCTCGGTCTGAATATGATCAGCGGGTTCTGCGGCCAGATCAGCCTGGGGCATGCTGCTTTCTATGGGGTCGGAGCGTACACTTGTGCTTTACTGGCCAAGGCCGGCATGCCTCTGCCCATCAACATAGCGGCCGGTATGATCCTGGCCGGCGTGGTGGGATTAATCGTGGGGCTGGCCAGCCTGCGGGTGCGCCACGACTTTCTGGCCATTACCACCATGGGCGTGGGGTTTTTATTTTTGGGCATCGTCAGACAGCAGGAGTTTCTGGGCGGGGAGTTGGGTATTTCCGGGATCCCTTCATCCGGACTCGGCAAAGTCGGTTATCTGGTTACGGTGCTGATTCTAGTCGCCCTGTTTACTGTATTCAGCCTATGGATTAAGCGCTCTTGGATGGGATTTGCCTTTGATGCTGTGGCGGATGACGAAGATACCGCGCGGGTAATGAGTGTGGATGTGGGTGCCTATAAACTGGCAGCCTTTGCCATGGGGACAGCCATGGCCGGTGTGGCCGGGGGGCTGTATACCTATTTTGCCCGTTTTCTGATGCCGGATGACTTTGGATTCATCACTTCCATCTCCGTACTGTCCATGGTGGCTGTGGGTGGCATTGGATCAGTATTTGGCGTGATTGTGGCAACCGTAATCCTGACATTGATGCCGGAGTTTTTCAGATTTGTGAGTGACTACAAACTGTTGCTGTATGGTACGCTGCTTTTTGCGGTTATGCGCTTTTCGCCCGAAGGTCTTGCCGGTTTAGCCCGAAACCTCGTTAAAAAAATTCACCTCAACGCTGAGAAAAAGGCAGGCTGATGAGTGTGATCCTGGATGTCAATCATGTCACGGTTCGTTTTGGCGGCGTCGTCGCACTCGATGACGTGTCGTTCCAGGTGAATGCCGGTGAGTTTCTTTGCTTAATCGGACCCAACGGTGCCGGTAAAACGACCATGATGCGAACGATTACCGGTGTTATCCGGCCCCAGGCGGCTCAGGTTTTTCTTTCCGAAAGGAATATTTCGCACCTGCCCACCCACAAAAGAGCCCGTTTGGGTCTGGCATTAACGCATCAGATTGTGCGGCCATTTCGTTCCATGACCGTTCTGGACAATGTAGCCTTGACCGCCGGTCACCGCGTTATCGGAAAAATTTTTAAATCAATGCTGCGACAGGACCGTACTGCCCAAAGAGACCGGGCCAGTAAATATCTGCAACTGGTGGGTATCGAGGACGTCGCCCAAAAAAGTGTCGTGGGCCAGCCGTTGGGCGTCGCCAAGCGGCTCGAAGTAGCCCGGGCATTGGCCCTGGAACCCAAAGTTCTGCTGTTGGATGAACCCTTGGCCGGTTTGAACAATGTGGAGGCCGCCCGTCTGGCAGATACGGTGGCGGAAATCAATCGGCAAGGGCTGACCGTCGTCATGATCGAGCACAACCTGGGAGAGGTCTTACGGGTCAGTCATCGCCTGGTGGTCCTCGACAATGGCCGTAAGATTGCTGACGGGCTTCCCCGGGAGGTCATGCGAGACCGAACCGTTCGGGCCGCTTATGTGGGAAAGGAAGAATAATATGCTGCGGCTGGACTCTTTGCGCTGCGGATATGGGGATATGACCGCCATACACGAACTGACGCTTGAAATCCCTGAAGGGAAGATCTCGGCTATGCTGGGGGCCAACGGCGCGGGCAAGTCTTCCACAATCATGTGTATCGCCGGTCACGTAACAGTCCTGGGCGGCCGCATCATTTACCAAGAAAGCGATATCACCGAATGGACACCTATGGATCGGGTTCGAGCCGGCATCGCCGTGGTGCCGGAGGGGCGACGCCTTTTTCCCAACCTGACCGTCAAAGAGAATTTAATTGTAGGCGGGTATCGGCAGCCCTTGCAGAAAAACCGGGAAGGTATTGACACGGTGCTGTCCCTGTTTCCGAGGTTGGGTGAAAGGATGAAGCAACCTGCCGGGACCCTTTCCGGAGGAGAACAGCAGATGCTGTCAATCGGCCGGGCCCTGATGTCCGAACCGCGTCTTCTGATGGTGGACGAGCTTTCCCTGGGACTCATGCCCAAGATGATCGATATCTGCTATGATGCGCTAACGGAGCTCAAGCAAAAAGGCCTGACCATTCTACTGGTGGAGCAAAGCACCCAAAGGGCCCTGGGGGCCGCTGACCGAGTTTGTGTACTTGAATCCGGACGTGAGGTCTGGCAGGGTACGGCCGACCATGCCAAACGCAATACCGAAATGATCGATGCCTTGCTGGGCATGGGCAGAGAATTGGAATAACGTGCAAATTGATTGTCGGATTTCTGATCGGCCGCTCAAGCCATAATTTTCAAAACACAAGACCATTCCGCCAAATACTGCGAAACCGACGAAATGTAGCCCATGAACACATAAAATTTTGAAAACGGAAGCATCATTGGACACTCACTGATGATCAGATTCTGAATTGAGCGATATCGATCCCCAGCCCGACACACTGCTTTCCTTGCAGGCATGCATCCGCATCTTTAGCCGGTAGAAAGTGCTTGATTAAACGATCCCCTTTTTTCAGGTAAACGATCCAGTATTTTTGGGATTTATCGTATTCGGCATTTATGTCAATGCAACATTGGCCGATGTCCGGGAATAAAGTCGTAATTTTTTCACAGAGTTGGTTTTTGTTGTACATGGCGGTTCTCCCTTGTGTTTTGATAAGTTCCGAAGAACGCTGCCTTTTATTTCAAAGGATGACATAATTATAAAAGTATGAATTGTACCGATCATTGCAAGCGTCTGTTTTACAAATAACAAGATATCAATCGATTATTGGAGTTTGGTATATTCCATTACACCTGAGTCCGGCTATTTGGTACACTTTTGGGAGTTTTCTATTTTGCTTGACAAGTTATCCGGTATTGGTTAACTTCATGGAAAAATGACCGGTCGTTCGGTCAGAATAAAGTAATGCCATGCCGAAAATTGTCGATAAATCAGCCAGAAGAAAAGAGATTGCCACCAAGGCCATGGCTTTGTTTGCCCAACAGGGCTTTGAGAACACGCCTATCCGCCAGATCACGGCACATGTGGGCATCGGTAAGGGGACCTTCTATGATTATTTCAAAGACAAGGAAGATATCCTCAATGAGATTGTACAGCTAATGTTTGCGGGCTGGGCAGAGCTCCTGGCTGCAAAAATTGGCCATGTAAAGGACCCTCTGGAGCAATTGCATACACTTTTAAAGGAGGGGTCAAAGCTTGGCGATACCTTCCAGCAGATGATGATCATTTATATTGATATCTGGCGCTGGTCGGTCAGCCATGAAGGTTCACGAGAGTTTCTCGAGAATTTCCGATCTTTTTTAGCTGAATCAAAGGAATCCTTAGCAGCAATTGTAAGCAGCGCCCAGGACGCGGGAATGATAAAAAAAGAGATAGATCCGGGCATCATGGCGGGCACCTTCCTGGCATTGATTGACGGCCTGTGCCTGCACCGTATGATTTTAAAAGATGATTTTGATGTAGAAAATGCGTCTGAAACTTTCTTTGAGGCTTTGTTGAATGGCATTCGGACCTAGTGTATATATTTTTTTATTTATAATGACCGGACGGCCGGTCAAAAAAATAAAGCAGGTAATTTTACAAAAAGGAGGATAGCATGAGTTCAAGCAACGATTTGCTGGAATTAGCCCAGGCAGTTTTCAATTACGATGATGAAGACATGCAGAAGGTCATCGAAAATCCCAAGTACTTGCAGGTCATCGACAAAATGCCGCAGGTTGCCGGAACGGAATTAATTTTTGAGGTAGAAGAGGCCCATGGCTGTGCCTGTCAGCATCAAAAAGGACAGTTAATTAAAATCAGCGCCGACGGTTCCGTCATGTGTCAGGAATCTCCCTCCAAGCTGTGCGTGTATTTGCTCAATTCCATTATGCCGATTGTTTATGGCGCCCAGGAATTCATCTTTCAAGGTCTGGATCCCAACAAGCTGAAATTTACCAATGTGGGCTGTTTTGACAATGGTGTGCAATGCGGCGGGTTTGGGCATGTGAGTGTGAAGTTTTCGGCGCGGCAAAAAAACTAGCGTCAGTATTCAGTAGGTATTTAGGCGCATATGGCTGAATCACATTGTTCAAAGCGGGAATATGGGCCTGTCCAAAATTCGTATCGGGGATCATGTTCCTTGGCAACGGGCCAACCCTTTATCCAAAAAGCAATCCAGATCTGTGGAATTAAGGGTCAGCCCCGAATGCGCTTTCAGTCGTTATGAGTCCAGCCAAATTGAAGAGTACCCTGTAGCAGGCTACAGGGAATCTTCACCGTGTGGAATTCTATCATTTTGGGTTCGCTCGCTAACCCCGCAGCTAACTACGGGGAATGCGCTCGCCTTCGCGGTTCAAGCGATTAGATTAATTGCCTGGTTCAGCATGAGCAACTTGCCGCCGCCGGTTCACAGCAAGGCTGTTCCGTGTTGTCCACCGGGTCAACCAGTTCATCAATGGCGCTTTTTAATGAATTTGCAGCGCCATTTTTGACTTGGTAGGCGGTGGCAACGACTTCACGAATATCCTCTTCCGCGAGTCCAACTTCCATGGCCTTGCCATATAAATGATCAAAACAGGGAATACAGTTTACACCCACTGCTGCGCCCAATGCCACCATTACCTGCGTTTTTGAGTCCATGATTCCTCCTTTGCCCCCTTTGCCGGCGATCACCGGGTTTTCCGGGTCCATCTATAGATTAATATTACCAAACTTACATGAAAGACGCAGAACGTAGCGGAAAGGTTACAACAGGCAAACAAAGAAAAGCTTGACAATGGTAACGAAATATAGGTATTAAAATAACATAACCTGCCAATATAAAAAGATATTATAAGTTTTCAGTCAAAATTCAACCGCACAACCGCATAAGCGTTTTTACCAGAGAAATCGCAAAAGAGCCGAGGTAAGAAAATGATCTCCGACACCTTTCTACAAAAGACCGAACGGCTTGAAATCGAAAAATACAAGACCCCCAAGGACCGGTTGGCCATCATCCGAACGCATGTACCTTTTAGCGGTGCGCTGCAGAAACATCCCCATGAGCGGAAGAAGTTGATATTGGTGCTGGACCCCTATAGTACGCACATCACGTATCTGGAGTTCAATCAAAAGGATGTCCACTACCTGGAACGGTTGCCAAGTATCAGCAACCTGGAAGGCGAGAGCGTGAACATAACCCGTATCTGGGTAAAAAAAGGCAGTGTGGCCGTCCGGCATACACCTTTTATGGTGGATCATACACAGATCAAGCCAAAATGATACCTGAATGTAGCGTGAAATTTAATGCGTAATTAATAAAATACAAAACCAGGTATTAACTCATCTTACACGCCTTGGAGGTTTTCATGGCCCGAAAAAGAAAATTGAAAAAAAATCAAAGCCGCCAGTTGAATATCGATTTAGCGGCGGATTTGTTTCTGAAAATCAAAGGCGTCAAAGGCTTTTTTCCGAGTTACCTCATCGGCCTGAAACCCGAAGCTTTTTTGATAATCAAATCGCCCACCATCCTTAGTAGTGAGAACTTAATATCGGAAGGTACTTCTCTGGTGGTTCGCTATAAGCACCTGGGAGATATTTACCGGTTCGGGGCCACCATTCTTGGCACCAATGAAGAGCCCTTCAAAGTAACCTACCTTTCGTATCCCGACGTTGTCGAGAAGATCGAGTATCGAAATTCTCCCAGAATCAATAGCTATATACCGGCATCGTTATCTTATAAGGATATTGAGGTGAAAGGAATTGTCACCGATATCAGTGTGGCCGGATGTAAATTCAGAACCAATTCAATCGAGCAATTGGAAGAATTACTTAACAAAAAAGCAGGGGATGTTACCCTGCAATTTCCGGTGTTGGGTCTAGATGGTATCCGAAAATTTCAAGGCCGCATCAAGAAGGTGACTTTTGACAATGACCTGGCTTTGGGCATCGGATTTAATAATGTTGATGATGAATACCGAAACATCATTGCATCATGGGTGGAAAACACCAAGGAATACAAGCATAACTGACACGACAAAACCATAGAAAGTCCAATTGAAACAACACACGTCAAGCACATAGGTTCCCTAGAACACTCCCAAATTTTAAATCCATAGTAGACCTTACTTCAATTATAGTTTATAATATAAAATCAGTTTTCCCACCTAATTGAGATGCGGCTATGATTTTATCCGAGAGGATCGCCAGACTTTTATTTTTGACGACGCTCTTCGGCGCGTGTTTGTTGTCGTTAAGCGTTTGTAGGGCATCGACTATTTATGAATGGGACGACCTAAACAAACCTTTGGATATTGCTGATGGCTACCAAATGAAAAAAGGGCATCTGATTGTTCGGGCAAAAATTCCATCCAGTTTATATAAAGTCTTAGAAACCAAAGATTCAATACAACTCGCTATTAATATTTCCGGGATGATTCTAGGCAATTACAAGCTCAAGTTAAATATAAATAAATCGCTTTACGACTATAACGTCGGTAGGATTATGAAAATCTATTGCAGGCATCTGAGATGGGGCATCAACCATTTTAGATTTAGAGTCGAAACCACGATTGGGTACTCAACTTCTGATGAGTTTTCTGGATTCAACGACAGCAATATCATAATTCATAAGTTAGCATTCCCAAATGCTTTTTAGCACTTTCGTTTGCTGCGCACTTAAATTAGACTGTGTTCATGATCGTATGCACTAATCATACGCCCCCGAGTGGGTCGGTGGTTGTTGTCTGTTGCTTGGATTGGAATTGCCACATGATTGTTGAACTTAAGGCTCGGGGTTACTTAAGGAGTAAAAAATGAAAACGAAAACAACGGTAGCTCCTTTCCGAACATACCTGGTTTTGCCGGTATTGGTTTTTATCCTGGGGTTGAGTGCCTGCAGCCACAAGCCGAGCAGGTTTAAAATCGTAGCCACCAAGCCGATGGACAGCATATTGCTATCCTCCTATTTGAACATCGATACCCTCTATAAATCCGACCGAAATTTTGTTGTTATCGTCGGTTGGGGACCGATTTCCGAATCAAAGGATCACAATCTGAAAATTGAAATCGGTGACACTCAAAAAGTGTTTTATACCAAAACTGTTGAAAACATGACCATTCAGCCCAACATATACTACCGGTTTCAAGTCCGTATGCCTGAGATTGCCGCAGAGGATGATATGCCGGACGAATTAACTGTGAGCGCCTATTTGGACGATGAATTGGCAGCATCTCAAGTGGTCAAATATGAGAAAAAGAGCATTGTTAACAAGACCATTCAACAAGCGGTCGTATTGCCCTTTACCGAGCAGGAAACAGCGGAGCCGCCCCAGTACAGCTTTTCAGCAGGCCATATGAATACGATTTTAAATACATCGGCACATTCAATATTTTGTGAAGTCCAAAGAGTCCTTCCAAACACCATCCCCCATTATGTGACTGAAGAACAATTAGCGCAACCTCTAGCGCCTGATTGTTTTGAAAACAGGGATTGCGTCAATTACCTAATCGATATGTTTGGGAAAAGTGTATTTATAAGCGGCAGTATTTACATAACAAGATGGCTTACGAGGCCATGTAATTTAAAGATCACGGTCTTTAATGCGGCCAATGGAAATATCCTGGAATACCGGGGTATATGGGTGACCCATGCTAATTATTCAACCGGGGAGACCATACACGGCCTGATTGAAGATATCGTTTACAGAAAAGGCCTGCAGGATGATTTGCAAACACTGGTATCAACGGATTAGTCTACATCAAACGGCGGTCGTGAATGGATAAAAAGAATCCCGAAATTCTACGGTTCAATAAAATTGCAGTGGCGCTCATGGTCATCAGTATACTTTCGTGCAGCAATGCAACGATTTATAATGATGCCATCAAGAAGCAGGGTGCGGCAAGATACTATTACGATCAAATGGATTACATCCGGGCGGAAAAAAGTTGCCTTGAAGCTTTGGAATTGTGGAGAGAAATTAGGGAGTCCGATTATAACGATATTCCCCAATGGCGGATCGATAATCAGGTGGAAAAATGCGAAACGATGCTGGAATTTTTGCCAAAAGTGGAATCGCCGCCAACCAAAAGCCTGGTGCCCTTACAAGTCCAGGGGAATAAACTATACGTAAAAGCATTTCTGAATCAGAAGGAGTGGGTTACCCTTCTGCTGGATACCGGGGCAACCTGTACCGTTATTCATCCGGAAATCGCCAGTCGATTGGGCATCCAGCCTGAGGAAGGTGACCCGGTTCATCCGGTCAGGCTGGTCGGGGGAATTGAGATTGAGGTGCCATTCGTGAAACTTCAGAAAATAAATATCGGCGATACTGCCATGAAAGATTTAAGGATTGGCGTATATCTCGTATTTCCGGATAGGCCGACCGTCCACGGTATATTGGGAATGGACTACCTGGGACGGTTTAAGATGTCGATTGATCGACACAAAAGTAAACTGGTCCTTTTTCCGTATGATATATAAGCGGATAAAAGCTCATATCAGTCTGCCTTTGATCATCCAAGCCTCCGCCGTCATCACCGCTACCCCGCACTCAAGCCCGAACGGCAGATAGCCGGCATATCCCAAAATTGGCATTTCAAATACCTGAAAACGGTGTACAAAGGGTATGCTGTACTCCCATTTTGCCAAACTGTAAATATTCCACATCTCCCAAAAAACGCCGCATGCCAGGGCCGCCAGTGGATATGATATTACGCTAACCCAGTTTCCATGGGATAGATCAGATAAAATGTGCGCCTCTCTCAGGATGGTCTGTAGGCTAACCACAATCAACAGGGGTGAGATCCACAGCAGCGGGAACAGGTAATCAGGCAAAATCCCGATAAAACCCAGTCCGAGACCGGCAATCACAAGGACAGACCATGACAGGCGTTTGGGGTCTTTAACATCCACGTTGATCCATCCTGAATAATTGATCGGGTAACCTGTATAGCCGCGCAGAAACGCATGCATGCTGGCAACAGCAGGCAATACGGTCGAAAATGAAATTGTGGCATACAGGAAATATTCAAGCGCTTCAAATTTGACCCCCACGTAATGCCAGTTTTGCACAAATCGGTTCAAATATTCGAAAAACCACCAGAAAGCGGCGCTTAATGGAAAAAGTATTAGGAAAAGACGGGTTTTATGCGTCAGCAAACTTTGACCGGTACGGCGAAATGTCAATGCATTCAGGAAAACGATAAAAGATATCCACAGGGGGGCAAACGTATGGGATTGAAACCATTTTAAAATGGCAAATCGATTCCAGGCAATGGCCCAAAAAAGCATACATGCAAACAGGGACAGCCATCCCCACCAGGGAAGTGGCCGGATGACAGCATCATGTTTGACGGTAGCAGGCTGTTTTCGAAGCAATGGTAAAAACAGAAGAATCAGAGCGGTGAGGGTGAAAATGGTATAGCACCCAAAAGCAACCCAGGAGAAAGGTGCTTGCTGAATAAATCGTGTCTCCGGCGGGAATTCCAGATAGATTGCCATAGGGCGGCCTGATATCAGGATGCCGGCCATAGGCAAGCCCAGCAACATCACGGTCAGGACAATCAGTTTTACGAATAAGGATTTGATTGAAAAACTCCCCAAACCCTGACTTATACAATTTTACTCATGCGGCGATAAATCCGGTTTTATGATAATTTCCACCCTGCGATTCTGAGCCCTTCCGGTTTTGCTATCATTCTTGGCCAAGGGCTGATACTGCGATCGTCCAATAACTTCTATTTTGGAAGGATCCAGGTCACCGTGTTCCAGCAGGTAGCGGGCAACGGCCGCGGCCCTGGCACTGGACAGTTCCCAATTAGAAGCAAAGCGATATCGATACTCCTGAGCTATGGGAATGTTGTCTGAGTGGCCGACAATACTAATCATGCCTTTTGGTACCGTGGCAAGGATGTCGGCCAACCGGCTTAATGCATCCTTTCCTTCAGGGCTTATGCGTATTTGAGAAAATCCAAATAAAATTCGATCAACAAAGGTGACCTTGAGTTTCTCTCGGTATTCTTCAATCGAGGCCTCTTTGGAATCGAGTTGCTTTTTTAAACCGCTTACCAGCGCCTCGTGTGCTTCCTTCATGGATTTTCTATGAGCTTCAAGCATGCCAGCCGATTCTTTAGTGTCTGAGAGATCCTTGCGAAGGTGCTCAGCTTCGGATTGCAAAGCTCCGTATGATTCTTTTGATTCGGCTAATTTTTTATCCTGGTCTGCCAATTCTGCTTGAAGGATTTGGATTTCACTTTCAAGATCAGTCAATCTTTGGTTTAGTATCGTCGCTTGCTCCTTCAAGCGCATGGTTAAACTTTGGTGATTTTCCAATAGCTGGTTCCGTTCGGCCATAAAGCCGTCAATCTTTTTTTCAAGGGATGACAAATTTTCCCGCAACATATTCATTTCACCATGGGCCTGCTGTAGTTGTTGGTGGGCTGTTTGCAATTCCAATTGTTTTTTCCGTAAAAGATCCGCACGAATGCTTAACTGATCCTTTTGCTGTTGCAGGGTTTGATTTAAAAACTGAATTTCTTGGTTAAGCTGGCTAATCTGATCTTGGCTCTCCTGCCAGCGCCGTTGCGCATCATTGCGTTGCTGAAATAAAATCGATCCCGCAAAAATTGCTGCCAGCAGCAGTACCCCTGCAACGAATACCCATTTGTTTTTGGCCATGCTATTATCCTTTGAATAATTTTGATTTGGTACTCTAGAAATTTGAAGCGCCCGGTTTATACCGATACTCCTTCTTTTTTACAATCGGAACGTTCTTCTAACAATCCCTATAGATTATATTTTATATGAAAAGGTTTTGAAGTAAAGAACTTAAAAAGAATTTTTAAATTGATTAGGCCGGAACACAATCATCATGTCAGAATGGATATGATTGTCAAATGGCTGGACAGGGAAAAGCACAGGGGGGCTATATCCTTATAGATGGCCGGGATACTTATCGGGTCAAAAAATGAGCCCGGCTTTTTGTCATGAATTTTAAATAAGATTAGGGTTTACTTTTTTTCAGGGTAATATCGTGTCAAGCTCCCGGAACCGATGATGACTTCATCTTGATTCGCCGCCAATATTTTGTATTTATACTTACCGGGATCACCGATGGGGCAGGGCGTCTCTATTCTGTCCAATGAGTGTTTTGGAATAATACCGGTACCATCGTATGGAATCGATTGTCTACCATGCGACAATCCATGATCGGTCAGTTTTACGATAAGGACCTTGGTTTCAGCGGGGATTCCACTGACCCGAATCTCTGGGTGCGTGCCGGGTCCGCAGGGAACAAAGCCTTCCCAGGTAAAATCCACATTCAGTTCAACCGCATCCGGGCTTACATTCGAGCAGCCAACCATGGCGAGTAGGGCAAGCATACCTGTACAAGCAAGCAAAAATTTCATGCAATACCTATATACATGGTTAAATCAATAAGGATCTTTTAGCATAGCTTCAGGTTGCGTACAACCGGAAATTAGGAAAAACTAGATGGCGTTGTTTAATCGCCCTGATGATCAAATTGCTGCGAGTGCTTATTAAAAAACGGAAAATGCGGCCGAAGCGGGGAATGGAGTAGGGGTGCTTGGGCGCACCCCTACCGGTTGGCATTCAGGTGTAAGATTTGATTTTTGCAAAGCGTTAAAATTAACGTCGACGAATGGGTTCCAGGTGTATTTTTATCTCCGCATTGAACCTTACATACAGGGCCCAAGTTCAATACGGGCGTAATGAGAGATTTTCCATAGGCACCTCCGTTTTGGGTTCGAAAGATATCTCAGCAAATATTATGCCACAAAGTAGTGATAGGTATAATGTTTTGAATTCACAGGAGTTAGACATCAGGTAGAATACAATTGCGAGATTTTAAGAATAAATTTATATAGATATTGTGAAGAGCATGCCACAATGTAACATTATTTACTCAATTTTCAATTAGACTGATTATTGAGAGTGTATAAGATATAATATTCAGGTTCGGTGGTGCATTGGAGCAGAAAAAAGCGTCACTTTTTGGCTGGCTTATAAAATGATTCGATGATCTGATTGACATAACCTTCAGCCACTAAGTCGCTGACAATATCGTTAAAAGCCTGCAACTGACGGGCATAGGGAGATTTCTTTGAGATGGCCATGTAGACATCTAATTTCCTGTCCCATCTGAAGGTGGTCTTGTCGAATTTTCCTTGGAGCCCTTGCTTAAAGATCAGATAGTCAATATTTGATTCCGTTCCGATCAAACCGTCCAGTCGTCCATTTTCCAACTTCCGCAGGTTTTGAACATCAGAGGCAACCCCATCCTTGTTTAACTTGGGATCACTGTCAAAAGGCTCGAAATATTTTGTTCCTCTGACCACACCGATTTGCAGGGCGTAGAGATCCTCATAAGATCGGATAGTCTCCCCGTTCCCTTTTTTAACATAAAATGTTTTCGTAGACTTGGTCTTATAGGGAGGTTCTACATAATACATATAAGCCTCCCGTTCCGGACGCTTAAGCAGGCTTGTCATCAGATCGCCTTCGCCGGTTTCCATCATCTTGAGGCACCGCTTCCATGGGCAAATTTTGAAAGTTAGCGTCAATCCTGCCCGTCGCGCAACCTCCTTTATCAGTTCAATGTTAATTCCGGTCACTTCTTCTTGTTCGACGATTATCCACGGTGGGAAGTGCTCAACGGGTACAATGAGTTCATTGCTGATTGAAAGGGCGTGCTGAAAGGTGAGGATAAAAAAAATAATGATACCAGCTAGATAACTCGATACATTTCGGCGGTATTTCATTAGGTTCCCCCTTGTCGGGCCTCTGAACTTTTTAAACTAATACCCCAAGTGTAATGTTTAACCAGTGCCATTTTAGAAATATTATGAACACATTGTATCACAAAATAAACAAGTTTAATATTGCAATTATTAATCAATAGGCAGGTTTTATTAAGTATTTTTAAAGCTAAATGTTGAGTATAGCGTTGGTTATTACAATTCACACAAATAAAAACAGGCACCCAGAGAAATATCTAAGTGCCTGTTATTATTGATGGCGACCCCAGGGGGATTTGAATCCCCGTTGCCGGCGTGAGAGACCCTCCGCGCCTTTCCACCAACTTTCTAAAATTCCTATTTGGTGATAGATACATTTCCCGAGATAGAATTGCTTAGACCCTCATTATCGGTAACAGTAAGGGTGATCGAATAATTTCCGAACTTAGCGAACCTATGCTCAGGATTTTGAGTAATATTATAGGTGCCGTCGCCGAAATCCCAAAGCCAGGACACAATCGTTCCATCAGTATCCGTACTGTGATCGGTAAAAGTGACTTTTTTTCTCCGTGCAGTATAGCTGAAATCAACAATCGGTGTATTGTTTGTTGGAACGTTTTCGATCGTAATATTGTGTGTGGCGGACACACCTTCATAACTTGCCGTTATCGTGCAGGATTGATTCGATATCACTGAACTGGTAGTTAAATATCCGCTGCTGGCGATACTCGCATAACTTGAATTATCGCTCCAGTTGGCAAGTTCGGTTACATCGTAGTTACTACCGTCACTGTAATTAGCCGTAGTTATATACTGTGCTCCAGAATTTTCCGTGACCTGGATTGGGCCGGATATTGTGACAGAATTTAGGCTTGGCGGTTCATTTTGCATAACGTAGATAGAACTATCTGCTGTGCCCTTAAGCCCGCCATGGTCGGTAACCGTCAATCTTATTATTAAATTTTTATCAAATGATTCAGCTGCTGGCGTTATAAACGAGGTAACCACCGATGTGGGGTCTGAAAATGACACCGGGTCTCCTTCCAGTTGGGTCCAAAGATATGAGGCGATTCCATCATCAGAATCCATTGAGGCAGAGCCATTCAATGAAACCAGACTCTCCCCTGCGGTCTCCAGATAATCTGGAGAAACGATAGCTGTTGGTGGTTGGTTTTGCCAGCTGACATTGACAATACATGCGTCAGAATCTTGCAGTCCACCGACATCGGTCACTGTTAGATTGAAAGCAAGGGAAATGCCATCCGAACTAACATTCGGTGCCGTAAACGTCGGATTGGGGGCTTCAGGATTCTGGAGGTTTACCGTCGGGCCTCCAATCTGGGTCCACTGATAGGCGATAATTCCGTCATCAATATCCAGAGAAGACGATCCATCAAGAAGGACGGTAGTTCCTTCATCGACGATTTGGTCATTGCCGGCATTTGCACTCGGTGGCTCATTTTGCCAGGTTACATTAACGTTACAAACATCAATTGCCTGCCTGCCACTAAAATCTGTAACCGTGAGTTCAAAGGTCAGCGTGGTGCCTTCACTGCCAACATCAGGCGCTGTAAAGGCTGGCTGTTGCGAATCGGAATCAGATAGGATTACAATGGGCCCTTCGATTTGGACCCATTGATAGAATTCAATACCATCGTCCGGGTCTGTGGAGTTCGATCCGTTCAAAAGGACATGTTGACCTTCGTCAACAATCTGATCAGGTCCGGCATCAGCCGTCGGTGTTTGGTTCGTACCGTTTAGGGGCTCAAAGCAGACTTCGTCGGAGTTGTCGCTTTCGAAGCCTTGCGTGTCAAATGCTCTTGCCACACAACAATATGTCGTACTTTCACTCAAACCGTATATGGTACTGTACGTGTCGGTTCCTTCCCAAGATGGATTTTCATAATCAGACTGTTGGTTTTGGTCACGACAAAAAATTCGATAGCCGGCCAAGTTCGGTTCAGTGTTTGGAGCCCAGCTAAACGAAGCTTGGGTTGTAGCTGAAACAACTGGCAAATTGAAAAATAAGAAAATTGCCGTTACGCAGGCAAACAGAAACAAAAAATTTGTTTTGAAGAGATTTTTATTTGGGTATCTAAACATGTAAAGCGCCCCCTCTTTTCATTGGATACTTATAAAGAGAAAGGCGCCTTCTGGCGGCTAACGCAATGCATCTATAATGTCAGGATAGATGCTGTCTGCACTTAGTTGGCAACCCGGCGATCATAGCTCTAAAGCCTTAGACCCGTGGCTTTGCGTCCCCACCTTTCAGTGGGTTTGCCCTTTCACTAAATAAAATCCAAAACCGATGCTTAATATTGGATGTCTCCCATCGAGGACAATGCTGGTATAATAGCCTGATTCCCGTCATGGAGATAGTAATATGTTTTAGAAACGAACTGCATTAATGCAACTAATATACTAAGATTATGTTCTCAAAAAAATCACCTCCTTGATTATATTAAATAATAAATCTAAATAGTTGAACTTTAAAAACAAAAAACCTTTAGGCGCAAACTCCTAAAGGCTTCGGTAATCATTTCTGCAACCCGGCTGTCCTAGCTATCCGCTTTAGACCCGTGGCTTTGCGTCCCCGCCTTTCAACAGGTTTGCCCAATTCATCTATTTTTGAGTGATACTATTATATCGGGGTGCTCATTGTCAATAATTTTTTAAAGGGGGGAATTCCGATCTGAGCGTGCTTCAGGTGTGCAATGTTATGTTTTAGGGTTATAAATTGAAAAGGGACAATGCGGTTGCATTGTCCCTTTTAGTATTCAGTGGCGACCCCAGGGGGATTTGAACCCCCGTTGCCGGCGTGAAAGGCCGGTGTCCTGGACCAGACTAGACGATGGGGTCGAGGTCGGCAGTATTTATGGCGGGCCGTGCTGGGCTCGAACCAGCGACTCTCTGCTTAAAAGGCAGATACTCTACCGACTGAGTTAACGGCCCTTGCGAAAGCAATATCCTTTACCTATTCTGCACCACCCTGTCAACAAAAAATAAAAAACGTTGTACGTTTTTTATTGGTAGCGACGATGTCGCTATATGAAATAAATGAATTTATCATAAAAATCGGTGTGATTACAGAATAAATAAAACCCAACAGATAACGCCACCCAAAGCCAAAGCCAGCCAATCGATTGGGCGGATTTTTCGGGGGGGGATTGTCTGATTTTCGTCATAGCACCGGGCGGTCATGGCCATGGCCAGTTTATCGGCATCCTGAAAGATTCCGCGCAAAAGGGGCATGCTGAGGACCCGGAGCCGGTAAATGGGGTTTTTGCGGCTGGTTACGCAGCGTGCTTTCTGAGCTTCGGAAACCCCCTGGGCTTTTTGAAATATGACCGGAATAAATCGTACGATCAAGCCCATCATGGTGGCCACGCGCTTTTCAGGTATCACAGGTATCGGCGCCAACAGTTGTTCAATGGCCGATTTGATGGCAGATATGCGTGTGGACGATATAAACAGAAAGCTCATTAGTACGATTAGCAGCAGCCGCCAGCAAACCATCAGCCCTTCCATCATTCCCGGTCTTGAGAAGGTGATTCCAAATACTTGGAATAGGGGATCACCCGGTGTGGCGGCCAGCCGGATGATAAACACGATCAGCACAAGGACCAGAAAATAACGCAGCTCCTTAAGCAGGTCCAAGATGGATACGTGAATAAAAGCCATTAAACCGCAGATCAGCAGGGTCAGGCAAGCCAGGGCCGGGATAGACGTATTCAGGGTAGCCAGGCTGAACAAAATCAGGAGGATGATCTTGAATCGGGGATCGATATTGTGAAGAATTGAGGATCCGTCACGGTAATGGAATGGCGTCAACGTAGTCATAC
>CAYVMI010000052.1:0-46042 GCA_964452555.1 uncultured Desulfobacterales bacterium
TGTCAACACCAATTTAAAAAATATTTGAAATAAATAATATTTTAATTATTATAAATATATGGTTATTTACATTTAACTATTTGAAATAATCTAAAAATCCAAAATATCAATCGTTGAAGTCAACGTCGGGATCGAGATCGGTATCGGGATCGAATTCAATATATCCGTATTCCCCGAACCCTTCTTTTAGGCTATAACCCCTGCCACCCAATTGACTAAGCAATACAGCATTGCGGTCCAAGTCACCTTTACGCTGTTGGCTTTCTGCTTTCTCCAAGCCAATTCTGACTAACAGAACATATTGGATTGCGGCACACTCCAATGCCGTCCAACGCACTTTTTCGAAATATCGCCGCCGACCAGTCTTCGTTGTCTTAACGTTGCCTTTTGCAAGCCATGCGACGTAGCCGAGTCAAAGGGGGGTAAGCGTCTAATTTTTCTTGGTTGAATACCATCTCGATCCCGATCCCGATAGCGATCCCGATTTCGATAAGGCTTCCACCAACAGCATTGCTGCAACTAATCGGGAGATGATCCAAGAATTAATAACGGATGATACCTATGTGTTGGTGGGTTGCTTGGTCTTGCGAAGCAGATTGTTTTCGATGGCGTGTATCCATTGGGGCGGGTAGGGGACCTTGAATGCGGCACTGTCCCTGTCATGGTTTTCATTGATGAAATCGATTTTCATGACGGACTGATGCAGGTTGACACCTTTGATGCTGTTGTCCGGGTACACATGGGCAATCTTATTCGCGGCGATGTGTAATTCCAGCCTGGCCGTTCGGCTGCGGTAAAATAGGCCGTCCGAAAGAAGCAGGAGAAATCCGCTGCTTTTTCTTGGTTTTCCGGGCTCGCTGGCTCTGCCAAAATAGTTTACCCCGAAGCTCATGGCCAATATTTTTTGCCCGCCAAATCGGTTTTCGATCCATTTACGGTCGAGCCAGCGGATAAATGAAATATAGGCGATGATTCCAAAGAAAATTATCGCAATGTAGATCCATTGCTGATTGGCGTAGATGCTGTTCATAAGATTGAACTTATTGAAACTGGGACAGATAAACGATCAACTTTTTTCGGGCAAGGTTATGCCTGTATCCGCTGCCGCTGCCCATGGCCGACAGGATGGATTCAGCGATCTCCTCGTCGGATTTTCCTTGGCGCCTGAATTCTCGTACGCGTTCTGCATTCATTTCGATCAGGTTGCGAAAGCCTTGGCTGTCCTGGTTGAAAAACACGACAAAGCCGAGTACGAAAACTATCAGCGAGGCTCCAATCGCTACGTAGACATCCTTGGCCGGATCCGGAATAATGGGCCGCAGCAGACTGTTGGGATTGCCTGCATTTAAAATGGAATACATGGCCACCAGCCCGATGGTGATCAGCAGTACGTAGACGGTATATATGACTGGCCTGGGCAATGAATAATTCCTTTTATTATCTCAGAACGGAATACCCGGTCATATGGTATGGGTTCTTCCGAAGCGAGAAACCGGTTTTAACGCTGGGGTCCTGGGCATGGGTGTGAAAGATGAAGGGCAGGTTGAATCAACCTGCCCTTCGTCAAGAGAACACCGAAGGCGATTCTCGAGCGGCGATACCGCGTATGACAAAATCAGACTACGATTTTAAATTCATACGGGTCGCATCTCACCTTCTTCCATAGCTGCCCACTGGGCTTCCGCCTCTTCCCAGGCTTCATCGGAGGCTTCGCTCTCCCAGACTTCCAGGCCCCTTTCGGCGCGGGAGGCACCGGGGAGCAGGTTGTCGAGGATGATGCCGAGAATTGCGGTAACGGCCATTCCGGTGGTCAGGATAGCCTGGCAAATATTGCCGATAACTCCAAAAAACTGTCCGCCGCTACTCCAGTCGATGGGCACTGCAGCTGCAGACAGCATGGGGTTAAAATGGTACGGTACACTCAGTCCAGCAAAGAAACTGATGCCGATGATGAACAGGTTGCGGGAATTATTCAGGTTGACGATCTGCAGGTTGGAAAGACCCACCGAAGCAATCATACCGAAAAGGCCCACGAACATAGCCCCAACTACCGGTTGGGGCAGTGTTGCTAAGACGGCGCCAAACTTGCCGATGACGGGTATGACCAGCATGACGGCAGCACCACAGCGTACCACGCGCCGGCTGGCAACTTTGGTTAGACCGATGGAGCCGATGTTTTCCGAGTAGGTGGTGGTGCCGTTGCCCGTTTGCAGGATGCCGGCGATCAGACAGCCCAAACCTTCGGCACCGAGGCCCCTGGAAATCATCTTGCCGGTGGGTACAGGTGCTTCAGATATACGCGCACAGGCATAATAATCGCCAATGGATTCGATCATGGAAGCCAGGTAGCCGGCCAGCATGCCGAAAACGCCGGCCCACAGGACGGAGCTGCCAAAATCCGGAAATCCCCATTTGAAAGGCATCATGGGCTTGAAGCTCAACCAGGAAGCCGTCGCGATCAGATCCAGCTTGCCGCTCAGGTTGGCGGGGTTGGCGTCCGGGATCATGCCGGTGATCGTGCCCAGAAGTGAAAATATCCATCCGGTAGCGATGGCTAACAGGACCGGAAAGAGCATGAACACACGTGATTTTTGGGAAAAGACCTGAGAATAGAGAACCAGGGCCGTCAGTGTAATCAGCGAAATTATCCAGTTGCCTGCCATCCAGGGTGCACCGATATTAAAAAGCGCCAGACCGATCATGGCAATGGTGGGTCCGATGACGATGGGGCTGATGATCTTACGGACCTGGCCCATGATACCGGTGTAGCCCAGCACGATTTCCACGACCGATGCGACCATGATGGCGCCGGCGACCATTTGAATTTTGAACTGCCACAGCGGAATGCCGGCACCGCCTGCCAATTCAGCAGTGCACAGGCCGAGTATGGCAAATGTGGGGCCGAGGAAAGAGAACGTCCCGCCTTGGATAACGGGCAGCTTGTTCCCGAGTGGGGATTGCTGAATGAGTGTACACAATCCCGAAGTAAAAAAGATGGTTGAGATCATTAAAGCCAGTTCCTCAGGTGGTAGGCCCATGGCGCCACCGACGATGAAAGGGATGAGCACTGTCGCCCCAAACATGGTCAGATACTGCTGGATGCCGAGCAGAACGGCAAGACCCCATTTGGGCTTGCTCCCGAGGGGGTAAACGATCCAGTGTTTGTGTTCTTGTTCATCACTCATAAGCTTTCCTGCCTCCTTCCTGTTTGACCAACATAATGGGTCGGTTATCAGATATAAAAAATCGTCTTACGATTTTTTTAAGGTAGGTGCTGGCATATTTCGGTGTACATCCCAGGTCGCCGGTCCCGGAAGAACTGCCAACCATCCCGAACTTCCCGGATAAGATCGAGATCAAGGTCGGCGACAACGACTTCATCCTGATCTTCGCTGCCTTTTACCATAATTTCACCGCGCGGGTCTACAAAATAGCTAGAACCATAGAAACGACCAAACTCCCAGGGCTTTTCAACCCCGACGCGATTGTTGGCTCCGATAAAGACGCCGTTGGCTACGGCTTGAGCCGGTTGTTCCAGCTCCCAAAGGTATTGCGATTTGCCGGCGGTTGTTGCTGAAGGGTTAAATAGAATTTCAGCACCATTTAAGGCCAAGACGCGTGCGCATTCAGGAAAATGTCGGTCATAACAGATAAATATACCGATTTTAGCATAGGCGGTTTCAAAAACCGGAAATCCCAAGTTGCCGGGTTTGAAATAGAATTTTTCCCAAAAGCCCGGCCAGGTATGCGGGATTTGAATTTTTCTGAACTTGCCCAGGTAGCTGCCATCGGCATCCACTACAGCGGCCGTGTTGTAGTAAACTCCCTCTATGGCTTCCTCATAGACCGGGATAACGATGACCATCTTATATTTCTTGGCATAGGCAGCCAGTCGTTCGGTGGTGGGGCCGGGTACGCGTTCGGCAGTAGCGTACCATTTAGTATCTTGTTCGCAACAGAAATAGGGTCCATAAAAAATTTCCTGAAGACAGAGAATGTTGACACCCTGTTCTCCAGCCTGCTCGATGAGCGGAATATGTTTTTCAATCATGGCAGATTTGATTTCGGCGGGTGTTCCTTCGTGCTTGGCGTTGGATGCCTGGATGTGAGCACATCTAATAACTCTTGACATGTCGATCCCCTTTCCTGATATTGGATTGGTAGCTACTTCGTATTCATGCTGTATCTTATCAAGGGAATCGGCGTCAAGAGTTTTGGTATGAATTTGTATTGAAAAACAGTGTTATTTTCTTTATATATACAGCTTTACTGGCTTTTTCCCAAACCCGACCCCACACGGGAATGCGGGGTTAAAAAAGCAAATCACCGCGTTGAATTTTCGGGCGAGAGGAAATTGCTACTACATGGTGATACAATAAAGGAGGCCGTTGCGTGAGCTATAAGAACCATTTCAAGAAGATGAAAACAGGATTTGATTTTGGGCAGGCATTGGCAGAGGCCGATCGCTGTTTGCTGTGCCACGATGCGCCCTGTTCCAAAGGCTGTCCGGCGGATACCGATCCTGCATCATTTATTCGGAAATTTAAGTTCCGAAATATTACCGGAGCCGTTCGTACCATCAAAACCAATAATATTCTTGGCGGTGCCTGCGGCGTGCTGTGCCCCACCGCCCAACTCTGCGAACAGGAATGCAGTGCCACCGGGATCGGACGGCCCATTGCCATTGGTAAAATTCAACGCTTCTTAATTGAGCACGCCCGCGAAATGGACTTCAATGTATTTGAGCAAGCCGATCCAAGAACTGAAAAGGTGGCCGTGGTGGGATCAGGACCGGCCGGTCTTAGCTGTGCGGCTGAGTTGGCCAAGGACGGATATCCGGTTACCGTGTTCGAAGCACGGCCGGAGCCTGGCGGCGTATTGCGCTATGGTGTTGTCTCTTATCGGTTTGACCTGGATTTCCTTGAAGCTGAAATGGCCGATATCAAGGACCTGGGTATCGAATTCAAATGCTCGGCCCCCATCGACGGCCAAAAAGGAGCTGAGGACCTATTAAAATCCGGATATCAAGCTGTATTTGTGGCCCCGGGACTATGGGACGCGGTGCGCCTCAAAGATACGTCTGCGGATACCTTGGGTTTGTACACGTCAGTTACCTATTTAGAGGGCCTGCGTGCCGGCAATCTGGACCAGCTAGCCCAGGAAATTGCGAACAAGACTGTCGCCGTTATTGGCGGCGGCTCCGTAGCCATGGACTGTGTGGAGTCAGCTGCCAAGCTGGGTGCTAAAGATGTTTATCTTGTCTATCGTCGTTCTTATACCCAGATGCCGGCCGAGGAGGAGGAACGTATCGAGGCCCTCCAAGGCGGCATTCACTTCCTATTGTTGAACCAGCCCATTGATTACGAGGTCGATGCCAAAAATCAAATCAAGGGGCTTAAGCTTATCCGCACAGCCTTAGGCGCGGAAGATGATTCCGGCCGCCGATCCCCCGTCAACATTGAAGGCTCGGAATGGATACTGGATGCGGATGTGGTCATTGAGGCCATCGGCAACAAAGCCGAAGATGAATCACCAAATTGGTATCCAAATGTTGACCTGAATCATAAAAATCTGATTCAGGTGAATTCTGAAACCGGGCAAACTTCTGTTCCGGGTATATTCGCGGGCGGAGACATCGTGCGCGGTCCGGCACTGGTGGTAACGGCGGTGCAAGACGGAAAAGTTGCCGCCCGGGCTATAAAAAAATATCTTACATCCAAGTAAGCGTTTTAGATTCTCATTAGGAGGGTGTATCGTGTCCAATAATCAAATAGATCTATCCATTGAGTTTTGCGGGAAGACCTTTAAAAATCCGTTTCTACTCTCTTCTTCACCGGTTTCCAACAGCGCTGAAATGGTGGCGCGCTCTTTTGAAGCCGGTTGGTCTGGGGTTGTATTCAAGACTCTAAACTCGGACCGTTTAAAAATTACCCATCCATCCCCCCGAATGAATGCATTTCACTATGGAGCCAAACGGGTGGTGGGCGTTCAAAATGTGGAACAAATTTCCGATCGGCCCTTAAAAGACAATTTGATCGATTTTCTGTATCTGAAAAAGCATTATCCGGAGCACATGTTGATTTCCAGCATCATGGGGTTTTCGGATGATGAATGGGCCTATCTGGCCAAGGTGTCCGAGGACAATGGTGCTGATATTTTGGAGCTCAATTTTTCCTGTCCCCATATGTGCATCGAGGGAACCGGGCATCATGTGGGCAAAGCTTTTGATTTGATTGAAAAGTTTACCACAACCGTCAAGAATACCGTATCGATTCCCGTGATTGCTAAAATGACACCCAATATCACCGATATGACTGAACCGGCTTTGTTTGCCAAAAACGGTGGCGCCGATGCCATTTCGGCCATCAATACGGTTAGCGGCATATCCGAAGTTGGATTGGATGATTTGGTTCCCAAACCAAATATTTTTGGGATCGGTGCCGTCAGTGGAACATCCGGTCCCGCCATCAAACCGATTGGGCTGCATTTTATTGCCGACATGGCCCAATGTGAAGCACTCTCACTGCCGCTTTCCGGCATCGGTGGTATTGAGACCTGGATTGATGCTCTGGAATATATGTTGCTGGGTGCCTCAACCATTCAGGTGACCACCGGTATCATGCATTATGGATATCGCATTGTGGAAGACATGATCGAAGGCTTGTCGGATTTTATGCAGCAGCGCCAAATTACAAACGTATCTGAGTTGGTGGGCCGGGCCTTGCCCAATCTGAAAACCACGGATCACTTTGATCTGGAGCGCCAGGGGATTACCCAATATGATCTCGACAAATGCGTCGGATGCGGTCAGTGCTATGTTGTATGCACCGACGCAGCCGGACAGGCATTGGAATGGGATCAGGCGGAGCGCCGACCGAGACTGATCGAAAATAAATGCCTGAGTTGTATGCTGTGCAGCTTTGTGTGCCCGGTGCCGGATTTAATTTCTTTTAAAGAGATGCCGGCCACATGGAACCGTGATGAAACCCAGGTGATGGACAAAAACCTGGAAGATAAATTAAAGCTTGAACCTTTTACCAAGGAGGTACCCAATGAGTGTCCTTATTAAAGGCGGAACGATTGTTACATCTACCGGACGTTATATTGCCGATGTTTATGCAGATGGCGATAAAATCAAGACCATCGGTCAGGATCTGGATTACCCGGCCGATGATATCGTAGATGCATCCGGTAAGTACGTTCTACCGGGCGCCATTGATCCGCACACGCATATATCCATGCCTTTTATGGGTACCAGTGCCCAGGACGATTATGAGACCGGCACAGTTGCCGCTGCTTGTGGCGGTGTAACCACCGTTGTGGATTTTGATTTGCAGCAAAAAGGAGAGTCACTACTCGAAGCCATCGAAAGAAAGCAGTCCTGGGCCGAAGGAAAGGTTGTGGTGGACTACTCCCTTCATCCGGCGGTCATGGATCCGCGACCCGAGGTCGTGGCCGAGGTAAAACAGGCCGTACTGGATTATGGCACGCCCAGTTTTAAGATCTTCATGGTTTATGATTTTAGGGTGGACGATGCGACCATGATCAAGCTTTTGGAGGAAACTAAGAAATACGGCGGTCTGGTGCAGGTGCATGCAGAAAATGTCTACATCATCCAGCATATGAACGAGTTGCTGGAAGCGCAAGGAAAGTTAACGCCGTATTATCATGCCGTGAGTCGTCCCAATATTGCCGAAGAGGAGGCCGTGGCCAGAGCGGCCAAGATGGTCGAACTGACCGGATCACGCATTTATATTGTCCATCTTTCTTCCAAGGAGGGTTTAGCCAAGGTTAAGGAAGCTCGCGACAATGGGATCGATGTGTTTGCCGAAACATGCCCGCAATATCTCTTGCTGGATGAGGATCGTTACAATGAGCCTGACTTCGGCGGTGCTAAATATGTCATGTCTCCGCCGCTTAGAACCAAGGAAAGCAACGATGCCTTGTGGGGCGGCCTGAACAGTGGCGACCTGCAAGTGGTGGCCACCGACCATTGTCCATTTGATTTCAAGGGTAAAAAAGACATGTTCGGTAAAGATGATTACAAGAAGATACCCAATGGTGCTCCAGGCATTGAAACCTTATTGATGCTGATGCATACCGAGGGTGTTGTGAAGGGCCGCATAAGTCTGGAACGTATGGTGGATGTCCTATCCACCGGAACTGCGCGCATGTTCGGGCTCAAGGACAAAGGTGAAGTTGCCGTGGGCAAAGACGCCGACTTGGTAATATTTGATCCGGATCAAAAATTTACCATTACGCAGAGCAAACTGCATATGAATATCGACTACACCCCTTTTGAAGGCATGGAAATGACCGGTATGCCCGTGGCTGTATACTCACGGGGCAAACGCGTGGCCGAATGGAATGGCGATCAAATGACATTTGTCGGCGAGGTCGGCAGGGGGAAATTTGTCAAACGTGAACCATTCGAGGGCTTCTAAGTTTTTATCCATTTTCATAAGGCCATCATTGCCTTATTCAATTGAAGATTTTTTTCCAATTTAGTTGGAGAAAAAAGATCAGGTTATTAGGCTGAAGACTGTTAGGCTGTTAGCAGCTAATAGTCTAACAGTCTAAATGCCTAATTCGCTATTTGGTGAGTCCTTGGATCCTTCAAATGTGAAACCGCAAATGTGTTATTCGCACCAAAATAGCTAAAAAGTACGCACGATCCGGAAGAACCAAAATTCATTTGGAGACACTCGATGACAGAGGCAGACCATAGGGAAAATCGGGAGACGGCTGATCCGCATATTTCAGAATTGCGGGAGCTTTTGGACGCAGTTCATCGGCTCAGTGATACCCATTGCTCCGATGATTTGTATGAAACATTCGCAGACATTCTGGATAGCCGCTTGGGTGTGAGCGCTTCGGCAGTCTTTATATATAATCCCGATGACAGCAGCTTCAGCCCCGTGTTCAGCCGAGGATTCAAAGTCCAGGAGAATGAGTTTAAATTTGACCGGGCGTTTTTATCTGAACTAAGTAAAACGGGCTTTCGATCGCTATATTCAGGGAATGGTGAGGCCGACTTTCAGACCATTTTTCAGGATGAAGATCCCGAATCACTGAAGTCGGCAACATGGGCCCTGTTACGGATGAAAGATAATATTATCGGAATGGTGGCCCTGAATCAGCCATTGGAGCAGATTTCAAATGATCGGTTTAATTTCGATTTTCTAAGTCGGATTTGCATGCATGCGGCTATCTCCATAAATAGTTGTCGATTGTCCGAACAGCACGTGAAGGAAAAGGAAGATCTAGACAAAACGCTGACAAATTTGTCGCTGCTCTACAATATCGGGCGGGCGATGACCTACATTAGTGATCTCAAAAGCCTTTTAAAATACATCTTGAATCAGGCTATTGAAGTGACGGTTGCCGAAAAGGGTTCGATCATGCTGCATGACCCGGATACGAATCAACTTAGCGTTCGGGTACTAGCTGGCTTGCAGGACAAGGCGTACCAACAAAAAGTCAACAACAACGAGATTAAGTGCAAGACTTTTAGGCCGGGCGAAGGCGTAGCTGGAAACGTATTCCAAACCGGCAAACCGATTATTATCAACCGAACCGATGATGATAACTCGTTTGTGGGTTGCAGCGCCTCTTTTGCAGACTCGATTGCCTGTATTCCCATGAAGGTATACGAGGACATTATCGGGGTAATCAACGTCACCAACAAGAAAAATGACATTGGGTTCACGGATGATGACATTGAAATGTTGCGCGCGGTGGCCGACCAGGCCGCCATCTCCATCAGTAAGGCCCAATTGTGGGAAATGGCTATCAACGATTCGTTGACGGGTCTCCATGTTCGGCGCTATTTTATGGCCAAGCTTCAAGACGAGATTCACCGGACCCAGCGTTACAAAAAAAGTTTATCCGTGGTCATGGGTGATTTGGACAAATTTAAATCTATCAACGATAATTACGGTCATACCAATGGTGATAATGTGCTGAAAGCGGTGGGCGCCTATCTGCAAAGCAGCATTCGTGATGTGGATAGCATCGGTCGCTACGGCGGTGAGGAATTTATCATGTTTTTACCGGAAACCGGATCCGACTCCGCTTTCATCCTGGCTGACCGTCTCCGCAAGGGTGTGGCCCAACTCAAGGTTGGAAATTTGCCTGCGGTGACCATCAGCCTGGGCATTGCAACATTCCCCGACGATGGCAAGAGTATTGAAGATCTGGTTCAGAAAGCCGACGCAGCCCTTTACGCCGCCAAAGAAAATGGCCGCAATCAGGTGGTGATTTATAATAAAGATATTCCCTTGCCAGATCATAGGGAACTCATAACGTAATCCGTACGGATTACGACTTTTAGCCTTTAGCTGTTAGCCTTTAGCCGCTACCAGCAAATGGCTAACAGCTAAAGGTGTAAACACAATGTTTACCTCTGCTATTGTCAGAAAACCTGGCCCGAATTTTCACGAAGGGTTGACCACCTCAACTCTCGGGAAGCCTGATTTTGATCTGTTAGGAAAACAGCACCAGGCCTATATTGAAACCCTGGAAAAGCTGGGCCTTAAGATTACCATATTAGATGCCCAACCGGGTTATCCAGATGCCTATTTTGTAGAAGATACCGCGGTGGTAACCCCGGAGGTGGCTATCATTACGATTCCGGGAGCAACTGCCAGGCAGGGTGAACAGCACAGCATCCGAGATGAATTAGCCAAGCACCTGCCAATCGCCAATATTATAGATCCTGGCAGGATAGACGGGGGCGATGTGTTGATGGTTGGCCGGCACTTCTTTATTGGCATTTCAGACCGAACCAATCCGGTAGGGGCCCGGCAGCTGGGAAGTATTTTGGAAACATATGGCTATACCTGGAGTGAGATAACCGTTGGTGAGGGTTTACATTTAAAATCAAGTCTAAATTTTGTGGGTGGCAATACGCTTCTTCTAACCGCCCCCTTTGAAAACGTGAGCCTGTTTGAGAATTATGTCAAAATTGTGTTGTCGGAGGCAGATGCCTACGCAGCCAATACCTTGTGGATCAATAATACTCTGATTGTCCCGCGGGGCTTTCCCCAAGTTAGCAAAGCCCTATCCCAACAAGGAATGCCGATTATTGAACTGGATGTGAGCGAGATGGCCAAGATGGATGGGGGGTTGACCTGCCTTTCCCTGCGTTTTTAACATCCACACGCTTCCGAAAAATGTCCAACTTTCCGACTTCGCTCTTCGAGCTTCGACGTGACAGGGTGTGTTGTGCAACACGCACTTGAATTTGAAATTTTACGTAACCGTCGACATCCTTACTGTTTCGAGTTCTTTGCTTTATATGTAAATTTCAGAAATGTCCCCGAGTTGAATTAATTTCCGAATGCTAATCATAGAAATAAATAATTTAAATTCATTAGGAATGTCTAAATAGATTTGAGGTTTTACTTCTATACGGATTGCCATATATATGCTATTAAAATTTGGCGACCAGACCATAAGCTGCTTGTCGCTTATTGCATACCGCTGAGAGCTGCCTAAAGGTCAACGGCCTGCCGGATTCATCGACTCCTTTTTTCAGCAAAAACCAGCTATAAAAGGAGTTTTACTACTTTCCGGTAAGCATAGGAGAATAGCATGCTTCTGAAAATTCGATTCGTTGCGATTATGATCCTGCTATCCGCTGGTATGATTGTTGTCACCGCTAGCGTGAATCCCGTTCTCGCCGGTTCGGCAGCCATCAACTGCCAGGCCCATGAAGGTCCCTGCTCACTGCCTTTGGGGAAGGAAACCGTGACTCTGGCCATTTCACCCCGGCCGGTAACCGCCATGCAGGAGTCCACTTTTGAGGTCACCATTTCAGGACCAGCCCCCAAGCAGGCCCCCTATATCGATCTGGGTATGCCGGCCATGAAAATGGGGCCCAACCGCGTAAAGCTTAAGGCGATTGGAAATGAGACCTACACCGGTAAGGGCATAATAGTCCGCTGTAAAAGCGGTCGACGCACCTGGTATGCCGATGTGGTCGTCCCTAACTTGGGGGACGTAAAATTTGTCTTCGATGTGGTTTATTGATCCGCTATATCTGGTTTTTCTGGCCACTGGTTTTACGGTGGGCTTGGGTCATTGTGTCGGAATGTGCGGCCCGATTGTGGTATCCCTGTCACTCAATCTTAAAGGCCGAAACCTCTATTTACCCCACCTACTGTATAACACTGGTCGGATCATCACCTATACGCTCCTGGGCGGAATTATGGGCGCCACGGGCTCCTTTTCCGCTGTGGCATCCAAAATTGCCGGTATCCAGCAAGGCGCCTTAATCTTTGCCGGTATTTTGATTGTCGTCATGGCCCTGGCCATGAGCGGGTGGTTGCCCCTGGGCAGGATTTTTGGCGACACCACCAACCCCGATGGATTTGTGGTCAAAGGCTTTCAAAAGCTCTCCCGAACCCGTTCAACGTCAGCGTACTTGCCTGTGGGGCTGCTGCTGGGCCTTTTGCCGTGTGGACCGGTTTATACCGCGCTGCTGGCAGCTGCCGGCGCAGGTATGCATGCGCCCTCAACATCGACAGGCATTTTCAAGGGTATGTTCGTGATGTTCTGCTTTGGGGTCGGGACGGTTCCAAGCCTGTTTTTGATTGCCAAACTGGTGGACATGGGCTGGCTGAAAAATCGTCAGATGATTTATCGCATCGGAACCGTACTGATGCTTTTTGTGGGGTTTTATTTTATTTATCAGGGCATCACTTTTTAACGCAAAAGATATTTTTGTTATCTTTTACGCAAACGGAAAAGTCTTGCCGGTATCCGCGGCCCTGGCCTGCATCAGTTCAAAATCATCTGTATAGATGTGAGACAAGGCGCCCGGTTGCTTACGATCCATTACAATGGAATCGCTGGGGCAGGTAGAAACGCACAGCCCGCACCCGATGCAATTTGCGGTGCTGATCTGGGCTATTTCAGCCTGCATCTGGATGGCATTTACTTGACAGCGGTCTAGGCATGTCTCGCAGCCTTCGCAGGTCTCTTTATCGACCGTGGCGCAATAGTTTGATTGTGCAATTAAGGCCGGGTTGTCATGTTTGTTAATATTGGCCAAAGCTTTACAATGGCAGCCGCAGCAGTTGCAGAGGAAAATCTTGTTGCCTTTGTGATTGGATGAAAAATGAACCAATCCATCTTCTTCGGCTTTCAGGAGGATTTGCCGGGCTTCCTCTTTAGTGATTTCACGGGCTATTCTATTCTCGATATAATAATCGGCGGCTAGGCCGAAAGTCATGCATGCTTCCAGCAATTTATCGCATTTGTCGCCCATAATTTCAGATTCTTTCCGGCAGATGCAATTTGCTACCGCAAATTTCGTGTTCGCTTCGATGATGGCGGAAACCTGTTCAAAAGGCTGGACTTCCTTGTCATCTATTATTTCTTGTTCCACCGGGATAACCCGAAATCCGCCGACATTTCTGTCCTTGGCGGCGACGGCTAAACCTTCCTCGTAAAACTTTTCGTACATGGGGGCGTTTTCCCGGTTCAAACGATTGACCTGGAACTCCCATATGCCCACCATCCAGGGTGCTAAAAAGTAATAGATGGAATCTTCGGTTTCTTTATAGCGCAGAATCAATCCCCTGGCAGACATGTCATACAGTATGGGACCTATTTCGGACACTTCCCGGTTCATTTTTTCGGCCAGTGCATCGAGAGGCTCCGGATAGGGTCCCAAAGACAGGGCGAATTCCGCTTCTTCCGGTGTAAACAGATATTCCAAGATTTCCATTTCCACACCGCTGGGTGTTTTGGGGAAACCCTGGGGAAACATGTCGAGGCGTTCACGCAGTTTTTCATAGACTTCAGCCATGCCGATCTCCTCATATTAGTTACTTATGATCGGGGATGGATCTTACTGGCACACACCCTGGCGCCTTTTTTCATCATAATATTCACAGGTACCCGATTCACAGGCTTGCTCCAGGCCGATGCAGGCATTTTCGACGAAATTCATAAAGCCCAAAGATGAAGCTCGCTCGATGTAAGCACTTGCAAATCTGGGATTTTCTTTAAATGATCTGATAAGGACCAAATTCGGCGCGTAATCGTTGTACGGGTATATTCGGGGGAAAATGTAGATACAGAAAATGAAAGATCCACCAATGATCAGGGTGGTAAAAAACGAAAAAAAGACGAGGACTTTTCTATCGAAAAAATTCCCTCTAGGGGGCCGGTATTGGTTAATAAATTCCTGCCCGTCCGCGAGAAATTCCTTGACATATTCCGGCAAGGTCTGGTCTTCCAAATATCGTTTGAAGTGCCTTTCCACATGGTAGTCGGGCCAACCTTTTTCCCGGGCTGCGATATGAAACAATTCGTATTCGCTCTTACCGGTGATCTGTTTGAGTTTCCACAAGTACTCCTGGGGGCTGGATACTCTGTTTTTGGCTAGATTGCGCTGACTGGCCCAGAGGTATACCATCAGAATAAGCAGTAAAAATGCGGCGATGGGAATGATTTGGATGTCAAACATGGCATCACCTTTTTAAATTTACTATTGAGTGGATCAGCACAAGAGGCGTGGAAAAGAGGTCAGCAGGTAAAGTAACCTTAACATGAGTTGCGCCTGATAGCAAAATATTATTTAGCCCCACTACAACGCAAGCGGTAAATGCTGTGGGTGACAAACCGCTTATCAATTCAATGGCTACTTCAGGTGGTCACTTTTTCTTTTTACTTTGAATCCGAGCCTCACGGAATTGGGCCGAAACCCGGCCGGCCGATACGGCCATCACAATCGATTGAATCGCACCGATCTCCTCGCGGCTTAATCCCTCTTCTTTGGCCACGCCAAAGTAACTTTGCATTCAGGGATAACACCCGACAGCCATGGCGGCCGCCAAATGGATCATCAGGGTTGTTTTGGGGTCCAGGATATCGTTATTCCTGGCAGAATCATAAAAATCGATGAAGGCCTTTTGCTGTGTTTCCGGCAACATACTTCCTCCTTGTGTTTATCGTTATCAAAATCAGATTCGGGATCGGTTTTAGTATTAAAATGTCAAATTGTAAAATTGATATGCATAGCCGGCCGTCAGTGCACCTATCAACCCGAGAAGGATATACATAATAAACACCGATCTTTTGACCAGCGCATAAACTGCCATTGCAGCCGGAACAGAGGAAACGGCACCGGCGGTGGCAAATGACAGGGCCGCACCCGGTGTCATACCCAGTTCCATCAAGCCGGATATCAACGGAATGGCGGCATAGCCATTCATATAGGCCGGTATGCCCAGCAATGCGGATATTGGAATGGCAGCGGAATTGCTGCTGCCGATGAGGCCGGCGACAATTCCTGCCGGAATGTAGGCGATCATCAAGCTTTCTATAAAGAAGGCCAGAGTCATCCACTTCCCCAGAAAAAACCCGTTCGTATTGATCTGAGTGGCGAACTCCTGTTTCCGTGAAGGTTCATTCCAGAAGCGCCACGAAATCTTTAGGGCGCGTTGATCCTCAATGGTTGTTTGCTGGCACCCACACCCGCATGAATTTTCTTTTTTTAGAGGGTTGCGAAGATATCCCAGTTTCTGGACTCCGAGGGTGGTAAAACCTGACAAAAGCCCCATACCAATCGCCGTAATCGTTTTGGCGGTGGCGAAATTGACATTGATGCCGGCAGTGGTCAGAATAAACATTTCCGGATCCATGATAGGCGAAGCAATGCAGAAGGCCATAACCGGGGCGAGTGGAACACCGGATGCCAGCATACCGGCTATGATGGGAATGACCCCGCATGAACAAAACGGTGATAGGGCGCCCGCCAAAGAAGCCACAACGATTGCAGTGGTTGTGTTGCCGGAAAAAGAGCGGGCAATGATCTGGTCCAAGCCGCTGGCCTTGGCATAGGCAGCAAAAAGGACGGCCAAGATGAAAAACGGTGCAATGTGAAGGAGCGCTTCACCGATAAAAATTAAGCTGTCAAGGGCCTGATTGGAATCGATTAGGAACAGGGCCATCAGCATGAGCAGCATTGCTGCCACGACACGGTCTTTTAAAAAGCCTAGGAAGATTCCGGGTCTCTTAATTGTACTGGTAGCGATATTCATATGAACCTCCTATAATTTTTAAATTTCTGGAAAAATAGAAATTAAATGTAAAATTTTTTAGCAGTTGTTATTTTTGGGCTACACAGCATTCCTCCGTCAAAAATTTTACGATGGCATCGATGGCTTTAAAATCGACCTTACATCGCAAAACGGTGCTTTCGCGTTCCTGATTGACAAGCCCCACATTTCTCAGATGGTTGATGTGATGAGACAAAGTGGAGTTAGGAATCCCCAGCTTCTTTTGGATTTCTCCCACAGCCATACCGGTCTTACCCACGCGAACAAGTTCGCGTACGATTCTTAAGCGGGTTGGGTTGCCCAACTGACCAAGTAGAGTGGCTGCATTATCGTAATCAAGTATCATGGCATTATTTTAACCCAAAAAATCGAAATGTCAACAATATTTCCAGAAATATCGAAATAAAAAATCGATTTGATGGCAAGCAGGTTTAAAAATCAGGTGTCCATTCAATTTTAATGAAAATATCTGGGCATGATCCAGAAACTGATAAAAAGGGAACTGCCGATAGCCAGTAGCGCAAATATAGCAAAAAAAACCATTACCCTTTTATTTAAGGGATCACCTCGCTCAGGCTTATAGTTACGAATATGGGCTTGACCTTCTTCCAGGAACTGTTGCACATAGATGGGTAAGGTCTGATCGGCTAAATACCTTTTGAAGTGCTTTTTTACCTGATATTCAGGCCAGCCTTTTTCTTCGCCGGCGATAACGAATATATCATATTCGCTTTTTCCGGTAATTTCCATTAAACGCCATATATAATCCTGGGGTGTCAGTACCTTGGGAGGCTGCTTCCTGCGCCGATTGATTTCATACACCATGGCGATGATAACCAACCCAGTAATAATGACAGCTATCATTGTGGGATTTAGCAAAACGTTATCCTAAAATTGATAATATCTAATTTAAGCTTTTCATATAGCCAATCATAATTATAAAGTAAAGCAATGGCTGGAAGTTGGGCGGGCTGCCAAACTGTTATAGGGATACTCCTTCAAGGTAGATTTGAATCGGAACATATTTTTGACAACCGGCATAGTTCGTGTTGATATTATCGGCAGGAGGTTAACAGATGCTGGGGCCA
This sequence comes from uncultured Desulfobacterales bacterium, assembly GCA_964452555.1. Classification (GTDB taxonomy): domain Bacteria; phylum Desulfobacterota; class Desulfobacteria; order Desulfobacterales; family B30-G6; genus B30-G6. The sequence continues at coordinate 17,162 of CAYVMI010000052.1, forward strand.
AATTATCGGAAATGGTGGAATGAGCGGCCCATGCAAGCTAGACTGCGACTAATGCTCATTATTCTGCCGGCACTAATCGTGGTTCTATGGATTCTGTACCAATATGCATCCGGTGTCTATCTGCGCGCACAGATCCGGGATGCAGTAAACCTTGGAAAAATCGACAAGCTAGGTACTTTAATATTAAAAGGGGCGCCGACCGACATCACCTATAGCAATGGAAAGTCTTTGTTACATCAGGCCCTGGTTATGAAATATAAGAACATCGTGCCCTTGCTTATCGAAGCGGGGGCCGATGTAAATGCGGTAGACAATCGTGGCATTGCCCCGATCCATTTCGCGGTCGGTCAGGGCTATACGGCCATTGTCCGGCAACTTATTGCAAAAGGTGCGAACCCTAATGCCAAGAGTGAATTTTATGGATCACCCCTGCACTGGGCCGCCAATTCCGGAGCGATAGAAATCGTACGACTATTGATTGATGCCGGAGCGGCGGTTGATCCCGAAGATAAGTGGCGCCGCACGCCGTTATATTATGCCATGCTGCTTGGATTTGCGGATGTGGCTAATTTGTTTCTATCCCATGGTGCCGACATCAACAAACGCGATTATTGGGGACGCACGCTGCTGCATTGGTCAGCATCTGAGGGCAGGCACGATGCGGCCTTGGTATTAATTGAATCAGGTGCCGACCTGCATCTTCGCGATATCAAGGGCAATACAGCTCTTCACAAGGCAGCCAGGCATGGAAGCTATTCCATTGCCGAGTTGCTGATTCAACACGGTGCCGATGTGAATGCAAGAACGCCGGGCCTTAACATAACCCCGCTGCACCTGGCCGTAAGGTTTGAACATGATCAGAGTGTCCGTTTATTGTTAGATAATGGCGCTAATGTGAATGCATTGAGCCCGTTTTATGGTACGCCCTTGCATTGGGCCGCGGAGACAGGCAACCGCGAAATTGCAACCGTACTTCTTGAGCAGGGGGCAAGTTTGACTGTGTTGGACAGCCTTGGGCTTTCGCCGCTGGAAAGAGCCCGCTTAGAAGAACGCTCAGATCTGGCTGAAATGTTGGAGGTGGCTGCGGTACGTTTCCGACAACATGGTATGCGAGAACAGACTGAAGTATCCGCTGACCAAGGCATGCAGACGGATTGCATCTTCCCCCCACGAATGCAGCGTTTCGGTCGTAAGTTAGTGGATGCGTATATTGACAATCAATTATCAACCGGTGAATTTTTGCGCCAACTTACCTTGACCAATTCGGCCTATTTAGAACTGGGTGAATGTATAGTTGGAATATTTGACAAGAAACATATCAAACAGTACATATCCCCAAATCTAAGATGATTTTTCGAAATATATCTGTGCCCATATCGAAATCACGATCTGATTAAATCCCGCAGATTGAGCAAGAAGTACCGGTCGGTTTAATTTTTCCGGCCGCCCTCAGATCTCTCAGTATGCCTACCGCGAGTATGGCCTTGGTATTGCGTTTATACGTTTTCAGTAATCTCGGACAACCGCAATCGCGTTCCTGGCCACCGTTCTGAAAGGGTGACTTCGTCATGTGTTCTACAAACCACCAGTCATTCCAGTCGTACCGAATCTTTTTCGGCAGAAATACACGAGGATTATAGCCAAAGCGCACGGCAGCCAGACCCATAGCATTTCGCTGGTAAATACGGCCAAGCCACGCTGTGTCATTAAGGCTCGAACACTAAACGGCGACACCTCGATGGGGGTCCAGGGGAAAAAATATCGGGCATTGGTCAGAGGGGATAACAAGGCAATACCGTTGCCGCCGTTGGTAAAGGCATCCAGCAAACCATGGCTGGCGGTCAGGAGAAAGAAGTAGAGTACATATTTCCACCAATTAATCGAAAATAAAATTTCTTCGCGATAGAAAAAAGCGGCCACAAATATACCCACAAGCAAGGCGAAAAAAGGCGAATGGAAAAATCCCCGATGCCCCCAAAATGATTCATACGTCACATAGAAATAGCGGTAGCCAATTACATCCGCATCAGGCAGGGAGGAACAGATCAGGCTTAGTATCCAAAGCTTGACCGTTTCTTTTTCGGGTTTAAATCCCCAGACGGCTGCTCCGGCCACAACGGAATGGGTGATGATTGTGGGCATCTATATTTCCTCGAATTTAATTTGTGGGATTTATCGTTTTTAAGGACGCATTAAAATTCAACTAAAAATAACAAATTACAGAACTCAAATATCAAATAAATCCCAATATAAAACCCTCAAACTAAATGCACCGAACGTTTGAAAATATGAGATTTGGAAATTGTTTATTATTTGAAGGTTGATATTTGGTGTTCGGATGTTTACTAATACTTGGGTTTTAATATTTCCAACTTTGGATATACCATCGCCTGTCTTCGCGTATAAAGTCGAAAACAACCAGTGTATTATTGCTGCCGCGCTGCATATAAATTTTTACTTCAGCCTTGTTGCCGTCTATTTTCATTCTTGGCCGGCCCAACGACACGGGCGGATTGTCATGAAGTCTTTCAGAGAGGATTTTGATATAGGCGTTTTTCCCCAGCATTTGACGTTCCCGGCCAACCATGACTGACGCGGTTGCGTGCAGAAGCTCAGCGAGTTTCTGAGATTCCTTTTTTTCAACACTTTCCTCAAAAGTCAGCAAAACTTGCTTCAAGGCTTGCTCCTGCGCTGATTTGGGCGTGTAATTTGTTAGTGGCTCATTTTGTCCACAGGAAACCAGAAACACCAGCAGCATCAGTATCGTTAGCTGTTTAGCCATGATGTCAAACCTCGCTAAGGGTTGATGGGTTCACTAGCTTCATCAATTAAATACAGGATAGATCGGTAAGGGATACCGCCATGCAATGAGAGCCCGATTTCGCAGGTTTTACTGGTGGAATAACCAGCCTCACAGGTGCAGACGTGTTGATTTAAATCTTTGAGTGCAGACGCATTCAATTCCGGAACCTTAAAGCCGAGATCGCCGGCAAAACCGCAGCAATAGATATCCGGCGGCATTACCACTTCCTGGGCACAAGCACTGGCCAGTTCCAGCAGCTTATTTTCCAAACCCATTTTACGGGTGGAACAGGTGGGGTGAATGGCCACCCGGATTTGCTTTTTGGTAAATTTTAGCCGCTCCATTAAAAAAACTAAGACAAATTCGATGGGTTCAAAGAGCTGCAACCTTTTGTCCAGGGTAGAATGCATGCGGGAAATACAGGGGCTGGTGTCACACAGGATTGGGATCTCACCAAAGTTTGATGCTTGCAGCAACACCTGTGACAGCTCGTCTGATTTGCGGTTTGCCTGCGCATTAAAACCCTTGGATTCAAAAGCCTGGCCACAGCATAGTCGGTCTACATTGTCCGGATAGAGGATTTCATAACCACTCTTTTTTAAAATAGACCGGGTTGTATTCGGCAGATCCGGTGAAGCGACATCCCTTTGTGCGGGACCACTCATGGTGCGGCTGACGCAGCTGGGGAAATACACGACTTTTAATGGATTCCCAGGATTTACGGCTTCAGGTTTAACTTTGGACACACCCGTGGGCATTTCCCGGTTCCAGCGCGGTAATTTTCCGCGAGAAGCCTTTACGGCCATATCCGCAGCAAAATCCATTAAAGGGGTCCCGGTCAGCTTGTGTATTAAACCGACACCGAATAGGGATAGGTTGACCGCCCGGGTGGTGGCATCAAAGTGCCCGGCTACCCAGTCGGCGACCATGTTGCCCAGCCTGCCGTGGGACTCTTCCCGCAAAAACTTAACCAACTTGCCCGTATCGATTTCAACGGGGCAACGCGTGGCACAAAGCCCATCCGCGGCGCAGGTGTCCTGTCCCGGATATTGATAGGCCCTGGTCAAAGCCATCACCGATTGAACGGGGCCGCCAGTTGCCATCTGTCTGCTGATTTCGCGACGGGCTGCAATACGTTGTCGGGGTGTGAAGGTCAGGTCTTTTGAGGGGCAAACCGGCTCACAAAAGCCACACTCGATGCATTTGTCTACGATTTCATGTGTAGACGGCAAAGGCTTTAAATTCTTGATATGCGCCTCGGTGTCCTTATTGAGAATGACGCCTGGATTCAGAATCTGATTGGGATCGAATAGTGCCTTGATCTCGCGCATCAGATCAAAGGCAACTTGTCCCCATTCCTTTTGGACGAAGGGCGCCATATTGCGGCCGGTTCCGTGTTCCGCCTTCAAGGAGCCGTCATATTTTTCGACCACCATGTTGACCACATCGTTCATGAAGTCCCGATACCGGACGACCTCTGATTGGATTGAAAAATCCTGGGTAAAGACAAAATGGAGGTTGGCGGCCAAGGCGTGCCCGAAAATGATGGCCTCGTCGTATCCATATTGCTCAAATAGCTTCTGCAGGTCGAGGGCGGCATCAGCCAGGTACTCTCCGGGGAAGGCGACATCCTCTATAATCACCGTTGTGCCGGTCTGGCGCACAGCCCCCACAGCCGGAAATAAACCTTTCCTGATTTTCCAAAGGACGTTGTATTCCGACGGTACATCCGTGAATGCAATGGGCTTGGTGGTTGGAAATTTCTTGATGGCCTTCTGAATCTGTTTGATTTGGGTCCACAGTTCTTTGGCTGAGGTCGCGCGGGTTTCCACCAATAGGGCGGTGACGTTCGCCGCAAGCGATTTGATATAGTCCGGAACGCCGGGTTTGTTTTCAACTGAACGCAGACCTGCCCGATCAATTAACTCAGCAGCTGCCACCGGTTGCTTCTGTAAAATGGGAATTACCTGGCAGGCGCTGCGAACATCCGGAAAAAGTATGAAGGCACTGGCTTTATGGGGATGATCCACAACCGTATTCAATACAGCATTGGCGATAAACCCAAGGGTACCTTCGCTGCCGATCATCAGGTGGTTCATGATCTCAAACGGGTCTTCAAAATCAATTAGGGCATTCAGGCTGTAGCCGGTTGTGTTTTTAATTTTATATTTATAGCGAATCCGATCTGCCAAATCACTGTTCCTGAGCACCCTGTCCCGAATCTGCTTAAGCGCTTTAAGGATGTGGCCATGAGTTTGTTTGAAATTGGAACGGCTTACCTTGTCGGCCGTATCCAGCACTATTCCATCCGCCAGTATCATGCGCATGCTGACAAGGGTTTGATAGCTGTTTTGCTCAACACCGCAGCACATACCGCTGGCGTTGTTGGCCAAAATGCCGCCGATTTTTGCGCTGTCAATGGATGCCGGGTCCGGTCCGATTTTTTTGTCATAGGCCGCCAGAACTTGATTGGCCTGGCTGCCGATGATTCCAGGTTCGAGCTCAATTCGCGCAGCTTTGTCAAGGACATTATAATTGCGCCATCCTCGACCAATCATAATCAGAATGCTGTCGGTGATGGCTTGGCCGGATAGACTTGTACCTGCAGCCCGGAAGGTTACCGGTAGCTTTAAGCGGTTGGCATGTTTTAGAATTCGGCGGACTTGGTCTTCATTATCGATGGTGACAACAATTTTGGGGTTGAGGCGGTAAAAGCTGGCATCGGTACCATAGGTTACCGTTCTGAGTGGATCCGTAATGATATTTTCCGGCGTTATCCAAGGGCCGATTGCTTTGCGGAATTCCGCGTATCTGCCTGATAGCATACCTATCTAAATACATGATTATCCCTTTCCGGGCAAGGTCTTCGCTAGCTTAAGACCATTCGTTTAAAAATCGATCCGAAAGTTAGCTTGCAGCTCAGAAGAAGCTTGACAATATGATCGGGCTCATAATATGAGCAGAGTCAACAAACGAGCATGCTCAATTATTTGTTTAGGTTGAAGTCCACAAACGTGTTTGTGAGGAACAATCCTATGAAAAAAAAATATCAACACCAAGACACACCCAAAGGAACCCGAAGATATATTCAGAAGAAGGAAACATGCAAAGCCATCCTGGAAAGTACGCGAATGCTGTTCAACGATCTCGGTTATGACAAGACATCTACACGCGCCATTGCAAAAGAAGCCGGCGTCGGTGTTGGCACTGTATTCAATCATTTTCCGGATAAACCTTCATTATTGATTGCGGCGTTATTGGATGACCTGGATACGACCCAAGCCAGGGCGCTAAAAGATTTTCCTGCGGACGCCCAAATTTGTGACAAATTTCTCCATCTGGCGCGCTATTTTTATACCTATTATGCCCAGCGCCCGGATCTCTCCCGTACCCTATTGAAGGAAATGTGGTTTGCAAGCGGCAGGTGGGGCCAGGAATTGGTATCGCAAGCCGATCAATTTGTCGCATTTATTGAAACCATGTTGGAAGCGGCAATCGATAAGGGTGAAATTCGACCCCAAACCGATACCCGTCTCTGTGCGCGGGCTTTTTTTTCGCACTATCTCAATGTTCTGTTTGCGGGATTAAGCCGGCAGGACGTAGACGTTGATAATATGATCGAATTATTAAGTGCTTTGCTGAACCAGCTAATGAAAGGCGTTGGCGCAACCGATAACCCCAAAACATAGTCAGGCAATAATTGTATGAAGCTTAAGTATTTATTTTCGTTCTTGCGGACTGTCAGGATTCCGGGCCTTTTGCCCATCATGATGGATTGGCGCGGTGTTTTGCGCTTTCACTTTCTTTATGCGGCCATAGAATCCGGGCTCCTGGAGGCACTTAGGTCGCCTGGTTCACGCGATGAACTGCTGCAAAGAATGGGTGTTAAGGATGCTGAGATTTTGGATGCGCTGCTCAAGGTCGGCGTTGCCATAAAGGAGCTTCAGGTTAAAAATGGTCAATACAGTATCAAGGGCAAGCGATCCCGGGCCGTGGTCGGTGCACACGGCGACATGCTTTCAGCTATAGTTCAGGCCAATGTCACTTATTACAACAACTCATATCGTTACGCTGCAACCAGAATGCAGGGCGCGCCCCTGGGGGAGGACCTGAACGACGTTGGTGATATCGTAGCCAGGTTTTCCAAACTGAGTGATCCCGTCATACAAAGTTATTTTGCGGATATGCTCAGGGGGCGCAAGGGCATACGCGTTCTGGACATCGGCTGTGGCTCCGGCTTGTTTCTGAAAAATGCCCATAAAGCAAATTCAGCTATTACAGGTGTTGGGATTGATTCGGACACCGATGCCGTGGACCAGGCAATTAAAAATATCAAAGTCTGGGGCCTGGAGGATAAATTTGAAATCATCAAGGGCGATTTTCGGGCACAAGCGTTGGCAACAAAGGCATTTGATTTGATATCCCTCATCAATGTAGTCTATTATTTTCCGTTGGCGGAACGCGTAGGCATTTTTCAAAATCTTTTTTCAAAGCTAAGGCCGAATGGCAGTCTGGTTATTGTAATGAATATGCAAGGCAATCATAAGGATGCCGCAGCGGCCAATCTAAATATGGTCAATGCCTCTCTCAAAGGTGTGACGCCACTGCCAGATCCTGAGCAGTTGCAACAACAACTCCTGGATAGTGGTTTTAAAAACGTTCAGGTAACCGGATTAATGCCAGGGAGTTCATTTATTGGCATGCGGGCGAGTTAATTTTTATATTTTTAATAAGGAGTTGTCGTGACTAGTAGATACCAAAGCGCCTGGATAAAAATGATTTTGATTTCAATTCTCGTATTCTTATTTGGGTGTGCCGCCACCGGGCCAATTCGCCCCTACGCCGGGCCATACCCTGAGAGTTACCAATACTTATCACAATTAAATCCATCACTCGCCACAGAGTTTGGTCGTCTGCCGGAATTGCAGGACGGAATCAATGATCCTGAAAAATCAGCCCTGGAACAATTGATATTAATATATAAAACGCATCCCATGGATTTTGACCGTACTTTTGATCAAATGAATAAGGTTGGATTACCGGATTCTCGAAAATATTGCTCACCGCTGCAAGCACTTTTCTGGCTTGCGTTGGCAGGTGAAACCGAACAGATAATCAGCCTGATTCAAAATTACTCACTGGGACGGCTGCTTTCAATCGCTTGGAATTTCAATCCACCTACTTTGTCTGATGGAGAAATTACGGAAGTTATCCAATCCATATCGGATAAGAGTTCCAGAGAACAGTTTCTGAGTGACAGACAAATGTTTACGAATGAGCAGATACAGCATTTTTTGTTGATTGAGTATCGTACAAACAAGGCGGCTTTTTCAAAAAAGCCTTCACGGTTACTGGAAACTGCATCCCGGAAAAACCACTACTGGTCTGATTTCAATACAGTCGTGGACCGATTGAATGCGCCCGAACTGGTGAACTATTACGAGCAAGCCGAGATCGTATGGGTGGACTGGCGTACGCTCCCCAAATGGCCGGTATCACCCTGGTATGTATTTAAAAAGGGACAGGGCGACTGCACCGCCATAGCCGATTTTACGGCTCTGTGTTTAACGCGTGCTGGTTATCGGGCATACGAATATAAGGTCGCACCCACGCGTCCGGTGGATAATCATCATTCCATCTGTATATTCTATGTCGATGGTATCAAATATGTGATGGATAACGGTTCTTCATATCAAAAAGGTATATATCTATTTAAGTAAAAACCGGCTGACTCCAATCTTAAGCCACCGCCCTTATCGGTGGTGTTTACTATAGTCGGCATAATATTGATCGAAAAATGGCCTTTTCGAGCTATATGCAAAACGCCTAGTTAACGAATCAAAAAGCATATCTGTATTGGCAATGAATGCCTAGCAGCTTGGAATACTTTTTATACATCACTATAATTCTTAACGCATTAGACTCTATACTGCCATCCCCAATGTACAATACTTGCCAATAATATTCGGACAATATCTTTTTTAACGCCTTGGTGCAGCCAGTTGAAGAAGGGGTCGTTTAGATCTTTCTCAGATAAACATCTTGACTGCATATGATATCGTTGATAAGCAACATTTGTTGCGTAACGATTGTTTCTTAAAATAACGCGGAGAAAAAAATGCCACCAAAATTTAAATTCAAAAAAATTGAAATCATTTTAACCGCTTTTGATATTGTAAGAACAGATGGCTGGAAAGGGCTTTCAGCTCGTTCCATCGCCAAAAACCTCGGCTCGTCCACGAAACCGATTTATGGCTATTTCCAGTCAATGGCCCAATTGGAAGAAGCGGTTGTAAAAAAAGCAGTAGACCTGTTGTACGACTATATGATCCAGGAGAGAACCGGAGATCCATGGCATGACCATGGTATCGGTTATGCATTGTTTGGACTGGAAGAGAAAGATCTATTCCTCGCGGTCAACGACAAAATGCACATTCAGTATTACAGAGAGTATGGTCAAAAAATTTGGGACACCTTAACCTCTTCATTATCTGATTATCCGCCTTTCCAGGGGCTGACAGAGGAGCAGATTTTTAAGGTTCAATTCTTAAGATGGTTACTGGCTCATGGCCTTGCCATTCAAGCCGCAAGTCAGCCGCCCGGATTATTTGATGAAAACAATATTACACAGACAATGCAGGAAGGCAGTGATGCAGTAATAACAGGCTTGAAAATACAGATTGGCTCTTAATAAAAAAAGGAGGGCGTCATGACTGAAAAAGTATTGGTGGATCATCTTTCAGGTGTTGCCAGCACCCTGATGTACCCGGTTTACGCCCGGGCAAATGAAACCCAAATGGAAAATCCCATCATCAAGGACACCTATTCAGTAGACATATTAGAAAAAATCGGTTTTGATTTTTCCGTTTTCGAAAAAATTCCCGACAAGTCAGGCTTCAGTAAAAAGGACATGCAAACTGGAATTGCAGTCAGAACAGAGCTTTTGGACAACGGCGTCCTATCTTTTTTAAAACAACACCCGGATGAGTTGGTGATTAATATGGGTTGCGGTCTTGATGCCAGATTCTTCAGGCTGGATAACGGATCAATGAAATGGATTGACGTAGACCTCAAGGAAGTTATTGAGATTAAGAAAAACCTCTTTAAGGATTCTGATAGGTACAAAATGTTGGCAGCATCTATTCTTGACAAGGATTGGCTTGATCATATTGATTTTAAGGACAATCAAAAGGTGCTGCTAATTGCCGAAGGTACGCTCATGTATTTCAAGGAGGAAGAGGTTAAAACACTTTTTAATCGTCTAATTGAAAGATTTCCCGAAGCCACGCTGCTATTCGAGGTTATGGGCAGCGCTCTCAGTGGTAAGGTTCATCCTTCGGTCAAGTGCCTGAAAGAGAATGTAATATGTCCCTGGGGTATACATGATTACAAAGAACTGGAAAATTGGAATCGTAGACTCAAGTTAATAAGGTCGGATATCTTTATTGACCACCACCGTGATCGGTGGAGTTTGTCATCTCGTCTGATGACCTGGCTTTTTTCACGGCAAAAACCGAAATTTGGGCATGCAATCCTCCAGATGGAAATCCGCTAATTACTCGTAATATTTTCATCAGTTCCATTGGTGGAACTCCAACATTTAAAATGCGTCCATCATCGCGAGAAAGTTGTGTTTTCAGATACCTGATGGCAATTTATATAAGTTTAGATGGGCCAAAGGAACCGGGATTGACGGTTACGGTCCTAAATATAATTTCAAAATGCATCAGGGTTTATATCATTGACTCTATAGGAAACACTGTTTTATACTTTCTTAAATTGTATTCTTCCGACATTTGTTCCAACCCGAGTTATTAAAACATTCCAATAATTAGGCGCTATAACTGCTTGTATATAAATAGTATTGATTAGCGAACCGGACGGTCATCAATATTTTTTTATAACTTTTCATGAAAGGAGGCTAAAAATGAAGAAGTTATTTGTGCCAATGAGTTTAATGGTCATCTTAATTTTTGCCACCGGCGGAATTGCACATGCAAAATGGTTTAAAAAATGGAAACCCAAACCAGCCTTTCAAATTGATGTGGTTTCCAGTGCGCCTGATCAGGTTACCGGAGGCGATGCGCGTTTACATATTAAGGTTCCTAGACGGATTAATATTCGAAAAGTAAGAATTCTGGTTAACGGTGTCGACCAATCCGACCACTTTTCAGTACTGCCGGGAACACGCAAATTGTCGGGTGTTGTAAACGGGCTCAAATTGGGCAAGAACAAGGTTGTTGTAAAGCAGAAAGGAAAACGGCGAGGCAGGCCCCGGCGTGCGAAACTGATCCTGATGAATTACCCGATCACCGGGCCGGTTTTTTCGGGACCCCATCAGCATCCATTTATTTGTTCAGTACAGCGTGAAGGTCTCGGTCAGCCAATTGTGGACGACGCGGAGCAGGGATTTCCGGTATTTGATTCCGAAGGGTCCATCATGGGATACAGCCAGAATTGTAGTGCAGATACTCTGGTTCAATATCTTTATAAATCTACGAATGGGAGTTTTCAGCCCTATGAACTCGGTATGGACAGACCACCAGATATGAGCCAGGCGACTACAATTGACGGCCTGGTAGTAGACTATATTGTCCGTTGGGAAAGGGGCACCATCAATCGGTTCATCTACAGCATTGCGATGCTGGCGCCGTTTGATACGCACACCCACGAATTGAACCGGGAAGCATGGAACGGAAAGTTGATATACTATTTCCAGGGTGGCGTGGCCATCGGACATGATCAGGGCGATCCCAGCGGATCGAGGATGCTTTACGACCATGGGCTTTCTATGGGCTATGCCGTTGCATATTCCACCGGAACCAAAAGCGGCACCCACTATAATCTGGTACTCGGCGGCGAAACCGCGCTGATGGTAAAGGAGCGTTTCATTGAGTTATATGATGCGCCCATTTACACGGTCGGTCTGGGTGGGTCCGGCGGTGCCATTCAGCAATATATCTACGCCCAAAATCATCCCGGCTTGATCGATGCAGCCATTCCCCAGTACTCCTACCCGGATATGGTGACCCAGGCGATCCACATCGGTGATTGCGAGTTGCTGGAATTTTATATGGATGTAACGGACGGCGGTAATCCCAGATGGCAGAGCTGGCCCAACAGAACCTTGTTAGAGGGCCTCAACGCAAGCGATTCGGTCCCTAACCCCTATACACAGGCACTGGGTGCCAGCGAGTGCGTAATCGGATGGCGCGGATTGTCACCGTTGGCCCTTAATCCCATGTACGGTTACGTGGAAGGGATGGAATTATACGAACCCATTACAGCAGTTTTAGCGACGGAATGGTCGCATTTTGGTGATTTGATCAATATTTATGGTGTTGGCGAGGATGGTTATGCCAAGAGCTCCTGGGATAATGTCGGCGTACAGTACGGTCTGACTTCAGTTGCCTCGGGAGAGATAACTCCGGAAGAGTTTATACAACTGAATGCAAGTGTCGGCGGATGGAAAAATGAACCGGAAATGGTACAGGAAGGTTGTCCGTTTTACCCCTATGGGTGTACTGATTTCACCAATTGGGATCCATGGAGTTATCGCAATCAACAGCATGGTGAAAGGGTCGAGGGCAATCTAGATGCAATGAATGCCGCATACGAGGCCGGACTTGTTTTTATGGGAGACATCGATATCCCAGTTATTGACTGGCGCCACTATCTGGAAGATTTTCTGGATATGCACAACAGTCACCAGTCTTTTGCGGCCCGTCAACGCATCCGGGATGCTCGCGGCGACTCCGACAACCAGGTGATATGGTTTACCGATGCCGGGGCCGGAGGGGGAGAGTTTGACCAAACTCCGGAAGCCTTGTCGGTTATGGATGAATGGATGCTGAGTATTATAAGCAACCCTAAAGCCGGGATCGCAGACAACAAACCAGCCCTGGCTACTGACAGGTGCTTTGACGCCGGCGGCAATCAAATCGCTGCCGGTGAAGATGTATGGAATGGCATTTTAGATGATGATTCCCAGGGGCAATGTGCCGAAGCATTTCCTGTGTTCGGTACCTCCCGCACAGTTGCCGGCGGGCCGTTTAAGGGCAGCATCTTCAAGTGTCACCTGAAATCGGTGGAGCAGGCCATCGCTGATGGTGACTACGGCGTCTGGGAGCCGAATATGTTGGAAGCAGCGGCTTTGAATGAAATTTTCCCGGATGGCGTCTGTGACTTCAGCCAAGACGATGTGGGACTTCCAATCGGCTGGTAGGCTAATGTCTTAATTGTTAAAAAGTATAAAGTAGAAACCAATCCTTCATAAACGGCACGTTTATCTACACTATCGTTTAAAGCCCCGCAGTTTATCTGTGGGGCTTTTTCTGTGCGCTTCAGAAATCAAAAGTATTTGACCGTTTGGTGCAGGGTTTAGTAAAATTGGGTTTAAAAGAATATCTAAAATAGTTTACCTTAAAATATTATGAGTAATTTCCTAAACCAATTGTGGCGCAGAATACTTATAGCATTTGTCTGCCTGATCTTGACTTTCTCATTGTTCGAATGCACGCATAAAAGCGCATCCGATAATTTTATTCGGGATGATGCGGGTTTGCTAAGTGCAGAGCAACGCAGTCGGATTGCCGGTCTCAACCAAAAGCTTTTAGAAGATCTGGATATTCACTTTCAGGTGGTCATTCTCGCAGAAACTCCGCCGGATTTGAATTCGAAAGCGGTCGAAGTGTTTGAGCAAAGGCGTGTCGGTGAATCCACCAGCGGCAACAAGGGCTTGCTGTTTATCGTCGATCCGCTTGGCAGGTCCGCTCGCTTGGAGGTGGGCTACGATCTGGAGGGCTTGTTCACAGATGCTTTCACTGGATATGTGGAGCGGGAACAGTTAAAACCTTTTTATGCCAGCGGAAAGGTCGGCCCCGGCATCGAAGCCACCGTGGAGTTGCTGGTTGGAAAAATCATGGACGCCATTGAAGAAGGGGATTATGATGCCGATTTGAATATTGCATTGGATAATGGACCCGGCAGTGGCGGGGCCGGCGCGCGCGTTGATCTGGACCAGGATACGGCCTCCGTACGGAAACAGCCAACAGCTTTTCCTGAGGCATTTCAGGCCCAGGCAGAACCGCTTCTAACCCTCAAGACCTATATGGATGTATTGCGCTCGAAAGAGAAAGACCCGGAGCTGGGAATCTACACGCCCGACACCCAGTCTTTTTTCAAAAAATGGACGGTGACAAACGCCCAGATGAACAATGAATTGAAAGGATTGGAGCGTGTTATCGACAGTGCCAAAAGTTCATCGCAGGGTGATCTGGCGGTGATTCAATTCCCCATCGGCGACCGCCGCAACTCACCCTATTTTTTTCAGAAAGGGCCTGACGGATGGATGCTTGATTTCGCCTCCATGACCAAGTTGATCGGTTTTAACCACAAAAACCAGTGGTTTTTTCGCCGTCTGGACCATGCCTACTCCTTTGCATTTAATGATCTCCGATTTGACCAACACGGTTTTCCCCACCCCCAAAAGTAGCCCTGTTATTTTTAGTGTTTTCGTTTTTCTATTGAGGAGGCAGGGATATGAAGGTGCGTACCGGTAAAACGCGGGTGGGACCGGAGTAGGTCTTGCGCAGCCAATAAGTCCGGCCATAGGCAAAATTGAATCGGGCGGCATCAAATCCGCGTGTTTCCTCTGCCCACAGGCTTTGTGCGGTTGTATAAATCAGCTTGATGATCGAATAACCGCTTTGAGCGCCTATGGCAGGATCATAGAGGGTTTGAATTTCTGCTAATGTCGCCATGCGCCAATCCATGTGTCCGCCGCCCCTGAAATTTCGGCAATACTGCCGGCCGTCCTCCCAGTTAATGGGCAAGCCATTGTCTTTGTCGGCCCACATCAGGCCGGTTTGGGTGTCAGAAATGGTGCCGTCACCGTTCTTAATAAAGCGCTCCGATGCCAGGACAGGTATTGAGAGAAGAAGCGCTAAACCTGCACATGCACATAATATCCTGATTTTCATGGCCTAATTCCTTATTATGCAATGCCGGCATTCCTTCCCGGTATTCCGCTAACACGGTCTTACGTCGTATAAGCCCACAGGTTGGGTCTTGCCTTTCAAGGCAACATCTCCGAGATTCGTAAACTCGAAAAGCTTTTGGTTATCAATTTTTGACCTGATTGCATCCGACACCAACAAACGCTTTTGAAACTGATTGCATTTGGATTGAATCCGGGCGGCCGTGTTGATGGCGTCGCCATGAAATGCGAGCTCCTTTTTTATTTCACCCACTTCCGCGACTGTAACTTTGCCCAAATGCAGGCCGGCCTTAAATTCCGGCACAACGCCATATTTCTCATGATAATACGCCTTTTTAGCATGAATCAGCGAATCGTAGGCGAAAAAAGTGTTAATGCAATGACCGTTGGCGAGGCCCTCGTTGAGATCCCAGGACAACACCACCTCATCGCCCACATACTGGTATATCTTGGCATCGTGCTTGGTGATAACATCGGTAATGTCGTAGAAGCAATCCTGTATGAACTGGCTGTATTTGATATGGCCGAGGCTTTCCGCATAGGTCGTAGATGATTTCAGGTCCATAAACATGAATATACGCGACTCTTCCTTGGGTTGATGATATTTCCCCAAAAGAAAGCTCAGCAGGATTCCTTGTCCGAATTTGTCACTGACCTGCAGGATGAAAAGTCCTGCCATACAAGCGAAACTCCAATAGATTACTGTCAATAAGATTCTAAGGCTAGATAAGTAATCAAAATACGCAAGCATGACTGTGTCGCTCAGCAGTGGTTGGTTAGTTTCAATACTGATGGTAATCAATACAACGATTGAGATAAAAAATATCATAAAGGACAAGTATATTATCGTTTTAAATAAAAGTGACCTGCCAAAAGGATGCTTGCGCAAAAGTCTTCCTAATAACAGAACTTCCAAAGAACCGAGCAGGGTAGCGCCGACGATGCAAGCGGCCACGCCGGTTATCAGAACCCGCAAAAAATCATAGTCTCCCCCCTCTATTTCGGATTTAAAACCCAATACGGCAGCATCGTAGGTGATGATGAAAACGGCACACAACACCCAAAAACAGATGAGGAATAATATTTTATAAAGCTGGATTTTTCTCATTATTTCTCCGGGTCACATAACGTAGTATATTTGGGTGTGCATTTGGACGCTGACATGTGGTTGCCCTCAAATTGTTTTAGAATGATACAGAGGGATCACCTGTTACGGCCCTCAAAGCGCCAATAATTATTTTGAAGAAGGCCGGAAACCAAAAATACTATTTCGACAACTTTGTTTATTAAGTTGTATTACAGGCGTGGGGCTTTTTGAATAGGTTAGGAATGTTTACAGTAGGTGGTCAAAATTGTCAACGACTACCGGCTAGGTCAGTGGCTTATGATTGGAGTCAAATGAGCAAACGAAATGAAATTGTCAGAACCTGATTTAAAAGTTTCGGTTATTGATTGTCGGCCATTATTACAAGGACCGCATTTTAAACTTTAAACGTCGAATTTAAAAAAAATCCCGACCGGATTCCCGCAGTGATTTTACGGTGACGGCAGCTGCGTCGGCTACCTGCTGGATCTTGTTCAGTCCCATGGTGCTGGACAGGCCGACGATCCAAATCGCCAAGGCCGGCCCTTCCCGATTGTTCAATGAAGTGGCGACTGCGCGGATTCCGGTCAGATACTCTTCATCATCCACCGCATACCCCTGAGACCGCACCCGCTGAATTTCATCCAGGTAATCTTGTTCATTGACGATGGATCGGGATGTATATGCGGGCAATCCTCTTTCCCGGATAAGCTCCTGAATGCGTTCCGTTGATTCTCTGGCGAGCAATACCTTGGCAGAGGCCCCGGCAAACGTGGGCAGTGTTGTGCCCAATGAGGCGGAAATCTTCATGGGCCGGGATCCCTCGGCAATGGCCATTATCAGAATTCGTTTTTTAATGAAAGCGCCAAAGAAAACCGTCTCATGGACTTGATCTCGGAGGGTATCGATGGCCGGTTGGGCAATCTCTATCAGTTTTAAATAGTTCCAGCTTGAAAATGCCAGGTCGGTAATCGTAGGACCCAGAAACAGCTTTCTGCCCTTGGGATCCTGCGAGAGGGCGCCCTCCCTCAGCAGTGCATGCACCAGCCCATGTGTCGTGCTTTTGCTGTAACCCAGTTGCTGGGACAGCTCCGTCAAACCGAATTGCTGTTTGGATTCGGCCACAGCCCGTAGCAACTGAAAAGCTTTTTGAACTGCCGGGGCCTTATACCCATTTTGTTTCGCTGGTAAAGGGGATTGATTCATGCCATCTCCGCCCTTCTTGAGGTGCTTTTTTTCATTTTTTAAGGCTAATTCATAAACGGACCAATGAATGTTCGTCTGTTGTCCAAGTAAATATTTAGTATAGTGAATATATAGCCAAAACCTCAGAAGAAATCAAGTGCAACATTTAGTTCAATTTTATTTTTTATGCACTATAATAATTGCAAAAATTATCATCACGGTGTATATTGTCTTCAAACATTGACGTTTTCAACATTTCATTATAATGAACTTATTTATTTCAAGACTCAGGGAGGCGTCTCGATACGTTTTTCCAATTTGCTTTGCCTGATTCAGGAGGACCGATGAATTCACCCTCAACTGACCCGTATCATCTGTCTGCGACTAACCTGGAACGTTACGATCGACAGATCATGCTCGCGGAAATCGGCCGTGACGGCCAGGAAAAGCTTTTGCGGTCCAAAATACTGGTGGCCGGGGCTGGTGGTCTTGGTTCCCCGATAGCAATCTATCTGGCTGCTGCCGGTATCGGCACAATCAAGATCATCGACAATGACCGGGTGACCCTGAGCAATCTGAACCGACAGATTATGCACGGGGACGCCGATATCGGGAAGAATAAGGTGGACTCCGCCACGGAGAGCCTTCAAAGCGTGTGTGCCCAGACCACGGTCGAAGCCCTAAGTGAAAAAATTTTGAAGGAAAACGCCATGGAACTCGCTTCCGACTGCGATTTAATTGTGGATGCCATGGACAATATCGAGACCCGATATATATTGAATGAAGCGGCAATCAAAAATGAGATTCCGTTTATTCATGGCGCCGTCAACGGATTTGAAGGCCGCGCCACGACGGTTGTTCCCGGTAAAAGTGCCTGCCTGAGATGCATGCACAAGGGACCGGCGCCCACACCGACCACATTTCCCGTAATCGGGGTCACTCCCGGAGTCATTGGCACCATTCAGGCAACCGAGGCGATTAAGGTAATTCTGGGAATCGGCACACTTCTCTGCAATCGTCTTCTGGTGTACGACGGCCTCCATATGGCGTGGTCGGAATTTAAGATCAAACGCAACCCGGACTGTGATCAGTGTGGCCACCTATAAACCCCATGTTGCATAAACAACCTTGAGGTAGCGAAAGGACAGAACCGTGACAATCAAGCTGAATATTCACAAAACCCATCGCGTGCATACCGGCGACAACGCTTTTGTGGAAGTGGTGGGCAGAACCATCGGGGACTGTATTGATGCGTTGATAAAACAGTATCCGGCCATGGAAGCCGCACTGTTCGAGAAAAAGGGTACGCTTTTGAATCAAATTGAAATTTATCTCAATATGGAAAGTGCCTATCCGGACGAACTGAAAAAGCGGGTTGAAGACGGCGATGAAATTCATATATCCGTTATGTTGGCGGGCGGCTAGATTATTTGGTTCTTGTGGTTGTTGAATCTTTTGGTGAGAATATCGCCTTTGTGATATCACATCTGAAGGGTTCCAGGATTCACCAAATAGCTTTTTAGGCATTTAGACTGTTAGACCATTAGCTGCTAACAGCCTAACAGTCTTCAGCCTAATAGCCTGACTTAAAAAGGCCGCCCATCCCGGAAGGGATGAGCGGCCTTTCCATATCGTGGTCGCTATCTCTCGATAACGACACATGGCAGTAATCAGACGATCTCTTCGTGCAGGGTATTGGCCTGCTTGCTCGCTATGGTGAGGCGATTGGCTGCATCCCGCTTCTTGTCGAGGGCGACGCTTTCGCTTTCAACAAAATCAACCGCTTTTACGTCGCAAAAACGGACGCACTGGGGGTCGCCGTCGCACAGGTCGCATTTGATAACTTTGTGGTCGATGGAATTGAAACTCATGGCGCCGAAGGGGCATACGGAAACACAGGTCCGGCAGCCAATACAGGTGTCGTAATCGACCTCCACCCGGTTCAGTTCATCATTTTTGGAAATGGCGCCCACGGGACATCCAATCATGCAGGGGGCATCCTGGCACTGCTGGCAAGACATGGGTACATATAGGCCTTCCATTTCCCATTTAACCACCCGGATCCGGCTTCTCATCGGGTTGATCACCCCGTCGTGGTTGAGGGCGCAAACCTGCTCGCATAGCCGACATCCCGTGCAGCGTTCATAATCTATTTTCAATACTTTTGTATTGCTCGTATGCATTGTTTCTCCTTTCGCACCCATCAGACAAGATGAGACGGTTCGTTCTTAAGATCGAGCTCTTTCAGTGTTTTGGCTTTGGGTTTTCCTTGTTTGTCCAGCCCCTTGTGTTCGTAGAACTCATCGACCATCTTATCGAATTTCTTCTTGTCAATTTTGGCGCCGATCACGTCACGGGCTCCGCGGCGACAGGGTTCGTTAAAATACCGCTCATTGAGCGTGTCGCCCTTGCGCGGATCACTCCGCTTAAGGCCTTCGCGTAGCTGATACATCCGCTCGACCATGTTGCCGCGCCGGGCTGCTTCCCAGATTTCTTCGGGACTCATTTCCAGCCCCGTATTGTAGTACAGCACCCGGGACCAGTCTTCAAAGTTGGGCAGCGTGGCACCGAGGAATGTGGTGTGGTATTTACAAATACCCAGCATGTCAACGGCCATGTAGCAGTTTTCCTGCCAATATACCTGCCAGGGTTTGCCTTCATAATCGGTGTGCTCCGAACTTAAAGGACCTTCATAGGGAATCGGAGAACCATAGATTTTTCGCAGCACCGGTTCGGGCAAATGATAAAGATCGATGGCCGGCCGGCTGCGCAGATGGTCTGATCCGCGGGAAGCCGTGGCGATGTTCAGTGCCAATCCCGGTGTGCCCCGCTCGTCTGAATGCAGGTTGCTCATTCCCTTGACTTGAATTAGAAAGTCGAAGGAATCTTTTCCGATTATGTCGGAGGCCTGGATGCCGCCGTTGGCCAATGTGTCGCCCAACCAGTCCTTGCGGAAGCAGATGCGATCGATCATCTCGAGGACGGCTTCCTTGTTGCCGAAGCGCAGATCCAAGCCCTTGGTCTCCTTTTCGGTAATGATGCCTTTTTCATACAGTTCCATGGCCCAGGAAATGAGGCTGCCGATTTCCAGGTTGTCCACACCATATTGGTTCACCAGGTGGTTGGCAGTCAGCAGCGTGGTCATATCCGGGGTGTCGGTCTCGCCGCAGAAGGCGCCCTGGGAGGTGTACTCGGGGCCTTCGTCGTAAGCCCCGGCATAGGGGCCGTCGGGAATCTTGTACTGGGCGCGGCAGTGCACCTGGCATGCGAAGCAGGAGGCCATATGATGGGGCCCCATGGTTTCGGTGGCCACTTCGTCGATTTCTTCCGGCTCGATTTCATCGCAGAATTCGGTCTGGTTGTACTGGAAATTTCGGTTGCGGACGCCGCCCCAGGTGTTGGTGGCACCCCAAATAAACGGGGTTCCCAGCTTGCCCATTGTCTGGTTGACTTTGGCGCTGGTGATTTGATCGATGAAGCGTTTGTTGTATTCCATGGCTTCCATGGGGTGGGCGATTTTGATATCCATGGTACCGCGGGCGGCAACAGCCTTGAGGTTTTTTGCTCCCATGACACCACCGGCGCCACAGCGCCCCGCCGCATTTTTGATCAAGGTCATCACGTTGGCATAGGCCACTTTATTTTCACCGGCGGGGCCGATGACGGCGCTCTGGACTTCGCGGTCGCCGATATCCTCGCGGATGGCCCACTGGGTATCTGTTGTGGACATGCCCCAGATATCGCGGGCATCACGGATTTCGATTTCACCATTGTGAATATAGATATAAACGGGGTGTTTGGCTTGGCCCCGAACCAGAACGGTGTGAAAGCCGGCATGGACCAATTCCGGTGTAAAAAAACCGCCCATGTTTCCGCTGGCAAGCAGACCGGTCAGAGGTGATTTGGTCATTATGTCGCAACGGCCGGTACCGGAAGCTGCTGTGCCACACAAAATACCGCCGCCCATCAGAACCACATTGTCCGGCCCGTAAGGATCGCAGCCTTTTTTGGTATGGTTTAAAAGCAGATACGCATGCAGGCCTCTGCCTCCGAGATACTTTTTCCGTACCTCAATAGGGATCGGCCGCGCTTCGACGTCACCCGTTGTGAGGTCAATGTATGCTATTTTACGTTCTAGTGGCATTTTATTTAATCCCTTTCTCCTTTAATACTTGTTGGGCAAATTGCCTGTTCGTCTCCCAGACCGGCCCTTTAATCCGGGGAAATCCCTTTTTCACCCAGGCAATGCGGTATTCCATCTGACAGGTGGGGCATTTGATGGTGCGGTCGTTCTCCTTAGGCTCCATCCGCTCCATGCACGTGGGGTTCATGCAGCGGACCTTACCGTAGGACCGGGTTTTTCGGAGGCTCTCGGCTGATGATAGCTTGTTGTCGATGGGCATGATTAACTCCTTGGTTGTTATATTGCGCCAGAGCGTTTCAGTTCACTATTGTGAATATTATGATAAAGGCCATATTACATGAAACCTGGTTGGTGTCAAGCCAAAATTAAATCTATATAAAGGATTAAGGTAAAAAATGGAGTTTATGGTTGACTTTTAAAAACATTTGAATGTAATAATGGTCCCATAGAAAGTTCAATATAATGAACGTGAACGACCCAAGCTTCCTTTATGAGCATGGGCCATAGAGAGCTAATGATCAGTGTACAGGTTAAACCGATGAAAAAATGGATTCCTCAAGACGTTGACACCGGGCAAATCAAGGCCATTCCCAAAAAGACAGTAGACCAATTGAAAAAAGGAAACCCTGCAGTTTTATTTCCTGCCGAAGACAAGGCGCCGCCGTTGGCCAGGGTGTTTACCATTCATCCCGAAAAATGCAATGGCTGCGGATACTGTGAACTGGCCTGCGCCCTTTTTCATGCCGGCGAAACTGACTCGGAGCGTTCCAGGATCTGGATTATGGAATATGCCGATAAAGGGGTGTTCCTGCCGGTAGCCTGCCAACACTGTGTCGACGCCCCCTGCCAAAAGGCCTGCCCCAAAGAGGCCATCGAACGGAACCCTGAAAGGGAGAGCGTAACCATTGACTACGATCGCTGTGTGTCCTGCCAGACTTGTGTGGCTGCATGCCCCTATGGTGCGGTACGGTTCGATCAGACAAGGGAGATGGTTTTCAAATGTGATTTGTGCGGCGGAAATCCGCAATGTGTCCATTTTTGCGAAACCGGAGCATTGACGTTTCAGGAGCCGGAAAAATATAGAATTCCCCGTATCCGCCAATCCGCATGCAGAATCAGGAGATGTTGACATGAGTTACTTCAGAGTAAACGAAAAATGCAACGGATGCCTGGCCTGTCTTCAGAATTGTCCGGCCAATGCCATTGATTCTCGGGATGAGGACAATAAAAGAACATTGTATCACAATATGGCTCGCTGCGCACGCTGCGGTAATTGCTGGCGCGTATGTCCCCAGGAGGCCATTGAATTCCAACACATCATGACCAACGAATGGGATAAGGTAACGACTCTGGACATGATGTTTTGTGAAGTTTGCGGGGAGCCCGTATACACCGCCGCTTTCAGTGATGATCTGATGGAGAAGCTGGGTGATGACAAACCCCCGCTGTGCGAAAAGCACAAAGAGGGATTGGCGTTGAAGCTTAGGGCCCATTTTATCGGACAACCTTGATGGCTTCGTAAAAAGCCCAATTTCGGCGTTGCGCTTCATCCCACTGTGAATTCGACGTAAAATAACTACGCCTCATCACAAGGGATTCGCGACGCCTTGAACTTGAACATTTTACTTTGCCATCACATTTTTAACTTTTTGTGAATTCATCAACCTTTGAGTCAAAAGAGGTAAAAAGATGATTGTCGGTGATATCAAACCGGTAGAGGAGATTGTTGCGTCGATTTCCGAATACAAAAACATATTACTCATGGGGTGTGGTGCCTGTGTATCCGTCAGCCTTTCCGGTGGGGATCGCGAAGCAGTCATGCTGGCCACCGAGCTCGGGCGCAAGGTTCACTGGGGCAGAAAAAAACCGCCCAGGATCACGACGGAAACGATTATGAGACAGTGCGAACTGGACCTGATCGAGGCTTATCATCACGTTCCCAAAGGCCCCCAGGCCATCCTTTCCCTGGCGTGCGGCGCCGGCGTGCAGACCATGGCGGATATATATGATCCCCTGCCGGTAATCCCTGCATTGAATACCACGTTTATGGGAGCCGCCACGGAGGCAGGTATATGGCGGGAAATGTGCCATGGGTGCGGGGATTGTCTGTTGGGGGACACGGGGGGCATCTGCCCGGTGGCCCGCTGTGCCAAAAGCCTGATGAACGGTCCTTGCGGCGGTACCAGCGGAGAAAGCTGCGAGATCAATCCGGAGGTGCCATGTGCATGGTATCAGATTGTTATGCGGCTAACCCAACGCAAAAAGCTGCATCTGCTTCACACCGTCCGCACCCCGAAAGACTGGCGGCCCGGTGGAAGTGCCGGCCCACGGGTCCGGAAACGGACGGGTGTTGGGGGGAGTCCCGGCGAATGAATCTAAAGCTATATAATCAGAATGGATCATCTACTGATTGATTGTAGTAATGTTGTTGGTGGAAGCCTTGTCGAAATCGATACCGATCCCGATAGCGATTTCGATAAGATATCGTTATAGCTGTATTTCCCTTGACTGAATTTTTGAGTCATTTTCTCCAGCCTAATTGGAGCAGAATCAACAGGAATAAAACTAAAAATATGGATACGAATTATATCGATTTACTGACCGTCGGGGTCGATGTGGGCAGTTCAACCAGCCATCTGGTCTTTTCCAATCTTCATTTGGAAAGAGATGAGGAATCCGAAAACCGACGTTTTAACATCCAGGACAGAAATATCATCTATGAAGGTCAGATAATCAACACACCGTTGTTGAACCCGGAAACCATCGACGTGGATGCACTGTCCTCCTTTTTAAAAGAAGAGTACACCAGAGCCGGTATTACACCGGAGGATATCCAAACCGGCGCCGTCATCATCACCGGGGAAACCGCCAAAAAACAAAATGCCAGGCAACTCGTTGCGGCGCTGTCCAACGATGCCGGCAAATTTGTGGCCGCATCCGCGGGGCCCAACTTCGAAAGCGTAATTGCGGCCATGGGTTCCGGTGCCACCAGCCGCTCCGCCTTGGACAACAAGACCATCCTCTCCTGTGATGTCGGCGGGGGCACAGCCAACTGTGCCATCTCCATCAATGGAGAAATAACCTCCACCAGTTGTGTAGCCGTCGGTGGCCGCTTAATTGCCATCGACGATCTAGGTATTATCCGGCGGATCGGTGACCCGGCCCAAACCGTGTTGGACCATTTGGGCGTGGCTTACCAAACCGGTGATAAAATCCGGAAAAAAGATTTGGATCGAATTGCGGAGACATTTGCGCAGATATTGATAGAGGTGATCTCCGGCCCGGCGCATTCATCCCTGGCCCGGGATCTGATGGTCACGGCCGATCTGGATTTTCCACCGAGAATCGACGAATACATGTTTTCAGGCGGCGTCGCGGAATTAATTTACGGGGGGAACGGGAAACATTACGATATCGGCCAGGTCCTGGCCGACAAGATTAATGCGCTTATATGCGACCTGCCGGCACCGGTGGCCGAGCCGGCAAATAAAATCAGGGCTACCGTCATCGGCGCCGGTGCGTACTCGCTTTCCATTTCGGGCATATCCGGGTCCGTGGATGAACATATTGAATTCCCCATAAAAAATGTCCCGGTCATAAGAGTGGATGTGGACCGCGACAATTTGAGCGTACCACATGTGGTTTCACAAATTCAGGCCTCATACAAAAGATTCGATATTCATGAAGGGGACGAGATTGTTGCCCTCTATTTCAAGGATCCGGTCAGAAACTCCTACGCTGAGCTGGAAGTGTTTGCCAAGGGAATCGAAGCCGCATTGCCCATTTCCATCGATAAGCAGATCCCCGTAATTCTCGTATTTGAAACGGATATCGCCGGGGGTGTCGGGAATGTTATCCGATTGGAAACAAGAATGAAGCACAACCTGCTTTCCATCGATGAGCTTATTCTGCAGGAGGGCGACTGGATCGATATCGGCCAACCACTGCTGAACAATCAATCTTTCCCGGTTACGGTAAAGTCCCTGGCTTTTCATAACAACGGTGCGTCTGCCTATGACGCGGGATGCGAACTGGACCCCAACGCCGCCTGAAAATGTAGGCAAAAGGGTCGGGTTTCCAAAAATCGTGGAATACGATTTTGTTGGGAGGAAAAATCATGACAGATTCATTGATAAACGCCATGGTGGAAATGCAGGAAGCAGAGGCCCTGCAAAAAGCAGAACAGCTCCTGGCTGACGGCATGGATGCCATGGCCATTCTGGATGCCTGCTCATCAGCCATGCAGACTGTCGGAGAGCGCTTTGAAAAGGGAGAATACTATTTGCCCCACCTGATGATGGCAGGGGATATGCTGAAGCAGATCTCTGAAACCATCAAACCGCACATCAAGGAAAGCGATAGCACAACCAAGAGCAAAGGCAAGGTGCTGATGGGCACGGTCAAAGGTGATATTCATGATATTGGCAAAAACATGGTTTCTTTTCTTTTGGAGGCCGGTGGGTTTGAGGTAAACGACATCGGAATCGATCAACATCCCGAAAAATTTGTGGAGGCCATTCAGACGTATCAACCGCAGGTGGTCGGCATGAGCGGTCTGCTGACCCTGGCTTTTGATTCCATGAAAGCCACCGTTGAGGCCATTGAAGCAGCCGGCCTGCGGGACAATCTCCAGATCATCATCGGTGGTGCACAGGTGTCCGAGCAGGTTCAAACCTATACGGGAGCGGACGCCTTTGGCGCGGATGCCGTGGCAGGCGTCAGGTGTATCAAGCACTGGTTGGAGGGATAGTTGCATGAATAAACGATTCATGGATGTTTCTGAAGAGGCGGCTCAAAGGCAGGCGGAGCGATTCAACCTTTGGATCAAAGGCGAAGGCATTCCATTTGCGGACAACGCCACGCAGGCGGCCTATCAGGAACGGGCCAATCTGATTAAGGCCGCGGTCCAACTGGAAGAAGTCCCTGCCCGTATTCCCATATGTCCGTCAGCCGGATTTTTCCCCAATGAGTATGCCGGAATCAGCATGTATGACGCCATGTATGACTATGACGCCCTTGGTGCGGCCTGGGAGAAATACCATCTTGAACTAAATCCGGATGTCTATAATGGTCCGACAACGATCGTGCCCGGGAAGGTGCTGGATATCCTGGAT
The DNA here is from genome assembly GCA_964452555.1 of uncultured Desulfobacterales bacterium. Taxonomy (GTDB): domain Bacteria; phylum Desulfobacterota; class Desulfobacteria; order Desulfobacterales; family B30-G6; genus B30-G6. The sequence continues at coordinate 43,490 of CAYVMI010000052.1, forward strand.
TTGAAACTGTATCGCTGGCCGGGCCAGGGAGTGGCCAAGGACAGTGAATACCAGTTTGTGGAATCTGAGTATATGCAGGCGTCGGAATATCAGGACCTCATCGACGATCCCACCGGTTATTTCCTGACCGTCTATTTCCCCCGCATCTTTGGATCCCTGAAGGCATTTGAAAATTTTCCAATGCTGCCGCCGGTCAACGAGATACCGCTTATTCCGCCTGCCGTCATGCCCTTTGGATCCGAAGCCATGCAGAATGCCTTCCGCAGCCTGGAACAGGCCGGTGAAGAAGCCCTGCGCTGGCGGGCAGCCGCTGGTGAAATCGGCGGCCGTATCATGGGAAGGGGATTTCCTTCTTTTGCCGGAGGGTTCACCAAAGCACCCTTTGATGTTATCGGCGACAGTCTGCGCGGTACCACCGGCATTATGCTGGACATATTTCGATACCCTGATAAACTCAAGGAAGCTTGCGATCGACTGGTACCCATGATGGTCAAGGGCGGTGTGACCGGCTGCCGGGCCAACAAGCATCTGATGCCGTTCATTCCGCTACACAAAGGGGCGGACAATTTCATGTCCACCGAAATGTTCGAAAGTTTTTACTGGCCCAGCCTGCGCAAGGTCATTATCGGTCTGATCAATGAAGGTATGGTACCTTTGCTTTTTGCCGAGGGTGCCTACAATGACCGCCTGGAAGTGATCAGCGATATCCCCAAAGGCAAAGTCATCTGGTGGTTTGACAATACGGATATGCAAAGGGCCAAAGAAACTGTCGGGCAGGTTGCCTGTCTGGCGGGAAACATGCCCATGGATCTGTTGTGCACCGGAACGACTGAGCAGGTCAAATCCTATTGCCGCGAGCTGATTGATACGGCCGGAGGAAACGGCGGGTTCATTTTTTCAACGGGGGCAGGCATGCAGGGTTCCAGACCTGCCAATGTCAAGGCGATGATCAGGGCAGTCAAAGAATACGGTACATACAGATAGCGTATTAGGCTTTAAGGCTGTTAGACCATTAGCAGCTAACTGCCTAAAAGTCTTCAGCCTATCAGCCTAAGATAAAAAAGAAGTGGCTTCAAATCCTCAGATTGCGCCCAAAACCACAGCGCAATCCGTCCCTTCACAGCGTTTCAGCTTTGACTCGACGAACAAAGAAGCACGGCATACACTTGGTGGATGCGCCTTCTCGGGAGGCTACAATACCGCCGTTTAGGTGGAATTGTATGCGCCAGGCACGAATTTGAAGCCACGTCTAGTAAGCGACCATGTCCGGTAGAAATGTCGCAATTTGGGGAATTATTAACAGTATGATAGTCATGATCACCAGTGCGGCCAGGAAGGGCAAAATCCCTTTGAATATATTTTCTAAGGGAATATCAGGGGAGATTCCCTTAATCACAAATACATTCACGCCTACCGGCGGCGTAATCACCCCCATCTCACTTACCAGTACAATGATAACGCCGAACCAGATAGGATCAAAACCGAGTTTCATGACTATCGGAAAAAAAATCGGGATGGTTACGACAACCAATCCCATGGAATCCATGAAGAAGCCACCCAAAAAGTAGATGAAGATGATGACCCCTATGATAGCCATTGGATGAATCGGCAGCCCCCCTAGCCATTCAGCCAAAATGAAGGGTATTCTGGACACCGACATGAAGTGTCCGAACACAACCGCACCGGAGATTATGAAGATTACCATACAGGATGTCCGTATAGCTGATTTGCCTGCATCGACAAAGGTCTCCCAGGTAAGTTTACGCCGGACAAGGCCGATGAGTAAAGCACCGCCGGCACCGATGGCTCCAGCCTGGGTAGGGCTAAACCAGCCAAGAAAAAGACCCCCGATGGCCAATAGGAAAAGCAGCAAGGCCTCGATAATCCCGGTAAGTGCTTTTAGCTTTTGACCCCAACTCGTGGGAGTGCCCGGGGGACCTATGGCGGGATTCCGCCAGCATAGGACAGCTACTGTAAGGGCAAACAAAATCGTCAGAAGAATTCCCGGTATTATACCGGCAACGAAAAGCTTGCCGATGGATTCTTCGGTCAGGATGCCGTATACAATCAAAACAGTACTGGGCGGAATGAGGATACCCAAGGTGCCGGCAGCGGCTACGGTACCGGTGGACAATGTATCGTCATAGTCATACTTTTTCATTTCCGGCAGGGCGATTTTTCCCATGGTGGCCGCCGTTGCGGTACTGGATCCACAGATCGCGCCAAACCCGGCACAGGCAAAAACCGTAGCCATGGTCAGGCCTCCCCGGTATTGCCCTATCCAGGTATAGGTGGTTCTGTAAAGCCTCTGGCTGATACCGGAAGCAAAGGCGAACGTACCCATGAGAATGAATAAGGGTATCACGCTCAACGGGTAGGACGAAAACGTGTCAAAGACATCACGGCTTAAAAGATGCAAGGCTGCAGTCGGACTGGTTAAAAGAGCAAAACCGCCGAATCCAACTAGGGCCATGGCAAAGGCCACCGGCATTCTGAGAAGAAAAAGAACAAGAAGCAAGGCAATGCCGATTATTCCGACGATCGTTGGATTCA
>CAYVMI010000053.1:0-41994 GCA_964452555.1 uncultured Desulfobacterales bacterium
ATCGCTCGATACACACATAGAATTCATGGATCCAGGACCGACTTTTCAAACCGTTCAATTCGTGGCTCCCAGTGACGCGGAACCCGATGTTGACCAGACATACGAGTTTAAGCTTACCGTTACCGACAACGACGGCAACACCTCCTCAGACAACGTCATTATCAATGTGACCGATTCCACTGATCCCAACCCCAACAACCGGCCAACTGCCGATGCCGGTGCTGATCAAGGTTCCTTTGTTGAAGGTACCCTGGTAACCTTGGACGCTAGCCTTTCTACTGATGAAGAGGATCTGGATGGCGATCCGGAATTTTACTATTGGGAGCAAATCGCTGGCGATACCAATCCGAACTTGAGTGGGGTTAATACCGATCCGACACGTACTTTTACGGTGCCGGATGATCCCCAATTCTTCGGGTCTGATGAGTTTATTTTCCGCTTGACGGTTGAAGACGAACGGGGACTACAACACACCGATACGACCAGTGTTTTTATCTCCTGGACCAATGATCCCCCGGTTGCTGAGGCCGGCAATGACCAGGAAGCTATCGAAGGAGATAAGGTTCTCCTGAACGGCTCCAGCTCGAGCGATCCTGACGACGGCCTGGCGTCCTACACCTGGACTCAGCTCAGCGGTCCGACGGTAAATCTATCCAGCAGTAGTGCTTCTAAAGCATGGTTTATCGCACCGGATGTCGCGGCCGAGGAAGTGCTGGTTTTTCGTCTTCGGATTGCAGACTCCCATCCGCGCAGCGACAATGATGTAACCCATGTTACTGTTAAGCCGGCAACCAACGGCCCCACGGCCGATGCCGGCAGGATCGATCCGGTCGCCTTTGGGGCACCTGTGGACCTGACTGGAACCGCCACCGACCCGGATAACGATATTGTGTCCTACTTGTGGGAGCAGACGGGCGGCGAGCCGGTCACACTCCTGGATGCCACGACACTCACGCCCCAATTCACGGCGCCGGCCTCGGCCGGAGATCCCTTTATTACGCTTACTTTCAAATTGACGGTCACGGATGCCGAGGACAACACCTCCATGGATACCGTGTTGGTCAATGTTCGCGACGATACGCAGGTCAGTGTGGTTCCGGTTGCTAATGCCGGACCAGATCAGAGTGTGATTATTTTTGACACGGTTTCTTTGAATGCATCGGCCTCATTTGATTCGGATGCCAGCCCTGACCTGACAGTTTCTTTGAATCATTTTGCCTACGATTTAGAAATTGTTGAATCATCCGATTCAGACGACGAAATTGAACCCGGCAACCTCGTGGCCATTTCGAGCGGATCGGACGCCAACAGCCTACTGGATTTCAGCGACAACAATTTACTCAATCTGGATGGCAATTACTCGCTGTATCTCTTTTCCTGGGAACAGGCTGCCATAGATACAATCAATATAGGCAGTAATTGGTGGGGAAGCACATCCGATACTGAAATCGAAGATTTGATCTTTGATGAGACCTTTGATCCAGGCTTACCTGCGGTTGATTTTGTGGCCGCTGGTGCCCAAATTGGCGGGGCCGGCTCCAACCTAAGCTATCCAGCTATTGCCGATGCGGACGCCAATGCCGATGATGACCAGGATGATATAGCCAAAGATCCCGACGAAGTCGCCACCTTAAGGTGTTCGGGATACAACCATCCCAACCAAGCCCTCAGTTACACTTGGCAACAAAAACAAGGCAAGCCTGTAAACCTGACCAATGCCGATCAGTGCAATGCTACTTTTATCGTCCCTGAAGTTAGCAGTGAAGATCAGGATGGTGATGATTTGCGCACACTGATATTCGAACTCACGGTAACCGACGCCCAGGGATTCTATGATAGCGATGAAGTCCAGGTTACCATTAACGAAATCGATGATGATGATGACGATACGCACTCCACATCTGGATGTTTTGTCTCAACGGTCGACAACTAATGCTCGCTCAATTGCGACTGTTTAGGTATCGCCATCACGATTACCTAGAAAAACTTGAGTATACCTGGTCTTAAAGCATTCGGTATGCGGGAAAGCATAAATTAGGCCCGGATAAATTAGGAAGGGAAACCCAATGAAAACGAAATTGATCTATTTCCTCACAGCGACAGTCTTTATACTCATGCTGGCGAATTCTGCATCGGCCTGGTACTACGCCCTGGGCGGAGGAGATGAAGGAGGCGCCGAGGCCCAAAACTTTACAATTGAATTTGGTAAAGAGGATATCAATATCAGAGGTATCAACACGGTTGCGGGCCTGGCGATACCTTTTATTTTGCATGGCGATGGCAATGTGCCTTCCGGCACCAATGACTCTGACTGCCCCCATAGCGACTGCGACAACAAGGGTGACCGTGATGATGGTACCGAAATTGGTCTGCTGGGCAAGTTTGGTATAGAGATATTTGACTCCCGAACATTTGTTTCTCTGATTCTCGGCATGACCCAATCAAACACGGTTGAGCTGTCTAAATCCAACATTACCGGCGAGTACTACAAGGAAGGTGAAGACGAAGAGAATTATGCGGTATACGGTATCGGTGTCAGTTATATGCCCGAATTCTTTGAATGGGGACTCAAAATGGTTTTCTCACTCGATATTGATAATCGTAGAGGCCTGACCGGCTTGGTTGGCTGGCGTTGGTAGGCAAAACAGAATTTGATCGGTGAGCATTGTGAACCGTGTGGCTTAGGTGATATATGAAACGTCTCGTGATTCTAATTCTATTCATGTTGGTTTTGCCTCTAACCGTTGTGGCCCAAAACAGTAATGAGGCTCTAGTAGATTCAAGCACCTCGGGCAAAAAGCTGGTATTAACTTTTGCAGAATATGTTAAAATGGTGGCATCTAAAAACGAAGCCATTCATGCCCAGCATCATGAATTCCTGATAAGCAAAGAAAACATCATGCGCGAACGATCCGTTTTTGAACCGGAACTGGTTAACTCGGTTCAACGCGGCCAGGAAAAGATTAAATATTCTCAAGATGAAAAATCTCAGCTGATATTTGCCAACGAAGCTGATAAGCTAACCAACAGCTTTAGTACCATGATCCAAGGTAAAGTTCCCACTGGTGCCGATATCAAATTGGGTTATACCCAAAGCGGCGTCAAAGATTGGGCCCTGGACGAGGACTTGGAGTACAAATCTTATTTTGGCGTCGAGGTCACGCAGCCCTTGATGAAAAATGCGGGCGGTGCCATCCTGGCCAATCTGAGGGCAGCTAAAAAAGATTCTAATATTTCACTGCAAGCCTATCGGCTTAAAACCATGGAAGTGGTGTTTAACGCCCTGACAGCCTGTTGGGATTACTATGCCGCCATGGAGCGCTTAAAAATCCGCCGGGAATCGGTGACCATTGCCGAGAAATTATTAAAAATGAATACCGAGCGTGTTCGTTTGGGCAAAATGGCTCGGTCTGAGTTAATGGAAGCCGAAGCCGGAGTGGCCAAGCGTAAATCTTGGGAAAGAGGCGCCTTGCAGGATTTGGTATCGGCCCAAAACGCAATGAAAAGCTATATTTCCCTGGCGGGTAATGATGTAGAGGTCGAACTGGATCCACCAGACAATCTAAACCTTCCAGAGCTACCACAGTTTGACCAGAGCATGACCACGGCTCTGGGTATGAGACCGGAATATCTTTCGGCGCTCCAAAAAATCGACAAGGAGAAACTGCTGGTTTCCTATGCCCGAAACCAACGCTGGCCCCAACTTGATTTAAACGGTAGCTACGGACTGAATGGGCTGGGAGACAATACGGAAGAAGCCTTTGATGATGCTTTTGACTCAGATCACCGCAGTTGGAAGGTTGGACTGACCTTGACAATCCCTTTGGGCGGATCCTTGAAATCCCAGAGCGAATTAAAAGCGGCTAAACACCGTAAACGTCAAGCCCTGCTCGAACTAAAATCAGTTGAAATTCAGATTGCCAATATTATTGATACGGCCATTAACAGTGTACACACAACCCAGGATCAGGTCGCTTATTTCAAGCGCACCAGAGAGATCGAAGAACGCTTGCTGGAAATAGAAGAAGAACGCTTCAAACGCGGAAAAAGTACGAGTCGGTTCCTTCTCGAAAAGGAAGATGATTTGCATTCCGCCAAGGAGGCGGAGCTGGAAAGCATCGTCAATTCACGTAAGGCCGCATTGTCTTTAAACTTGGCAGAGGGATCCTTGCTTTCGAAAAACGATATTGAGGTTTTGGATGACACCTCGGAATAAGAACAAATCGCACAACCAAGGAACGGATATGCCGGTAAAAAGAAACCAGCCAGAGACGATGGGACGAAGGGCATTTATGACCTGCACGCGATTTGCCCTTATCCTTGCTTTCATCGTGCTGCCGATCACAACACTTGCTGTTAATGCTGCCGCCAAAGAACCGATCCGACTTTCCGGGCTCACCGAGCCATTGCATGATGTCATCTTAAGTTTTGAAGTCGAAGGAAAAATTGCCAGTCTTTTTTTCCATGAAGGTGATGAACTCCGCCAAGGCGATCCCATTATTCTGTTAAACAATCATCTGGAAGAACTGGAAGTCCAGCGCAATCAATTGATTTGGGAAAGCAAAGTCGAAGTTGAATCAGCCGCGGAAAGAGAGCGAACTTTAAAAGCCTTGTATGAATCCACCTTAGAGCTATTTGAATCCACCGGCGCGGTGAGCAAGGATGAAGTCCAAAAACTTCATCTGGAATACAAACTTGCTGCAGCTGAGCATCAACGCATTTTAATTGCAGAAGAGCGCGAATATATCGAGTATAATATTGCCAAGGCTAAGCGCGACAAGCGGATTCTACTTGCCCCTATTGACGGCGTGGTTAGCCAATTATTTCTAGATGTCGGCGAAAGCTGTGAGCCCCGTCAACCGGTTGTGCGCCTGGTCAACATCAGCCGGTGCTTATTGGTTTGTAATGTCGAATCCTCATTGGGTCTTCGTATTCGCGAAGGTCAGCCGGTTGAGCTACGCGTTGAGGCTGGCTCGGGCAAAATTAAAAAGCTCGGCTCGATCATATTTGTTTCCCCCGTAGTCGATCCGGCCTCGGGCCTTTTCCAGGTAAAAGTCGAATTTGACAATACTGATCGAAAAATAAAGCCCGGCGTAGAGGGTTATATGCTTTTGCACCGAAAGTAATGGTCAGCGTGGGATCGTTAGATAAGCCCAGCAGTCACGGCAGGGAAAATCTCCTAGACAAAGGTAATACCAAATCAGAATACCACTCGAACATACCATCCTTGACGATTTCCGATTGCGAATGTCATAATATCGTCCGATATCGCTATAACGACTTATTTACATAAAACTATGCATGTATCACGGCTCTTGGTACCTGGAGATTTGATAATAAGCTAAATTGCTAAGGATGAACAAAATCACGGAAGAACATGAATCAGATATCAGATATGCCTAATGAGGTTGAGCAAAACCTCCTGGATCAACTGGACCGGCTGCGACAACATGGGGGCTCACCCAGTGAATTTTGGACCGATTTTGTCAGGGTTGGATCTAACCTTCTGCGAGCCCGCACCGGCCTCATAACCGTAAAGGATATTCAAAAGGATAGATGGCAAACCCTGGTCATATGGCCGGTCGATGGTCACACGCTGATTCGACGCGCTGAGATATCCACCCTTATCCGGCATGTTGCTGAGATCTGCCTATCTGACGAGTATGCCTGGGATATCAAGGGAAAGCACCATATTTTTGGTAGTAAAATTGACCTTCGTGATGAGACCCGCATCGGTGTGGTTGTTTTTGTAGGCGATGATCAATTCGCGACCCATCCCCAGGATCTTATTTTTAAAGTCAAGATGTTAGCGGGCATCCCCCAAATCTACCAGATGCGGCGTGAAAGGGAGCAAGCCCGGCATGACGCCCTTGGCTTTGTTGAGACCCTGGATCTGATGGTACTTCTCAATAGCGAACACCGCTTTCTGGCGGCCGCTATGACCCTATGCAATGAGGTCAATGCGCGCTTTGAGTGTTCGCGAGTGAGTATCGGTTGGCTCAAGAAAGGCTATGTCCGGGTTCAGGCCATTAGTCACATGGAGCGCTTCGAGAAAAAAATGGATGCCGTCCAGGCGCTGGAAGCGGCCATGGAGGAGGCCTTTGACCAAGATGAAGAAATACTGGTACCCAAAGACAGCCAACATTATAGTATTACCAGAGATCACGAACACTTCGCCGCAAGTCAAGGTATCAAAAGCATTTTATCTTTGCCCATTCGACACAAAAATGAAGCCATCGGTGTCCTGACCTGTGAGCGTGAGCAAGTTCCTTTTAAGGAGAATGAGGTCAATGTCTTACGCCTGATCTGCGACCAGGCCGCCCAAAGGCTTTCCGATCTAAAAAAGACCGATAGGTGGTTCGGAGCAAAACTGGTGGACGCCTCGCGCAGGGGTTTGGGCAAAATCGTCGGGGTCGAGCATACATTTACCAAGCTTTTGGGTATTCTCATATGTTCTATATTGGCCGTTATGATCTTCGGTCAATGGAACTACCGGGTGGAAGCCCCCTTTATCCTTAAAACAGATGACCTGGCCTATATTCCATCTCCTTTTGATGGCTACATCGATAAGGTCCACATCCAAGTCGGGGACCCCGTAGCCCAAAATGATTTATTATTAACCCTTGATGATCGTGAGCTTCTATTGGAGGAATCCTCGGCCCTGGCAGACCGCACACGATATACGCGTGAGGCCAAAAAATCGAGTGCCAGAGACGATCTGGCCGAAATGCGTATTGCCCAGGCGTTGAAGGTTCAGACCGAAGCCCGGCTGGATCTGATCCGTTATCATCTTTCAAATGCCGAGCTGCGAGCACCATTTTCCGGGATCGTTGTGGAAGGCGATCTCAAAGAGCTGCTGGGTGCACCCGTCAGAAAAGGCGATGTACTGTTCAAAGTGGCCAAGATTGAAAAAATGTACGCCCTGCTGGATATCGACGAGCGGGATATCCATGAATTGGCTTTGGACCAGACCGGTGAATTGGCATTTGTCAGTCGTCCCGAACTCAAGTTCCCTTTAAATGTGCAACTAATAGAACCGGTAACGGTGACCAAAGAAGAAGGGAATGTATTTCAAGTTCGTTGTGAGTTCACCGATAATGTAGAAAACTGGTGGCGTCCGGGTATGAGTGGTATTGCCAAAATCAACATCGGCAAACGCAATATTCTGTGGATCTTTACCCACCGGACGATAAACTTTTTCCGCCTGCTTTTATGGTGGTAACATGGCACAAAAAAGTAGCACCTTCAGCGAGTCATGGCATCGGATCTCTGACCTTAAGGTCAGTCTGAGATCTACGGTCAAGGTTCGCCGACAGATATTTCGCGGAGATCTTTGGTATGTACTCTACGACCCTTTTAACAATACCTTTTTCCGCCTGCGACCTGCAGCCTATGATTTTATTTCGCGGTTAAGACCGGATCGGACCGTGGAGTCCATCTGGGAGGAATCACTCAAACGCAATCCCGGTAGCTCCCCTGGGCAAGAGGACGTGCTGCAGCTGCTTACCCAGCTCTATTATTCTAATCTGCTTTATTTCAAAATGCCAGCCGACAGTACCAAGCTGTTTGAACGCTACCGTAAAAGACGTCAACGCGAAATCCGATCCAAGCTTCTCAGTATCATGTTCATGCGCTTTCCCTTATTGGATCCAGATAAATTCCTCCAGGGAGTCCTTCCCCTGATACGACCGTTGGTTGGCTTTTTGGGTGCCGCCTGTTGGTTGGTTGTTATGGGCATTGCCGCCAAACTCGTTTTCGACCGATTTGATCAGGTGACCGAGCAGATACAGGGTATTTTGGCACCGGACAATTTACTGCTGCTGTATGCCGGGATGGTCGTTGTCAAAACCCTGCATGAATTTGGGCACGCGCTGGTCTGTAAGCGCTATGGAGGTGAAGTTCACACCATGGGTGTCATGTTGCTTATCTTCACCCCGCTACCCTATATGGACGCCACATCCAGCTGGTCCTTTAGAAGCCTTTGGCAGCGTGCGCTGGTAGGCGGTGCCGGCATGATCACGGAGCTCTTTGTGGCCGGCCTGGCGACCATTGTATGGGCCAATACCGGTGTGGGCACGCTTCACAGCCTGGCTTACAATATTATGTTTATCGCCTCGATTTCTACACTGATTTTCAACGGCAATCCGCTGCTACGGTTTGACGGTTATTATATTTTATCAGATCTTCTGGACATCCCCAACTTGTCGACTCGTGCCATGCAGCACCTGCGGCACCTTGCAGAACGATACTTATTCGGTTATCGAGAATCCATCAGCCCGTCTCAATCCGGCAAAGAAGCCTTTTGGTTAACAGTTTTCGGTATTCTCAGCGGCATCTATCGGGTAATCGTTTTCACCGGTATCATCCTATTTGTGGCTGATAAATTCCTTTTGGCAGGGCTCTTGATGGCGCTACTCTGTATTATTTCCTGGGGGATTGTCCCTATTTTTCGCTTGCTTAAGTATCTGGCCACAAGTCCGCGACTTGCCAAAACACGGGCACGGGCCATCCTTGTTTCCCTATGCATAACAGTCGGCATCACCTTTTTGCTGGGGATGTTGCCCATGCCCAACCGGTTTCGATCGCCGGGTCTGGTTGAAGCAGTTCACTATGTCCGCGTTGTCAATCATGCGCCCGGCCTGGTTGCTAAACTCTTGGTTCCCCCCGGTACTTGGGTCAAAGCCGGTACCGCTCTGATTGAATTGGAAAATCAAGAACTGCACATGGAAACCAACCGTTTGCAAGCCCAGAAATCTGAAGCGCTGGCTTTACAAATGCGGGCCATGAGTAAAGCGGTTGAGGACTTGAAGCCCATTCAAAAACGTTTAGAGACCATTGAGGAAAAGCTAGCGAATCTGCGACAGCAAAAAAAAGACCTGGTGGTTCGAGCTCGGCAGGACGGGCTCTGGGTTGTACCACTTGCAAACGAAATTGAAGGCCAGTGGGTTCCCAAAGGATCACTCATGGGGGAAATTGTTGACAACCGCTCATTTCGGTTTTCCTCTGTGGTTTCCCAGGATGATGCTGCCAACCTATTTGTCGATAAAATTCAAAAAACTGAAGTGCGGCTCTTTGGTCAGGAAGGCGCAAACCTGGCGGTTTCCCAATTTAAAATTATTCCGTTTCAACACGATCAATTACCGTCCGCCGCATTGGGATGGATGGGGGGCGGCGAGGTGGCGGTATCCTTGTCCGACGATACCGGGGTCCAAGCCTCGGAACCGTTTTTCCTAATCTTTGCCGAACTAGAATCGGACCAGAATGCACTTTTCCTGCATGGCCGCTCCGGGAAAATAAGATTTAGCTTAAATAAGGAACCCTTGGCAGTCCAATGGGGAAGAAGCTTTCGCCAACTTCTCCAAAAGAGATACCAGATATGACTCTCCCAACCCAAGACTATCGTAAGCTCGATTTTGTAATACCCAAAAAGTTGCATAAGGGCCTCGATAGTGGCGCCCATGCTGCCCTGGGCAAGTTTCGCCGCCGCCGAAGCAAACTTAAACGCATTCTCAAGCAAGCTGAGACCATCAGTCACTCCGCTCTAAAGCTCCAGCAGTCATCCAACCAGGAACTGAAAAAAAAAATAAAAGAACTCAAGTCAATGGCCCGTATCGGACGCCATGGCCATGACCGATTTACAAACGAGGCGTTATCCATATTAGTTGAGGTCGCCGATCGAACTCTGGGGTTGCGCCCTTTTCCGGTTCAGGTGGCCGGTGCCCTGGCCCTCTATAAAGGCTTTCTTGCTGAAATGGCCACCGGTGAAGGCAAAAGTCTCACAGCCTGTCTACCGGCCATCTTATCGGGATGGACCGGAAAGCCCTGTCATATTATTACGGTCAATGATTATTTGGCCAACCGGGATGCCGTGGAAATGCGAACCTTTTACCGTTTCTGCAGCATTTCCGCCGGTTGTGTTACTGCATCAATGGATCCTGCGGAAAGAAAACAAAATTATGAAAAGGATGTTGTCTACACCACCAGTAAAGAGCTGGTGGCTGATTTTTTACGAGATCGGCTGATTATGGGTTCTTTGAACCATCCAACCCGTCGGCTCATCCGCAGAATTCTCATTCCCGATCGCAAAGAAGAATCCAGTCTGGTCCTACGGGGACTTAATACCGCTATTGTGGACGAGGCCGACAGCGTTTTGATTGATGAGGCGGTTACACCCTTGATTATCAGTCAGCTCCAGGAAAACAGAATGTTTAGGGAAGTCTATCGTGATGCTACCAATATTGCCAACACGCTTCAGCGTGGCAAAGACTTCGATGTAAACCTTAAATATAAAGAAATTCATTTAAAACGCCAGGCTTTTACGGGAATCGCAGCCCAAGCAGATCGCTTGCCGGGGATTTGGAAAAACCCTGCACGCAGCGAAGAACTGATCCGCCAAGCTCTGTCTGCCAAGGAATTTTACCATCGTGATGAGCAATATGTGATTCAGGATGGACGCATTGTAATTGTGGACGAATTCACGGGACGACTCATGCCGGATAGAACCTGGCGTCAAGGATTTCATCAGGCTGTTGAGGCCATGGAAGATTTGGAATTGACCAACCCGAGTGAAACCTTGGCCCGCATCAGTTTTCAACAATTTTTTCGCCTTTTTAAAAATCTGAGCGGCATGACCGGAACAGGTAGCGAAGCATCCGGCGAGTTCTGGCAGATTTATGGACTGCCGGTTTTGAAAATCCCCACCAACAGGCCTTGTATTCGTAAGATACTCAAGGATAGGCTATTCAAATCAGCGGAAGAAAAATGGCTGGCCATCAAGGATGAAATTGTTAATATTCATAAAACCGGACGACCGGTCCTAGTGGGCACGCGAAATGTTTTTGCCAGTGAAAAACTGGGCCAAATGCTAGCCAAGGAACGATTGGATTTTAACTTGCTGAATGCGGTTCGGCATGAAGAGGAAGCTGCTATTGTCCGGGTGGCCGGTGAAGACCGACGGATCACCATTGCCACGAATATGGCCGGACGGGGAACCGATATTAAGCTGCATGGCAAGGTTGCCGCACTGGGTGGTTTGCACGTCATAGCGTCTGAACGTCATGAGTCCGGGCGTATCGACCGCCAATTGTTCGGCAGAAGCGCCCGCCAGGGAGATCCCGGAAGTGCTCAGGCTTATGTAAGCCTGGAAGACGAGCTCATTGAGCGCTTTGTTCCCAAATCTCTTCAAAACCATTTGAAACACGCTATGGATAAAAGACTCCCCGGGTCCATGATAATACCATCCAAAATCATAGCGTATGCCCAGCGGGCCGCTCAGCACCTGGCGTTTCGACAGCGTAGAAATGTATTGAAAATGGATAATTGGCTGGAAGAGGCGCTATCGTTTTCCGGCTCTGGGGCTTATTTCTAGCGCATGCATATACAATTGCCCGAATTCCTTAACTCAATTCGTCAAGCACCGACACGGTTGGTGGTCGTTGACATCAGTGGAAGGAAATCATTATGAAACGGATCATAACTCTCAAATGGCTGACGATACTCTTTGCCATGGGAATCGGTATCATGTTTGTGGGCGCCAACAACGTATTAAGTCAACAGGTCGCCGCGGCCCCCCCCCAGAATAATCAACCAGATCGGCAGACAGCCCTCTTGTTTTACAAAGAGGCCCTCGACCTATGGTCACAAGGAACGATTGCAAATCCAGAGCAGGCTATTTCCTTGTTGAGCCAGGCCATTTCTCACGATCCCACATTTGTGGCTGCATACCATTACAGGGGTTTGGGCTATGTACTGGTGGCCAATTATAAAAACGCGCTGTTAGATTATGATGTTGCTTTGGAAATCGAGCCCAAACACATTCCTTCCCTTTATGAACGCGGACGCACTTATCGGATCATGGGCAATTATAAACGCGCCATCGCTGATTTGGAACAGGTACTGGCCCTAGAGCCGAATAATCCTGATTTCCATAATGAATTGGGTATTGCCCTATATCAGAAACAAGATTATGGACCTGCGCTTATGGCTTTTTCCCACGCTCTCGAAACGGATCCCCAACATGTTAATTCACGGTTTAATCGGGGGGTTGTCTGGTATGAAACCGGTGATGCTGATAAATCCATCCAAGACTTTAGCGAAGTGCTAAAATATCGTCCTGAAGATGTTTTTACGCTCATCAGCAGGGGCTTAGCCCGCTTTGCCGCCCGCGATTATCCTGGCGCTGAAGCTGATTTTACCCAAGCACTGCAGTTTGATCCCGATAACGCTACGGCCTATTATGAAAGAGGCCGGACACGTCGCATGATGGACAAAGCGGTTCAAGCCATCATCGATTATACGCATGTGATTCGCCTCGATCCCAACAACTCGGACGCCTACAACAATAGGGGTTTGATCCGTTTTGAGCTGGGTCAAGAAAATCTCGCACTAGATGACTATACCCAGGCCCTGAAATTGAACGTGACCAACGTCAACGCCTATAACAACCGCGGGATTCTTTTTTATGAGAAGAAAGAATATGATCGGGCCATCCTCGATTACAATCGAATTCTGGAGCTGGAACCCGACAATGTCAATGCACTCAATAATCGCGGCTTGATCTGGGTTGCCAAGAAAAAACTGCTGCGAGCCCTATCGGACTATTCCCGGGCGCTTGAATTAAATCCCAATGATGCGGACGTGTACAGCAACCGCGGCATGGTGTGGACTTTAAAGATCGACTATGAAAGAGCTCTGGCCGATTTTTCCAATGCACTTGAGATCAATCCGTCTTATGCTGCTGTCTACTTTGAACGCGGCCTCATTTGGAATTATAAAAAAGAATATGATCGGGCGCTGTCCGATTACAGCATGGCTTTGACGTTGGAGCCCGATAACGGCCAGGCCTATTTTGAACGCGGCAGAATTTTGCGAAGACTCGGCGAGCCTGGTCTGGCTATCGACGATTTTAACCATGCCCTGGAACGTGATCCTGATAATATTGCGATTTTTAATAATCGCGGATTGGTTCAATATGATCTTGGTCACTATGACCAGGCGCTGGCCGACTACAACCAGGCATTAAAACGGGAACCCGGCTATATCGATGCCTACAACAACCGCGGACTTGTTTGGTATAAAAAGGGTGATCATCAAAACGCCATCGACGATTTTACCAGAGCGCTGGAGCTCAAACCTGATTTTATTAATGCTTACAACAACCGAGCATTGGCCTGGAACCAGGCCGGAAATCATGACCAGGCCTTGTCTGATTTGAAACAAGTTCTGGAATTGGATCCCCAATTTGTTAAGGCCTATATTCTACGCGGCTTTATGTGGTATGAAAAGGGATCTTTTGATCAAGCTTTTGCGGACTATCAATTAGCCCTAGAGCTCGATCCTAAGAATGTAGACGCACTCAATAACCGCGGATTAGCATGGCTCCAGAAAAAAGAATATGAGCGTGCCATCGGTGATTTCACCCGCACGATTGAACTCGATCCGACCTACACCAAAGCCTACAACAATCGGGGAATGGTCTGGTATGAACGTGGTGATCTAGACCAGGCGATGATGGATTATTCAAAGGCACTTGAGATTAATGCCAACAATACCAACGTGTATATCAATATTGGACTCATCTGGCATGACAGGGGTCGTAATGATCTCATGTGTGAATCGTTTGCAAAAGCATGTAAGCTGGGCAACTGCGACAAATTGCGGCGGGTAAAAAAAGATAATCTCTGTTTAGATTTTTAGACCTGAATATTTTAAAGATTGAAATAGAATTGGAATCAGATAAATATTAAATTTTGTGCAAAAAGCGGAACCTATATTTTTTCTCAGCGACATATCACAAAAATTTGCCTCGCTAGCGTAGTGCCCTGACGGATTGGTGATGTTTCGACTACCTATCTTTACTACCAATCGGCATGACTTCATCACCAATCCGTTGGGCACAGATGATGCCTTGGATTGATATGTCGCTGAGAAAAAATATAGGTTCCGCTTTCTCTCCGTCTTGTATTTTAAAATTTAATTCTGGCAACGCTCTGAATGTGAGCAGTACGCGGCTATCGTATTGCTTCCCCTTCCACCCGGTTGCGGCCACCGTCCTTGGATTGGTATAGGTACTTGTCCACACGTTTGAGCATATCGTCGACTGAAAGGTTGGCATTTAAAGCTTCCGGAGAGAATCCTGAAACACCGAAACTGGATGATATCCGGATTTCCTGGTCATCAATTTGAAATGGCGTTTGAGATACGACCTTGCGAAGCCGTTCGGCTAAATGCATGGCCCCCTTAAAATCTGTTTCTGGTAATACAATTAAGAATTCCTCGCCGCCATAACGTGCGGTCCAATCGATCTGTTCCCTGATGGAAGCCACAACACAGTTTACAAATCCCTTTAATACCGCATCCCCGGCCACATGCCCATACTGATCATTAACCAACTTGAAATGATCCAGATCACATAGTATTAAAGAAAGTGCACGCTTATAACGGATGGATCGCTTGATTTCCTGGGGTAACCTTTCGTTGAGATAGCTCCGATTATAAATCCCTGTCAAGGGGTCGGTAATGGAAAGAATCCGAATCTCCTCATTAGCCGCTTTTAAAGATCTTTCCAGCTCCAGAATTCTCAAACCATTTTTTAAACGGGCGATTAATTCAGAGCGATTGGCCGGCTTGGTCAAGTAGTCATCGGCACCGGCTTCCAAGCCTGAGATAATATCGTCCATTGAATCTTTGGCTGTTAGCAGTACAATATAGACATATCCTTCGGGATTTTCATTGCGAATGGCTTCACAAAGCTCCGGACCTTCCATTTCCGGCATGAGCCAATCTGTCAGTACGATGGGGAAAAAATCTTGCTTAAATTTTGCCAGGGCCTCTTTCCCATTTTCCACAGACGTGACCGAAAATCCCTCCTGAACTAAAATCTTTTCCAGCATCTTGCGACTGATCGGGTTATCCTCGGCCAAAAGCACCGGATAAGATGCGTTCATGAAAACCCCCTAAGGTTATGCCTCTAACCCATTAATGGTTATCACTGGATAGGGTGCGTTTAAAATGACATACTGGGCTGTGGATCCAAATAAACTTTTACCAACTTTCGATCTCTTGGAAATTCCGATGAAAATGAATTGGTAATTTTTATTCTCTGCAAATTTAACCAACTGCTCACCTGAAGAATATATGTCAATGAGCAAATAAGCCTCATACGAGACCTTAGTTTGTTTGAACTGTTTGTCAATCTCAGCATGAAAGCCTTGCTCCATTTCTTTGACCACTTCTGTTGTCAGGGGCTCTGTCCTTTTGAAGGTGGAAACAACATCAATGCCCACATGCCATGATTTGGCATAGTCCTGGGCTATCTTCAATATTTGAGCCGCAATATCACTGCCCTCGTAGCAAACCATTAAATTGCCTTGATGCGTTTTGTCTCTGAATAGTTTCATGACGGGTTTTCCTAATGATATTCGTTTAAGGATCTATAATTTTTCTTGGAATTTATTGTCGATCTCATTCTTAATCGCTTGATAATACTATAGAATTAACATTAAGTCAATTCCAGATCATCGTGCTTTTACCCAGATTAATTACGCACCTACCGCTCCCACCAAACCCATCTCTGCACATAATTCTTAATTTATCAATTTATTGCGATAAATATTCTTGACAAATACATTTGTTCAGAATATTTATTTGTATAAAAGGAAATATGGAAAATGATAGATAAAATTAGTCTCAAAATATTAACGATTTTGCAAAAGAAGGCCAGGATACCCAATGTTGAAGTTGCCAGACAGGTAGACATGGCCCCATCTGCCGTTTTGGAGCGTATTCGTAAGCTGGAAAGCAATGGATACATAGACGGGTATGAAGTGCGTTTAAATCCTGAAAAATTTAAACGAAATCTAGTGGCTTTTATCACCGTAAGCGTTGCGGCTTCTGTAGACACCACCGCTACAGGCAATCTCCTGTCCGCGATACCCGGGGTTCAGGAAGTCCATCATATTGCCGCTGAAGATGGTTTTTTAGTCAAGGTTCGTGTGGCGGATGTGTCTGATTTGGGCAAGTTGCTGAATGAAAAAGTACGCATGATACCGGAGGTAAGGCAGACATCCACCGCCGTTGTCATGACGACCTTCAAAGAAACGGCACGCATACCAATCGATGCTGAGGATATTGCCTAACGTGTGGTGCTAGACTCAACCTGAAACCATAATTTTGATATAATGTAATTGGTAAAAGAAACAATGAAACAAAGAGGTGTCCCATGATTCGCATCAATGAAAATTATCTGAAATTGCAGGCTTCCTATTTATTTGCTGAAATCGGCCGTCGGGTGATCCAGCATCAAAAGGACAATCCTGAAAAAGAAATTATTAAAATGGGAATTGGTGATGTGACCCGCGCTTTGCCAACGGCGTGCATTCAAGCATTCCACGCGGCCGTCGATGAAATGGCCCGGAATGATACATTCCGAGGCTATGGCCCCGAACAGGGCTATGCTTTTTTACGGGAGATCATCGCCAAGGAAGACTTTCAAAAACGCGGAGCCGATATTCAAGCAGATGAAATCTTTGTCAGCGACGGAGCCAAATGTGACACTGGCAATATCCAGGAAATATTTGCCCAGGAGGTTTCGGTTGCAATTCCGGACCCTGTCTACCCGGCTTATATTGATACCAATGTTATGGCTGGACGCACGGGTTTATTTCAAGACGGACGGTACGAAGGCATCACTTATTTAGAAGGTACTCGTGAGAATGGCTTTATTCCATCATTACCTTCAGAACCTGTTGATTTGATATATTTATGTTATCCGAACAACCCTACAGGTGCTGTTATTACCAAAAGGCAGTTAAGCCAGTGGGTCGATTATGCCAAGCAACACAAGGCTCTCATCCTTTTTGACGCTGCTTATGAAGCGTTTGTCATGGATGATAACCTGCCACGGTCCATTTTTGAAATTCCTGGAGCTCGCGAGGTGGCCATCGAGTTCCGTAGCTTTTCTAAAACCGCCGGATTTACGGGAACCCGCTGTGCCTTCACCGTGGTACCCAAGGACTGTCTTGCGTATACAAGTGATGGTGAGGCCCACTCACTTAACGATCTTTGGAACCGCAGACATTCCACCAAGTTTAATAGTGTTTCCTACCCGGTACAGCGTGCGGCTGAAGCTGTCTACAGCCCGGACGGACGGCGCCAAACCCAAGAGCGCATCGAATATTACCTCCGTAATGCCGCCTTAATTGTCGAGCATGTTTCCGCCATGGGATTTACCTGTATTGGCGGTGTCAATTCGCCTTATATCTGGGTCGACTGCCGGCAGGACTCCTGGAAGTTTTTTGATTTGCTTTTAAATAAAGCCGGCGTGGTTTGCACGCCCGGGGCCGGATTTGGGAAATGTGGCCAAGAATATATTCGGCTGAGTGCTTTCAATGATTACGAAAACGTTGTCTTGGCCATGGAACGAATCAAGGACTTACTTTAGCTTGTGGCCCCTATCTTCATATAAAAATCTTCAAACAAGGAAATAAAACTCATGCCCATGTCCAGGGATTTTAAAGACCGTCTATTCCCAATATTGCCGGAGATTGTCGAACACTTCGGAACGCCGTTTCACCTTTATGATGAAGCCGGTATCCGCCAAACCAGTACCGCTCTGATCAAGGCCTTTTCAAAAGTTGAAACTTTTCGGGAATATTTTGCAGTAAAAGCACTTCCCAACCCACGTATTTTGGAATTAATGCAACATTTCGGCTTTGGCTTTGATTGCAGTTCGATACCTGAGTTGATCCTTAGTCGCAGCATCGGTGCCAGGGCCGAGGATATCATGTTTTCCTCCAACAATACGACCCGGGCGGAATTTGATGCGGCAGCCAGCAACGGTGGATGTATCTTAAACCTCGACGATATCAACCTGGTGTCGCAGGTGCCCCGGATGCCGGAACTGATAAGTTTCCGCTATAATCCTGGCGCCCAAAGAACCGGCAACCAAATTATCGGCGATCCCTTGGAAGCCAAATATGGTGTCAGCAATGAACAGATCCTGCAGGCATATCAGTTAGCCATAAAACGGGGTGCCGGAAGATTGGGGATCCATACCATGCTGGCATCCAATGAACGCGACCATGCTTATATGGTCCAAACCGTCCGGATGCTGCTGGAGGTTGTTGCCGATCTGACCGAGAAATTGGGACAGGAGTTCGAGTTTATCAACATGGGTGGTGGTTTGGGCATACCCTATCATCCCACCGATAAAGCTTTGAACCTGGAAGAAATGGCGGAATCCATCACCCGGCTTCTAAACGAATTTGAATACAAGAATCATTACCGCCCCAAGCTCTATATGGAAAGCGGTCGCTATATCACCGGGCCCCACGGGGTCCTGGTAACTCAGGCCATCAATCGCAAAGATATATATCGGACCTATATTGGTGTGGATGCCTCCATGTCGGCCCTTATGCGTCCGGCCATCTATGGTGCCTATCATCACATCGATGTGGTCGGAAAATCAACTGCCGGCAATTATCAAAAAGTTGATGTGGTGGGATCGCTCTGCGAAAATAACGACAAGTTTGCAATTCAACGATCTTTACCCGAAATTGAGATGGGTGATATATTATGTGTTCACGACACGGGTGCCCATGGACATGCCATGGGGTTTAATTACAATGGCCGCCTGCGACCCAAAGAGCTATTATTACAGTTAGATGGCAGTGTGGCGCTCATCCGTCGGGAGGAGCGAAGT
This sequence comes from uncultured Desulfobacterales bacterium, assembly GCA_964452555.1. Lineage (GTDB taxonomy): Bacteria > Desulfobacterota > Desulfobacteria > Desulfobacterales > B30-G6 > B30-G6. The sequence continues at coordinate 18,701 of CAYVMI010000053.1, forward strand.
TCCGATTATTTCGCGACCTTACAATATGAGTCTGATGTGATGTTACCCCGAAAGCCTGTCACCCAGGCCGCTTAAACATGACCTGAATTCTGTAGTTTTTATTGACTTTATCCACCATGATTCCATAGTAATAAAAGTATCTTCTCGATATTATTACTATGTATCAACTCAAATCAAAAAAACTCTGTTTGACCCTGGAAATCGTTCCGGTTGCATCGCTGCTGGAGCATGAACAGATTCTTTCGGATAAAGCCAATCGGTTGATATTCGAATTTCAAAATCTAGCCAGCCTGCAAAATCCAATCATTGTCGATGAAAATAATGTGGTTTTGGACGGTAATCATCGCACCTTTGTTTTTAAGCAATTGCGTTTTAAATACATCCCTGTTTGTAAAATTGACTATCTTGACGAAACGACCAAGTTACGCTGCTGGTTTCGGCTACTCGGCAACATCTCTAGCCTTGAGATGATTTTGACCGGTTTCGATTCTGCCGGCTGCCGAATTATTCCGGTGAATGATATGGAGGCTTTACAAAAAGCCATGAAAAATTCCCCGGGCTTCTGCGGCCTGCAATGCCGGCAACGATTTTTCCTGGTGGCGTTTCCGGAAACGGTTGCCCAGGATGCGGTTGCCATGTATGATTTGCTGCAACAGATTCAACAGAAGCTAACCTCCTCAGAAGTCTCGCTTGAATATGTACCCTGTAATGCAGTTCACCAGAATGACTTCTGTCAAATGTTGAGCGACCGGAATGTTGTCCTGTGGACACCCAGGCTTTCGAAAGAGACCGTCGTCGCCTCGGCTAAAAAAAATAAGATTTTTGCCCCCAAAACCACACGGCACGTTCTTCCGGCCAGGCCGCTAAACGTTAACATTCCCGGATTTTGGCTCAAAGAAAAGATATCCTTGGAAGAAATCAATCAACGTTTCGATACCCATTTACGGGCAAAACAGGTGAAGCGATTCGCACCAGGACAAATTATCGATGGCCGCTATTATGAAGAAGAGCTATATGTCTTCTATAATCCACCCAGAAAGGGATAACCATGAAAACCAAACGAAATTTGTTTAGTGTCTCTGCCATTGGTCTCTATAGTCACGGGTTGGTGTCGCTGATAACCAATAGAATTTTCTCATTACAGGGTAATATTGTCGATGTTGAGGAAAATAGTCGGCGGGGTCTATTTTCCATGTTTTTAGTGGTCGATTTCTCAGCAGCTGAGCAAACCGAAGACCAAATTGTAGCCGCTTTAAAAGATCTTCAAAATGATGTGGACATTCGCATTGTCATCCGCAGCTATGATGTCAAAGATGATCTACTGCCGTCCCAACATGAAAATCATCTGGTAACAATCATCGGCGTTGACCAACCTGGCATCATCGCCAAAATTTCTAGCCTTTTGCATACCTACCGAATCACCATTGAAAAAACCAGAATGATCGCCCGAGGTCGATTTTTTTCCATGGAAATGCTCATCGACACCCGAACCATGATTGCGCGTCCAGAACTAGCCCATGCCGATCAGATTAAACAGGTTAAATCGGACCTTAGAAAACTGTGCGCCGAGATTGATCAAAGTGTTGTTATCCAAAGCGGCGACACCTACCAGAGACACAAAAAACTGGTTGTATTTGATGTTGAATCCAGCTTGGTGCAGCAAGGATCGCTAAACGAATTCATCAAAGTCGTTAGCAGCCGATTGGAACCTGGGCAACCGGTTGAGGCAACCACGGAAAGACAGGATGATCCCATGGAAATTTTGGTGGAAAATGCCAAACGCCTCAAGGGGCTAACCGCTGATGCTTTCCGACAGTATGCTGAAATTCTGCAATTAAACCCAGGCACGCTCGAACTGATAAAAATTCTCAAATCAATGGGTTTTAAAATTGCTCTGCTGTCCTCCGGTTTTAATTTCTTTACCAAAAAAATATTTGAGGCCGCAGGTGTGGATTATGCATTTTCAAATACGCTCGAAATAGATGAAGCCGGCGTATTTACCGGTAATCTAGAGCAGCCAATGATTACCAGTGAAACCAAAGAAGAATTGCTGGAATTTATTATCCAGAATGAAAAAATTCAAAAAGAGCAAGTTATTGCGGTGGGCGATGGGTCAAAATCCTCACACTTCATTAAAAATGTTGGACTTTCAATTGCGCTCCAGCCTGAAAATCCGCTAATAAAAACCGACGGTGTTCTGGGTAATGACCAGCTACTCAACATTTTACATTGTCTTGGAATCGGCGAGGAAGATCTAAATAATTTCTTGGATGACTGAATCTATGTATTTCGGGGAGATAGCATATGCCAAAAAAATCTGAATCCCAATCCTGTATTCGCTTTAATGAAAAAGAATTCCTTTGCAACTTGGTGGCCCTGTGTCCGGATGGTGTCATCGCCATAGATCGATCGGGCCTGATCACCATTTTCAATCGGGCGGCAGAATTGTTAACCGGCCATAGCGCCGACGAGACCATCAATAAAATGAATATTCGCGATCTCTATCCATCCCCGGAAATCGCGCGAGAGATAAAGAAGCTGATTTATTCTGGGTCCCATGGAGATAAAGGCAGTCTTGATGGTTACGAGGTTGATATTGAAACCCATGCTGGTGACAAAATACCGATCCGTTTGTCGGCCACTTTAATTTACAGCGACAATGAAGAAATCGGTAGTGTGGGCTTTTTCCACGATATGACCCACCAGAAAAATTTGGAAAAAAATTTGCGCACGCTGTCCATCACGGATGCGCTAACAGGGATATATAATCAACGTCACTTCTATACCTGCCTTGCCAAGGAAATTGAACGCTCGAATAGATACCATCGGCCTTTGAGTCTGATCTGTTTTGATTTGGACCATTTCAAAGACTGCAATGACAAGTTGGGTCATCTTGAAGGTGATAATATTCTGCGGATTATCGGCAAGCTATTGTTGGAGACCCTTCGAAAATCAGACTTGCCTTTCCGATATGGTGGAGATGAATTTTTTATTCTCTTGCCCGAAACGGATCTTGCCAGTGCGCGACAAACTGGCGAAAAAATCAGGCTTAGCTTCAATAATCGCTGGCCCTATGATGTGGTTTACCAACACCTTGACCTAACTCCGGTAACATTGAGCTTTGGCATTGCCGAGTTAGAAGAAAACGAAAAAGCAGAGTCGCTCATCAAACGCGCCGATGTTGCCATGTACCGGGCTAAGCGTCGGGGCGGCGATCAAATCGCACGTCACCAAGAAATTAGTACCGGAAAATAGTTCTCACTAATTATGGTGTAATCACCGAGCACTTTTGTGGACACTATCCGCACATCCCTCCCATTCTCAACCCAAGCAATTTTTTCAGGTTGCATCTTTAATTGATTATAAGTTATGAATGCACCGGCATTAGTCCTTATTAAAAAATCGATCGGGTGTGAATCTAGTCTATTCGGTTTGATATGGTTATGTTCCGATTCAAATAAATAGCGGTATGCATTGTTTTCAGCACCACATCTGTCGCTAGCATTTTGTTATGGTACCTTATACAAAGATTCGTGAATATCAAAATTAGGGGAGACATCTTATGGACTTCAAACTTTCACCTCAGGAAGAAGCATTCCGGCAGGAGTTCAAAGCCTGGTTGCAGCAGGCTCTTCCAAGCGACTGGGATCCTTTTAATCAACCAACATTCAGTGATCCCGTAAAAGTCCGGGATGCTTACCGGACATTCCAGCATAAACTATTTACAGGTGGATACGCCGGCATGTCTTACGACAAGGCCTATGGCGGCCAGGGTCGATCCCTCATGGAAAGCGTGATCGTATCCCAGGAACTGGGCCGAACCTGTATCTCACTTGTCATGCCGGGTGTTATTACCCATGGCATGGCGCTACCCTTGATATATTTTTGCGGATCCGAAGCCCAAAAGAAAGAGTTTATCCCTAAAATACTCGATGGTAGTCATCTATGGTGCCAGGGATTTAGTGAGCCCAATGCTGGCTCGGATGTTGCCAATATATCTACCCTGGGTATCCGGGACGGCGACAGCTATGTTGTCAACGGACAAAAAGTTTGGACCAGCATGGCTCATTTTGCCGATTATTGTTTACTGGTTGTGCGCACGGATCCCGAAACCCGGAAACATAGAGGCCTCAGCTATCTGCTCGTGGATATGTCCCTCCCCGGGATAGAACCCAGGCCCATGACTCAGATAACTGGTGAAGCCGAGTTCAATGAAGTTTTCTTTGATGATGTTCGTGTTCCGGTAGACAGTCTCATTGGCGAGGAAGGGCAGGGATGGAAAATGGCCATCACGACACTTATGTTTGAACGCGCCATGGGAGATGTCGTCATCAGCGCGGCCTATGAAACCAATGTGGCCAAATTGCTTCAAATGGCAGCCACGACCAAAAATGCGGGCCGACCGGTTGTTGAAGATCCGGTTTATCGACAGCAAATCGCCCAGTCCTATATCGAAATCATGGCCCTGAAATATCATGGGTTGCGTAATTTCAGCAGCCATATCAAAACGGGCATTCCCGGCCCGGAAGGATCCATTGGCAAACTGCTGTGGAGCGAACCCAACCAGCGCCTCACCGAGGCAGCCATCGACATGCAGGGGCCCGCCGGTCAAGTTTTTGGTGGCCCCTGGTCAATCCAGAACGGCGGATGGCAATATGCATTTCTGCGGTCAAAAGGTAATACCATTGAAGCCGGAACATCTGAAATCCAGCGTAATATAATCGGTGAACGTGTTTTAGGCTTACCGAAAGATGCTTCACGGGTATAAAACCGTCTTTAAATTTTCTGATCCATCCACAAAGGAGTTTGATAATTATGGACATCACCCTGAGTAAGACCCAACAGAACATCATCAAGGAAGCGCGTCGGTTCTTAAAAAAAGAGTGTCCACCTGAATATGTTCAAAAAATGTTCCTTGATGACGTTGGATTCACGGACGAGCTGTGGGAAAAAATGCAGCGCATGGATTGGATGGCTTTGCGAATACCGGAAGCCTATGGTGGCTTGGGCATGGAACAGCTCGACATGAGCCTGCTACTGGAAGAAATGGGACGAGTGGTTGTGCCCGGTCCCTTTTTCTCAACCGCTGTCTTGGCGGCCGAAGCTATTCTGTCCGCCGGAACCGAGGCCCAAAAATTAAAATATCTCGGTGATATTGCTAACGGCCGGATCAAAGCCTCACTGGCCCTGTATGAACCGGAAGGTGGTAATGATCCTGCCTATATTCGTATGCGTGCTGAATCCAACGGAGGTGACTTCATCGTGTCGGGCACCAAATTGTATGTGCCGGATGCCCATTTGGCCGATATCATTGTGGTTCCGATTTTAACCCAAGCATCCAACAATCCAACCGATAGCCTTTCACTCTTTATCACAAACGTAAAGGAAGCAGGGATATCCATAACTCCGCTTCCCACCATGGATGGAACCCGGAAATTAAGTGCCATCACGTTTGACCGGGTCCGGCTGCCCAATGAAGCGATACTGGGTGAACAGAACCAGGGGTACTCACCTTTAATCCGTGCATTACAGCGAGCCCAAGTCGGATTGGTCGCCGAATCTGTGGGGGGGGCCCAGCAAGCCATGGAAATTGCCACCGAATACGCCAAGGTGCGGGTCCAGTATGACCAACCCATTGGATCTTTCCAGGCAGTCAAACACATTTGCGCCCAAATGTATACAGACGCTGAAAGTGCTCGTAGTATGCTGTACTGGGCATCCTGGGCCCAGGATCATGGCGACGCTGTGGAAGCAGCCATTGCTGCGTCATCCGCAAAATCTTACTGCACGGAAGCATACACCAAGGTTGCCTCTAAAGGTATACAGGTATTGGGCGGAACCGGTTTCACCATGGACAATGAAATGCATCTTTATCTTAAACGAGCCAAGGCTAATCAGGCCGCCTTGGGGACACCCACCTATCATCGCGAACGTCTCATGCAATTGCTCACCCATGAAAGTGAGGCAAAATGACTTTCGAGCATTTAACCATCCAGAAAGAAAACCATGTGGCCACAGTACTATTTAACCGCCCGGGTAAACTGAATGCTTTGAATGCCCGGCTAATGCGTGAAATTATAGCAGTGGCCCATGCGTTTGAGGAAGATGTGGATACCCACGTGGTCATATTCAGTGGCGCAGGTAAATGTTTCTCGGCTGGTATGGACCTGAGTGATCCTGAAATTAGCCGGCATTTTCAAGACCAGGCGATCTTAAGCCAACGCCGGTTTCTAAAGCTTGGCCCCCGGATGATCAAGGCCCTTTATAACATGGATCAAATTACCATAGCTGCCATTAATGGTGCTGCGACCGGAGGGGGTGCCTGTATTGCCGCGGCCTGCGATTTTCGGATGGGTGCTGCTGACTGCCGGATCGGATACCCGGAGGTTGGCTTGGGCATGAATTTGAGCTGGGTGGCCCTGCCCATGTGCGTCCACTTAATCGGTCCATCCAGAGCCAAGCAAATGGTTATTTTAGCTCAGAATGAAACCGCAGATACTTTGCTGGAATGGGGTTTCCTTGATGCGGTCGTGCCGGCAAACGATCTCATGCAGCACGCCCGTAAGATGGCCGAAGCCTATGCATCCAAACCCCCCATTGCCGCTCAAATGGTCAAACAGAGTGTCAATGCTCTGGCCTCAGCCTTGAATCAGGCCATTATGCATATGGATGGAGATCAGTTTTTGCTGAATTCTAAAACTGAAGATTTTGTGGAAGGTATTTCGGCCTTTCTGGAAAAACGCAAACCTCAATTTAAGGGAATCTAGCCGCCATCCCAAACAGCAAATTTCAGCTATTTGTATTGGTTTACCGCCTGCAAACCTAAACGCCATCATGTTCTGTGCGCGCAATGATTTCGTTTTGGTGATACACATCTAAATCGACAAAATAATCGCTATAGCCGGCCACCCGCACCAATAAACCCCGATATTCGTCCGGCGCGTTCTGAGCTTTTTTAAGTGTTTCCGTATCGACGATATTGAATTGGATATGGTGCCCTTTAAGCTTAAAATAAGCTCGGATCAGCTGTGTCAGTTTTACAATATCCTGGTCGGATTCCAATACGCCCGGTAGAAAGCGCTGATTCAAAAGCGTTCCTCCGGATTTGATCTGGTCCATTTTGGAAAGAGACTTGATAACGGCCGTGGGGCCATGACGATCAGCACCGTGGGACGGTGAAGTGCCGTCGGAAATCGGCATTCCCGCCAGACGTCCATTGGGAGTCGCGCCCAGCATCTTGCCAAAATAAATATGACAGGTGGTGGAGAGCATATTCAGATGATAATGGCTTCCCTTGGTATTGGGCTTGCCATCGATTGCCGCAAATAAAGATTCATAGATCCGTTGCATTAGGCTGTCGGCCCGGTCGTCATCATTTCCAAAAAACGGAGTCTTGTTAAACAGCCGTTGTCTCATCGGTTCTTGCCCCTCAAAATTTTTTTGAAGAGCGTTCAGCATGTCTGGCATGCTAATGGCTTTTTCGTCGAATACATGCTTTTTCAAAGCCGATAGGCTGTCGGTAACGGTTCCGATACCACAGCATTGGATATAATTCGTATTGTAGCGGGGACCGCCGTTATAGTAATCCTTGCCATTCTGAATGCAGTCTCGAATCACCACAGACAGAAATGGGGCGGGCGCATGTAGCGCAAACATCCGTTCAATATAATTGTTCACTCGAATTTTCAGATCGACGATATAATCTAGCTGGCGCTCAAAGGCAGCATACACATCTTCAAAGCTTACGAGCGAATCGGGTTCACCGGTTTTTAAACCGACCTGTTTCCGGCGGATGGGATCCATACCATTGTTCAAGGCCAGTTCCAATATCTTCGGCACATTTAGGTATCCGGTTAATAGATAGGCTTCTTTGCCAAACGCTCCGGTTTCGATGCACCCGCTGCAACCACCCTCTCTGGCATCTTCAACCGTTTTGCCCACCCGTTGCTGCTCCGACACCACCGCATCGGCATTGAACACCGAAGGATAACCATATCCCCTGCGGATCACGTGACACGCTTTTTGCAGAAAATGATCGGGGGTTTTGTCGCTGATCTGAACATTGCTTTGAGGTTGCAGCAAATGGAGCTCATCAATCACTTCTAAAATGAGATAGGAGAGATCATTGACACCATCTTTACCATCGCGGGTGAGGCCACCCAGATTAATGTTGGTAAAGTCATTGTAGGTGCCGCTTTCCTTGGCCGTGACACCAACCTTGGGCGGTGCCGGGTGGTTGTTGACCTTGATCCACAGACAACTTATCAATTCCTTTGCTTTCTCTGCAGAAAGGGTGCCATCCGCCAGTCCGCTTTCAAAAAAAGGATAGAGGTGCTGATCAAGCCGGCCGGGGCTCATGGCATCCCATCCATTCAACTCGGTGATGGTGCCCAGATGAATAAACCAGTACATCTGGATCGCTTCCCAAAAATTACGAGGCGCCTGAGCCGGAACGCGTCGGCAAACTTTCGCTATTTGCGTAAGTTCCATTTTTCGATTCGGATCCGGCGCGGCCGATGCCATCGAGTCAGCCATCTCGGCATGTCTGTCAGCAAAAATGATGGCAGCTTCACATGCTATTGCCATGGCCTGCAATTCCTCGGCTTTATCTGCCGCTTCAGGATCATTGAGATAGTCGAGGGCATTTACGGCTTGCTCAATATCCTTTTTGAAGTCCCGCATCCCTTTATGATAAATAATATCATCCAGGGCCGTGTGGCCCGGCGCGCGCTGCTCCATGAATTCCGTAAATAAGCCGGCATTATAGGCGTCCTGCCATGCCTGGGGTACCTGACCAAACACGCGATCGCGCATACTCTTGCCGCGCCAGTAGGGAATCACCTCCTGTTCGTACTGTCTGATGTCATCTTCCGTTACGGCATAGCCGGTCATCTCACGCTCATTTAATGCTTTAAGATCCGCCACCGAATGGCAGGTCAATTCCGGAAATGTAGAAACAGCCTTGGGAAACGGGCCGCGCTCTCCGACTATCAGTTCATCTTCACCAATATAGATTGTTTTATGCTGACATAGATTTTTAAAGTTAAGGGCCCGCATAACCGGCGTCGAATAGCATCCCAAATTCTGTTTATAGAAAGCGGTCTCCAATAAGGCCCGTTCGATGGATATGGTCGGCTCGGCATTGAAACTTTGTTGCCGAAGCTTGTTAATTCGCGCATTCATTATGTATCAGCCTCCTATTTCTACGCTGAGTCCAAATCCTTGTAAGCGTTGTTTCACCATATCGATCTCATTTTTTGTAGACGGCTTTATTTCCCTACCCACAAAGTTTGTACCGAGGTGCTCATATTTCTTATCTTGAAGACCATGATAGGGTAAAATATGCACCTTTTCAATCTCAGGCAAGATACGCAAAAACATACCCATTAAATCGACATTCTCAGCATCGTCGTTAACACCCGGAACCAACGGGATTCGTAAGATTACTTTGGTACCCGATCGGGCCAGATATTTTAAATTGCCCAATATCTGGTGGTTGGAAACGCCCGTGTAGATTCTATGTTTTTCCGGATCCATAAATTTTAAATCGTAGAGAAACAAATCGGTTTCCGAGGAGATTTGCTTCAGCACTTCCAGCTCCGCATAACCGGAGGTGTCCACAACACGATGGATGCCTTCGCGCCCGCACTGTTGCAGGCATTCCAAGAGGAATTCCGGCTGCATCAACGGCTCTCCACCAGAGAATGTTACCCCCCCACCGGACTGCTCATAGAAGGGTCTATCCTTAATGATCAGCCGTATGAGTTCGTCAGGAGTTATTGCTTTTCCAATTAACTCTCTGGCTTCGGTCGGACATCTACCGGCACAGGCACCCTCCAGTTGACATAGCGATCCATCGAGATGAATGCCGTCGCTATTTTGGGAGAGCGCCCCATGGGGACAGGCCGCGATACACTCACCACAACCGATGCAACGGGTCTTGCGGTAAAGGATTTGCGGATCAGAATCAATACCTTCAGGATTATGGCACCATTGGCATGTTAAGGGACACCCCTTCAGGAATATGGTCGTACGAATGCCGGGGCCGTCATGAAGGGCAAACTGTTTGACATCAAATATTATGCCTGTTCGCACGAGCTTCCAACCTTGCCGAGATCATCGATCTCGATTATATACATTATAATTTTCTTTTTTGTGCTAATCGTAACGACGGTCATTAAGTGAGGACCGATCATGAATACTAAGCCTGAAAAAACCGTTCGGCAACAAATCATAGCACTTCTACGTGAGGGCAACCAGGGGATAAGAGATCTGTCACAGCAGCTTGGCAAACGCGAAAAAGAAATTATAGATCATCTGCCGGATGTCAAACGCTCCATCAAAAACCAAGAAGGAAGGTTAATAGTCATCCCGGCCAGATGTATGCTCTGCGGATATGAATTCAGAAAACGGAAACGATTATCTTCACCCGGTAAATGCCCACTCTGTAAAAGCTCTCATATTCAAGACCCTCTTTTCCGAGTCAAATAAAAAAGGCCCACCTTTTGGAGGTGAGCCCTTTTGTAAAAAGATACGAATTCAGTGAGTCTAGACAGCGACCTCTTCTTTGACGCCCACCGAAATTTTATACAGTATGGTCAAAATCAAAGCACCCATTCCATAAATTCCGAGCGATATGGCAAGCTCCGGAATTGTGGGCGCATATTCGTTGACCTGATGCAGGGGGTTGGGAACAAAACCGCCAGAAATCATACCCAAACCTTTATCGATGTAGGTCCCTGCAAAAACCGTAACACATGCAAAGGCCAGCACACCCTCATGTTTGCGGGTAATAGGATTTACCAGCAAAATAATTGCGATGGTCATCAAGCCATAAGCGGTCCACATCCAGGGCACCAGGGACCCATGCCCGTGCAGGCCCACAAACAGGTATTTGATGTGGTCCATGTGCTCGGGAATGTTGCTGTAAAAAACTGTGAAAACTTCACACAGGAAGAAAAAGACATTGATGCAGATGGCATAGGTCACGATTTTGGCCAAGGCCTGAATCTGCTCTCTCCCCGGATCAAAATTGGTCACACGACGTATGATTAGACTCAGTAAAATCAACAAAGAAGGGCCGGCGGCAAAGGCCGAAGACAGAAAGCGCGGCGCCATGATGGCAGTCATCCAGAAGCCCCGACCAGGTAGCCCGGCATACAGGAAAGCGGTAACCGTATGGATGCTGATGGCCCAGGGAATGGAGATATAAATCAAGGGTTTTACCCAGGCTTGGTAATGGGTGCCGCTTCGCTCGGCTTCCAGGACATTCCAGCCGATAATAAGATTTAAAAACAGATAGCCTTGGAGCACCACAATATCCCAGAACAGGACAGAGCCGGGGCTTGGATATAGCAGTGTGTTGAACACTCGCGAGGGCTGACCTAAATCGACGATTACAAACGTAATGCACATAACAATAGCAGCGATAGCCAAAAACTCACCCAGAATGGTGATGCGGCCAAAGGCTTTATAATCATGCAGATAGTAAGGCAGCACCACCATGACGCCCCCGGCGGCCACACCCACCAGAAAAGTAAGATTAGCGATGTAGAATCCCCAGCTTACGTCCCGGCTTAGGCCGGTTATCGCTAATCCGAAAGACAATTGATACAGGTAAACGAGAAAGCCCATGCCGATAAGACCGAGTAAAAAGGCCACCCACCCATAATATTTCTTGCTTCCTTTAATTGCTAATTCAAGCATAGTCACCTCATACGATATAGTATACGGAGGGCTCGGTTCCGAGGCCCTGTTTACGGCGAATGGTGTAATTGTGTTTCAAAAGTTCCCGAACTTCGGAATGCGGATCAGTAAGATCGCCGAAGGCTATGGCACCATGCGATGCCTCCACACAGGCTGGTTGCTTGCCTACCGCCAGACGTTCCGCACAAAAATTGCATTTTTCGACCACACCCTTCATACGGGTTGGAAATTCTTTGTTTATCTCCTCGATGAACGGTCTCGGGTCCCTGAAATTAAAACTTCGAGATCCGTAGGGACAGGCCGCCATACAAAAACGGCATCCGATGCAACGGTGAAAGTCCATCAAGACAATCCCGTCTGATTCCCGCTTAAAGGTCGCCTTGGTGGGACAAACCCGGCAGCAGGGCGGGTTTTCACAATGATTGCAAAGGACTAAAAACGGCAGGTGCTCGGTCCTTTCGTCTTGATAACGCTGGGCCAGGCCTGGAAAGGCATTGTGAAAATGTTCTTCCCAGATCCACTTTATTTCGTGATCCTTGTTTTCCAGCGCGGGTACATTGTGAGCCGTGTGACAGGCTTCAATTATATGGTGCACGTCCTCTGCGGATTCGAGTTTTCTGGTATCGATCACCATGCCCCAATTTTCCGCAGTCAAGGCATCATCGCCCTTTTTTACAGCTGTTTGGGGTTTCTCTTTCTGTTGTCCGGCAGCAAATGCATTTAAAACAGGCGTGGTGGTCAAGCCTACTGCCGATATGCCGGCCAGCATGAGAAAGCGTCTTCTGCTGTCTTCCATTATTCTGTCTCCTTCGGGTTATCAATATGGCAATCCCAGCAGTACGGTCTTACCGACGCATAATCGTGACAGCGGTCACAAAAATCAGCCTTATTGGAATGACAATCCAGGCAGGTGTTGGAAAGACTCATATTAAACTCTTTTCCATCTAAATTGACAAACGTGCGTTCTGCATTTCTCACAACTGAATGCCGCCATAGGTCCAGGAGCTGCATGTGCTCTGCTTGCATATAATCTGTGGGCATGACACATACGCCCCCATTGGCTGATTTGGCATGTTCAGTCAGTTTGAGCTCTGGTGCTGGTGCAGCTTTTCCCATATTGAACCAGAACGGAAATGCGATCAAAGCAACAAAAATAATAACACCGGCTATGATCAGTTTCTTATCACTCATCAGCATCCTCCATTCCCGGCAGCGGTTCGCCGCGCAGGTCTGTCTCTCTCTCGGTTTCTCCTGGTAAAATCAGGGCGTTGCCAACCATTTCATGTACGCCCGTAACTTCCACATCCGGCACCCAGTAGGACATCAGATCCGGCAAGGCGGCACGGTCAATGGCGCAAATGGTGGCTAATGTGTTCACCCCTTTGTTCTCATGAACATACTTGACGGCATTGGCCCGCGGCAATCCGCCCGCCATTCGCAATTCCATGTCTTCACCGGCATTCAGGCCGGACCCGCTGCCACAGCAAAATGTTTGTTCCCGAATCGTATTGGCCGGCATGTCATAAAAAGTGTTACATACATTTTTAATGACATAGCGAGGCTCCTCGAACAATCCCATGCCCCGCGAGGGGTTGCAGGAGTCATGGAAAGTCACCTTGAGGTTATCATTGCGTGATGTATCCAGATCGAGTTTACCGTGTTTGATCAGGTCCGCCGTAAACTCGGTAATATGAACCATCTTCGTGGATTTGGCACTCTCAAATTTAGTCCCGGTGATGGGTGATACCGGTTCCTCCAAAAAGTCGGCGGGGCCGTTCATGGTATCCATGTATTGGTTGATAACGCGCCACATATGCCCGCATTCGCCGCCCAATATCCACTTGACGCCCAATCGTTTGGCTTCGGCATACATTTTGGCGTTCAGGCGCTTCATCATTTCATGGGAGGTGAAAGACCCGAAATTACCGCCTTCGGATGCATAGGTGCTCCAGGTGATATCGAATCCGTATTTTTCCTTGAGAAAATGGAACAACATCATATAGCCCATACAGGTGTATGTGCCCGGATCCGCGAAGACATCGCCCGATGGGGTAATAAAAAGAATGTCGGCACCCACCTTGTTGTACTGTGGTTCCACATTAACCCCGGTTATATCCTCGATATCCTCCACAAAGAAGTCAAGCATGTCCTTAAAGGCATGCGGCTGAATTCCCAGGTGGTTGCCGGTGCGGTAGCAGTTGGCTACCGGTGTGGCAATCCAGTCGATGTTCAAGCCCAGCAGATTCAGCAGCTCGCGACCCATCATGGTGATTTCGGCCGTGTCGATACCATAGGGGCAAAATACCGAACAGCGTCGACATTCCGAGCACTGAAACAGATAGCTCCACCATTCCTTAAGCACATCCATGGTCATGGGACGGGCGCCACCGAGCCGGCCCAAAATTTTTCCGGCTCTGGTAAAATCATTCCGATATACAGATCGCAGCAGCTCCGCCCTTAGTACCGGCATATTTTTGGGATCACCGGTACCGATGAAGTAGTGGCACTTATCGGCACAAGCACCACAGCGGACACAAATATCCATGAAAACTTTAAAAGAGCGGAATTTTTCCAGGCGTTCTTTAAATCCTTCATGGATGATCTGTTGCCAATTCTCCGGCAGTTGCCAATCCTCGTCGAAACAACTCCATTTACGTGGATTGGGCAGGCCGACATATTCGAGGCTCTTAGGATTGCCGGCATAACAGGCAATCCCTTTCTTGATCTCTGTAGGCGTGTCCATCCAATCCGTCTTGGGAGGACGGTTGTCTGTTTTGTATAGTTCTTCGGGTGTAAGAAGATCTGCCATATATTACTCCTTTTCCTCGGTTTCTTCTGGAGTTGCTTCAACTGGCTCCGGTTGCTTCACCACTGGCAAACCAGCTTCGACCATTTTTTCTCTGAACTCATCCTCATACTCTTCATAGGTGTGTACGTGCACTGGATAATTCCAGGGATTTACATGGCGGCGGGCCCGTGTATCTGCCGTAAGGTTACGGGTGGGGCTTAAGAAAATACCGCCTAAGTGCATCAATTTGCTAAAAGGGAAATATGCCAGAAGTATGCTGACAAAAAAGAGGTGCACATAGAAGATTGATGCGACGCCTTCCGGAATCGTCGGATGAAATGTCACCAAGCCCATGGTGAGCTCTTTGGCGGCAGTCACATCTATTTTGGTAACATAGCGCATCAAAATGCCCGTGAATGCGATCCCAAAAATCAAAAACAGGGGGAAAAAATCTGCGGCCAAGGAAATATAACGAACATTTGGAATGAATACGCGTCTGAGAAAAAGATAGATCACGGCGGCCAGCAAAACAATCCCGGACAAATAGACACCCGGCAATCCGTATTGGGCCACATCATACAGTATTTCCACCCGGAAAAAGGCATCGAGATTTTCAACCAGCTTAACCAGATAGGGAACCGGCTCGATAAAAAATCGCAAGTGTCTGAACAGTACCGTAAAAAATGCCCAATGAAAGGCCAAGGCGCCAACCCAGAGAAAAATTTCCAGGTTGTAGATCAATTTGGGACCTTGTTTTAGTTTGAGACGTGTATTTCGGAACAGGGAACGAAAAAATACAATTTCCAGAATCATGCGGACAATTACAGCACCTTTGGAAAAAGGGTTGTCGATGGCATTGGATTCGATCCACGGAAATGATTTTTGTTGACCACAAGTGGTGGTGATACGAAATGGTACTGGTGAACGTGCCCAGTTCATCACCCGGGAAACAAATCCGATTATAAAGACCAGGATGGCAACATACGGAATAATAATCCCGAACAGTACCTTGAATCCCGTTCCGGCCTCAACCAGAAGGAAGGAAACCAGAAATAGTACAATAACCACTAATAGGGAATACATGTACTTTGTATTCATTTAACATTACCTCGCTTATAGATATTAAACAAATTTGAGATTGGGCTCATCGGCCGCAACATCTTTAATTAATCCGGCTCGGGCAAATGCCTTGTAGATCTTGCTCCTCTCTTCATTGGTTTTGAGATCGTAAATTTTTTCTCGACATTGAACATATAAATCAAACCCGATTAACGCCATGGCATCAATACTCGCGTCAATTGATGCTAATGATGTCGGGTCAATCTTTTTCAGATCCTTCTTGAGCTCTTCGCGAATGATTGTTTTTAGGGCAAACAGGAATCCAACCGCCTGGGAGGCAGAAAAATTTTGGACAGCGCGAATTTTGATAAGGGGCTCCAGGGTGGATTTAATACTGTCAGCATCTTTTTTAAACAGGACAGTATCATAAAGGGTTTCGAGGCTGGATCGAATGGTGCCGCCTACGGGGTTTAGAAAATCGTTCATTTGGTTCTTAAAGAACATGGCGGCATCGGGTGCATAGCTATCAATGGTCGTGTGCACCCAGTTTTTGACAATGGAAGATTTTCTATCTTCCAATAATTTTTTTAACCCCATGCCAAGCAACATCCCTTGATTTGTGCTTCGGAAACTATACTTTCCGGCTCAGATTCCCAAAGGAATTTCTATAGTCAACTTGCTATTTCCTGTCAAGTATAAACCACGTCGAGGGTGGCTTGGGATCGTTTACTCTATCGTTTTTTTTGCAAAAATCGGCCCGATCAAGCTAAGTGCTCAATCCCGCTCCACATTTGTGATCTGGTGACTCAAAAAAAATAACGCCGGTATTCGAAATTATATCCGGCGGCTTTCTGTTATTAAGTACGCGGACTTATAACTTTTGTTGTATATTACTCAAAAGCGTGGTAATTAGGACAATTGCGCTCTTGTTTGGAATCTGTTGATTTTCCTATGGATTGCGCCCTAGGCCAAATCCATTTAAGCCCAACGAACCCTGGTAATTAATCTGCATATAAGGTTGCAGCATCCATGAGTTATCAACTGATCAAATCTGATTCAACCGATTGCCCAGTTAAAGTGCCTGAAACTGATGGAACCGTCCAAAAAGCCGAGGCTCCCCGTCAAAAGCTCAGCAAACAGCAGCTCGTTAACAAACTCAATTATCTTAATTTTCAAGATGAAACCATTCTGATTAATTTTAAGCACAAAAAATATGGTCAGATATATACCTGCGCGGCAAAACCCCAGCCCTGCCTGGGCGAAGAAGTCGTATGCTCATGGGTAAACCCCTCAACCATCAAAGCCAAGCTACACACCCATGAGTTTGAAAGTATCATTCTTAAAGATCGGCAATGGAATCTGGAAATTAAACTCGAGCCCCTGGAGTTCAATGAAGATCACATCCATTTTAAAATCCCCGAAATCTATTACCAATACGTATCAAAAAAGACCCACCGGGAACCTTGCCAAGATGTTCGGGTGCAGATGATTCAGAACAGCGTTGTTTTTACGGGCGATCTTATCGATTTCAACGCAAACGAATTTAACGTAAAAATCCAACTTGAACCGCCCCAGACACCCCAATGGATTAATCCTGACGAGCCTGTTAATATCCTTTTGATGCGGGACAAAGAATCGATTTACTCCGGCGAGTGCAAGATTGCTAAGGAAAAATCCAACAGCAATAAAGAAGAAATATTACTGAAATCGACTCGTCAGAATATTCAGCGCTTTCCTAAAAAAAAGTTTAGGAGTCTTCGAGAGAAAATATCACCAGCACCCATAATTCGATTTCAACACCCTCTAACCGGATATGTGCATGAATTCGATGTTGTTGATGTTTCGGGGTCTGGTTTTTCAGTGGAGAAAACAAGTAACTCGCCCGAACTTCTGCCAGGGATGATTTTACCCAAAGTCACAATGCGCTTTGCAAATAGCTTAAAACTCGATTTCAAAGCCCAAGTGATTCATTTTGAAACTCCAACATCCCAGGAAAAGGTGATTCTGTCAAAGTATGGTATTGCAATTATAGATATTCCCGCACAGGACCATTTAAAACTGCAGTCCAGCTTAACCCAACTTAGCAATAAAAATGCTTTTCTATGTGATGAGCTTGATGTGGATTCACTATGGAATTTTCTTTTTGAAGCTGGATTTATATACCCGGAAAAATACAGCTATATCGAAAAAAATTCAGATAACATAAAAAACACCTATGAAAAAATATACTTGAAAAACTCAAGCATAGCTCGTCATTTTACATATAAAAACAAAGGACTGATCGCAGGCCATTTGTCTATGATTCGTTTTTATGAAAACACTTGGCTGATACACCACCACGCCGGGAGGAAATCTTCCGCATTCAATGCTGGCTTGGTGGTCCTGAATCAAATCGGCCACTATTCCAACAATTCATATAGTCTTTTTTCTAACCACATGAAATATTTGATTTGCTATTTTCGTCCTGAAAATAAATTTCCAAACCGCGTTTTTGGAGGAGCCGCTCGGACCATAAACGACGAGAATAAGTGTGACGTCAAGCCATTTGCCTACTTTCATTATAATGGCAACAATAATACCCCTATTATTCAAAACGAGATGACTCGGGAATGGAGTTTGAAATCATCTATCCCAGAAGACATCGAAGAGCTTGAAGCATTTTATGCATATACCAACGGTGGTCTTTTGCTGAAAGCTCTTAATATTGAATCTAGCAAGATTGAACTAAACAATCTTACGAAAGAATACAAAAACCTAGGATTAAAAAGAGAACGGCACCTTTTTTCGTTAAAACACAATCATACTTTAGTTGCCATATTTATGGTTAATATCTCAAACAAGGGTTTAAATTTATCAGATCTTACCAATGCTGTGACCACGTTTATTATTGATCCAAAAAACTTGTCCGAGAGCATCCTTAAAACAGCCCTTTATATGATAGCTACAGCCCATAACATGAAGAATTTTCCAGTATTGGTGTCATCCCCTAATTATATGAACGACCATGCTATTAATTATGAAAAAACTTATAATCTATGGATGCTCGACACCCAGTTTGGAGATAATTATTTTAGATATGTCAATCGTCTAACGCGACTCGCTTAATATCAAAACCAATATCCAATGAATAATAACACCCCTTTATACAATAGTCGCATAATAAATAACTACATCCGGCTGATTCAGAAAAGTTATAATTATATTGACCTACCTGATTTACTCGCGTCAGCAAACATGAAATCATATGAAATTGCTGACGAGGGTCATTGGTTCACCCAAGAACAAGTCAATCTGTTTCACAAAAAACTTTCTCAATTAACAAATAATGAAAACATAGCACGCGAAGCAGGTAGATTTGCTGCCTCACCCGAAGTTCTTGGCCCCATGAGAAAGTATATTTTGGGTATGGTGAGTCCCGCCAAAGCATATGAACTGACCGGAAATGCAGCGCAGAAATTTACCAAATCAGCAAAATATGAATCGACAAGAATAAAAGAAAACCAAGTCGAAATATGCGTGACCCCAAGAGAGGGTGTTCAAGAGGAACCATTTCAATGCGAGAATAGAATTGGTCTCTTTGAAGCCATGACAATGGGCTTTACAAATAAGCTCCCCAGTATTGACCATCCTGAATGCGTTTTCCGAGGTGGTAAAACTTGTAGATATATTGTTACTTGGGAAAAAACGTTTTCAGATATCTGGAAAAGAATACGGAATTATGCTGTTCTAGCTTTCTTTTTCATTCTTCTTATATGCATCTTTATTAATCCTATTTTCACTCTATCTTCACTGGTTCCAATTTCTGTATTTATAATCTTTCTTTTGACCTCCATCAGTGATCGTATTGAAAAAAGTGAGTTGGTGAAAAGTCTCAATCACTTGAGAGACTTGAGCGACCAGATGATCGAGAATATAGAAATAAATTATAACAACGCCTTGATGACTAACGAAATTGGTCTGGCCATTAGTAAATACACTCGCAAAGAAGATATATTATCCAATATAATAAGTATTTCAGAGAAAAGACTAGATTATGACCGGGGTATAATTCTGCTGGCAAATGCAGATAAAAACAAGCTTCAATTTGCTGCAGGCTATGGCTATTCCACAGAGCAATATGAAATGCTAAAGAATACAGCCTTTCATTTGGATCGACCTGAATCCAAAGGCATATTTATTGTGTCCTTTCATGAAAAACGACCGTTTTTAATTAATGATATCGATGAAATTGAAGAAACTCTTTCTCCTCGCAGCTTGACCTTTGCAAAGTCAATCGGTACCAAGTCTTTTGTATGCTGCCCAATTATTTGTGACAATGAATCCCTTGGCATTCTGGCCGTTGACAATTTAACCTCCAAACGCCCTTTAATCCAAAGCGATATTAGTTTGCTCATAGGTATTGCATCGGTTTTAGGAATAAGCATTCGGAATGCCGAACTGCTTGAAGCCCGAGAACGCCAATTTAGATCGATTTTAAAAACACTCGCCGCCAGCATTGATGCTCGTGATCCCCTTACTGCGGGGCATTCCGAAAGAGTGACAAAATTCGCTATAGGTATCTGTGATGAACTGAATGTAACCCAGGATTATCGCGATATGATTCAGGTTGCAGCATTGCTCCACGATTATGGAAAAATAGGTGTGCCGGACTCCTTATTAAAAAAACCCCGGCGATTAACGGCAGATGAATATGAAGTGATCAAAACGCACTCAGAACAGACCCGACTTATTCTGGAGCAGGTTAATTTTGAAGGTATTTTCAGTCAGGTACCAGAAGTTGCCGGTGCACACCACGAGAAAATCGATGGCAGTGGTTACCCCAGAGGGCTAAGTGGAGAGGAAATTCCATTAGGGGCAAAAATAATCGCAGTGGCCGATTTTTTTGAGGCCATAACAGCAAAAAGACACTATCGTAACCCCATGCCAGTAGAAAAGGCGACAAAACTTCTCATGGCCGAAAGGGGTGTTCATTTTGAAGAGAATATTGTTGACGCATTTTTCCGCTACTATAATAAACAATCTGAGAAAACCAAACATTACCCCCTGGCTTCCTACCATCATTAGGGCATTCTACCTATTCAATCCCTCTTGGGCTCTTTTCATAATAATGTGCATTTAGCCAGCTACGCTTGAGAGCCTGATTCATTTTGTATACCGTATTGAATCGTTCCCAGCTACCTAAAGTAAACAGGGATTTCATCATTCGCATGGGATATGTTGGAAATGAATACAATCTCTTCTTTATGTAGTTGTCTGCAGTATAAATTGTCTCCAGATCAACGCCCTGGGTTCTATGGACCACATGGGAAAACCTGTATTTATCCCAGTCCCTGGGGAAATCCTTATATATAAGGCCATCACAGGTGACGATTTCTTCCATCAATTCAGTTCCAGGCAACGGCGTCAAAATGCTGATCTGAATAACATCGATTCCTGAATTCACCAGATAGTTGGCCAACGTTTTGTAGAAGTCTTTTGTTTCAAAATCGTTGCCGATAATAAACGAGCCATAAACGCCAATGCCATATTTGTGAAAGGTGTCAATCACACGCTTGTAATCGTCCACACCCGTTTTCAGGTTGATTCCTTTTTTCATTTTTTCTAGCGAATTCAGGCTGATGGCCTCGAACCCAAGAAAGACGAACATGCATCCGGCTCTAGCAGCAAGATCGACAACTTTCTCATCGTCTGCAGCATTAATGCTAGTCTGTGTCCACCATTTTTTTTGCAGGTTCTGATCTATCATACCCTGAAAGATCTGTTTGGCCCGTTTGATACTATCCGGGCTATAGCCGATCAGGTTGTCATCCACAAAAGCAATATACTCGCTGTCTATCGCGGCGAGTTCCTTTAATACATCTTCGGCCGTACGACACCGGTAGGCCTTGCCCAGATATCTGGATACCGAACAGAAGCGGCAATTAAACGGACAACCGCGAGAAGTTTGAACCGATTGCCACAGATATTTTGGACTGAGAAGATCGCGGCGTGGAAGGATATCATAATTTTCCAGATCAACTCTAGGGCCTATATATTTTCTCTTAAGCTGATTGGCTGAAAAATCTTTGAGGACTTCTTGCCAGATGCCTTCCACTTCACCAACAACCACGGCATCAGCATATTGCATGACCTCGTCCGGCAGCATGGACGCATGGATACCGCCCATGACGACTTTGGTGCCGCTTTCCTGATAGATCTTGGCGATTTCATAGGCACGGTTAACATTGGTGGTAAAGGCGGTGATGGCAACCAAATCAGCCGGTTCAAATTCAAAGGTCTCAACTTGTTCATCTGCAATCTTGATATCCCAATCATCAGGGGTAACTGCGGCCACATAGGCAAGTCCCAAAGGCGAAAAAGTGGAAAATCTGCTCAAGAGAAATCCACTTTTTTGCCTAACGGGATTGATCAGTAAGAGCTTTTTCATATCAACTCAATTTCTTTCCGCGACACACGATAACCGGTGTATACGTAAACCGTCTGGGATGTGAAAAACTTTTTCGAAAGTCTTCGTAGAATTCCTCGTACCCACCATCATATTCATCGAATGGATAGCCGGACAATTTACTGCCCACCTCAACTTTTTTAGTCCAATTAAACCTATCAACTTCGTTGAGCTCGCCGAATATCAAATGATGGGCTTCCATCTTTACATCCAGATCTGCATACTCAAGGTCGTAAAGGTACGAATACAGTTTTCTGCCCGCAAATGGATCAAAGTCAGCTTTTTGCTCCACTGTCCGTCGGATTCCCAAAACGGCGGACTCAAGCCTTTCCGGCAAACCATAATGGGTCAAGCAGTTATAATCCAGGTCGATCAAGCACATGATGCCGCCCGGCTTTAGCTGTTGACTGATGTTTTGAATGATATCGTATGCCGTTGATCCATAATATTCTAAAACAAAACGAACCCAGATAAAATCAAATTTTTCATAGGACGATAAATCGGTTCGGATATCCGCCAGTTCAAACCGAATCCCCTCAGCGGTATAGTACTTTTTTGCAAATTCAATGCGCTGGTCCGAGTTGTCAATACCAATGGTCTCGCCGATTTTACCCGTCAATTTGTTTAGGTGAAACGTTGTCTTTCCAGACCCACATCCAAGATCTGCGACACGCATCCCTTTTTGAAGGCCTGCCCACAATGCATGCCGCTCGATGACCTCCGGGTCCGTTTTTAAATCCAGACGGCGAGCCTCTTCTTCGCTCTCCATTAAATAACCATTTGTACGCATTCAGCATTCCTTATTACCAGCACGACACATTATACTCATCAAGCCGAAAATGAAAATCATTAAGGCGAATTATAGCATGTGGGTATTTATGTCAATATGCCATCTACTGAGAATCAAAAACAAATAAGCCGCATAATGCGGCTTATTTGAGATAGAGCCAGTGTTTACACTGGTTTAAAAACGCTTGAATACTTATGTGCCGTATTTAAATGAAAGCGTGACGCGCGCGCGAAAAGCCACGACTTTGGAATCTTCAACCTTCATATCGAGCTTTGTAATTTCCGCCACCCGCAGTTCCCTGAGGCTCTTACTGGCAGTTTCAACGGCATTTTTAGCAGCATCTTCCCACGATGTATCGCTGGTTCCCACAAGTTCGATTATTTTGTATACGCTATCCGACATGTCACCCTCCTTTTGTCTAAAGGTTAATTGATACGTACCGGGCAATGGAACCCGACTATAGTGACACTGGTACAGACTGAAAATTCTCTGATTGAATCTAATTA
>CAYVMI010000054.1:0-40421 GCA_964452555.1 uncultured Desulfobacterales bacterium
TAGTTAAATCTTGTTTTAAGGAGGTCAAGATTGGTGCCCGGCCTTAGAATCTTGTTGGGCTGTTCTTCAATCGTCACAATCCTAACCAGTTATATTTAAAGGTTTTATCCTTGCAATTTTGCCACCACCTGGCGGACATCAGACAAGCATCATTTTCCTTTAGGATTTTTTACAGCGCACTGACAATTACCAAATCGCTTTTCGCTGGAGATTCTTTCCATAATCAGCGAACGACCATTGTTCAAATAGTCATTTTCAATATCCGTCCTAGAATATTCAAAACAATAACATATTAAATCATCCATTTCTGATTCCATTGTATAAATTATTCATTACAACAAATACTTCCATCAATATCCTTATCTAAGAACAGGCCATACGCAAAGCTATCTTTTTCTACTAAAATGAACATGTCAATTCAGATTATCAATTCTGTAGGAAAAAAGGAAATGGCCCCTATTGTTTCCAATAGGGGCCAAATAAGTTTGGTTAGGTTGAAGCTTTTCCATATAATTCTAATGATTATCCAAGCCTTTTAGTGCCATGCTTAGGGCCAAAGTATGCAACCACTGCTACAGTGAGCAACCGGTCTGAGCATATATCGTTTACTAAGCATGAACTCACCTCCTTTTACGATGATTTTGCGATATCATTTTTTACACATAAAAGTTGGCAACGATGTGCGTATTTGTCAACTAGCAGAAAAGAAATGGCCCTCAGCTTGGATAGGCTGAGGGCCATCAAATGGAGAGAAAGCTATCTGTTCGTTGATGGAAGCTTCTCTTTTTTAAGAGTTATCACTCAAACCATTATGTCAAACAGCCCAGCACAAAAAAAGTACTAACTTCTGCGAGAGCAACTGAGGCCATCGGCCAAGGAAAATAAGCGAGAGTATCGTTAAGGGTGCAAAGGGATTCGCTACAATACTCTCCAATGTCACAATGTATCATTTGTCATTTTTTTTTGGCGATCATAAAATGGACGACGACATCCACAAACCCATGAGATAACCGGTTGAACAGCTATGTAATAAAAAATGACTTTCATGTGACAGAATAATCTCAAATCATCATATATATGCTTGACACTAATTGCCACATAGTGGTACGTATAAATGTGTCTGTACGATTATCGGACACAAGGTGGACGACACGATTGACGTCCAAAATCTTCCAATATACTGATATTTTAGTGTTTTAATGGAGTGCCGTATCATGAAGAAAAATATTCTGAGTAGGCTTGTTTTAGGATGCATTCTTATATTTTTATCAATTTCATATGGCTGCGGAAAGGACAGTGACGCTGTCACCATAGATTTTAATAAAACAATTACTGTCAGTCAGCCGGAAAGCAATGTATCCCAAAATTCACCCTTAAACGTAGCGGTTGGCGCCATGATCTCGCCTAAGGAAACTTTCTCTTTTTATCGGGAGCTAATCGATTTTATTGGTGATAAAATCAATCGAGAGGTAAGCCTGATCCAGCGTAAAACCTACGAAGAGGTGAACGAACTATTTAAAAACGGCCAAGTCGATCTGGCCTTTATTTGCTCCGGCCCGTACGCCGTCGAAAGAGAGAAATACGGTTTCGAAGCACTCGCCACGCCCATTGTGCGTGATCAGCCCTTTTACCAATCTTACCTAATTGTTAATAAAAACAGCCAATATCAAAATTTAAATGATCTGCGAAACAAGGTTTTTGCTTTTACAGATCCGGATTCGAATACCGGAGCACTTGTACCTCAATATTTGCTGTATAAAATGGGCGAATCACCCGACTCCTTTTTTGACAGTTTCTCTTACACGTTCAGTCATGACAACTCCATCATGGCCGTAGCTCGCGAATTAGTAGATGGGGCCACGGTCGATGGTCATAAGTGGGAATATTTCCAAGCAAAAAACCCTATATATTCCTCAAGAACCCGTGTGATTTTTAAATCCGAACCCTTTGGAAGCCCCCCTCTAGTAACATCTGTGGCATTTCCGCCCCAAAGCAAAGAACAGATTCGACAGGTCGTATTTAAAATGCACCTTGATCCAAAAGGGAAACAAATTCTTGAAAAGTTGATGATCGATCGGTTCGTTTCTCCTCAAGACAAATGGTACGAACCGATTCGAGAAATGAAATATGCCTTAAAAAACATGGAAGAGCCGATTCATGCGACCCAAAAGTTTTAAAAGCAAATTGCTCATTGCCGTATTTACGCTTGTAACAAGTTCTAGTATCCTTGTTTCGATGCTTGTGGCCCAAAGATACAGCCACAGCTTGCAATTAAAGGCCACTGCAGATGCTGAAAATATTGCTCAAATGGTATCGTTGGAAGCCACAGACAATATATTGATAAATGATCTCATCACCTTACAAAAAACGCTTGATCATCATGTACGCAGCAATCCTAGCATTGCCTATCTTTTGATAGCGAGCAATGAACGGATATTGGCTCATACCTTTCCACAAGGCGTACCGGTTGAACTCATCAGGGCAAATGCCATTACCAAACAAGGCACTAAATCAAAAAAGAATATCGTTTCTACTACAAACGAGCATTACTTGGATATCGCCTGGCCCATATTCGACGGTAAGGCCGGTGTTTTGAGAGTTGGATTATCAGAAAAATCTTACATGAAACAGTTAAACCAGTTGTGGATTGAGATAATATTACTAACCTTTATTATTCTATTCATCGCTCTTTTGGCGAGTCTGTTTTTCATAAAAAAGGTAACCCAACCATTGACGGTTTTAGCAACGACGGTTGAAAAAATTGATGAGGGCCGATTGGATCAAAGGGTTGACATTCCTTTGCACGGAGAATTCGGCATGTTGGCCCACTCTTTCAACAACATGCTAACCCGCGTAAAAGATTTTACACTTCGCCTGAAAGAAAAGAATCTTCAGCTAGATCGCGCTTATAATCAAACCCGAACGTCTTTTATAATCTCTCAGGAGATCAATTCCCTCACAAATCTTAATGCTGTGTGCAGATATCTAACCAAGAGGCTTCATCAGATTGTATCGTGCAGAAACATGGTTGTTTCCATTTTTATGAAAGATAACCAAATATACCTATACTCGGATAATGGCGTTTCGAAGTTGCCGGAAAAACAAGCCCGTAAGGCTTATAAATTTTTAGCAGCTAAGGAACAGCTGTCTTTTGTCCCTAAAACCCAAATTGAGGCTAATTTTAACTTGCCTGAGTTTCATTCGTGCCATCAGGCTGTAATATTTCCCCTTAAGCATGAAGGCCGGAAAGTGGGAGCTATGTCAATCGCGTGTCCCGGCGATTGTACCTGCGTGACCAAAGATCTGGATGTCGTCGAAATCATATTAACGCAGTCCTCAGGGGCTTTAAAGCGAGCGATTGCCCACGAAGAAGAAATAGATGAATTAAGGAACAGAATCGAAAAATCATCCGGTTTTAGCGGATTAATTGGAAAAGATGCTAAAATGCAGATTATCTACAAACTCATTGAAGATGTCGCCCCTACCGATGCAACCGTGTTGATCCAAGGTGAAAGCGGTACCGGCAAAGAGCTTGTTGCGCAAGCCATACATAAAAACAGCCTGCGTAAAAAAAAGCCGTTTGTTGTCATTAATTGTTCGGCTTATCCGGCTACACTTCTTGAAAGTGAGCTTTTTGGGCATGAAAAGGGTGCCTTTACGGGAGCCATTCGTCAAAAGACAGGGCGGTTCGAGCAAGCCGATGGCGGCACAGTGTTTTTGGATGAAATTGGAGAAATTTCTTCAACGGCCCAGATAAAATTATTACGAATTTTGCAGACTCAAAAATTTGAACGTTTAGGCGGTGAAAAAACGATTAAGGTAAACACAAGAATTCTTGCAGCCACTAATAAACATTTACAGAAGGAGGTTAAAAACGGAAATTTCCGCGAAGATTTATTCTATCGCCTGAATGTTATCCCAATCCTTATTCCGCCACTGAGGGAGAGGCGCAACGATATACCCAGGCTGGCAAGACATTTTCTACAAATATTCAATCAAGACCAAAATCAAAATTTAAAGCGTTTTAGCTCCGAGGCTATGCGCAGGCTTCTTAATTACCCTTGGCCCGGCAATGTAAGGGAGTTGGAAAACAGCATCGAACATGCAACTGTTATAGCTAAAAACAAATATGTCGAGCTGGCAGATTTACCGGCAAATATTCAGAAAGCGACTCCGGATACCAGAAAAAAATTGATTCCCAATAAATATTCTATCGTCGAAAATGAAAAAAGCCATTTGAGGGAGGTATTGAACGAGTGCAACTGGAATAAAAAAGAGACCGCCATAAAACTCGGAATCAGTCGCAGCACACTTTACGAAAAACTTAGAAAATACGACATTACGAAGCCTACCGTTCATTGATTACATTCTAGCACCATTTTGAAATTCGTACACGGCCCTAGCATCATACCTTTATTCTTCTTTCACCATTTCAAATACAAATCCAAGGCAGACCCGTCCTGTTAAGGTGCAGGTGTCTTTTATGAATGTGTATGCCAACTGAAATATGACTGATTTCCGGACACATCTATCCTATTGAATAGTATAGGTTATTTGACTATTCCCAAATTCGTGTCCGATTGTAATACGTTTTTTAATCAGACAGTGAATCCACCTGGATTGATCCAACTAAAATCATTTTTCAAATACCATCATGTCTTAACCAATAATAATATCTTTGTATTTAAACATGTTAGCCATCGTTCCCTTCCTCCGATTTAGCCCAACCTTCAACTTGCCAGCAATTTGCCACAATGTGGCACTGTATTTGCAGAAATAGAGCTAAATCTCTCTGGGGCAATAACCCACCGTTATTTAAGAACTGCGAATAGCAGAGCGTAACAAATGTATACAAATCGAAAAGGTATTATCGTACTGGATTCCGACGAAGCGTCTAGCACTCAAATGTCCGAGATGCTCACTTCGAATGGATACCCTGTCGCAGTAACCACACGTTTATCTTCTTTGGTAAAACTTATCGAATCAAATCAATATACGGCCGTCATTATCGACATCGACTCGGTCTCGGTAAAAAACAGGACCATACGCGATCTGGCACTAAAATATCCCGGTTTTTGTTTATTGTGCACCTCCAAAGACCGCTTTCATCCGGAATTGAAGGATGCCATCTGCTATCACATCTATGCTTGCATAAACAAACCCATTGACCCGGATGAATTAATCTATTGGATCAAAAGTATCTACGAGGAAAACAATATTCCGGATACTTAAATTTCAAACGTAGCCGACAGATTTAAACCACACAGCATGAAGTTTTCATTAAAATAAAAGGAGGGACTATGGAAATGAATCGAAACAAGGGCCAGTCGATCTTGAATGATTTTCTTGATAATTTTTCATTAACAAGACGATCGTTCATTAAAAAAACGTCTGCTGCCACGGGTACCGCCGCCATGTTAGGCGGGATAAAACCATCGCTCAATGCCCTGGCAGCCGTAGGTGAAACCAAAGCTGGAGCCATGGGCGAGTGGAAACCGGCCACATGTCAAGGCTGTACGTCCTGGTGTTCCAAACAGGTGTATGTCATTGACGGCAGAGCGGTAAAAGTTCGTGGAAATCCCCATTCAAAAGTAAACGTCGGGGCAGGCTGTCCGCGTTCACACCTCGGTCTGCAACAGTTATACGATCCGGACAGGTTGAAAGTCCCCATGAAAAGGACCAATCCCAAGAAAGGACGCAACGAGGATCCGAAATTCGTTCCAATCTCATGGGACGAGGCTCTCAACACCATCGCCGATAAAATCATGGAACTCCGCCGCAATAAGGAGACCCACAAATATATGCTGATGCGCGGCCGTTACTCCTATATGCGCGATGTGCTCTACGATCGCATGACCAAAATTATCGGCTCTCCCAATAACATTTCACACAGCGCGATATGCGCAGAAGCTGAAAAATTCGGCCCCTACTATACCGAGGCTTACTGGGGATACCGGCAGTATGATGTTAAAAACGCTCATTATATTTTGTTGTGGGGTGCCGATCCCCTGGCGGCCAACCGGCAGGTTTCCTACTACTCAAAAGTATGGGGAGAAGCCGTTGATTCAGCAACAATTGCCATTGTCGAGCCACGACTTTCAGCGACCGCGTCCAAAGCCGACGAGTGGCTGCCAATAAAGCCGGGTCACGATGGCGCCCTTGCAGTTGCCATTGCCCATGTTTTGTTGGCCAAAGGGCTCTGGTACAAACCGTTCGTCGGGGACTTTACCGATGGGCAAAACCGCTTTGTACCCAGTGAAATGGTCGATGAGGAATCCTTTGAAGAAATTCACACCAATGGAATTGTAAAATGGTGGAACCTTGAGCTGAAAGACAAAACACCGAAATGGGCCGCCGAGGTGACCGGTTTGGACGCAACCCAGATTGAGCGTGTTGCAACCGGCTATGGCAAAGCGGCGCCTCATGCAATTTCATGGCTTGGGGGCGGACCTTGTATGCAGGTTCGGGGCGGTTTTGCGGCAATGGCGGTTCATGCTTTGAATGGGCTGGTGGGCGCCGTGGATAATGTCGGCGGCACACAAAAAACCAACAAGGAATATACGTCGAAATTCCCTAAACCGGATCCATTTATGGATGAAATTGCAAAAAAGGGCAAAAAAAATGAAAAAATCGATCAACGCGGGCGTTTGGAGTTGCCGGCTATCAAATCAGGCAAACCCGGCTCCGGGGTTGTGACCAACAATGCAGCCGATGGAATTTTGAACAGCGATCCCTATGATATAAAGGTAGCGATCGCCTACATGAATAATTTCGCATTTTCCTGCCCGCAACCCGAGCGCTGGGAGCGGGCCTTGTCGAAGATACCTTTTCTTGCTCACATGACGACCAATGCTTCCGAATTTTCATGGTTTGCCGACATCCTGCTGCCCGATGCGCATCACATGTTTGAAAAATGGGGATACGTCAAAGCACATGCCAACGGGTATCGGCACGTGACATTGATGCAACCGATAGTGAAACGCACCTATGACTATAAAATCGACGAGACGGAAATACCTTGGCTCATCGCGGAAAAATTGGCCGAACGCGGTTTCGACAATCTGCTACGTCATTACAAGGAATACAAAGACCCCGAATCCGGTAAGGAGCCAGCCAATGAGAAGGAATTCGCCCTCTACTCCCTCAAGTATGCCACCCAGAATCTCTGGGATCCTGCCAAATACAAGGGCGGCGACAAATTCAGCGGATGGGAGGAATTCAGTCGCGTCGGTGTATGGAATTCAGATCCATATCCGTTCCGTAAACGTTGGGGAAAAATGAAAACCAAAACCAAGAAATTTGAATTTTATAGTGAAACCCTCAAGGCCGCACTCACCAAACACGCTGAAAAACACAATGTCACCATCGATGAAGTCATGGAGGCAACCAATTACCTTGCCAGGGGTGAGCTTGCTTTTATCCCCCACTATGAAGAACCCTTTATTCTCGGTGACGAAAAAGAATACCCCTTTGTCCACGTCGACCATAAATCCCGCCTGAACAGAGAAGGTCGTTCGGCCAACTGTACCTGGTATTACGATTTTAAAGACATCGATCCCGGTGATGAAACCTGGGACGATGTGGTTAAAATCAATCCTGTCGATGCCACCAGACTTGGCATTAACTCCGGAGACCAGGTAAAAGTGTCGTCGCCCACCGGGAGTCTGACATGCACAGCCAAGCTCTGGGAGGGAGTCCGACCAGGAACTGCTGCAAAATGTTACGGCCAGGGCCATTGGGCCTACGGACGCCTGGCCTCAAAAAGCTTCGGCAAAACCCCAAGAGGCGGCAGCAGCAATGACTTAATACCGGCACAGTATGAAGCCTTAAGCGGCAGTTCAGCGTACTATGGTGTTGTACGTGTCAGAATTGAAAAGGTATAAGGAGGTAAAAATGCCAAGATATGCAATGGTTATAGACCTGCAACGATGTGTCGGCTGTAGCTCTTGCAGTATTTCCTGCAGGAATGAAAATAACGTACCAGAAGGGATGTACTGGTCCCACAAAATCACGGAAACATCCGGCACCTTTCCGAATGTCCGCTTTCATTACATCCCCACACTATGTAATCACTGCGACAACGCACCGTGCGCGAGAGGGTGTCCCACCAGAGCCATGCACAAGCTTGAAAACGGCATCACCATGCACAATCCCGATAAATGTATCGGGTGCCGTTATTGCATGATCAATTGTCCCTATGGCGTTATCTATTTCAACTGGGGTGATCCCCACAAATTCTGGCGAGATAAAAAAGTATTGATGAAGGGCGGTACCGCTTCGCCAGAAGATGAAGTTAACAAAGTCGGCGCGAAATTGATCCCTTATTATAATCCGGAAAGAGGCGCCACGCTCGCCGGTATACGTGCCAAAGGCATCGTTGAGAAATGTACGTTTTGCGATCACCGCCTAAGAAGGGGTAATCTGCCCAGATGTGTGGAGTCCTGTCCGGCGGACGCTAGAATCTTTGGAGATCTGAATGATCCCAAAAGCGAGGTAAACAAGTTACTTGGGAAGTTCCGGCCATTTCGATTGAAAGAGTCCCTGGGTACCAGCCCAAGCGTGTTCTATATCAGGGATTTCAGTTCCGCCAGCTACCCAAGCACGAAAGGAGGGATATAAATGAAATTACGTATATGGATAGCTTTCCTGGCTCTCGGAATACTGGCTGGTCTTATTACAGTATTTCGCGTATATATGACCGGCTTTGAGGTCTATGCAAAAACCGACGTCCTGGTGTGGACCTTGCCACTCTCAACCTACATCTTTTTGTCCCTCACTAGCGCGGGTCTGGCTTTTGTGGCCTCCATACCCATTGTATTCAATATCAAGCGGTTTGAGTCCATCAAAAAGCGTACATTGTTCCTTGAGATTTCGGTTCTCATTGGATCCTTTGTATGCCTTATATTACATCTGGGTTCGCCATTGAAAGTGATTTATATTTTGTTGTCGCCCAACCTTGCCTCGCCCTTGTGGTGGTTGGCCGTACTCTATGGTGTTTATTTGGTGGTTCTATTAACCACTTTCAACAGTATTCACAATGCACGTTCAAGCAAAATGCAAAGCCTGGTGATTTTCTTTATAGCCATAGCGACCTCGACGACACTGGGTTGGCTGCTGGGGATGACCGATGCCCGTCCCACTTTGAATGCATCTTTTTTTACGATGTACTTCCCGTTTACCGCTTTTGCCAGTGGCCTTGCAGCTTTTCTCCTGTTCAGTCTGGCCAATGCTCATTTCCGAAAGCAAACCGTGTCTGCGGAAATGACTCAAATATACACGGAACTGGCAAAAATATTAGGAATCGTCTCCGGGCTCATATTTATTCTTTTTCTCTGGCGGTCAATCATTGGCGGCATCTCTTCAAGTGACGAAGGATATCTAGCCTTTAAACATATGATCGGCTCACTACCCTATAACATTGAGCTGTGGCTGGGTTTACTAATTCCATCAATTTTGATGCTTGCACCTTCGGTGCGTCAAACCGTCTGGGGCAAGGTTACGGCGGCGAGCTTACTGCTTTTTGGAATGTTCGTCGGTCGGCTCGAGTTCGTATTGAGTGGTGTTGTCAGGCCTCTGGGCCAGATGGCTGAAGGTCGTCCGGAATTTGTCAGTTATTTCCCGACTCTATCCGAAATTCTGGTGGCATTGTTCGGATTTTCGATAATCCTGCTTCTATACACCCTAGGAGAGCGCTTTCTGAAATTGGATGAAGCACCGGAATAATACTGCTGTAATAATATTTTTTAACTCTATACCGCTGGGAGCTATGTCCTTCCCAGCGGTATGGACACCACCATCAGCTCAAATCAAAATATAATGTCAGGAGACCACCAGATGAAGACTGAGGATTTTCTTAACTGGGAATCACTACGCAAAGACGCCTATGTTCAATTGGCCGAATGCTATAACCTGCCGGATAATAAACTGCCTTCGACCGTAAAAAAATTGGAATTGGTTTTTCAAACCTTGGATTCTGATGAACTTTATCAGCCAAATCTGCTGAACGGTAACGATCTTGATGTAATTGATAGCGACACATTAAAACAAGACTTTTCGAGATTATTTATTGGGCCCTATAGTCTGTTGGCACCACCGTATGGTTCGGTTTACCTCGAGGGAAAGCGAAGGCTCATGCAAGATTCCACCATGGATATACTGTCAAGATATGCCGATGCCGGATTGACAATATCCGAAAATTTCAACGACATCCCCGACCATATCAGCGCGGAACTCGAATTCATGCACTATCTGATTATCAAAGAAATAGATGCTGTAATAAAAAAAGACCCAATCCAGTTGACCGGTGTTCTGGAAAGCCAGCAGACATTTTTGGAAAAACACCTCTGTGCCTGGATCACAGATTTTGCCGATAAAGTCGCAGCAAATGCCCAAACCCCCTTCTACCGGAAACTGGCCCGAACAACCGAAGCATTTGTTAAAGACGACAACCGTGCCGTGGTTGCCATGTTAAACAGTTTAGGGTCCGCTGAAACGTCCGTGGAGCCCGAAACGCTTCAACAGAATTGTTAAATCATCACCTGTGCCCTCGGATTGGCATTTTTTTGAATAGCGTTCTGTTAATATTAACATAACCAATTTGGATAAAAGACATGCAGGATTTTGATACACTATTGAAAGGTTCGTCCGAGTCCCACGGCCACCTGTGCCCGGGCCAGGTCGTGGGAGTACGCATGGCCATGCTCGGCTGTCGGCTGATCGGTTTGGACAATCCTTCCAGCCGCAGACAAATAAAAAAATTGATCGTCTTTGTAGAAATGGACCGGTGCACCGCCGATGCAGTTGCCTTTGTGACCGGCGTCAAGCTGGGCAGGCGCTCATTGAAATTCATGGACTACGGCATCATGGCTGCCACATTTGTCAACCTCGAAACCGGCAAGGCCTTTCGGGTTTTGTCCACAGAGGAATCCCGCGATCTGGCCGATGTCTTTGCGCCAGAAATCCAGGGGAAACATGCCCGCCAATTGGAAGCCTACAAACGCATGCCGGACAGCGCCCTGTTCCGGGTGCAGACAGTTG
This sequence comes from uncultured Desulfobacterales bacterium, assembly GCA_964452555.1. Lineage (GTDB taxonomy): Bacteria > Desulfobacterota > Desulfobacteria > Desulfobacterales > B30-G6 > B30-G6. Next base: position 11,038 of record CAYVMI010000054.1, read on the forward strand.
ACGCTCGGATTAAAGCTGCTGATATGCCCGGTCCCACACGTTACAAGGCAACCTGCCAACGATGCGGCCAAATCATACGCGACGGTCGTGAAGTTGTCCGGGGCAATGAGATTCTGTGCAAGCCCTGCACCCGGGAAAGCTATTTTCGCCACGCCCGTGAAATTGCCTGGCCGGAAATGGACTGGTCCCCCATGCAAGACGGGAAAACTAGGTTAGCGGGACGCACCGTTATTTCGACGGACAACCACTTACACCTTCACTGAAAACGGCCCCAGACAACTATGGCTAAAGGAGAATTTCCATGCTGAAAAAAATAAAGGTCGAAAACGCGGTTGGCTCTACCTTGGCGCATGACATCACCGAAATTCGGCCGGGCGAGTTCAAGGGACCGGCATTTCGTAAGGGCCACACAGTCTGCGACGACGATATATGCCGGCTTCAAAAGTTGGGCAAGAATCATTTATATCTCATCGATCTGGACGATGATGAAATTCACGAAAACCAGGCGGCCGCCATCCTGGCCAAGGCGCTCGCCGGTGACGGCATTACCTGGGAGAATGACGCCAGGGAAGGTAAGATAAGCCTGCATGCCGCCCACAATGGGCTGTTAAAAGTGGAAACCTCGGCCCTGACTGCTCTGAATATGGTGGACGAAGTCATGTGTGCCACGCTGCACAGCAACACCCTGGTAAAGAAAGACGCGCTTGTGGGCGCCACGCGGGCCATACCGCTTGTGATGAAGCGGGCGCCGGTTGAACGTGCAGCCGCCATCGCTGCCCAGTCCCGGGGCGCCCTGCGGGTACTGGCCCTTAAAAAAGTCTGTGCCGGTTTGGTGATCACGGGCAATGAAGTCTATCACGGGCTGATACAGGATCGATTCGCCCCGATACTTTCCCGCAAAATAGAATCATTGGGTTCCCGGGTCAAGGACATCCTGTTCGCACCGGACAGTGAGGAAAAGATATGTGCAGCCATTCAGACGCATCTGGATCAAGGCTGCGACCTCATTCTACTCAGCGGCGGCATGAGCGTCGACCCGGACGATGTCACCCGCAAGGCGATCCGCAGGGCCGGCGCCGTGAAGTTTCACTACGGTGCCGCCGTCCTGCCCGGGGCCATGTTTCTGACAGCCTACATCGGCAACATACCATTGCTGGGTGTACCGGCATGCGGACTGCATCACAAAACAACTGTGTTGGATTTGGTGCTGCCGCGAATTCTCGCCGGTGAAATAATCGGTAAAAAGGAACTGGCCTTCATGGGACACGGCGGTCTCTGCAAGGATTGCCCGGACTGCGTCTACCCGCACTGTCCCTTTGGCAAGGGCATCTAACCCTAAAAGCAAAACAGGCAAGATATGATACTCACAGATGGGTGGGGTAGAAATATAGATTATCTTCGGATTTCGGTCACCGACCAGTGTAATCTCAGGTGCGGCTATTGTATGCCGGTGCTTTCAAGGCGTTGTCACGTTAGTAAGGCCGATATCCTTTCTTTCGAGGAAATCTTTCAACTGGCTTCAGCGGCCGTGGCGGCCGGCGTGAAAAAAATCAGGATTACCGGAGGCGAACCCCTTGTGCGCAACAACATTGTCCGATTGTGCCGCATGCTGGCCTCCATCGACGGGTTGGAAGAACTGACCTTGACGACCAACGCCGTTCGCCTGAAGCAACTCGCTCAACCCCTCAAAAATGCCGGCGTCCAAAGGATCAATGTCAGCCTGGACACCTTGAACCGCACAACATTTAAAAAAATCACCGGCATGGATTGTTTGCCGGACGTCCTGGCCGGTATAAAGGAGGCCCAGAGGATCGGCTTGATGCCCATAAAGATCAACACCGTGGTCATGCGGGGTATCAATGATCACGAGATCCAGGAACTCGCCGAATTGAGCCTAAATAAGCCTTACCAGGTCCGGTTTATTGAAATGATGCCCTTTGACGGCAGCAAGCATTTTAATTTCAATCGATTGTACATGCCGGTCCGGGAGATCATCCAAAACATCAACGGATTCGAACGGGCTCATCCAATGTTGCCCCAAAAGTATTCGGGTCCGGCATCGCTCTACTCAATGCCGGGAGCCAAAGGCTGCATCGGATTTATCGGCGCCTTGAGCAGGCACTTTTGTAAAAACTGCAACCGGATGCGTCTTACCGCCGGTGGCAGACTGCGTACCTGCCTGTTTGCTAGTGCAGAAATGGATATGAAAACACCCTTGCGCAATGGCGCGGATCAAACCGATCTGATTAATTTTTTCCAAAACGCGATTCTTGCCAAACCCCGGCAACATCCGAGTGTTGTTGACAGCTTCGATCGTTTTCAGGACCGTGGCATGTATTCAATCGGAGGCTAGCTATTTGGATATATTCCTGATCACGTTTGAGACAGCCGGCATCCAAACCTGGATATTCATACCCCCGATGGTGGCCTTTACTATATCCTTTTTCACCTCCATGGCCGGCATTTCCGGGGCATTCCTGCTTTTGCCTTTTCAGGTCAGTATATTGGGTTTTACCGGGCCATCGGTCAGTGCCACTAACCTTTTGTACAATATCGTCGGCACACCGGGGGGCGTTGGGCGTTATGTGAAAAGTGGACGAATGCTCTGGCCGTTGGCAGCCTGTATCCTCCTGGGCGCCATACCCGGTGTTGCCATTGGATATTTCTTGCGGGTGACCCTGATGCCCGATCCCAGTACCTTCAAGCTCTTTGTCGGATTCGTTCTGCTTTTCATTGCCTGGCGGCTTTATCTGAATCTCGGGCGACCGCCGGAAATAAAGAAGCCCGATATGTGTGACTTTCAGGTACGGCAGATATCCTTTACACTCAGAAAGGTGCAGTTCAAATTTAATGGTGATGATATCCGCTTTTGCGGGTTTACGGTTCTGCTGGTCTGCCTGTTGGTTGGCACGGTCAGTGGCATTTACGGTATTGGGGGCGGCGCCATAATCGCCCCCTTCCTGGTGACCACCTTGCATTTGCCCGTCTATACCGTAGCAGGCGCTGTGTTGGCGGCCAATTTTATGACCTCCCTGGTCGGAATGGCATTTTACAGCACGATCCCACTTGCTAATGGCGCTGCGTCGCCACCGGATTTTATTCTGGGCTTGCTGTTCGGCATCGGCGGGCTAAGCGGTATGTACATGGGAGCCAAATGTCAGAACCGTTTGCCCGTGTTTGCGATCAAACTGATTCTGCTGGCGGTAATTCTCATGGTTTCTGTGAAATACATCCTCCAATATTTTTAACTGAACAGCTAGCAATTGACATCTCAATGGATCCAAAATTCAGTGAGCGCCTTAATAGTGAACCTGGCTGTCCAGCATATTTCCGATTCTGGCATCATGGAATTGATCCTAAAGACCCTGTCCGAAAAAGCTTCCGAATCGAAGGAAAAAACGTTCATTTATGTTTTATAGAGCGACAAAAAACCCGGTCCCTGAATTATTTTGCAGGGCAAAGGAAGCGTGGGATAATTTGATATTTCTGATGCGGTCGAAACGTTTGTACTTGCATTGTGTGTAAAACAGTCTGTAAAATTAATTTCTATTTTCTCTTTGACCCTGACCAGAATGAGTATCCCTAACGGAAATGGACATACGAAATCGCATTGCCCCCCTTTTTGCCCCCCTCCTCGATCTGTTTCGGAACAATGGAACAGAAACGGAACATGCAGAAATAAGGCGCTGGCAATTGTTGCAGGTGGAAACCGCAATCGCCTGCAACTTACGGTGCATCATGTGCCCCTGGCGCGAAATGGCCTCGAAGTCGGCCGGTAACGGATTGATGCAGCCCGACGTGTGGCACGCCATCCGGCCGCATCTACCCCAAATCGAATCCATCGATTTTACCGGCGGCGGCGAGCCACTGCTGCAGCCGCATCTGGCTGATTGGATACGGGAGGCGACGGCGGCCGGATGCAAAACCGGTGTTCTGACCAACGGCTTGCTGTTGAACCAAAAGAAATCCTGCCAACTGATGGAAGCCGGCCTCTCCTGGATCTGCGTATCCATGGACGGCGCCACCCGGGAGGTGTATGAACAGACCAGAATCGGTGCCGATTTCGACCGAGTCTGCCGCAACCTGTCCCTGTTTTGCGATCGACGAATTGACAGCACTCCGTATGTGATGATCAATTTTGTGTTGATGCCTCACAATATTCATCAAGCCACAGATATCGTCCATCTGGCCCACCGCTTTGGTGTCGACCAAGTCAACTTCAAGCAATGCGATGTGGTTCGCGGAAATTCAGGAAAAGGCCTCGGACTTTTTGCAAATAAGGAGTCCAAAGAAACGGCCCGGCATATCAAAACACTGGCCAAAGCCCGGCGTCTTGCCAAGCGATACAAGATTCGTACCTTGGCCTTCGCCTTCACGCCGGATGAACAGCCCGTATGTGCCCAGGAGCCGGAAAGGTCCATGTTTATTCGCAGCGATGGTGGCGCAGCGCCCTGCATAAATCTCGCCTACGGCGGACCCAGCACTTTTCTGGGAAAAGAGGTTTGCCTTCCAACCGTTTTATACGGACGTTTACCGCAAAGAGGTCTGCCGGAGCTGTGGGATTCCGAAACATGCAGGACGGTACGAATAGCATTTGAAGATCGCAACCGGGTATTCAATACCGTCGTCAACCGCGGCAACCTGGAGCCTTCGCTTCCCAAACTCAAGGAATTGCTCGAAGCGGCTACCCAGGCAATGCCGGCACCGCCGGAAGGGTGTGCGCATTGCCATTACCTGTTTAACATTTAATAAGAACGAATCCGTAATAAGTCCGACTTCAGCGTGTACTGCTTACTTTAATCTTGAATGTTACTCATTCAAGATTAAGGCTCCAATCCATTCAATGTTCGGCGCTCACCCCTCCCAAATCACCCAAGTACAACCAATTCAAAAAAACGTGTAACTATTCTTATCTGAAATCAGTCTAACATGCAGTTTTGGTGATAGCACCCAAATACTTTGCCCGACACAAAGCAAAAACATTTTTAGGAACTGGAACGTGGGCCAATCATAGATTGTCAATCCGTAACCCAAAAAGCAACGGTCCTTTACAGCAGCCCACCACAGGGGACCGGCAGGAAATATTGGATGGAGGCATAGGGCATGAATTACTTACTGCTTATAGTGCTCGTTACCACCTGGTGCGTCATTCACAGTGCCATGATTTCCCAGTCGGCGACCGCTTATTTGAAACATCGCCTGGGATCCGTTTTTCGATACTATCGGATGTTTTACAACGTCATTTCCATCCTCACACTCATACCGGTTGCCTGGTTTGCATATTCGATCCGCACCCAGGTCATATTCCCATGGGAAGGCTATATGCGTATGGGTCAGGTCTTTTTGCTTGGGCTGTCAGTTTTGCTGATCCTATTTGGTGGGCGCCATTATAACCTGTTCCAGGTGATGGGAATTAAGCAGATTATGGACGGCACATCTAGCAAGGCCATTACTGAAAGCGGTGAATTAGACACATCAGGTGTGCTGGCTGTTACGCGCCATCCATGGTATCTTGCGGCTATTCTAATCATTTGGGCACGCGATATGGATGTATCGGCCATTCTCGTAAACATTATTTTCACAATCTATCTGGTGATAGGGACTTATCTCGAGGAAAAGAAACTTGTCAGGGAATTTGGGGAGAAATATATAAACTATCAGCAAAAGGTTTCCATGCTGATACCATTCAAATGGATTAGGCCCTTAATAATACATTGAAATTTTGTTTAATTGAGTCAAAATTGTCGTCCAGCCTTTAAAATCCCAATAGGTTGCCAACAATCCTCAATTTTCTTGATCGCCATTAAACGATTCACTCTCTTTTGGCTTTTGGGTTGGGTCAAGATATCTTCTCAACCATTTTTTATTTGCTTTGAGCAGATGGTGAATGTCTACAAATGCCATGGGGTCGTTATTAAATTCATGGCGACATATCTCAGTACAAAAATAGTACGTATGCCCCCGTACGGTTGTTTTGTAGTTTGGTTTTTCCGGATCGATTTCCAACCCGCATACAGGATCAAAATAGGCTAACTTTTTATCAAACAATGCGTCCATGATTTTTCTCCAGAAAATTCACAACCGGGCAACTTTAAAAATATACATTTTTACACAGCACTTCCCGTGGCTGGTTCCTTGACAGAACCAGCCACGGGTTGACACTGCAGGGCAATGCGCCCGCAATCGCGGTTCAAGCTGGCTGCCCCGTTGCTTGTTTGGTAGAGTTACATTTTTTACAGGTTGATATTCCCAGCAGGGCATACGGCGGACACCAGCCCACAAGTCCGGTGGCAAGCGGCAAAATCCCTATCAATCCCCAGAGGGTTTGGGGTCCCACAAAAGTAAGCGACAACAAAACCAGCCCCGCAATTACTCTGACCACCCGTTCGATATTTCCAATATTTTTTTTCATAATTTGTCTCCTCGTTATTTCTGGGTGCCTGTTTGGTTATAAGATAATGCAACCTTCCAGAAAATGCAGTGATTTTGTCACTGATTGAATGTGACTTAGTCACATTGGAAAGGCCTGCAAGTTTGTATGCTACACGGAATAACTTGAAATTAGGAAAAGCAATAAAGGCGGGAAGGCAACATCTTCATAAAGTATTTAATAATATCGTATTCCGGCTTAGTCTAACAAGTCCTTCACGCTCAAAGTCCTTTAACAACCGGCTTACGACTTCTCTGGCAGTACCCAAATCATTGGCTATTGTCATGTGGGTCGTTTGCAGGACATTATCCTCGGATTTCTCGATCAGATAATCCTTGAGCCGTTGGTCCATTTTGCTGAAAACGACCTCTTCAAGTAGCGTCATGACGGAAGTCAACCGATAGCTGAAAATGGAGAAGATATATTCACGGACTGCCTCTTGTTCGGAAATCATTTTTTTCAGCACATTCGCAGGCAGTAAAAAGAACTCCCCGTTGCTGATTGTAACGGCATTGGCAGGGTATGGCTTGTTCGACAGGATACAGGATGCGTTGAGAATGCAGGTTTCGCCTGGTCCGATTTCATATAGCGTAATCTCTCTACCCGTATCGGATATTTTGTATACACGGATATCGCCGGAAAGAAGGAAGGCTATGCCGCGACAGGTATCACCTTCCCAATATAGCTGCAAACCAGTGTCAAAATGCTGCTTATATCCGGCATCCAAAAATTCAGATACAACACTGTCAGCAACTTTTTTTAAGAATGGGAACAGCGCCTTTGCCTCTGTTCTAAAATTCGAATCACTGGGCATCGTATTGTTTCCATTTTTTGATATTGCCATCGATGAAATTAGATAAATGAAATTTCTACCTGATTCCGGCATTTAAATTATTCAGAGTTTCTAATTTATTAGAGACATTTAAACTTGTCAAGCCATAGAAGTTATGTTGTTGTAATTATAGCGTTATTTATCAATTGACATGGTTTTACATCGAGGACATGAGTGATATTTCTGCGAGGATCGTTAAAAATGCTATTTGATTAAAATAAATTGACAGATACTTTTTTGGGATTATATTCCCAAATATGGAAACAAAAACCCACATATCCCTAAACACCGCTATCCTGAAATTAATGCGGCCTTTGGTCAGAATACTGTTGCGAAACGGGGTTTCCTTTCAGCAGTTCAGCAATCTTGCACGTTGGGTATTTGTTGATGTCGCCGGCAAAGAATTCGGCATTGAAGGCAAAAGACAAACCGATTCCAGGGTATCTGTCATTACCGGCCTTTCACGTAAGGATGTCCGCAAAATGAAAGACATGAAACCATTAAATGATCATTCAGAAATACACAGCTACAATCGCGCTGCCAAGGTGATATCCGGCTGGAGAAAAGATCCGGATTTCATAGATGCCAAAGGCAAACCTAAAGTGCTGCATTTTGAAAGCGGCTGCAACAACTTTAGTCAACTTGTGAAGAGGTACAGTGGTGACGCGACCCCGCGTGCAATCTTGGATGAATTTAAACGAGTCGGTTGCATCCGCATAAAAAATAATCGAGAAATTATGCTGACAGCCGATGGTTACGTACCCGCTGGTGACAAACCAGCCATATTGAGCATTCTTGGTACGGATGTATCCGATCTAATCAATACAATCGACAACAACCTGACGTCACAAAGGAATGGGCTTTTTTTCCAACGTAAGGTTGCCTATGACAATTTACCAAACCAGGTAGTCGAAAAGTTCCGTAAACTTGGAGCGCGCGAAAGTCAAAAACTGCTGGACCGAATGGACCGCTGGCTGTCGAAGCATGATCGTGACACCCAACCGGATGTTAAGGGCACAGGCCGTAAGCGTAGCGGCTTTGGAATTTACTACTTCGAAAATGAATTATAACATTCGATTTAATAATAGAAAGGAGTTCGCCATGAAGACGAATCAATATTTAATGATTATGACCGCATTCGTATTGATTTCATCAATCGGCTGCGGCGGCAATGGAGGCGGTACAGACTCTACCGGTGGCATCGGCGGCACGGGTATATTCAGTTCCGGACAAATAACGGCCAAAGGCAGTATTACCGTTAATGGTGTAACCTACGATACTGAAGATGCTCAGATCTTTCTGGATGGTACTGAAGTCCTTGACGACAGTCAACTCAAAGTCGGCATGATTGTAGAGGTTGATGGAGAGATCAACCATGACGGTTCCACGGGTACAGCTACAGTCGTTATTTTTGATGACAGTGTAGAGGGCCCGGTGACATCCATAGATCCGGACACACTGGTAATCGAGGTTCTCGGACAAACAGTAATCATTGATGCGCAAACCGTATTTGACAACAGCAGCTTTTCACCTGCAAATATTTCAGGAGTAGTTATCGGGGATGTTGTTGAAGTCAGCGGTCAATTAGATGCCCAGGGCAATATTACCGCATCTCATATCGAAAAAACCGCGTCTCCTGTTTTTGAAGTGACCGGTTTGGTGGCCAACCGTACGGCGAGTACATTTACGATTAATAATCTCACGGTCGATTATGGCAGCGCCGTACTGGAAGATTTTTCCGGTGGCACCTTACAAAACGAAGATTTTGTCGAAGTAAAAGGAAGCTCGTTTGACAATGGCACCACAACGCTGACGGCCACGAGCGTTGAAAATAAAGGTCAAAATTTCGATGATGATTTGGAAGTTGAGGTGGAAAGTTTTGTGACCGCCCTAACGTCCAATGGATTTACATTGCTGACCCCCTCGGGGCCCATTGAGGTGGTTGTGGACGCTGCCACTGAGTACTTTGGCGGTACGCTGGCTGATATTATGGTCGGAACCAAAGTAGAAGTTGAAGGAAATATAACCAATGGCCAACTGATGGCCGATAAAGTCAAAATCAAGGATAACGTACGCATTGAAGTGGCCGCAGCCGGTGCTGACGGATCGACGCTTACGATTCAGCTGAGACAACTTTCAGCCATAACCGTATCAGTCAGCAGTGGCACGGAACTAGATGATAGTCGCGACATGCCGACCATGGCAGTTGCGCCGGATGAGTTTTTGGACAGCATCAACACCAATGATCATCTAAAAATCCGGGGTAGATTGGCCGGCAACGGAATGGTAATCGCCAGTGAACTGGAAGTGGATGATCCTGAAAGCGATCTGAATGATGTCGAACTCCGCGGCCCTGTAGATACCGCCCCGGTTGATACGACATTTGTTCACATAATCGGTGTGGAAATAGATACATCCAATACCAATCAATTCTTTGACAGATCTGATAGCCTGATAAGTCGAACTGATTTTTTCGACGCACTCGAAGCCGGTACCCTCGTTGAGGCAAGCGGTGAGTTGTCTGCTGACAATTCCGTTGATGCAGAGGAAATGGAATTGGAAGACTGATCCACACTAGCTATGAACTGACCACTAATGAAAAAGCCAACCGATTGCAATGCTGAATCGGTTGGCTCTTTTGGAAAAAGTTCTGAATTGATAAATCGAATGGGTCCCCAACGGCCAGATGTTTTTTAATGGCCGGGAAACTGCTCCCGATCAGAACCTATCCGAAGCTATCTGATCCGGTTCCGCCAGGGCTTTTATTTCGGACGGATCGTCCCTTCTGTCGGCAATGTCACTTTTCCGGGAAACCACCTGGTCCGGTTTCGCATCGGGATTCACTCTGTCGCTGTCCTCACAGCCTTTAACCAGAGCAACCAGTTCACCGACAAGTTCCTTCAACTGGGCAGCCTGGTGGTTCATCTCTTCCGAGGCTGCCGCCGATTCTTCGGCATTGGCTGCATTCTGCTGAACCACTTTATCCATTTCATTCACGGCCGTGTTCACCTGACCAATTCCTTGAGCTTGTTCATTGGAGGCGGCTGTGATTTCTTCTATCAGTTCACCCACCTTGACGACGCTGGTTGCCACTTCGCTGAACTTTTCCCCGGTGCTGCTCACCAGATTGGTCCCCTCACCGGCCCTCGTAACCGTGCTTTCGATCAATTCGGCCGTATTTCTGGCAGCATCCGCCGCCCGCATAGCCAGGTTTCGGACTTCATCCGCCACTACGGCAAACCCGGCGCCAGCCTCCCCGGCACGTGCGGCTTCTACAGCGGCGTTTAAAGCCAATAGATTGGTCTGGAAGGCGATCTCATCGATGGTCTTAATGATTTTAGAGGTCTCTTCGCTGGCACGGGATATATTTTGAATACTTTGGGTCAGCTCCGACATGGAAGTGGTTGCCTGTTTGACAATTTGATTGGCCTCCTTCATGAGCCGATCGGCTTGATTGACATTGTCTGCATTCTGCCTGGTCATCGAAGACATCTCCTCCAAAGAGGACGATGTTTCCTCAATGGAGGCCGCCTGCTCGGACGATCCTTCCGCCAGGGATGTACTGCTGGTTGAAATTTGATTGGATGCAGAAGATACACGACCGGCCCCATCGGTAAGCCTGATAATGATTTGGTTCACGGGCTTGATGACCAAACGTCTCAAGGTGAAATATACCGTGACGCATAACAACACCACGCCGATCAAACCCGAAACGATTGTACTGTATATGGACGTTTGTCTGGCATTTTCCCTGGCTTTGCTGGTTTGTTCCAAAATTGTGCTTATCCGGCCGTCTAGCTCGGCGATGGTTTTATGAACCGAAGCCATATTGAGACCCATTTTTAATTTGCCAACGACTTCTCCTTCATAAAGGATTTCATGCTCCTTGATTTCAGAGCCAGACAGGTTTGATGATTCTTCTGTTATTGGGTTGCCATCCGGATCATAAAAGGTCGCGAAGACCACATCCTGATCAGCCGCTACACTGCCCGCAAGCTGTTTCAAAGTGTCAAAATCATAACTTGCTATCAAGGCCGCAGCCGGTTGGGACAGCAAATCCATCAAGGTGTCTCCTTTCTGGAATAGCTTTTGTTTTAGCAGCTGTCCTTCTCGTTCCTGCACATCTTTCAGTGAGCGTGTAAATGCCTGTGCTTGATCAGATTGTGATTTATTGGCCACAGATATCATCACCGTGGACAATGAGGTGATCAGTAATACGATCAGCAATGATATCAGAGAGATGAATTTAACGGTTATGCTACATTTTTTCCACATTTTTGCTACCTATAAATTTTTCTGCAGTTTAGAGGGCCTGGCCGGCATGGAGATACCCCGATGCCAGCCAAACCAATCGACGCGCCTTAAGGGAAGGTTTAGTTATATACCTGAACCTTTAGCACATCGGTAGCGCCGCCTTTAAGGAAGGTATAGTTTTGATAGCCGTTTTCCACCAGATAATACTCCAGCCAGCGGACCTGTTTGCCGACTTGGTCAAAAATGAACAAATGTTTATCCTGGTTTACTTTTCGCTCCACGAAATTGGGGATGAATTTGTCCAATGGAATTGGTTTGGCTTTTTCCAGTCCGGTTAACTTTTTGGTTCGCTGGATATGATCACGGACGTCAATGGCGATGCCGCCCGAGTTTGCAAGTTGGGTTTTAAAATCATCAAATGACGCGCATTTTTTCTTGAACTCGGTTTTGGGGATAATCTGCTTTTCCGGATCCACAATCTCTTTACCTAAAAGTAGTGTATTTTCAGGGAAAAGTGATGCCCAGGCCGGAATGCCGGCATCATAGGCAAAACAATTATCCAAACCGGCATCCAAGGCTTTTTTAGTTGCCTTATAAGATTTCAGACAGGTAATGCCGTTACAGTAGAATGCAATTTTTTTGCCTGGATTTTCCTTGATCAACTTGTCGACATTTTTGACAAAATTAACGTTGGATACCGGAATGTGGATCGCACCTTTGGGGTGGATAACATCATACTCAATTTTTGAGCGCACATCCACGATGATGACATTGTTGCTTTCATATTCCTGAATGAGTTGTTCCGATTCAATCGGTAAAACAGATGGAAAATCTTTCCGGTGCGGGAAGTTTGAAGCTGAAGCCGGTGTCAATATTGCCAACAGCAGCGATACTGACAGGGCGATGAATAGGGCCTTTCTGAGAAAACGGTATTTTGCTTTGACGTTGTACATGTTACCTCCTTTTCCTAATTTATTGCCACAAAGTATTATGGGTATTACAAGCCTTATCGGCTGGTTCTTAAAATATCTTTAGCCAAAATTTAAAGTTAACCTAAAGCCCGCTTAAAAGTGCGATTCTAATTCAGGTTAATGCTGAATATCTTAAAGACATCGTTATGCGGAATATCTAAGTTGAAGTTAGAAAGGCCGGGTTCCGGAAAAGCAAATGTTATAAATTTGTTTCCTTAGCAAAGATCAACAGGCGAATCGCCCATTGCAATTGCGGTAAGTAGGCGACCGGAACAGTGTCCGGCCTTGTAGGCAGGTAGGTAATTGCCGCAGCTATGGGGGAGTTTAGCCGGTCATCTCGATCTCAATCAAAGCCTGGTTTTTGGTAACCATGGCCTCGTTTTCAACTAAAATGTTTCTAACCACGCCGGCTTTCTCGGTTTTGATCTGGGTAAATATCTTCATGGATTCGATGACGCAGACGACATCCCCGCTCCGGACTTGTTGTCCTTCACGTACAAATGGTTCGGCTCCGGGTTCGGATGCGCAATAATAGATCCCCATAACGGGCGAGGTTACTTGAAATATATCTGTGGCCACTGGGACACCTCCTAATTAGGGGCTGCTTTTTTATTATCCTTTGTTCCAATCTCAGCGCTGGGCGCTGGGCTTCAATCCTCAAGAATACATACGGTGGTTCCAACGCCTTTTCTAATAACTTCCTTCGGTTGAACCGCGATAGCGAGCGCATTCCCCGTAGCGACTCGACTGAGATCGTCGAAGTCTTGCTGCGGGGTTAGCGAGCGCATCAAAAATGATAGAATTCCGTACGGTGAAGATTCCCTGCAGCTTGCTGCAGGGTACTCTTCAATCCCGCGCCCGCCTTTGATCATGTCCTCGATCCGAGCTTGTCGATGGGGAATCAAAATCCTAAATTAGAAACAACCCGAGTGAGCTCTGGATAGTTTCCATAAAAATATACTTGACATATATTCCGTATATATGTCAAGTATATTTAAGCTCACTCTCCCAAGCCATGGGACAAAATTCAACACCAAAACCGGCACCTTTAAACCTTGTGGATACAAACGACAAAAAACCGTTAGGCTTGACCGCCTATAACCATATTTATCGAAAAATAATGGTGCTGGAATACGCCCCTGGTCAACGACTTGAAGAAAAACAGCTCATGGGGGAATTGAATATCGGCCGTACGCCCATCCGCGAGGCCCTCGTGCGTTTGTCGGCTGACTTCATGATCGAAACCATTCCCAAAAAAGGCTATATTGTACGGCCTCTCACGGTCCAGAATATCAAAGCGGCCTTTGCAGCGTTGAAGATTCTAGAATCCGGCGTTGCAACTTTGGCGGTCAAGCAGGACACCCGCAAACTGGCTGCACGGATGCAGGAAGCCAATCAGGCGGTTATGGTCGCCATCAAATCCAAAGACGTACTCCACCTGGTTCAATCAAACAATTTGTTCCACCATTGTTTTGCCCAATGCAGTTTCAATGAATATTTGGTTCACAGTCTTGAAATAGTACGCTGCGAAACCAATCGTCTGGCGTACTTGTCTTTCAGCAATGAAATTGACCCCCTGCGCTCCCTGGCCGATCACTACAATTCCGTTGTCGAACAACATAATGAAATTATCCATTACCTCGGCAAGCAAAGTGAAACCCGATTGAAAAAGGCCTTGGCATCTCACAGCCAGATATTTCAGAACAGGATTATCATGTACATGGCCGGATAAGCCAACTAGCCAGTTTGCAACTGGTATATGACATAAATCACAGCAGAACTAATTATCACGCAAAAACCAACATCAAGGAGGCCGATTATGAAAAAGCTATTAATCATTTGTATTTCCGTAATTTTTGTGGTGGCTGCCGTCTCGACCAGTTTTGCAAAAACAAAATGGGATTGTCATTTGAATTATCCGGCCGGCAATTTTCACTCTCAGGGCATGCAGCGATTTGCCGACCGTGTAAAGGAGGCTACCAACGGTGAACTGACCATTGTTTTGCATCCGGGCTCAGCCTTGGGATTTAAAGGACCTGAGCTGTTGAGAGCCGTAGCCGAAGGCCAGCTGGCGGTCGCCGAGGTCCCCACCGGCATGGTGGAAGGTGATGCACCGGTACTGGCGCTCACCGCCCAGCCGTTTGTGTCCACCAATGCTTTTGAGCAACGCCTTTTATACCAATTGGCCAAGCCGACATATGCCAGGGTGCTCAAGAAATTTAATCAATTTACCTTGTATACATCTGTATGGCCTTTTTCCGGCATCTATACCCAAAGGGCCATTAACTCGGAATCCGACCTCAAGGGATTGAAAATGAGGGTCTATGACGGCACGGGTCTGGCCTTTGGGAAAGCCACCGGAATTGCGGCCCGCAAAATGCCTTTCAGTGAGGTCTACCCGGCCATGAAAGCCGGTCTGCTGGATTCCATGTATACTTCCTCAGTGTCCGGAGTGGATGCCAAGGCCTGGGAAGTCTTAAAATATTTTACGCCCATCAATATAGTGGGGCCTGTAAACATGGTGAATGTCAATTTGGATGCCTGGAACAAATTGCCGGTTAATATTCAGAAAACAGTCCTGGAAATTGCCAGTCAGATGGAAGATGAAATGTGGAACCTGGCCGGTGACATGGACCGTAAAAGCCGTGCCAAATTAAAAGCAAGCGGCATGGAAGTCAGCGCCGTCAACCAGTCCTTCCGTTCGGAATTGAATGCCATCGGGGACCAGCTGCGAGGTACCTGGGCCAAAAAGGCCGGAACCGATGCCCAGAATATCCTGAACGAATATTACCGCATAACCGGGCGATAGTGGAGCGCTCCGCCTTAAGGGCAGGACTTTAATCAATCAGGGGGATGGGGATAGCATCACCATCCCCTTGCCCTGTATCCGTCCTCGCCCAATTATAGTGATTTTCTGCTGATTTGCATTAACCCAACACTCTATTGATAAATTCAAGGCCTATGGTTTCTTATATCGAAAAATTGAGCGACTACGCGGCAAAACTGTCTGCGGTTATTCTGGGACTGATGACCCTTTTGATCCTGGTGGAGATCTTGCTTTGGAACACCATCGAGAAAACCACCTTAATTGCCGACGAGTATTGTGCCTACGGACTGGCTGCCATTATATTTCTGGGCGCCGGTTATTGCCTTAAGGAGAAGGGGCATATCCGTATTACCCTCCTGTTGAGCTTCATACCGGAAAAAGTGTCCCGCATCATTACGTGTGCGGCCACCGCTGTTACAACCGCTTTTATGGGCTACCTCTGGTGGTATCTGTTTAAAATGGTTCGTTCGGCAGTCCGATATGAATCCACATCCGGTACCTTAACCAACACGCCCCTCTGGATTCCCCAGACTATCATGCTGGTCGGCGCAGCCTGTTTTCTGCTGCAGCTGTTTGCCACGACCATGAAAACTTACCAGGCCATCAGTTCCGGCGAGGAGGTTGTATAATGGATGTCAGTATGGCCACCATGTCTATCGTTGTTTTCGGCCTCCTCTTTGTGACCCTCGGATCGGGAATATGGGTCGGCTTTTCACTGTTTATCGTCGGATTTCTGGGCATGGTCCTTTTCGGCACCCTGCCGGCCGGCAGCAATATGGCTTCTTCTCTCTGGGCCACAGTTGAAAAATGGGAGTATGTCGCCCTGCCCCTTTTTATACTCATGGGCGAAATTCTATACCGTTCGGGAATATCCGAAAAGCTGTTTAAATCACTGGTTCCCTGGCTCCATCGGCTGCCCGGCGGTCTGCTGCTCATGAACATCATTTCCTGTACCCTGTTTGCCGCCGTATCCGGATCCAGCGCTGCAACCACCGCCACAGTCGGACGCATTACCTTGGCCGAATTCGACAAGCTTGGCTATGATCGCAAACTGGCCATGGGTTCTCTGGCCGGTGCCGGCACCCTGGGATTTTTAATACCGCCGTCGCTGATCATGATTGTTTATGCAATCCTGGCCGAGGTCTCCATCGGTAAAATGTTCATGGCCGGTATCCTGCCGGGCATTTTACTGTCAGGCATCTATTCAGCCTATATAATCTACCGCGGAATCAGAAATCCGGAAATCGCTCCCCAAACCCAGGATCACTATACCTGGCGCGAACGCTTGGTCGCCTTAAAAGACCTGGCCCCCACCGTCATTCTGATACTCATGGTCCTGGGGAGCATATATGCCGGTATCGCCACCCCCACCGAAGCGGCCGCGCTGGGTGTTTTGGGCGCAACCATCTTCGCTTTTATCAACAAACAGATGAATCTTAAGATTCTGCTTGAGTGTCTCGTAGGAGCCATAAAAACAAACGCCATGATTATGTTGATCGTGGTGGGCGCCGGCTTCCTGTCCCGCGTAATGGGATTTTTGGGTATTCCCGCTGCCATCACCACGACCATAACCCAAATGGATCTTTCGCCCTATACGCTGATGATACTATTGGGCTGTGTATATGTCGTCCTGGGCTGCCTTTTGGATGGTTTTTCCATTGTGGTGATGACACTGCCCATCGCCCTGCCCATGGTTACGGCCGCCGGTTTCGATCCCATCTGGTTCGGAATCTACCTTATTTTAATGGTGGAAGTGAGCCAGATAACACCGCCGGTGGGCTTTAACCTTTTCGTTATTCAGGGTTTGACCGGAGAACCGATCGTATCGATCGCCAGATATGCGCTCCCCTTTTTCTTTCTGATGCTTGTGACAACCGCCATCATAACGATTTTTCCGGAAATAGCTCTATTTCTTCCCAAACTTATGGTCGGCAAGTAGGAACCTTATGATATTTATGTCTTTCGAATACCCTTAAGTATGATGACCTGTAAACTGTTGAAATTGACGGTTTCGCAAAAAGTTCAAATTCAAGTGCGTGCGGCACAACCGCGCTGGCCCCGTTGCAGTTCAAAGAGCGTCTGTCCGCTACGGCAGTCTGTTGGGGAGGATGGGAAGCCGGAAAGGTCGGCTTTTTAGTGAAACCGTCAAGTGTGTCGGAGGTGTATGGTGAAACAAATCGATCTTAACTGCGACATGGGCGAAAGCTTTGGAGCCTATTCCATCGGGATGGATGAAGCTGTCATCCAGCACATCACGTCCGCCAATATCGCCTGCGGGTGGCATGCCGGCGATCCGCTGGTGATGGAAAAAACCGTTAAAATGGCCCGGGAAAATGGTGTCGGTATCGGCGCGCACCCCGGTTATCCGGATTTGATCGGCTTTGGCCGCCGGAATATGGATTGCACCATGACGGAATTACGGCAATATCTTATATATCAGTTAGGCGCCCTGGACGCCTTTTGCCGTGTCAACAAGACCCAATTGAGACATGTTAAGCCCCATGGCGCCCTCTATCTTACCGCCGTTGAAAACAAAGATGTGGCCCGCACGATTGCCGAAGCCATTGTCAGTTTCAACCCTGAACTTTTCTACGTCGCCTTAGCGGGCGAAAAGGGAAGAATGATGGCGCGCATTGGTGAGGAAGTGGGTTTAAAAGTGGTTTATGAGGCGTTTCCGGATCGCGCCTACACCAACGAAGGGACCCTGCAATCAAGACGGATACCCGGTGCTGTCATCAAGGAACCCGAACTCGTGGCCCAGCGCGCACTACGCATGGCGGCTGAAGGGAAGATTGTGGCCGTGGACGGCACCACCATTGAAATCGAAGCCCACACGCTATGTGTCCATGGCGACACCCCCACTGCTGTGGAATTGGTAAAAACTATTCGCGAAACGCTTGAGGCTGAGAAAATCGTATTAAAACCCATGGAGGATTGAGATGCAACCTGAGTTGTATCCAAAGGCTCTTTGCCGCTATGCAGGCGACAGGGGATTACTGGTGGAGTATGGAGACGGCATTTCACCGGAAATCAATCATAAAGTCAGATCCATGGCTGTGGTCGTAGAGCAGTCCCGGTTAAACGGTGTCATCGAAATCATACCCACATATCGCTCTCTTTTGATCGTATATGAACCATCGGAAACAGACCCCGTCACCCTGGAAGCAGCCCTTTTGGACCTGGAAACACGCTTGTCGGAAATCAAAATCCCGCCTCCCAGGACGGTGAAAATCCCGGTGTGTTATGGCGGTGATTTCGGACCGGATATACAAACCGTGGCCCAGGAGCACGATCTGAGCGAAGCGGATGTTGTGCGGCTTCATACCGAACCGGATTATCTTATTTATATGATCGGATTTACACCCGGGTTCCCTTTTTTGGGCGGTCTGCCCGAAAATCTGCATACGCCCCGTCTTAGCACCCCGCGTACGCATGTGCCCGCAGGCAGTGTTGGCATTGCCAATGCACAAACAGGCATGTATCCCATCGCCAGCCCCGGCGGCTGGCAGCTTATCGGCCGCACGCCCTTGACGCTGTTTGCACCCCGTAGAGACAATCCGTTTTTATATCAAACCGGAGATATTATCCGCTTTAAGCCCATCTCGCATGCTGAATATGATCATATTCATGCTAAGGAGCAAAGCTAATGCAAATATTTTCGGTCATCAGCCCGGGGGCTTTTTCGACGGTTCAGGATCATGGCCGGTTCGGCTATCAGCAAATGGGAATCCCCATCAGCGGCGCCCTGGATCGGTTTGCCTTTCAGGTTGCCAATATGCTGGTGGGAAACGACCGCCAATGCGCCGTGCTGGAAATGACCCTCACCGGACCGGTTCTCGAAGTTCAAATCACTGCCGATGTTGCCGTCACCGGCGGTCATATTGGAATTACACTCAATAAAATGAAGATGGGCTGCTGGCAGTCCTTTCGGGTACGACCGGGCGACAGGTTGGAAATTACTCAGGTAAAAAATGGATGCCGGGCATATCTGGCGGTTTCAGGCGGCATTGACGTTCCCGTGGTCATGGGTAGTCGATCCACCTATGTGGGAGGCAAAATCGGCGGATACCGTGGTCGCCCGTTAAAAGCAGGTGACAGGCTCAGCGCCCATCCTGCGAAACTGCTTCCTAAACATCGTCAGCTACCGGACGAATATTTACCCCCTAATCCCGAAGTCATCGAATTGCGAGCCATGCTGGGGCCCCAGGACGACTATTTCAGCGACAGCGTGGATGTACTTTTCGAATCAGAGTTCATGATAAGCCCCAAGGCGGACCGAATGGGGTATCGTCTCATGGGGCCCAAGGTTGCCATGGACAAAAACAAGCCCAAGAGTATTGTATCTGAGCCCAGCATGCCCGGCGGCATTCAAATCCCGGCGGACGAACAACCCATTGTCCTGCTGGTGGAGCAGACCGTCGGCGGCTACGCCAAGATCGCCACTGTCATATCTACCGATATTCCTAAAATTGCCCAAGCCACACCCGGTGATACGATTCGATTTCTAAAAATTGATTTAAAAGCGGCCCATGCCTTATATCAAGAAGAAATGCAAAAAGTCAGAAAAATAAGGGATCTGCTATGACCGCAACCGTTTGGATGCAAGAGCTAACCTGGCAAGAGATAAAGGAACGGATTGCTGCAAGCCAAGCCACCATCATTCTGCCGGTGGGCAGCACCGAGCAGCATGGGCCCCATCTGCCGGTGGGCACCGATACCATGGTCGCCAATGCCTTGGCTGAAGATGGCGCCAAAAAAACCCAAGCCCTTGTGGCGCCACCTTTGTGGTTCGGCTGGAGCCCCCATCACATGGTGCTTCCCGGCACCATTACCATCCGACCCGAAATTTTAATTGAATTCGGCTACGATATGGTCGGTTCTTTAGCAGCGCATGGGTTTGACAAATTCGTATTTATCAACGGGCATCGCATCGTCAACATCTCCTGGCTTCAGATCATAGGGGAACGTGCCAAACGCAAACTGGGTGTCAAGGTGGTTATTTTCGACCCGGCCTATATGTCCAAGGAATTTGTACGCGGAACCAATTGGGGCCCGGTGGGGCATGCCGAAGAAATCGAAGGCTCCCATATGTGGTATTATTATCCGGAGCTCGTTAAAATGGATCAGGCCGTGGACAATCCGCATGGTTCAAAACCGCTGTATAGTGTGGATCCGGGGTATAAGGACGACACGCTTTGCTATGTTCCCAGCAGCGCTGAAGAAATGGCGCCGCTGGTTGATGCGGCCGGTGGCACCGCCGGAGAACCCAGCAAGGCCTCCCAAGATTTGGGGCGACAATATCACGATCACCTGGTTGAGCGGCTTGTGGAGGTTATTAAGCTCCTCCGCAAGTAGACCCGATGTTTATTGCTAGAATAATATTCCTTTTCACGTATATTACCAGGAACAAATTATTTAGCGCCAACTCACCCGGGGCGCATTACGTACGGGCAGACGCTGGTATTTGAGCTGCGGATAACCCACCATTATGGCCCCGAATGCTCGGTGTCCTTCCGGCAACTCCAAGGCCTTGAAAAGGGGCGGATGCCGGTTGACGGCCGAATAGAAATAGCCGCCCCAACAGGCACCCAGGCCTAATACCGGCGCGTACAACTCCAGATAGCCCAGTGCCAGAGCGCCGTCTTCCGCGCCCATCACATAATCTTTATCTCCGTGGCAGACGATGACATGCGGGGCCCCGCGGCAGATTCGTTCCTCGCCTGCATCCCAGGCAGACACCACCCGGTTAAATCCCCGTGCTTCCGCTTCTTCCGGATATTGTTCGATGACAGTCCCCATCCAGTCAACCACCATGGCGGCCAATCGACCTACTTCTTTGGGATCCTGAACCACGGTCCAGTTCCAGGGTTGGCTGTTTTTGGCCGATGGGGCATAACAGGCCATTTCCAGGAGTTTTTCCAGCTTGTCCTTTTCCACCGGCTTTTGTTTAAAATTGCGAATGGAACGCCGTGAGCGTATGAATTGCTCGGCCTGTTGTGCGGAGATGTTCAGATCTTCCTGAATCGGCGGACATGATTCCGGGTTAACCGAATCCATGACAAAAGCGCCTGATTTACAGACTGCCACGCAATGCCCGCAAACCAGGCAATGGGCTTCATAGTCCGATGTCGGTATCGGGAATTTGGTTTCGGGATCGAGCTGGATGACTTTTCCCGGACATGATTTTACACAGCGACCATCCCGGTCGCAGTTTTCCGTGTCGATATGAAATGAAGGCATATTAAACTCCTCTCGGTGTATTATTGAAGGTTCCTCTGCAATTTAGTTGGGGGAAATGGCTCAAAATTCGGTCAAGGGAAATCTAGCTCGGGCTAACCCTATAGTTGCATAAACAACATGGTAAATTATCAATAATGATCTGTTACTATAAAAAATGTTGTAACGATACCGTCATTTTCTGAATATCTCCAAATGTGAATTCCAAGGATGAGATCTATTTTACCATGTTGTTTACCCTGCGGGAAAGCCGGAGGACTTCAGACTCTATGTTGCTGATGGTTCGAAGTAAAGAACTACGACTTCACCATCAGACTCCTTGATTCTGAATCCCTCCGGCTTTTGCAATTTTAGGGTATAGGTTATCGAAATCGGGATCGAATGCAGTATATCCGTATTCCCCGAATCCTTCATTTACGCTATAACCCCTGCCACCCAAATCGACTACAAGCTATCTCAAAATAATCTAATTTTTTCTTGTGGCATAGCAAAGCGGCTCAAACTGCTCAAACAGTACTTTGATGCTCCGATTTCTATCTGCTTAGTCCCATGCCAGAGGACAAAATCATTATTTTGAGATAGGTTGTATGCATTACAGCAATGCGATCCAATTCAACTGTGCGCTGCCGGCTTTCTGATTTATCCAAACCTAAGCCGAATACCAAGACATCTTGGATTGCGGCACACTCCAATGACGACCCACGCGCTATTTCGAAATATCGCCGCCGATCAGCCTTCGCTGTCTTACCGTTGCTTTCTGCAATATTAAGCGCTATCGAATGGCTGGCTCGAAGCCACTGATCTCTTGCTGACCGATGGGCTCCGCCTAACCTGGCACTCTTTTCATAAACCCATGCGACATAGCCAATTGATAGGCGGTAACCGTCTAATTTTTCATGGCCTAATACCATCTCGATCCCGATCCCGATAGCGATAAGGCTTCCACCAACAGCATTACTACAACAAATCGGGAGATGATCTTTATTGAATTAACCTCAACTCATGTTGATTATACAATTATGAGGATAGTATCCGTCCGGCAATACACGCCCGGCACGACCCGGAACGGAATCGGGCTGAATCCGACAGGGCCAGGACACCGCTAATGCGAGTGGAGGCCGACGCGTCGTCATGGACGAATAGACGTTGGACATCGCGTACCAACATCTGTTGAATGGCTTCTGCCAAAAGCGTTTCACTCGAAATCGAATAGATCGGTGTATGCATTATTACCCGGGCCTCGGCACCCGGTTGAATACCATGGTGATAGGCTATAATCAGATCTGTTTTCGATATGACCCCCACGGGAGCCTGGGCCGTGTCCAAAACCAGCACAGCGCTCATTTGCTGCGCCGAGAGGGTTTCGATAACTGAATATAGTGGGTCACTGACCCGGTTGGTCACCACATCACGGGTCATGACATCCTTTACCCGCAACCGCGTTGACGTATCGGTCCCAGATTTTTTTATCCTTTTTTGGACACTACCGTGTTCGCATTTACGGCAATACCGATACAACAATCCAACAATATCCGAATGCCCCACCGTGCCGACCACATCATCTCGATTGGCACCGGTAACATAAAGGCGGTGTACACCGGCAGCTATCATAATCTCCAAAGCATCCTCCAACAGATCATCCGGGAAACAGCCGATGGGCTGGCTGCCCATCACATCGCCCAGGGGCGTTTCGGTCGGAAGTTCGGCGTACAAGGCACCCATAAGATCGGTTTTCGATACGACGCCGCAGGGGATTTCATCATCGGTAAGCAATACGGCGTGAACCCGGTAACGGATCATAAGGCGAATCCCCTGTCCGATGGCGGCTGCCTTTGGCAATGAAATAACCTGACGCCGCATGGCTGCACTGACGGGAATACCACTCAAAACACTCCGTTTGGCAATAACCGTCATGTGCTCTCCGATGTAAACATATGCATCAATCCATAAAATATATCCGAAACATAAACAATGCCCACAACGGTCTGATCCTGGACCACGGGCAGTCGCCGAATGTGCTTTTTAATCATGATTTCCGCGATGACCATCAGATGTGTATCCGGTTCAACCGTAACAACCTCCGTGGTCATGATATCATCAACCAAAATGGATCCGATTGATTTGAACCGGCCTTTATAAATCTCTGCCGGATCCAAGTCATCCATCTCCCCGAATATGGCCACGTGTTTTGGCTGCACGTAATTTAAGATATCGTACATGGACAACATACCGATCAACCGGTCATCATCATCGGTCACCATCATGCCGAATATCATTTTACCCTCAATCCGCGATGCCTTCTGAAACTCGGATACCGCCTCCGCGATGCTCTGTTGCGGATGTAGCACATGGAAGCGGGTATCCATAAAATCTTTGGCAAGCATATCCTACTCCTGTTTAAAGGCTATCAGCGCAATCCCTCCGCCCCAGTTACAAGTCCTTTTTACGAATATAATCTGAAAAAAAGTAGAGACAATACAAAACGAAATATATTTCTGGCAACCAGGATACAGTCGCAGCAATGTCCATTATAGGCTATCTTAAAAATAAGATTTAGTTCAAGATTGAGGCGGACGAACGTTTCAATCCGCAGGAATACATTCGAAGTGGTGTTAGAACCACTTCAGGTATTATTGAGCAATTAAAACGTGAGTCCAACAAAGATATTGGACTTAAAGATTTTTTTGAGATGGCCTATAATCATTGTTTATGGTCAATTTGTTCTTATCTTCTATACCATACGGGAGTTATAAGGCCAATGCTGATTGCAAACCTATTTAAATACTGGACCCACCAGATCTTTTCGCCCAGCAGGGCCTTGAAGGAAAAATATACAGCCTTCAAATCGCTCCTGACTCACGATAAAAGCGCCCATGAGCTTATGGCCGAGTTGGAGGACATTTATTATGGTCAGCAAAAAAAGGATTTCAATACCGTAATCGCCTTGTGTTCGTCCCTTTCTGAGCATGTCGACCAAATTGTCGAAGAACTGGCCAGGGTTTGTCCGGGTAAATATACCGATCTGAGACTATTTTACAAAAAGATCGATGCCTATATCCGCCACATGATCATTACGGACATTTCTGAGGCGACACCACCGTATGTAGTCGATTTGGAGGACGTCGGTTCTGAAGATCTTCAACTGGTGGGCGGCAAAGCTCTCAACCTGGGCATTGTGAAAAACAGACTGAACATTCCGGTTCCCGATGGATATATCATCACCACCCGGGCCTATCACTATTTTATCCAATCCAACGACTTGCGGCAGGCTATCGACGCGCATCTCGCTGACCTCGATATCAACGACCCGGCATCTTTGGAGCGGCATTCATCTCAAATTCGGGAGCAGATATTGGCGGCCGAGCTTCCACCGGCCCTGGAAGCGACGATCCATGACCGACATGCAATCCTCACGCAGAGGGAAGGCACCGTCCCGGGAGTTGCCATGCGCAGCAGCGCTGTGGGTGAGGATTCCGGAGCGTCTTTTGCCGGTCAATACCTTACGGTCCTGAATGTACAATCACAGGACCTCGCAGATACATACCGCAAAATTATTGCCGGTAAATATACACCCGAAGCCATCGCCTACCGCATAAATTACGGCTTATTAGATCTAGACACGCCCATGGCCGTCCTGGTTTTAAAGATGATCAAGGCCCGTTCGAGCGGTGTAATGTACACAACCGATATGGTGTCTTCTGCATCGGATCGCGTGTCGATTCACAGTATTTGGGGACTGGGCGAACTTCTCGTGGGCGGGCAGACCGCCGCGGACACCCTAACTGTTTCGAAAAAACCCCCATTTGACATTCTTGAAAAAAATGTGGCCCAAAAATCTCATCAACTTCTGGCGCGTGAAAAGGGCCGCATCGAATCCCTGGGCTTGACGGCAGACCGCCGGGCGATGATATCTTTGAATGACCTCAACGCTAGAAAGCTGGCCGGATGGGGTCTCCATCTCGAGCGACACTTTCAAAAAATCCAGGACGTCGAGTGGGTTGTCGATGAACGTGGCGACTGCCATATCCTCCAATCCCGGCCATTGAACACTGCGAATCCGGAATCCCGGGACCGCGTCTGCGAATTTGAAAGCGTGTCCCACGAAAAGCTGCTGGCCAGCGGGGAGCCGGCTTCAATGGGCATTGCCGCCGGGCCGATATTCAACCTCAAGCAGCAACCCAATCTACATGACATACCCGAAAACGCGGTTCTGGTGGCCAGCAACGCACTGCCGCAATATACGAAGGTGATTCACCGTTTGAGAGCTATTATCACCGACGCCGGCAGCCCGGCCGGACATCTTGCCTCGGTGGCGCGTGAGTTTGGCCTACCCATGCTGGTCAATACCGGTAATGCCAGTGATCTGCTCGATCATGGCCGGCATGTGACGGTATACGCCGATGACAGCAAAGTTTACGACGGCACGGTCATGGAAATGCTGGAAAGTGCATGTGCCCAGCCGGATCTGATCATAGACAGCCCGTTTATGCGCAAACTCGACTACCTCATGAAGTTTGTGTCCACACTGGATCTGGTGAATCCGCAGGCGGATACCTTCGCCCCTCAATATTGCCGCTCCTTGCATGATATTATCCGCTTTGCCCATGAAAAGGCAGTGGCCGAGATGTTTCATATCTCGGACAATCGACTCAGAAAGTTGAGCTTGGCCCGAAAACTCACCACCGAAATTCCCATGCTGTTTTACGTACTCGATGTGGGCGGAGGACTGGCAGCGGATTCACAAAAACGTCAGGAAATACCCATCGACCAAGTCGAGAATGATGCCATGCGCGCTTTATGGAAGGGCCTGACCCATCCTGACATTCAGTGGGGCGGCTTTAGTCATTTTGATTGGGAAGCCCATGACCGGACTGTTATGAGCGGGGGCATTGCCAGTCCGGAATCGACCATGTACGCCAGCCATGCGGTCATTTCGAGTGATTACATGAATCTGAACCTGCGCTTTGGTTATCACTTCGTCATCGTGGATGCCCAATGTGGTCCCGAAATATCGGAAAAAATTATTCTGTTCCGCTTTTCCGGCGGCGGAGCCGATATGGAACAGCGCATGCTGCGGACAGAATTTCTCAGCCGGGTTCTGCGCCGCCTCGGGTTTGATGTAACGGTCATCAGTGATTTGATCGACGGGCGTTTCAGCAGCCGTAATCAGGATGATGCCCTGCAGGTATTGGACATGCTCGGGCGCCTGCTGGGAGCTACGCGTCTGATGGACATGTATTTAAAAGACGCGGCCCTGATTGAAGGCTTTGTTGACGATTTCATGCAAGGACGCTATCATTTTGCATCAACGAATTTATGAATTTAGACTCAAATCGGGAACGAAATCGGGATCGGGATCGTGTCTTGCCGGAAGGTTTTTAACCCTTGGTAATTCAGTGATTAATTTCGATAGCGATACCGATCCCGATACCGATAGCGATAGCGATAGCGAGAAAATTGACCCGCTAATAAAAATGCCATGACTTACGATCTCAAATGGATAGATGCCAACCTGGCCGTGGGCCATGCCCCCATGATGGATATCGACCTCGATGTGCTCCGGGAGCATGGCATCGAATCCATCATCAATTTGTGTGGTGAGTTTTGCGATCTGCACGAAATTCAGATGGATTCCGGTTTCGATGTTTACTACTTCCCCATAGCGGATGAATGTGCGCCCGATACGGCCGCCATGGAACTGGCTTTCCAATGGCTGGATCAGACCATCGCGAACGGCCGCAAGGCTCTTGTTCACTGCCGCTTCGGCGTCGGCCGCACCGGAACCTTTGTTACGGCCTATTTGATGAAACGGGGTCTTACCATGAAAGCCGCTGCCAAGGCCCTCAAACATACCCGCGCCAATCCCACCCATCATTGCCAGTGGAAAATGCTGCGTTCCTATAAAAAGAAGCTCAAGCGTATTCCCTAACCACAGATTTTTATCAGATCCGGATGAAATCTTGACTCATAAACTGATATGGTTCGTCTAACTATAAAAAGATTTTTGACCTCTACTCAACTCTCTATATTGTTACACAATCAACACCTGAGGGGTGTCGCCGGGAATGATGTAATCAACTACATTTCGGCAATGTTCGAATTAAGCAGATTTCAACTGGAAGCCTGAATTGTTCACATCCATGAATTTAACGTTGGTGATACATGAAAAAACAACTGCACAGATATCTATGGCCGGTGTTGACACCATATATGTTATCAGTATTTCAATTGCAATAACGATGAGTTGGAGTTATTCACGGTGCAAGGCAACTGACTTATGCCAGTATATTTGATGTATCGCAAACACAATATTTTGTATAAATATTATTCTCCCTATGAGCCAACTATCCAACAATCTTTCTGGCAAATTCGATAGATTTTTGCTGAACTGAATCATCTAATGCATCAGGCGTTGTACAAGAACCAATAAAAAGCTCTCCTACATTAATAGCCTTGTGATATTTTTGCATACGTCCAAAAGCGGCAATCATGCCTTCTGCATTATCTTCATATGCACCTGCTCCAGTTGCGATAAGAGCCTGTCGCTGGCCATCCACAAGTGAAATATGCTCTGGCTCTTTGGTATAAAGGCCATATGTTCGATCAATTATTGTCTTTATTTGGGAACTAAACCCCCAAAAATATAATGGAGAGCTAAAGATAACCAATTGAGAATTAATCATTTCTTCAAGAACTTCCGGTACATCATCTTTTTGTACACATCCTATTGTATCCGCTTTTTTCTTACATGTACCACATCCCAGACAGCCTTTTAGATTCTTAGAATGTAAGTAAATACTATCAACATCATGACCGAGATCGATCAGTTCTTTTTCAACCCAAGCTAAAACCCTGGCGGTGTTCCCCTTTTTCCTGGCGCTACCCTGTAATATGGTTATTTTCATTTTAATTCCTTTGTTAAATAGGTTTTATCTTTAAAGGTATTATCTCTTTTATGCGGAATGATGCCTATCATTCCACAATTTATTGTTCAAGCTAAAAGAGGCTTACCAAAGCCAACCAACGCTACCATACTATCGCGTGTTTTCAGGCCCTTTTGCAAGCCGTTAAGAAATGATGCTTAAGCTTTGCCGGCAGCTACCTTTGTAATACCCGCATCCTTTGCTATCTTTTCAATCAATATTGACTGGAGGTTTCTTTTAAAATTTTCACATATGTGTCAATCATAAAAAAGGATAGGTAAACATAGGATTGATTTTTAGGCCTTTTGATTTGCAGATTGAATCATCGTAAAATGATCGCTTCAATGATGTGAAGGCTTCATGCGAATTATGTTAATTCCAACAATTTAAATTATTATTTCATTATGTTACAAAGTTACAACCTAAGGCCGATCACCAGGGATGATGAAGTCACCTATATTTCGAAGGTGGTGGAATTAAGGAGATTTGTTTTGAAATTCTAGATTGAGGTCTTCGTTAGTCGCTCAATTTTGATAACAGAAAAACACAACTGCCAAGTTATCTTTGTCCAGTGTTGATACCATGCATGGTATCAGAAATTTCCGTGGAATAACGATGGGTTGGAGAGCTATGCTAAGTTTAGCGATAGGTTCCGCCTACCCAATATCTTGTGCCTAACACTGACATCAGCGGCGGCCCACACTGTGTTATGAATGAAGCAGTAACACTTTCCCGACCATTAGGGAAAATATAAACCAAAAAGCGCTCGGTAGCTGTTGCTGCCACCGGCATTCACCTGAGACTCACTGAATTCTCTGCTCACAATCATAGGACGGGTATGAGCCGTAAAGAGAGCGGTAAAAATTTTATGGTGTCTACTGGATTTTCTTATTTGATTCCAAGCTTCTTG
>CAYVMI010000055.1:0-38755 GCA_964452555.1 uncultured Desulfobacterales bacterium
TTTTTCGGCACAGAACGCGTTTTAACATCGCGTCATTCTATCGTCAAATTTTCTAGATACACAATCAATATTGTTTATTTTACATATTTTATAATTATTTTAAGTTAATTTATTAGTTTTTTATATTTACAATCATTTTTTTAACATATATACATGGTTTGTGTGGTAATAAAATCTTTGATCGATCTATTCCAGTTGATATCACTTTGTTTTGAAATAACCGCCTACCAAACATACCACTGATTATGAGGTGCGAATATGGATGATCTTGATTACCGGATTATACAGGCATTGCAAATTAACGGGCGTATAAAAAAAACCGCACTGGCCCGGGAATTGAACGTACCGACGACGACCTTGGTGGAGCGCATCCGGCGCCTCGAAAAAAACCAGGTTATAAAAAATTATCAGGCCAACATTGATCCGCAAAAATTTGGTCTGTTGGTTCAAGCTTTTATCTCTGTTTCGCTGGACCATCATCAGAAAAGCCGAATCCGAAGTATTGAAAACGATATTCAAAAAATTCCAAATGTTCGCGCCTGTTATCATGTTGCCGGGAGGTTTGACTATCTGCTTCATGTGGCTGCCAAAGACGTAAATCATTTAGGCGAGCTTGTGAAAAAGAAGATTGCATCCATTGAGGGCATTGGAAAAATTGAAACGTTTATCATTTTTTCGGAAACCAAGACTGACCGGGGCTGGCCTATCTCCTAATAGGCAATGCCTAAAATATGCCGCAGTTATTTAAAAACCAAATGGTGTAAATTCTTTTGAAAACAACTTAGAAACAGCTCCGTATGAACAATTCTTAATTAAGGAGGAATTTAACATGTCAAGCCTCAGGGAAAACCTCAAAATAGCATCAACCCGCCTGGATGAGATCAATGATTTCCTCTTAGATTCCAATAACGAGCTTGTGAATCAACTGATCGAGATTATCGAACGCTACGGCGGCGTGGCGGAAATCAACCGCAAGGCTGCCGTAGCCGGCCATCTGGATCATCTCATGGACCAGCTCAAAATCCAGAAATCACCCTATTTAAAGGATTTGGAATGGTTGATTGAGCAGCGCGATTCCAACGCGTTTGCATCAATGGCAGAATATCGAAGCCGAGTTATGGGTAAAGACATCGCTGCGAGCGACATCAATCAAGACAATGCGGTCACGCTTGAAATCAGTGCGATGCAATACTTCCCATGGCTGATTTCCCAAGCTGAACGCGCCATAAAAAAACGCGAGTTGATGCCGGGGCGCTATATCCGGGTACGCAACATGGCGGAACAGACAACCGATCAGGGAGATACGCTGGCCGTTGCCGCCGGTATGCAAATTATAGGGGCATCCTATGTGGAGACATTGGATACCAAAGGCATCGATGGGTCCAATGTCCATTTAGGCGGTCCGGAGACCATAACCGGATATTTCGGTGGTATCGGGCAACCTAACGAATACCCTCTCAAATGGATCGATGAATACCTTAAGTACTATACAACCTACGGCATACGGCAGGTACTCAATATTAATGCCGGTTCTATTCTGGCGGCCTACCTTCTTCACCGTCTGGGAGTGGATAATGAATTCAAGATTTCGGTGTTTATGGGCATTGACAACCCCTATTCCATATTCTGGACGCTCATGACCGCCCGCATGTTTTCGCGACCGGACGGCAGCTCTTCATTAATCGGCTTTAACCTGTCCAATTCGGTCAACAACGATACCATTCGGGCGGCCGCGAAAATTCGCAAGTCACTCGGGCTGGAAAAATGCGTGCGCTTCGAACACCACATAACGGAAACGTATAAATCGATTGTACGCCAGCCCTATAATCGCCGAGAAGAACTGATAGAGCTCGCCCGAGAAGTCCCCAATATTGCCGCCAAGCATGAGGGCGGCGAGCCGGACAGAGAGTCCGCCACGGCGCACCCGTCCGATATTATGGATTACTTTTTACCCAAAGCCGAAATCATTGAGCAGGGGCTGATGGACGCACTGATGCAAAATTATCTGGAGAAACATTATGCCTTAAATCTAACCGCGGACGCCCTTACCCGGGCGGGCATCGGGGTCATCTGTGCCGCCAATCTACATCAATAAAAATGTGCCGTTTATAATCTCAAACCTTCGAAAGCAAATGTTGCGCGACGTGTAATTTTTTACCTTACTAAACCTTAGCCTTACCCGAAGGGTATGCAACTAAGAGTTAAAAAAGGAAATTAAAGGGAATCGAAAAAATGTACACACAATTGCAAGCGCGTTATTCAAAAACCACTGCATCCATGCAACACTCTTTTATCCGCGAGATACTGAAGGTAACCAAAGGAGTTCCGGACATGATATCTTTTGCCGGTGGTCTGCCCAGCCCTGAATCCTTCCCCAAAGGGCTGTTGGCAGAGCTGTTCTCCGAGGTGATTGAACAGGAAGGCGACGATGTACTCCAGTACGGCGCCAGTGATGGAGACTTGGTGTTTAAACATGTCATCAAGGATTTTGAAGAAGTTCCCTATCTTTCCGACGATGAAATCATGATTACCGTCGGCTCCACCAACGGCATCTATTATTACACCCGTACGCTCATTGATCCCGGTGATATTATCATCTGTGAAGCACCTGGATTCCCCGGTTCCCTGGCGGCCATGGAAAGCTGCGGAGCCCGGATGGTCGGTGTCCAAATGGATGATTATGGTATGGTGCCCGATGGCCTGAGAGAAACGTTGAATGCACTCCTGAAAAAAAATGAAAACGTTAAATTCATTTATCTTATACCCGAATTTCAGAACCCGAGCGGCCGGACCATGAACCTGGAGAGACGACGCGACATCCTCGAGATTTCCGCTGAGTTCGATCTTCCCATATTGGAAGACCAACCCTATCGGGAACTTCGCTTTGAAGGTGAAAGAATCATCACGCTGTGGGAATTGGCGCGTACCGAGTTCAACGATCCGGCACTTGTAACTATCGCCAAGTCATTTTCCAAAATCCTGGGCCCTGGCCTGCGGCTCGGATTTGCTGCCGGCCCGCCGGAAATGATAAAGCCCATGGTAAAATGGGCCCAAAAATCCACGGTAAGCCCTGATTGTGTAACCCAGCGGGTATCAGCCCGATTTATCGAGCAGGGCCATATGCGCCGGCAAATCCAAAAAATTGTTGATCTATACCGTCCTCGCAGGGATGCCATGATCAAGGCCCTCAAAAGTTATATGCCGGACAGTGTCCGCTGGATAAATCCTGAAGGCGGCATGTTCATCTGGGTTACTTTTGATGAGGCTGTGGATACCGATGATTTATTCGAGCTTGCCGTCCGGAATAAGGTAGCCTTTATTCCCGGTAGCAAATTTTATCCTCAGGGAATTAAAAAGAAAAATGAGTTGCGGCTCAATTTTTCATATGCGAATGCCGCTTTGATTGAGGAAGGAATTAGTCGTTTGGCCAAGCTACTTTAGTCCAGTGCAGTGCTCAAGTAATGAAATTGTAATAGTTAGTTGATGTTTTAATTAAACGAATTATAGAAACTTTATTGCCAATACAAAGCTACGGTTTCATATACATATTCTAACTGACGCCAAACTTTTTCTTCAATCATTGAAAAACACGGTGGGCAGGTCCACGGTCAAACCATCGGTCTGCATCAGGCGGGCCGTTAAACCCAGTGCCTTGGGCACCTCATATGCAAAATAATATTTCAGCGCCGTCAGCTTGCCTTGATAAAATTCGAGGTCTTTTTTACGAACACCGCCATCCAGGTTTTTCTGAATCGCAATCCCCTGTAAAAGCCACTGCCACCCCACGACGGCAATGCCGAATAATTCCAGATAAAGCGTCGCATCAGCCAAGAAGTATTCCGGCCCCTTGGTTTGGGCGATGTTGATCAAATGGCCGGTTGTCTTTTCAAGATTTGAAAGGGTCGATGCCAGTTGGTCTGCAAAGATTTTAAGCTCGGGGGTTTCGGATGCCGATGATATGGCCGCGTTTACTTCTGCCGTAAACAAACCAAAGGCCCGGCCGGTTTGCATGATCACTTTTCTTCCCAGAAGATCCATGGCCTGGATGCCGGTAGTGCCCTCATGAATGGGATGGATGCGGGCGTCGCGGTAATACTGCTCCAGTGGATAATCATCACAATATCCGGATCCGCCCAGACATTGCAGGCCCTGGCTGATGGCTTGGATTCCCATTTCGGATGGATAGGTTTTGGCGATGGGTGTCAGGATTTCCAACAGCAAGTGATATTTTTCTTTTTCATCCCCACTGGACACCAGCTGCATATCCATGTACTTGCTGCATTGCATCAGCAACGCCAGTGCCCCCTCATTGACAGCCCGCTGAAACAGGAGCATGCGTTTGACGTCGGCATGTTCAATAATGGCAATGGGCGCTAGACTCGGATCTTTCTGGCTGACCTTACGGCCCTGGTGACGTGTCCGTGTATATTCCAGGGCGGCATAATAGGCGGCCGTAGCCATGGATGCAGCCCCCATACCGACGCCGATGCGCGCGCCGTTCATCATTTGGAACATATATTTTAGCCCGCTGTGGGGTTGGCCCACCAGCCACCCACGACAGTCGCCCTTGTCCCCTAAACTCAGCTGCACAATGGGACATCCCCGATACCCCAGCTTATGATAGACGCCGGATGTGTTCACGTCGTTTGAAACCAATTGCCCATGTTCATCCAGGCGCTTTTTGGGTACCACAAACAGGGATATGCCTTTTACTCCCGGTGGTCCCCCCGGAATCTTGGCCAGCAACAGATGCACGACATTGTCAACACCGTCATGATCGCCGGCGGAGATGAATATTTTCTGCCCCTTAATGCTATAATAATCAGAAGCTGTGGTTTCGGCCATGGTCGTAATGTCCGTAAGCGAAGATCCTGCTTCGGGCTCAGTCAACGCCATGGTTCCCTGCCACTCACCGGTATACATTTTGGGAGTGTACGTGTCGAACAGTTCCTGACTGCCGAAACTTTCGATCAAATGGGCCGCACCAAAAGTTAAACCTTGGTAGGCATTTGCAGAATAATTGGCACATTGAAATATAAAATCACATGCATCGGCAATCAAATGCGGCAACTGCTCACCGTCATGCTCAAATGGCACGCGAGAGGTAATCCAACCGCCCTGTCCATATTCTTTGAGTATTTTTCGGATGGCCGGATGCACCCGGACTTCACCGTTTATCAGCTCCGGTGGCTTTCGATCCATCTCCTCAAACAAGGGGAACAACATGTCCTTGGCAAGTTTACCGGCCGCCTTTAGGACCATGTCAAACATCTTACGGTTGTGCTGGGCATAGTAATCATATTTGCTTAGCGTTTCGGCACCCAGAACATCGTATAAAATGAATTTCAGATTTTTTTCGCTGTAGAATTTTGCAGCCATTTTTTCTCCAAATTATTACGGATTCGAAAAAAGCCCAATTTCAGTGATGTGCCATACGCACTTGAATTTGAACTTTTTACAAACCGCTTATTTCGCTGATAGCAAAACCGTATCAATTTATATATTTTGAAAAAATTGGATATTATTACAAGTTTGGTGAAATCTGGTAGAAGCAGATCGACATAAAACAATATAAAGATATATCATCCCAAATTAAAGGATTGTTGAGGTTGCTGTAGATGCAAGGAAGATGCTGTTTCGCTATAGTGTACTATGCGTAATAGCATCTGACACGGCAGATGCAGTAAGATCGGCAATCGTTCAAATTGGGATTTAGCCGCCGAGGTAGGCCTTCTTAACATCCTCATTATCAAGCAGATCTGCCGAATCGCCATGCAAAACCATATTACCGTTTTCCAACACATAGCCACGCTGTGCGAATTTAAGCGCCAAGCGCGCATTCTGCTCCACCAGCAAGATGGCTGTCCCCTCAGACTGATTGATCTCTTTTAAGGACAGAAAAACACGCTTCATCAGCAAAGGAGACAAACCCATGGATGGCTCATCCAGCAACATCAATTGCCGTCCGGATATAAATGCCCGTCCCACTGCCAGCATCTGCTGCTCGCCACCGGACATGGTGCCGGCTTTTTGGGTCTTACGCTCTTCTAGTCGTGAGAAAATAGAAAAGACCCGCTCAATATCGGCTTCAATGCCCTCTGCATCGTTACGGGCAAAGGCCGCTAATTTTAAATTTTCCAGTACGGTTAAATTGCCAAACAGGCGTCGGCCTTCAGGAACATGGGATATTCCCAACTGGCTCACTACTTTTTCAGGTGGGTAGGCTAACAAATCTTTGTCCGAAAAAGTCATCTGGGTACCCGTACCGGATGGGACCAGGCGGGAGATGGCCCGTAAGGTCGAACTTTTACCGGCGCCGTTGGCGCCGATAATCGTGACGATCTCGCCTTCTTTGATGTTGAAATCGATGCCATGCAAGGCTTTGATCTTGCCATAGGAAACTTGAAGGTTTTTAACGTCTAGCAACATTAGAAGTCTATCTCCTGTTCGCCGATATAAGCTTCAATAACTTTGGGATGGTTCTGAACTTCATCCGGGGTGCCTTCCACGAGCACTTCTCCGAACACCAGGGCCTGTACATGCTGGCAAAGCTCCCGAACCACCCGCAAACGATGCTCGATCAGAAAGATGGCTAAATTGAAGCGTTCATGGGCTTTGCGTACCACTTGAATCATGTCCAGCAATTCTTCGGGTGTCATGCCGACCGTGGGTTCATCCAGCAGGAGCACCTTGGGTTCCATGGCCAGTGCCCGGGCCATCTCGACCCGCCGCTGAGCACCATAGGGCAGATTGACCACCAACTGATCTGCATACTGGTCTACGCCGAACAGCTGCATGTAGTCCATGGCCAGTTCGGTGGATTCCTTTTCCTGCCGACGTCGTTTGGGGCTGTCCAGAAAAGCACCAAAAAGGCCGTAGCTCAGCTTTGAATAGCGGGCCATTTTGACATGATCCAAAACGGTCATATGCCGCCAGAGACGCATTTCTTGAAACGTTCGCCCAATTCCCAGGGCAGCAATCTGGTTGGTCCGTCGTCCCACCACATCGGTTCCGTTCAAACGAACCTCACCCGCAACCGGCCGGTAGATACCGGTAATAAGGTTAAAGATCGTGGTTTTACCAGCCCCATTAGGTCCGATCAAACCGGTAATCTGGCCGGGATCTAATTGTAGATTATAATCCGAAACGGCTTGCAGACCGCCAAAATTATGACTCATATGAATGACTTCAAGTAGCGGCATATTATTTCACCTCCTTGGGACCGAAGGCTTTGCGGACGTTAAATTCTTTGAATGCGACCAGACCGGTGGGTCGATATATCATCACCAGGATCAGCAGCAAAGGGATAAAAATCCATTTGAGAATCTCCAAGGGACGCAGTACTTCTCCCAGCAAACTGATGGAGACCGCCCCCACAATGGAGCCGTAGACAGAGTTGAGACCACCAAAGTAGACCATGGCCAAAACCTCCGCCAATTTCTGAATACCGAACATGGCCGGGTTGATAAAACGCAACACATGCGCCAGCAAGCCACCGGCTAATCCAGCCCAAAAGGCTCCGAATAGGAATGCCACCATTTTTGTCTTGCGGGTATCCACGGTCATGGCATCGGCCGCCATTTCATCGTCCCGAACCGAGTTGAGCGCCTTTCCCAGGGTTGAGGTGACAAAATTATTGATGGCCCACACACCAAAAACAACCACGACAAAAATTACCGGTAAAGTAGCCCAATTGGGCTGCCCCATGATACCGCGGGCACCGCCTAGATTTTGCATGTTTTCGAAGAAACTCTTGACGATAAACAAAAAGGCCAGGCTGATGATGGCCAGATAATCGCCCCGGGTCCTGAATGAAGGAATGGCAACGACCAGGGCAGCCACTGCCGAGCACAGACCACCGAATACAAGTGCCAACGGAAAGGTGAGATAGGCCAATGGGATGCCCAGCAGGGCATCTCCCAATACTTTGTCATTCACAAAGAGGCCCACTGTAAACAGAGAGGCCCCATAAGCACCCACAGCCATAAATCCGGGGTGGGAGCAGGAAAACTCACCCATATAGCCATTGATGATATTTAAACTGAGTGTCAGCAGGACGGCAATCAAAGTCAATTTTAAAGATATTAAGCGATAATCGCTTAGCGCTGACCAAAAATGAAAAATGGCATAGATAAAACCAAGATGAACCAGAGCTGTGACAATCAGGGGCCATTGCTGCAGATAGCCGGCGAGAGCATTAGCCGGCTTAACCGTCAAGCGAATGACAACTGCCAGCGGGACCGCATATATAACCGCGAAATATATCAATGCCGTGGGAATATGTATGAGCGTGATCCATTCGAAGTCCGCTCCTTTAATAATCAGATTGATGAGACCGGCAAACACTTTAGACATGGTCACCAGTCCGAACAGAATCGGCATTTTGGGTAACAATAGAATCGCTGCCAATGCGTCGCCGATGAGTTGCTCCCATAGGGTACACACCAAAAAACCTAAGAGAACGCTCAGCAATGGAGCCCCTCCGTATAATTTTTTAAACAGGCCCATTATGCCTTTTTTGCTTTCCAAGTCAGTATTAACAGCCATAAAAAATCCTTATTTTGAGCTTCTTTTACCTTCACGCGTATTAGCTGTGCTGATGACACCCCCCTGAAGGTGACCGGAATGCCATCTTTAAGCGCTAGCATACATTTGAATTTATAAACTTACAGACGCAGTTTGGCGCTATAGGCCTCACCGAATAAACCATGGGGTCGGAAAATTAGAATCAAAAGTACAATCGAATATGCGATCAGGTCGCGCAGGTTGGATCCGATATTCAATTCAAACAAACGGTTCATGATTTGGATCGCCGGCACCGTCATGATCTCGATAAAACCAAGCATAAAACCGGCTATGCAGGCACCCAGAATGGAACCCCTTCCGCCTAAAATTGCGGCCACAAAGGCCTTCCAGCCAAAGCTAACCCCCATATAAGGATCCAGCACCGGATAAGCCAATCCAAATAGAATGCCGGCGGCGGCGGCCAAGGCAGAACCGATAGCGAACGTCATAGCAGCCACACGATTCATGGAGACACCCATCAAGGGTATCACCAGATAGTCATAGGCCATGGCTCGCATGGCCATACCATACTTGGTTCGCGTGACAAACTGGTGCAGGGCCAGCATCAATCCGAGCGAAACCAGAACAATCATGATCTTCTTGTTGGTTACGAAAACACCCCCGATATTGTAGGTTACCGATTGGATCAGTTGCGGAAATTTGAGCCGCGATCCACCCAGGAATAGAATATTGGATGTTTCCAGAATAATCCCGATCATCAACCCCGTAATCGCAGCCGAAGCACGCGGTGCATCACGCAGCGGGCGATAGCCCACGCGCTCCACGATGATGCCGACAAACGCAGTCAAAAACATGGATATCAGAATCGTCAAAACCAGAATCATCCATCCGGGTAGGAACGCGGTCGCCCCGGTTCCGACCAAAGCCAACAACCCCGTTGCGATCCCCAGTCCGATGTAAGCGCCCACCATAAAAATATCACCGTGGGCGAAATTAAATAGCATGAGGATGCTGTAGACCATAGAATACCCCAGGGCAATCAGCGCATAAAAACTACCCCACTGCAGGGCGTTGATGAAATTTTGCATGAAAAAATTGAAGGTCATGCCTTGATCTCCCGATATATTTTCATTCCAAACAAGATAGCTTATTAAAAGGTCAAACCTCTGCGTTGCGATTCATCCCGCTGCGAATTCGACGTCCACAATGCAGCCTTGCTGCAATGTGCACGATAAGTACCCTCATCACGCGAAATATGCGACGCCTGGAATTTGAACTTTATCACATGCCATTCTTTTTTGGCTTTTGCATACGCATCAAATAAGATCGTATAAACGATGATATTTGACCTAATAGTTTAATATCATTGGCAAAGAAATCGCCCACCGTGCGAGCGCATGGTGGGCGTTGATGTGAATCTGAATCACACATTCAAATTTAAAGCCATTGATTTGGTATTTCACAAATAAAATCGTGCACGATTTTATTTAGGGCATACAGATTTGTGGAAAGCAAATTGTCCCTGATCATTGATCTGCACGATGACGGCACATTTTTTAGGATCGCCATCGGGCGTAAAAGTCATACCTCCGGTAATTCCGGGAAAATTCTGAACGCCGGCCAGGGCGTTTTTGACTTTAGTCCGGTCGGATTTTACATTGCCGGAAAGTCCGCCGGTATCTTTGATGGCCTGAACCATCAATCCAATGGTATCCCAGGTCAATGCGGCAACATCATCCGGGGTTTTACCATAGGCGGCCTTATAAGCATCGATAAAAGCTTTGGTGGCGCCCTTGGCACCGGCAGCAGCATAATGGGTCGAGAAATAATAGCCTTTACAATCATCCCCACACAGGCCCATCAGGTCGCCGCCCCCCCAGGCATCGGCACCCAGGATCTGTTTCTGCCATCCCATCTCTTTAGCGGAACGAATAATGAGGGGTACCTCTGAATAATACTGAGGTACAAAAAGTACATCAGCTCTGGACATAACAATATTGGTCATCTGCGCCGAGAAGTCCTTATCACCTGTGGTGAAGGACTCGAAGGCCACGACGGAACCGGATCCATGAATGCTTTCAAATGCTTCCTTGAAGTTTTCGGCCAATCCTTTGGGGTAATCAGCTGCGATGTCGTAGATTACAGCGGCTTTTTTGGCACCCAATTCATCAGTGGCAAAGTTGGCTGCTACCGGTCCTTGAAAAGGATCCAGAAAACATCCTCTGAAAACATAGGGCCGATCGAGAGTTGTATTGGGATTCGTGGACCAAGGGCTGATCATGGGCGTAGCATTATTGTTGGCGACTTCACCGGCAGGAACCGCCTGGCTCGAAGATTGGGGCCCGATAATCCCGAGAACACCTTCCTCCGTGATCAGCTTTGTATTAATCTTAACCGCAGATTCGGGTTTGTATTCATTATCTTCGTAGACGAATTTCAATTTATAGGATTTTCCTCCCACCATCACGCTGGGGTTTTCCTTGATATACATTTCCGCAGCATTCTTTGAAGATCCACCAACGTCAGGATTGTCGCCTGTGAGCGGAATATTGAATCCTAGTTTGATGGTATTGGCCGCCCAGGCACTAGGCGTGATCAATAACATCACCATTGCCAGCGATACGATTAGGTAAGCCGCTTTTTTCATGTCCTTCTCCTTTTGCTTGCGTTGAAAGTTCCGGGTGAAATCGATTTTTTCCGTCTGTGGAATGCGGCATTATAATCGAAATTCGATCACCTGTCAATAGGCAAGCAGCAGCCGAAATGCATATAGATAGGGACCCGTTCCTGGACTTGAAAATTCTTATTAATTGTTCCCCGCTCCTATCATGATGCCGCAACCGGCACATTACTTTCATGGTTTCAAATATGAAAAGTAATGAAATTTATTGTTCTCATTATTGACGTTTAGCGCTTTGTGGTTAACTTGATTTTATCAATAAACATTTTTTATGTGTGGCACCGCGCAGAATTTGGATGGGAGCCACGCACCAAGGAGGAAAGAACCATGAACAAGATAATCGGTATTGATTTAGGCACCACCAATTCCTGTGTGTCCATTATGGCAGGTGATGAATCAAGAGTGATCAACAATCGCGAAGGCGGACGGACCACCCCTTCTATCGTTGCCGTCAGTGACAAAGGGGAGCGCCTGGTGGGTCAAATCGCCAAACGCCAGGCTATCACCAATCCTGAAAACACAATTTTTGGGGTCAAGCGTCTGATTGGACGTAAGTATGATTCGCCGGAAGTTCAGGCCGATATTCCCAATCTGCCCTATCGCATTGAAAAAGCATCCAATGGGGATGCTCATATCAATGTGCAGGGCAAAAAGTTAAGCCCTGCTGAAATCTCATCTTATATACTCGCGGACATCAAACGATCTGCAGAGGAACATCTGGGAGAAAAAATCTCCGACGCAGTGATTACGGTACCGGCCTATTTTAATGATAGTCAACGCCAGGCTACGAAAGATGCAGGTAAAATCGCGGGGTTGAATGTATTGAGAATAATTAACGAACCCACAGCCGCATCCCTGGCCTATGGCATGGACAAAAAAACTGAAGAAAAGATCGCTGTGTTCGACCTGGGTGGTGGCACCTTTGATATATCCATCTTGGAAATTGGTGAAGGCGTCTTTGAGGTTAAGGCCACTAATGGCGATACGCATCTGGGCGGAGAAGATTTTGACCTGCGTTTGATCGATTATATTGCCGATGAATTTAAAAAGGACCAGGGCATCGATGTACGCCAAGACAAAATGGCCCTGCAAAGACTCAAGGAAGCTGCTGAAAAGGCCAAGATGGAATTGTCCAATTCCATGGAAACCGATGTGAATCTACCCTTTATCACCGCCGACGCCAGTGGGCCCAAGCATCTGAACATTAAAATCACGCGGGCAAAATTAGAAGCACTTGTGGCCGACCTGATGACGAGACTTGATGGACCGTGCCAAGCCGCGCTCCAAGACGCCGGCTTATCCGCGGGGGAAGTTGATGAAGTTATTTTAGTGGGCGGTATGACCCGGATGCCGGCGGTGCAGGAAAAAGTCCAGCAGCTTTTTGGAAAACTTCCCCACAAAGGGGTTAACCCGGATGAAGTCGTTGCGCTGGGCGCCGCCATTCAGGGAGCTGTTTTAAAAGGTGACATCAATGATGTCCTCCTTTTGGACGTAACGCCGCTCTCGCTTGGCATCGAAACCCTAGGAGGGGTGATGACGCGCCTGATTGAAAAAAACACAACCATCCCTACCAAAAATAGCCAAATCTTTTCGACTGCCGAGGATAATCAGCCCGCTGTGAGTGTTCATGTGCTTCAGGGTGAACGTGAAATGGCGCCCGGAAATAAATCCCTGGGCCGCTTCGAACTAGTGGGTATCGCACCGGCACCCCGGGGAATTCCCCAGATCGAGGTCACATTTGATATCGACGCCAACGGCATAGTGGAAGTCTCGGCCAAAGATCAGGCAACCGACAAGAAACAATCTATACGGATCACATCCTCTTCGGGTTTATCCCAAGAAGAGATCGACCGCCTGGTTAATGATGCCGCCATACATGCGGATGAAGATCGGCAGAAAAAGGCACTGGTGGATGCCAGAAATCAAGCGGACGCATTAATTTATCAGGTGGAAAAATCCTTAAGCGAATTGGGCGGCCAGCTGGATCCATCCACACGTTCCAGTGTCGAGGCCACCATTCAAGAACTGAAACAGGCCATGGATAGCGAGAATCTCGATGAAATCCGGCGCCTCACCGATGCACTGACCCAGGCAGTCATGATCTCGATAAAACCAAGCATAAAACCGGCTATGCAGGCACCCAGAATGGAACCCCTTCCGCCTAAAATTGCGGCCACAAAGGCCTTCCAGCCAAAGCTAACCCCCATATAAGGATCCAGCACCGGATAAGCCAATCCAAATAGAATGCCGGCGGCGGCGGCCAAGGCAGAACCGATAGCGAACGTCATAGCAGCCACACGATTCATGGAGACACCCATCAAGGGTATCACCAGATAGTCATAGGCCATGGCTCGCATGGCCATACCATACTTGGTTCGCGTGACAAACTGGTGCAGGGCCAGCATCAATCCGAGCGAAACCAGAACAATCATGATCTTCTTGTTGGTTACGAAAACACCCCCGATATTGTAGGTTACCGATTGGATCAGTTGCGGAAATTTGAGCCGCGATCCACCCAGGAATAGAATATTGGATGTTTCCAGAATAATCCCGATCATCAACCCCGTAATCGCAGCCGAAGCACGCGGTGCATCACGCAGCGGGCGATAGCCCACGCGCTCCACGATGATGCCGACAAACGCAGTCAAAAACATGGATATCAGAATCGTCAAAACCAGAATCATCCATCCGGGTAGGAACGCGGTCGCCCCGGTTCCGACCAAAGCCAACAACCCCGTTGCGATCCCCAGTCCGATGTAAGCGCCCACCATAAAAATATCACCGTGGGCGAAATTAAATAGCATGAGGATGCTGTAGACCATA
This sequence comes from uncultured Desulfobacterales bacterium, assembly GCA_964452555.1. Classification (GTDB taxonomy): domain Bacteria; phylum Desulfobacterota; class Desulfobacteria; order Desulfobacterales; family B30-G6; genus B30-G6. The sequence goes on from CAYVMI010000055.1 coordinate 14,030, forward strand.
GAATACCCCAGGGCAATCAGCGCATAAAAACTACCCCACTGCAGGGCGTTGATGAAATTTTGCATGAAAAAATTGAAGGTCATGCCTTGATCTCCCGATATATTTTCATTCCAAACAAGATAGCTTATTAAAAGGTCAAACCTCTGCGTTGCGATTCATCCCGCTGCGAATTCGACGTCCACAATGCAGCCTTGCTGCAATGTGCACGATAAGTACCCTCATCACGCGAAATATGCGACGCCTGGAATTTGAACTTTATCACATGCCATTCTTTTTTGGCTTTTGCATACGCATCAAATAAGATCGTATAAACGATGATATTTGACCTAATAGTTTAATATCATTGGCAAAGAAATCGCCCACCGTGCGAGCGCATGGTGGGCGTTGATGTGAATCTGAATCACACATTCAAATTTAAAGCCATTGATTTGGTATTTCACAAATAAAATCGTGCACGATTTTATTTAGGGCATACAGATTTGTGGAAAGCAAATTGTCCCTGATCATTGATCTGCACGATGACGGCACATTTTTTAGGATCGCCATCGGGCGTAAAAGTCATACCTCCGGTAATTCCGGGAAAATTCTGAACGCCGGCCAGGGCGTTTTTGACTTTAGTCCGGTCGGATTTTACATTGCCGGAAAGTCCGCCGGTATCTTTGATGGCCTGAACCATCAATCCAATGGTATCCCAGGTCAATGCGGCAACATCATCCGGGGTTTTACCATAGGCGGCCTTATAAGCATCGATAAAAGCTTTGGTGGCGCCCTTGGCACCGGCAGCAGCATAATGGGTCGAGAAATAATAGCCTTTACAATCATCCCCACACAGGCCCATCAGGTCGCCGCCCCCCCAGGCATCGGCACCCAGGATCTGTTTCTGCCATCCCATCTCTTTAGCGGAACGAATAATGAGGGGTACCTCTGAATAATACTGAGGTACAAAAAGTACATCAGCTCTGGACATAACAATATTGGTCATCTGCGCCGAGAAGTCCTTATCACCTGTGGTGAAGGACTCGAAGGCCACGACGGAACCGGATCCATGAATGCTTTCAAATGCTTCCTTGAAGTTTTCGGCCAATCCTTTGGGGTAATCAGCTGCGATGTCGTAGATTACAGCGGCTTTTTTGGCACCCAATTCATCAGTGGCAAAGTTGGCTGCTACCGGTCCTTGAAAAGGATCCAGAAAACATCCTCTGAAAACATAGGGCCGATCGAGAGTTGTATTGGGATTCGTGGACCAAGGGCTGATCATGGGCGTAGCATTATTGTTGGCGACTTCACCGGCAGGAACCGCCTGGCTCGAAGATTGGGGCCCGATAATCCCGAGAACACCTTCCTCCGTGATCAGCTTTGTATTAATCTTAACCGCAGATTCGGGTTTGTATTCATTATCTTCGTAGACGAATTTCAATTTATAGGATTTTCCTCCCACCATCACGCTGGGGTTTTCCTTGATATACATTTCCGCAGCATTCTTTGAAGATCCACCAACGTCAGGATTGTCGCCTGTGAGCGGAATATTGAATCCTAGTTTGATGGTATTGGCCGCCCAGGCACTAGGCGTGATCAATAACATCACCATTGCCAGCGATACGATTAGGTAAGCCGCTTTTTTCATGTCCTTCTCCTTTTGCTTGCGTTGAAAGTTCCGGGTGAAATCGATTTTTTCCGTCTGTGGAATGCGGCATTATAATCGAAATTCGATCACCTGTCAATAGGCAAGCAGCAGCCGAAATGCATATAGATAGGGACCCGTTCCTGGACTTGAAAATTCTTATTAATTGTTCCCCGCTCCTATCATGATGCCGCAACCGGCACATTACTTTCATGGTTTCAAATATGAAAAGTAATGAAATTTATTGTTCTCATTATTGACGTTTAGCGCTTTGTGGTTAACTTGATTTTATCAATAAACATTTTTTATGTGTGGCACCGCGCAGAATTTGGATGGGAGCCACGCACCAAGGAGGAAAGAACCATGAACAAGATAATCGGTATTGATTTAGGCACCACCAATTCCTGTGTGTCCATTATGGCAGGTGATGAATCAAGAGTGATCAACAATCGCGAAGGCGGACGGACCACCCCTTCTATCGTTGCCGTCAGTGACAAAGGGGAGCGCCTGGTGGGTCAAATCGCCAAACGCCAGGCTATCACCAATCCTGAAAACACAATTTTTGGGGTCAAGCGTCTGATTGGACGTAAGTATGATTCGCCGGAAGTTCAGGCCGATATTCCCAATCTGCCCTATCGCATTGAAAAAGCATCCAATGGGGATGCTCATATCAATGTGCAGGGCAAAAAGTTAAGCCCTGCTGAAATCTCATCTTATATACTCGCGGACATCAAACGATCTGCAGAGGAACATCTGGGAGAAAAAATCTCCGACGCAGTGATTACGGTACCGGCCTATTTTAATGATAGTCAACGCCAGGCTACGAAAGATGCAGGTAAAATCGCGGGGTTGAATGTATTGAGAATAATTAACGAACCCACAGCCGCATCCCTGGCCTATGGCATGGACAAAAAAACTGAAGAAAAGATCGCTGTGTTCGACCTGGGTGGTGGCACCTTTGATATATCCATCTTGGAAATTGGTGAAGGCGTCTTTGAGGTTAAGGCCACTAATGGCGATACGCATCTGGGCGGAGAAGATTTTGACCTGCGTTTGATCGATTATATTGCCGATGAATTTAAAAAGGACCAGGGCATCGATGTACGCCAAGACAAAATGGCCCTGCAAAGACTCAAGGAAGCTGCTGAAAAGGCCAAGATGGAATTGTCCAATTCCATGGAAACCGATGTGAATCTACCCTTTATCACCGCCGACGCCAGTGGGCCCAAGCATCTGAACATTAAAATCACGCGGGCAAAATTAGAAGCACTTGTGGCCGACCTGATGACGAGACTTGATGGACCGTGCCAAGCCGCGCTCCAAGACGCCGGCTTATCCGCGGGGGAAGTTGATGAAGTTATTTTAGTGGGCGGTATGACCCGGATGCCGGCGGTGCAGGAAAAAGTCCAGCAGCTTTTTGGAAAACTTCCCCACAAAGGGGTTAACCCGGATGAAGTCGTTGCGCTGGGCGCCGCCATTCAGGGAGCTGTTTTAAAAGGTGACATCAATGATGTCCTCCTTTTGGACGTAACGCCGCTCTCGCTTGGCATCGAAACCCTAGGAGGGGTGATGACGCGCCTGATTGAAAAAAACACAACCATCCCTACCAAAAATAGCCAAATCTTTTCGACTGCCGAGGATAATCAGCCCGCTGTGAGTGTTCATGTGCTTCAGGGTGAACGTGAAATGGCGCCCGGAAATAAATCCCTGGGCCGCTTCGAACTAGTGGGTATCGCACCGGCACCCCGGGGAATTCCCCAGATCGAGGTCACATTTGATATCGACGCCAACGGCATAGTGGAAGTCTCGGCCAAAGATCAGGCAACCGACAAGAAACAATCTATACGGATCACATCCTCTTCGGGTTTATCCCAAGAAGAGATCGACCGCCTGGTTAATGATGCCGCCATACATGCGGATGAAGATCGGCAGAAAAAGGCACTGGTGGATGCCAGAAATCAAGCGGACGCATTAATTTATCAGGTGGAAAAATCCTTAAGCGAATTGGGCGGCCAGCTGGATCCATCCACACGTTCCAGTGTCGAGGCCACCATTCAAGAACTGAAACAGGCCATGGATAGCGAGAATCTCGATGAAATCCGGCGCCTCACCGATGCACTGACCCAGGCATCCCATCAAATTGCCACCCAGGCTTATCAGAAACAGTCTGCTGAAGCTGGAAATTCACAGCAGGCTGACGGAGGGGGGCCATACCCGGGTGCCGGCGGCGCAGACGATGATGTGGTAGATGCTGAGTATCAGGAAGTCGCCTAAATCGGGCATTTTTTGAAACTCGGTAAATAAGATTGCTTAAGATATAATACGTGGATGATCTATTTTGGATTAGATGAATAAAAAATTTGTCCGCTCTACTTAGCGATAAATACATTTTCACCAAGTTTCAACCAAAGGCCGCTCCCTGAAGTGTCCATTGACGGTGTTGTCAGGAAATTGCAGTAGAAACCATACGGCTGTTTTCCTGAACGCCTTGTCAATGAACACTTCAGGGGCGCAAAATGCCCGATACAATTGATCAATGATTTTATGGAAAGCCCGCAGCAAATCTGCGGGCTTTTCATTTCAAAACGTGGTTCTCTATAAAGCTTAAGTTATTTGAGTTCGGCTCGCTGGTGTTCAGTTATTACCAGCCAAAACTCGTTCTTAAAACACTGTAACGGCCGCCGCCGCTCGTCAATTAAAAGTTATTATCATTTATAATAAGCAATTAAGTAAGTGTATAAGCAGGTTGCCTAACGGCGGCCTAACAGTGATTAAAGAACTCAAACAGTTGCCTGGTTTTGAACTGAACAACAGCGAGCCTCCTTTAGGTACAACTTGAGCTTTATGGACAAGCGCTTTTCAAAAAGTTCCCAATATTTTACGTCTATCCCATTTGTATAAATCATTCTTTCAGAGTCTTTACGCATGACTCGTCATTATCGTCGAAACAAAATTGGTTCTCATCCAATATAACAGTACCGTACCAATAGATGCGGACCGTGGCTTGAATTACGAATGGATCATCGCTGACTGGTGATAGCAGGTCACAGACACACCAATAGCTGATAGATATTCGATGAGCGGTTACTGAAATTATCTGAATGATTTCTTTTTTATTCAAGCCACCAAAACCTTTGAAACGCCCGATACCAACCCAGTTCGTTTCGCAGCCAAGCCCCCCGGCTCTTTCCGTTATACCTTCGCCTGATTTAATTTTTGATTGAAGATTAGGTATTGACTTTATAAAATTTTTTAATTATTCAAGCAATTTAATCAGTATGCGCCAACCCACCATAACCTGAACTGAGTGTTTCAAATTTTAAGAATTCAAAACGATACAATCAATTGGAATTTATTATCTTCTAACCATTCTTAATAATTAAAAGCGCTCAATTTTGGTATAAGGAATCGACTCCATGAAAGGTATAATTCTAGCCGGTGGCTCGGGGACGCGTTTATACCCAGTTACACGCGTCGTCAGCAAACAATTGCTGCCGGTATATGACAAACCCATGATCTACTATCCACTGTCTGTTCTCATGCTGGCAGGTATTCAGGATATTCTTATTATCTCAACCCCTCAGGATTTACCACTTTTTAAAAAACTGCTTAAAGACGGTAGCCATCTGGGGCTGCGCATATCATACGCCGAACAGCCCAAACCCGAAGGCCTGGCTCAAGCGTTTATCATCGGTAAAACATTTATCGGCACTGAGCCGGTCTGTCTGATCCTGGGTGACAATATTTTTCAGGGGTATAATTTACCAACAATTCTTAAAAATGCCATGCAGATTGAAGCCGGCGGCCTGATATTCGGCTACCGCGTCAAAGATCCGCAACGCTACGGTGTGGTGGAGTTTGATGCATCGGGCAAGGTCATCGGTATTGCGGAAAAGCCCCAACATCCGAAATCCAAATACGCGGTGCCGGGCCTTTATGTATATGACAACCAAGTAGTCGGCATTGCCGAAAGTCTCAAACCATCCGACAGGGGAGAACTCGAAATCACCGATGTCAATATGGCATATTTGCAGCAAGACCAGCTTCGGGTGGAACTCTTGGGCAGGGGATTCGCCTGGCTGGATACCGGCACCCACGAAGCGCTGCAACAGGCATCCAGTTTTATCCAGGCCATCCAGGAACGCCAGGGTGTTAAGATATCCTGTATCGAGGAAATCGCCTATCGTCTCGGATATATCAACAGCCGGCAACTCGCCCACCTGGCCGACGACATGCAAAAGAACGACTATGGCCGGTATTTACTAGAGATTATCCAGGAGAAAGAGGAACACAATCAAATTCAGGCCTAACCAACAAGGCATTACATTGGTGGTAAGGTATTTAGGCTGTAGGCTATAGACTGTAGGCGCCTACAGTCTACAGCTTATTTTGTCCTTATGAATCCCAAGGTCCGATTTAATTGAAATGGGATTGGGTATCTCGTTATCGTTTTATGGTAACCGTGTTCATCACCACCGGATCCTGGGGTTTGTCCATAGCACCGGTTGGAACCGATCCAATCTTAGTGATGATATCCATGCCCTTGACAACCTTACCGAAAACTGAATGGCGGTCATCCAAGTGAGGTGTGGGGCCAAGGGTTATAAAAAATTGGCTACCGTTGGTACCCGGACCCGCGTTGGCCATGGAAAGAATACCGGCTCCGTCGTGGCGCAGTGATGTATCAAATTCGTCTTGGAATCGATAACCAGGCCCACCCATACCGGAACCTTGGGGGCAGCCCCCTTGAATGACGAATCCGGCGATGATCCGATGAAAGGATAACCCGTCATAAAAATTACCCTGACGGTCAGTATCCTGCCTGCCCTCAGCCAGGTTGACAAAATTCCAGACGGTTTCAGGACATTCCTTGGCATAAAGCTCGGCTTCAAATTCACCCAAATTTGTATCAAATACCGCTGTTACCCGATCCAAATCTTCCTTATAATCACTTTTCTGATAAGACATGTTGTTGCTCCCTTTGATGATGGATTGTTATTAGAAAGATAATCCCTTATAGTAAGATGTCATTGGTTACAATAAATATTTCAGCCCCACGCGATCAGTTATAAGCATTAAGCTGCTTAGAACTGATCGCTTTCCGCAAAAGGTCCAAAATAGACGGTTTCGAAAAAGTTCAAATTCAAGGCGTGCAAGTTTCGAAATCATGAGGTGTACCTGTAGTACGTTGAATGTTTACGAAATGTTGCACAACGCAGAAGTTGGGCGTCTTACGAAGCCGTCAAAAGGAAAAATGTCAACAAGAGCCATCCAAATACTAAAAAAAGCGAAAGTACCCTTTGAGCTGCTCAAATACCAGCATGACCAAAAAGGAGCTGCTTTTGCCGCACAGGCCACTGGATTTCCGCTTGACCGGACGGTCAAAACTCTGATTGCCGATCTGGGCAAACGCAAATATGTGACCTCCCTTGTGCCGGGTGATAAACAGTTGGACTTGAAACTGCTTGCGCGGGTATTCCAGGTCAAGCAAGCTGCCATGGCAGATGTACCAACGGCCCAACGTTTAAGCGGATATATTGTAGGCGGCATCAGTCCATTCGGAATGCAGCAGCACCTTGAGACCGTCCTGGATAAATCTGTTTTAAATTATCCGACCATTGCTGTCAACGCTGGTAAAAGGGGCCTGATGTTGCAAATAGCGCCCTCTGATATTATGAGGATATTGGGTTGCCGGGTGGCCGTCATTACCATATGAGCAATAAGGTATAAGCAATCAGGCACAAGCTGCTTAATGCTGACTGCTTACTGCCTATAGCTTTATTTCCAAAACACTTGAATGCCGGGTTTGTTTGCTTATATTGTGTTTGTTTGTCATGTTATCCATCAAAAACATAGGAAAGTGACATGCTAAAACCAATAAATTCTGATAAAAAAAATGAGCTTACGACAGATCCTAAAAACTTGCGCCTCACCCAAACGGTGGCCGGTGCTGGCTGAGCTTCCAAACTGTCGCCAGGGGACCTGGACAAAGCATTATGCGGCCTTAAACTACCCCATGATCCCAATGTACTCGTAGGTCTCAAGGGGGCGGACGATGCCGGCGTTTACCGCATATCCGATGAGTTGGCCATCATTCAAACAGTTGATTTTTTTACACCCATTGTCGACGATCCCTTTGCTTTTGGTCAGATCGCCGCTGCCAATGCATTGAGTGATATATATGCTATGGGGGGTATACCCAAGACGGCCTTAAATCTGGTGGCGTTTCCTTCCGGCCAGATGGATATTAGCGTGTTGGGTGCCGTATTGGCGGGTGGCCTGGAAACCATGCAGCGCGCAGGCGTTGCCCTAATCGGCGGCCATAGCATTCAAGATAAGGAAATGAAATATGGTCTTTCCGTGACTGGATTCATTCACCCAAAGCGAATTGTCCAGAACACCGGACTGCGCGAGGGAGATCAACTCATTCTGACCAAACCAATTGGCACCGGTATCATCAACACGGCCATTAAGGGGGGAATTGCCGGGACCGAAACCATTGAGATGGTTACGCAACTGATGACGGTCTTAAACCGGGATGCTGCAGAAGCCATGTCCCGTTATCCTGTCAGTGCCTGTACCGATATCACCGGTTTCGGCTTATTGGGCCATCTGGCAGAAATGATTTCAGACACGGGCGTCGGAATTCAGCTTAATTCTCAGTCGATTCCCCTGATTCCCGGTACAATCGATTTTGCCAAGCAGGGTTTCATTCCCGGCGGTGCCTTTAATAACAAATCCTTCCGATCCGCCCAGGTGATACCAGAAGCCCACATCGATCCTATGTTGGTGGACATTTTTTTCGACCCGCAAACATCCGGGGGCCTGTTGGTGGGAATCGATAGAGAATCTGCGGACGATCTTTTGCGTGATTTGCACCAAAATGGGGCGAATTCAGCCACCATCATAGGTGAAGTGACCGCTACGGCTCCTGGAAAAATTGAGATTATCTAGAGCAGACGTTTTTCACCGGTCAATCGCTGAATTGCGCTGATCTCCTGGGTTACTTCCAGTACACCCAGATACTCGCCCTGTTCATTCCTCACCGGAAAGTAGCGGATATAGATTTTCTGTCCGCCCATATCGATCCAAAAATCCGCCTTGTCCAGAGTCCCATCCTTAAAGCCATTAACGATTTGCTCGACCTTGTGCACACTTTTTCCGGGATGGCATTTGACGACCTTGCGTCCAATTACCGATCGGCTGCGCACGAATATCTTTTCCTTGTCCAGCCGGTTGAAATAAGCTACTGCGTCCTGGGCATCCACGAAGGTGACCTCAAAGGGAAGCGTCTCCATAATCGCATCGATTTGCTCATAGCTTAAGTTTGCGAGGAGACTGGTACGGGCGGCCCTACCACCCTCAAGTTCATGCAGCATGGCGGCAATCGCATCTTCGAATTCCTTACCGTAAATATCAGCACTAAAGGTATTAAAGGCTTCAACCAAATTCTGGTTGTCCTCCTCAGATAGTACGTTTCGGCCCATGGCGTAGAGCACGTCATTTTCTTTCCAGATATGGTTGGCCCGGACCTCCAGATATTCCATCGCGTTCATTTTGAACTCATCTTTCAATTTCGGTGTCATGCCTGGAATCTCATCAGTCCGCGCGGCCATGTCCGCCAGGAGTGATCGTTCGTATTCGTGTTCACTCAGCATCACCCGGATGGGGCCGTCGGCGGGGATGCCGCGTTCGATCATTAGCGGAAAGAGCCAGTCTTCTTCCTTTTTGTTGTGGATGCGGTCTCCAAACTCAAGCAAAAAGTCCACCGCGCGTTTCAGTGTAAACAAATCCGGGGAATCGTCCGGCATCTTCTCAATCTCCCGTTTGAAAACATCCATGGCCCGTTCGATCATTTCGTGGTCATTTACCAGTATTTCATCCCATCGTTTGCTGCCCATGACATCTCCTGTGCTGTTTGAAATGCCGTCAACTTCACGGCGTTTTTCAAGATTGCGCTACTTCACCGTTTCAACCGGGTCCCAAGGCCCGGTTATTTATAACCTGATTTACAATCGTGTCTGTGCGGGGACTATCCTAATGAAGATGTGGCTGTGATACTAGGCGCAATTTACACTATTTTTTCAGTTGTGTCCACTTGAATGCATTTCTGCTCAAGTATGTCTCCTTCAACACCCACAATTGTGTATTCGATCGGAATACTTCGCCGGGCTTGTTGAGCAGCCTTTTGGGCCAGATTTAACAATCCCATACAACAGGGAACCTGCATGATCAGGACATGTAAGGACCGAATATTGGCCTCATCGATCCAGGTCGCGATTTTTTCCGGATAAATCTCCTGGCCGCTATCGAGCTTGGGACAAGCAATGGCCAAGGAATGCCCTTTCATAAATCTGCCATGAAAATCACCAAATGCACAGGCCACACAATCTGCGGTCAGCAAGACATCCGCTTCCTGATAACAAGGTACCACCGGCAATATCAAATGCAGTTGGATCGGCCCTTGGGTCAATTGAGATGGAACTTTTTGGGATGGCGCGTCATGGGTCTCCGGCGGCTCTTTTTTAAAGGCCATCATCCGGCTGCCCGGACAGGAATGTTGCCTGGGTCTCACGGGCTTTCTGCTTTTAAATTGATGTGATTTTCTGGTTCTGAATGCTCGCTATTACCCCTCCCTGCAATGCAGCCGAGAGCCTGGCCATCAATTCCTGTTCCTGCTCCTTGGAAAGCGGGTGCAGTGACACGATGTCTTTCAGCAAGCAGGTACCCACATCGCAGGCACCACACCCGATTCCATATTCATTCAGAATACCAACGACCCCGGGGATGATTGTCGACTATTTCCTTGATTCCCTTCTGCAGATATTCATCCAATGACTGCATGCTGCAAATCTCCTTACACGGCGGCCAGTTCCCGACGGTCTGCCATATCAACCAGCGTCCGCTCCCTAGCTGTATCAATCCCGAGAGCTTTGCGTTTTTTATCGATATGAGCGATCATCATGTGGGCCATTTCATAGGGATCCTGGGTATAACCCCATTTACCAAGGCCCTTTGATTCCAGGTTCTCAAACAGGAGCTGTTGAAATTTTGTTTCTTCGACAATTGGAAAGGTAACGCCAAAGACCGTATACACACCCGAGGCCACAAAATACTGACCGATTGCGATGGCCTTTTCGCTGTACCACTCGGGAGCGGCACCTGCCACCGGCAAATCGGCGATGGCATCGCCCAGCCCCCCTTCTCGAACCATCTCGGCGCATGCAATCAGAATCCGACTGTTATCCACACAAGCACCCAAACCCAGCACCGGCGGCATGCCTACAGCTTCACATACCTCTCTTAAACCGGACCCGGCAAAATGGGCCGCTTCAGGCGTACATAGCCCGGCTTTTGCCAGGGCTATTTGTGAACAACCGGTCTGAACCACCAGGATGTCATTTTTAATCAATTCTTTAACCAGTTCCACATGCACCCAATCCTGCTTGGTTCTCGGGTTAACGCACCCCACTACGCCGGCAACCCCCCGGATGCGACCGTTGATGATATTGTCATTTAGCGGTCGATAGCTACCCCGAAATGAACCGCCCAGCATATAATTGATATACTCATGTGAGAACCCGTGGACCCCGATGGCCCTGTTGTCGGGAATATGCACTTCGGCCTTGCGGTTTTTAAAGCGTACAATCGCTTTCTCTACGATTGCATCCGTACAAGTTCTGGCATCATGCTCGTCAAACTCGATATGTTCCGCTCCTTCGATACGGCAGCTCGGGTTGGTGGTGAAAATCCGGGTTCCGTAGCACTCGCCCACGCTTACCAACGACTGTTGAATGCACTGGACGTCAACCCCAAATGCATCTACGGCACCTGTTACCAACACGGCCTCGGTTGACATAAAATTTCCAGCGTGAGGAACACCATGGCGTGAAAGCATTTCCAGGCCCGAGCAGCACATGCCCACCAGGTTGATACCATTGGCACCATAGTCCTTGGCAATTTTTAGTAAGGCGGGATCATTCACCGAGGCAACCATGGATTCCACCAGATAGGGTTCATGCCCATGAATGATAATGTTGACATGATCCGCCTTGAGACATCCCATATCAACTTCGGCACTGACCGGAGTGGGAGTGCCAAACAGGATATCCGACAATTCCGTCGCCACCATGGACCCGCCCCAGCCATCCACCAAGGCCGTACGACTGATCTGCTCGGTAAGATTCTCGTAATCCTGGTCCATACCGGCATGGGTTCGCTGGAGCAATTCCATAACTTCCAGCATGGCACCCCTTGGCACGATATCCAGATTTCTCCAGGTCTCGAGCGTTTTCGGCGGTACCAGGCCGGTCAGGGCAAATTCACCTTCGGTTTGAACAAAAATCTTCTCTAGCACATCGCAGATTTCCGTGGCGATCTCGAGCACAGATCGATCCTCTGTCTCGATATTTAACGTCTTGGCCAACGAAGCCAGTTTAATGGTGTTTTTGATCTCAAAATCTTTGATAGCACCCGTGACCACGCCCCTAAACAGATTCAGTATATTGCGCCCGTGACTCACATGCGCTGCCGTGCCGCAGGCAACCATCCGGGCCAGGTTCCGGGATTGAATCGTGTCGATGGTTGCCCCACAGACGCCGACCTTGGCATAGGGATCATTCGCATTAATCCGGCAAGGACCCATGGCACAATGTTTACAACAGGCCGACTTGGCCCCGATGGGACATGGTTTCATATTGGCTGCGCGATCAAAGGCAAGTTCCACACCGTCATTACGGGCTTTGGTGATCATTTGGGCGGTGGAATCACAAATTGTAATATCGGCCGCATCCATTTTTTTGGTCTGAACGGCTGGTTGTTGTGCTGTTTTTTTCATATCGGTTCTCCTTGATAGAATATGTTATACAAGGTGACATGGCGTGCGTTATTCGGAGTAGCGGATGCAGGATCTCTTTTAGCTGCTTTTAACTTAGTGTTTCGGTTTCCACATCACGTGATTGCCACTGGCAGCAAACATACGACATTGTGGTACGTTCTGTAATTGACCTGAATCAAAATGGAATCATTTCTGGTTTAAACTAATTGCCAAAAGTATGTTCCGAAATAAAAACCTGAGTGAAGATGAGATCACAGGGAGTCGAATGGGCGGATGATGAATTCTCTGATTTGCTCTGCCCGAGAAAACCAGAGACAGGATTTTTTTTGGGGCATACCGGGAAGTCTAAATATAAAGACGGCATCCCCATTTAATATAGGTTTTTACCTACGACTCATCCCGCACGTTGGCATGCAAGGTAGTCCCAATCTCAGTGTGGGGTGTACCTGGTTTTAACTATTTCCGGGTGGGAGCGTTGCTTTTGTCCGGCCTTAATCGATTCAGCGGATATCGTAGCGGGCGATTTTCTCATAGAGGGTTTTACGCGATATGCCCAAGCGCTCGGCTGCGCGGCTTTTGTTGCCCTTGCAGTGAATCAAGGTGGTCCGTATCAATTCATTCTCCATATCCCGGAGCGTCATGCCTTCCGCCGGGAGTGCAAGACCGGGCTTGGATGTTGCGGTATCGGCTGATTCGAGATCACCCCGACCGCATATCTCGGGCAGATCATCAATCTGAAGCTTGCTTCCCTTTGAGAGTATAACCCCGCGGGCAATGAAATTCTTTAATTCGCGGACATTTCCCGGCCAACCGTATTCCACAAGCGCCTTCATGGCATCCGGTTCGATACCACTCACCTTTTTGTCATATTTGGCTGCATAGCGATGGATAAAATGTTGGGTTAGCAGATAAATATCTTCGCGACGATCCCGGAGTGCGGGTAGTTGAATATTGATAACCTCGATCCGATATAAAAGATCACGCAAAAAACGGCCGTGGTTGATCTCCGCCTGCAAATCTAGATTCGTGGCGGCGATTATGCGCACGTCCACCCGGCGCGAGTCTGAACTGCCCACCGGTTCAAAAGTCATCTCCTGCAGAAAGCGCAGCAATTTGGATTGCAGCCTCATACTCATTTGCCCGATTTCGTCCAGGAACAGCGTGCTGTGATCGGCCATTTCAAGGCGTCCGGTTTGATCGGCCACCGCCCCTGTGAACGCTCCTTTGACAAAACCGAAGAGTTCGGCCTCCAACAGGTTCTCGGCCAGTGCAGCGGAATTAATGCATATCATTTTTTCATGGTGCCGCTGGCTTTCAAGATGCAGGGCCCTAGCCAGGAGTTCCTTGCCGGTTCCGGTTTCACCACAGATCAAGACCGAGACATCTGTGGGCCCGACTGTACGGACCATCTCGAAAATGTCGGCCATCTGCCGCGTGCTGCTGATAATGCCGTGAAAGGCATCATCATCACCTACTTGTTCCTTAAGGGATGACAGTTCTAATGATATTTCACGGTCCCGGATGGCTTTAGCCAGGACGATGGACAACTCTTCATAATCCAGTGGTTTAATGAGATAATGGGTCACACCCTGCTTTAAGGCCTGAACAGCCGACTTTACGGTGCCGTAAGCAGACATGATCAAAAAAGGCGGCGCGTTTCGGCGTGCGTTCATTTGCCGGAACAATTCCAAACCATCAATTCCCGGCATTTTGAAATCCGACAATACGGCATCTATGTGCTGACTGCCGGCATATATCTCCAGAGCTTCCTGGCCGCTGGTTGCCTGGATCACGCGATATCCCTCATCGGTCAGAATGGCGCTGAGAACTTTCAGACTGTTTTTGCGATCATCTACTGCCAGTATGGTCTTCATCATGCTTCCTTTAAACTGTTAGGTGGCTTTGGGCCTCGACCGGCCATTCGACAACCACCGAGGTACCGATACCCTCCTGGCTTGAAATGCGGATACGGCCGCCATGGTTTTCCACGATACCGAGGCTCAGCGGCAGCCCCAATCCGGTTCCGTCTTCCTTGGTGCTGAAAAACGGATCAAAGATATTTTTAAGCTGTTCGTTTGATATTCCCACGCCATTGTCCTGTACTGTCAGGCGAAAGATTGGGGATCCTCCCCTGTCTAGGGGATCACCATTTTTCATCATCCGAGATGAAAAGGTTATGTCCCCTCCTTCCGGAAGAGCGTCCATGGCATTGATTACAATGTTCACAAGGACCTGTTCTATTTGATGGGGATCCATCCAAAGCGGGGCCAGATTCGGAGCGAGTTGGTTGTGAAAACGGACTTCGCTTTGTTTGGCCCGCTCTTCGAACAAAAGCTGTGTATCGAGAATTAGGCGGTTGATGTCCGTATGCACCGGGTTTGGTTTGGACTCCCTGGCAAAATAGAGAAAATCCGTGACAAACAGGCTCAAGCGGTCAATTTCTTCTGATACGAGCCGGGTGTATTCACCTACCAGCACATCCTCAGACCGGTGGCGCTGCAAATAAACGATGGCACCTTTCATGGCGTTCAGCGGGTTTCTAATCTCGTGCGCAACCCCTGCCGAAAGTCTGCCCAGTGATATCAGCTTTTCTGACCGCACCAATTCAGCCTGGGTTCCGGCGAGATTTTTTACCATCCGGTTAAAGGATCTTGTCAGATCACCCAGTTCATCCTTGGATTGCATGGGAATTTCATGGGTCAGGTCCCCGGCTGCAATCCGTTTAGTTGCGTCCACAAGTGTACGCACCGGCCTGAAAAGGTAGTATCCCAATATCGTTACACCGGCGATCGCAAATAAAAGCGAAATGACCACAGCCTGGATCACCCGTGTCCGAATGGCGAGCGCCTCTTTTCGAAAAACTTTTGTGGGGATGGTCACCGCCAGGGACCATCTCATGATGGGCACCGGCGCAAAAGCGGCAACCTTTTCTTCTTCCTCAAAGGTGTAGCTTCGCCACTCGCTGGCGCCCGTCATCATTTCCAGCACCATTTTTTTCAGGCTGTCATCGGGATAATTGTCCAGATGAAGGCTGAAAGGTTTAAAGCGCGGGTGCGCGATCAAGCGACCTTTTTCGTCTATCAGAAATGCGTACCCGCGTTCCTCAACCTTGATCTGCTGTACCATATGCATAATTTTGCTATAATCCAGATCGATCACGACCACCCCTGCAAATTCTCGCAGCCCGCTAAAAATCGCTTTGCCCCACTGTATCACCAGTCTGTTTTCCTGTATTGCCGGGAGAATGTCGGACATGTGAATATGGTCTTTGCCGATCTCGCGGGCAGAGACAAAAAAATTTCCGTCACGCCGGCTATGCAGTTTAGCGGACAGTCCTTGACGGTTCACTTTGAGGAGTTCATTCCCGTTTTGGTCGATATAGCGGATTTGATGGTAGTATTCAGCCCGGGCAATGAAATCTCTGAACAATCGCACGATATTGTCATGGTTGAACTCTGCTTCTGCGGATAAACGAAAGGCTAAGGCATGGTGATAATCTTCCAGTACGGGTAGACTCGCAATAGTATCCAAGTCCATTCGACAGGTGTAAAATATTTCATTTATAAGATTGGCGGTCGCCTTGACCTGTATCATCTGCTCATGCCGAACCAATCGATCCACGCGTTCGACCGAGGCCTTGAATGAAAAGTATCCTACCGTAGCGATGGGGATACAGATCAGGGGCAGGATTATTATGAGCAGTTTAAGGGATATGGAAAATCTGAACTTCATTGCAACTCCTATAGTGATGCTCAGATACGGATGTCAACAAAATAGAGCCTTGCTTTGAATAGTTGTTGAAATAGCGTGCCGTGAATGCGAATAGTCTAGACATGTTAAAAAGGAAAATTATCCAATTGATGCTAACCGTCAGCATGGCCGCGCTGACAGTCTGCTCAACATCGTGGGCTGAAACAACACCGGAAATTGTTCTCGGTGCAATTACCTCCCTGAACTTCCTGGAAGGCCGTGAGAGTCTCAACGCCGTCCGTTTGGCTGTGGATGAAATCAATGCCAAAGGCGGTGTGAAAGTCAAACAAAAGACCCATATGCTCCGCGTGATTCCCATGGATCTAGAGGATGCCCGGCCGGATATTCCCGTGTCGGTATCCTTGAACCGCCTTGAGAAGATGATCGCCGCCCACCGGATCCATGCCATTGTTATCGGACCATTCCGGTCTGAGGTGCTCCTGGCTGGCATGGATATTATCGCCGGTCTTAAAATTCCCCTGATCGGCACCATTGCCATGTCGCCGGCTACGGATGCAAAAATTCTAAGGAATCCGGAATACCGCTACATATTCAGGACCTGTCTCAACGTCAAGTACCTGGTTGACTATCTGATCAACACCATGAAATTTATCCGACAGCGCTATGGTTTTGATAAAGTCTATATTATGAATCAGGATGTGGCCTGGGCCCGAACCGCAGCCTCCTTAATGATCAGGCTCTATCTTGACCGATCTGACTGGTCGATCGTCGGCCTGGACAATTTTTCTTCCGGTGTCACCGATTTTACCCAAAGCCTGTCCCGGGCGGAAAGCAAGCAGGCTCAAATCATTCTGCCGATTTTCGATATGCCTGAGAGCAGCATGCTGGTGAAGCAATGGCACAACATGCGAGGTAAAAGTCTGTTATTTGGCTTCATTTCCCCTATGGTAGGCTCCCATGCCTGGGAATCCTTTGATGGCAAAATTGCAGGGGCCCTAAACGTCATTTTTGAAATGGGCAATATACCCAGTCCGCGCTGGAAACCATCCATGGACTTTTACAACGCTTACAAGGCAAAATTTGGCCAAGATATCCAGGCCAGACATGGTCCGGCACCTGCCTATGAATCGGTTTACATTCTGGTTGATGCCGTCCGCAGAGCCGACAGCCTGGACCCGGAAAGCATCGTCGCAGCCCTGGAATCGACCGATAGAACCGGCGCCATGGGCCGGATCCGTTTTCACCGGGGACACCAGGTGATATTCGGTGACGATCCCCAGGAAGATGCTCTGGCCTGCATCTTCCAGTGGCAAAGTGACGGATCACGTAAAATAGTTTTTCCGCTTTCGGTTGCCGATGGTGAGATTGAGATGCCGTTTTAGCCCGGATGTCACCTTTGAATACAGTTTAATTTGCTGATCCTAAAGTGTTTCCATTCGAAACACATCGGTCAATCCTCTGTAATTCAAACAATTATTGCAACTTGCCGGCTATATAGCTGGCCATGCTCTGCTCAATGTTACCAAAAGAAACACTTTGTGAATCTAACCAAGATTCTCCCTTCATATTTTAATTATTATTATCAGCACGTTATAGCTCAGAATGACCTTGGCACAATAGTTGCTGTTTAATTTTGAAGACGATTCATTTAACAGCAAGACCTCACTCAATGGGGCGCCCTCGGTGATTTTCATACGCTGACGTGCCCATCCGAGCATACAACCGAATCTGGGAAATACCAGGTGCAGGCTAATTTAAATCGCCAAACGCGAATTTTAAATTGGACTTTTCGCGACGTGTGAATACTTGGCTGAAGATGCCGAACCTTTAATCGAAAGGAGGAACATTATGATACGCAAATTAGGTATGGGAATGGTATTGGTGCTTGCGGTAGGCATGTTTTTTTTCTCTATTCAAAGTGCGAACGCCGCGGATCCCATTGTAATAGGCATTCCCACATCAACCGGTTTCCTGGAGGGCAAGGAAGCCCTGAAAGCCGTGAACTTGGCTGTTGACGAAATAAATGCTACCGGTGGCGTCAACGTGGGTGGAACCAAGCGGCCTTTTGTGGTTGAGACCGTGGATATACGTGATGCGGCCCCTGGTGTTCCGGTTCCCGAGGCCCTGCTGGGGTTGGAAAAAATTATCCTGGAGAAGAAACCAGCGGCCTTGGTGGTTGGCCCCTTTCGTTCCGAAGCGCTTATGGCCGGAATGGACATCATCGCCAAATACAAGGTGCCGTTACTGGGAACCATTGCCATGTCACCGGCATCTGAAGCCAAAATCAAAAAGGATCCGGAAAAATATAAGTATATTTTCAGAACCTGCCTGAACGCCAAGTACCTGGTTAAATACCTCGCCGGCACAATGGCCTTCATCAACAAGCAGTATGGTTTCAATAAAGTCTATATCATGAATCAGGACGTGGCTTGGGCCCGGGCTACCGCCGGAATCTTGACCAAGGTTTATTTCAACAAAGCCGGTTGGGAAATTGTCGGCCATGAAGCTTACCCCACCGGGACTTCCGACTTCTCATCCGCATTGATGAAAGTCCGTGCCAAAGGTGCCCAGGTGATCCTGCCCATCTTCGACATGCCCCAGAGCGGCACCCTGGTCAAACAATGGAACGCCATGAAAGTCCCGGCACTAATGGCCGGATTCATTTCCCCCTTGGCCGGACCCGGCGCGTGGAAAACGTTCGATCAGAAAATTGCCGGCGCCATCAACTGCAACTTTGAAATGGGGAGCGCTATCTCGTCCGCTAAGATGCCAAAATCAGTAGCCTTTGCCAAGGCTTACCAGAAGAAATGGGGCGTACCCATTGAGGCGGGCCACGGTATCAGTCCTTCGTATGAATCGGTATATCTGTTGGCCGAAGCCATTGAACGGGCCGGCAGCGTGGCGGCTGACGCCATTGTCGCCGAGTTGAAAAAAACCGACCGGGTGGGCGTGATGGGCCGCATTAAATTTGACGAGGGCCATCAGGTCGTTTACGACATGGATCCGGATTCATCCGCCATGGCTGCGGTGATTCAGTGGAACAACGACGGTTCACGCTCCATCGTATTCCCGCCATCCATTGCTGACGGCAAGATCAACCTGCCGGCCGGTTTAAAATCAGCCAAGTAAACCGAGAAGATCCCGCACGGCAAGTCGTGCGGGATCCTTTCAAATCATGGAGAAAAACTACCCATGTTTATCGGCACGACCATATATGCCTTGATCAATACGGCCATTCTGGCATTGATGGCCATCGGCTTTAACCTGACCTTCGGCATCAGCGGTATAGCCAACTTCGCCTATGGCGCTTTTTATGTACTGGCTGCCTACGGAATCTGGGGCATGTTAAATCTACTCCAAATCCCCTATTTGCTGGCGGTATTGATCGCTGTTGTTTTCAATTTGGTTTTGGGAGCCTTGATTTACCGCTTTGTCCTGCTGCGCGTAAGGGGGCAAGCGCTTTCCGAGGTGATTGCCACCTTTGGTATCGGTCTGGCGATTTTAGAGCTGTTCAGCTATTTCGGCTGGGTGGGATTCGAATATACCTTGCCCGTTTTCTTGGATCACAGCTTCATCATCGCCGGGACCTATGTCGATTTTCAGCGCCTGGCTATTTTAGGTTTCAGTGCCCTGCTCATTTTCGGTTTGTGGCTGTTTACGCATCACACCGCCACAGGCCTCGCCTTCCGCGGTATAGCTCAGGATGAACGCACGGCCCTGACCTTTGGGATCGACTCGGATTGGATCGCCACCCTCAGTGTTTCCTTTGGCGCCGGCGTGGCGGCACTGGCGGCGCTTTTCATTATCCCCTTGGGGAGCATCGCGCCCGGGGAAGGCTATGATGTCCTGATCAAGGCGCTGGCGGTGTGCATCATCGGTGGACTGGGCAGTACCGGCGGGGTTATCGCCGCCAGTTTTGTGGTTGGATTTGCCGAAAGATTCACCGACACCTATATCGGTTCGCACTGGACGATGATCGTTAGTCTGGCGGCCATTTTGCTGGTCTTAACCATAAAACCTTCCGGGCTTTTTGGAAAGCAAAAAGAATTGGAAGAAAGGATTTAACAGCAGTTGAAAAAAAGAAAAGAACGGATTGACCGCGGTATTAAAGTACGTTCATCGGACATTTTTGCACTTCTGTCCTGGCGTGAAATGAGCTATCTTGCAGCCCCCCGTTTACTGCCGGTGGCGGCTTGTCTGATACTGCCCTTGCTCCTGGATCCATATTGGCAGAAAGTGCTGTTGTCTGTTGCCGTGGTCGCCCTGCTGGCCATCAGTTGGGATATCCTGGCACAAACCGGCATGATTTCCCTTGGCCAGGCGCTGTTTTTCGGCGTCGGCGCTTACTGTTCCGGTGTGATGAACCACTACTTGAACGTTCCCCCGCTGTTGGCCATACCCATCGCCTCCCTCATGGGCGGGCTGATCTGCACCCTGCTGCTGCTCCCGGTTTTGAGGCTGCGCGGCATCTACTTTTCCATGGTGACTTTGATCATTCCGCTGATCATGGTGCGGGTTATCGAAGCTACCAAAATATTCGGCGGCACGGAAGGACTGAGCGGCATGACCCCCTTATCATCCAAGTGGCTCGAACTCTACTTAGTACTGGCGGTTTTGTTGATCGCCCTTTTCGGTTTTCGCCGGATGATGGATTCTGATTACGGACTGGTTCTGAAGGGTATCAATGATAATGACCGTTCGGTTATTAATGCCGGCATCAATATTTACTGGTTCAAAGCCCAGTCTCTGTTTATCGCCGGTGCCATCGGGGCTTTCTGCGGAGCTTTCATGACCCATGTATATATGTTTGTGGGTATGCCGGTTTTTGCGCTGGATTATTCCATACTGCCCATAGCGGCCGCGGTTGTGGGTGGCCCCGGAACCTTGGCCGGCGCCACTTTGGGTGCCTTCATTTTGGTGCCGCTGTCCGAAGCTTTACGTGGGTTTGGCGGGTTGCGCATCGTCTTGTACGGCGCCTTTCTGGTGATATTTATCGTGGCGCTGCCCGAAGGGATCTTTCATTACATCCAAAGAAAATACCACCAGTTCGAACGCTGGGTGGAGGTGTCCAAATGACCGCTGATCCGATTCTCGAAGTCTCCCAACTGAGCAAGAATTTCGGGGGCGTTCAGGCACTGAATCGTGTTAGTTTCAATCTCAAGCCTGGCGAGCTTTTAGGCGTAATCGGCCCGAATGGATCCGGAAAAACCACCTTGGTCAATCTGATTACGCGCTTTGTAAAGCCGAGTTCCGGAAAGGTATTGTTTAAAGGCAAAAAAATAAGCCATCTGCCGCCTTACAAGATTGTTCGTTTGGGCATCGCCAGGACCTTTCAGATGGTCAAACCATTTTATCAACTGCCGGCCTACAAAAACATGATTATACCGCTATACTCACCGCGCATGAGACAACTTGCCGGCGGTCGTTATGGAGATCGGGATGCCGTGGCCCTTGACCTGCTGGAAGAGGTCGGATTCGAAAGAGATGCATTTGTGGCGTATAAAGTAGCCGGTGCCCTGCCCCAGGGATATCTGAAACGCCTGGAACTCGCCAAGGCCATTGCCCTTCAGCCCGATCTTTACATCCTGGATGAGCTTTTCTCCGGTTTGAGCTTGGCCGAAGTCGCCAGTATCGTGCCCATCATTGAAAAAATTCGTATGGGCGGCAAAACGATTATTATGATCGAGCACCGGTTAAAGGAACTATTCCGCATCGCCGACCGTGTAATCGTCATGAATTATGGCGAAAAAATCGCCGAAGGCCCGGCCGAAGACGTGATGGAAAACGAGGCCGTAAAAAGCGCCTATCTGGGAACGGAGGCCGAATAATGCTTGAAGTTGAAAATCTAATGGTATTTTTTGAGAACGCCTTGGCTCTCAACGGCCTGAGTCTGGAGGTCGGCGAGGGTGAGATTGTCGGCCTTATCGGTTCCAACAGCGCCGGAAAAACCACCTTTATGAACACGGTTTCCGGCCTGATTATCGATATGCGTATTAAAGAAAAGCGCAAGGGTGGCGAGCGCATCAGTGTTTATGGCAACATAATCTATGCCGGCGAAAATATTACGGAAACAGCGCCCAGTGACAGGGTTAAAATGGGAATTGTCCTTTCACGGGAACGACATCCGATATTTCCGGAAAGCAGTGTCCTGGAAAATTTTAAAATCGCCGGATACCTGCGGTCCAAATCCGAAATTCGTGAAACCTTAGATTTTGTGTTCTCACTTTTCCCGCCGTTGGTGAAACTGAAATCTCGCAAAGCCGGCTTTTTAAGCGGCGGTGAACAGCAGATGCTTGCCATCGGGATGGCCCTTGTGGTTCGACCGAAACTGCTCCTGTTGGACGAACCCCTGCTGGGACTCAGCCCCATGATGCAAAAAGCGGTTGTAGATGCCATCGTTTCGCTCAACCGGGAAACCGGCATTACCGTTCTTTTAAGCGAGCAGTTTGCCAGACCGGTTCTGCCCATGGTGGATCGCGCTTATGTAGTGGAAAATGGCATGCTCACCCTAAGCGGAACCGGTGTCGAGCTGATGAATAATCCTGAGATTAAAGCGGCATACTTTGGGGTCTGATGTATGAATGAAAATTCTAATATATCCACACAATTCGCATCGGTCGCCGCAAGGCGCAAAGACCATACCTGTGTTATATACTTGGGTACGCGCTACAGCTACCGAAAAGTCCAGCAAATGGCGGACAGTTTTGCAGCCGCCTTGCTGGACAAAGGCGTTACACCCGGCCAGCGGGTCATCATCTATGTACCCAACAGCATCCAGTGGGTTGTAGCTTGGCTCGGAATCCAGCGGGCCGGGGGTGTTTGTGTACCCATAACACCTATTTATACGCCCAGTGATCTCGAGTATATAGCCAACGATAGTGATGCCGAAGCGATCGTCTGCGCCGACACCAATTTCGGATATGTGAAAAAAGTGCTGTCCTCCACGCATATACGCCGGGTATTCATCACCAAGATGACCGAAATGCTGCCGGCCTGGAAGCGGCTTTTTGGCTATCTTTTCGATATCGTTCCCCGTGGGAAAACCATCCTCGATGATCACACCTTTGAAATGGGCAAGCTGCTCCGGACCTATGCGAATCGCACCGGGACCCTGCCGGATATTAGCTCCCACGGGGCCCAAAATCTGGCCGAAATTTTATATACCGGCGGTACCACCAAGCACCCCAAGGGCGTCCCGATTTCGCATGCGCTTTTTTTGGCCTCGTCAGATGTACAGATTCGCGTGAGTGAACCGCTAATCCCGCCCGAGGAAAATGTCATTTTAGGCAATGCGCCGCTTTTTCACATACTCGGGCAGACATGCAGTTTGGCAACGCTATTGGTGGGTGGCACGCTGATACTCCAGCCGAGGGTCAACCTGGACGCCACCTTCGAGTCCATTCGGCGATTCCGCGCCCGGACCATGATCGGCGTTCCCACCCTTTATCGCATGATTCTGGAGCATGATCGTCTGGACCAGTATGACATGAGCAGCGTCGATTACTGGTTTAGCGCCGGCGATGTACTGCCCGTGGAAGTTGGTAACCGCTGGCAACAAAGATTCTCCAAACCGATTTTTCAGGGTTATGGCGCAACGGAAACCTGCGGCGGCGTGGCCATGTGCCCCACCGATATTGACAACCCACCCAAAAGTATCGGTAGAATCCTGCCCATTAAATCGGTTAAAATCGTCGATCCCCTTACCCTTCAACCGGTCGAACCGGGTGCGCCAGGTGAAATAATTGTCTCCTCTGTGCCCATGGTGGACTGCTATGTTAACAAACCCGAGGAAACCGCGGCTGCATTTGTGGATCTGGAGGGTAAAACCTGGTATCGGACAGCCGATATCGTATCCATGGATGCCGACGGCAATATCTATTTTGTGGATCGGACCGTCGATACCATTAAACACAAAGGCTACCGGGTGTCTGCCTCGGAAATCGAGGCCGTTCTTCAAGAACATCATGCGGTCGTGGCATCGTGTGTGGTCGGTATCCCCGATGAAAAGGTGGGTGAACGCATCAAGGCCTATGTGGTCCTCAAGGAAGACATCAAGGGCATCACCGGCTACGAGTTGATCAAATGGTGCCGCCAGTCCCTGGTGAGCTATAAGATACCCCAGTATATCGAATTCAGGGATATGCTGCCCAAATCAAAGGTTGGCAAGCTGTTAAGGCGGGAGATACGGGATGAGGAGAGTCGCCGCGCCGAAGCGTAACACTCTCAGCTTTAAGCAGGCAGCCTTAAGCGCGCAGCTGCTTAAAGATTAAAGCTCATCGCTTAAAGCTTTAAAAACCTGAAGTTGAATTTTTCGCTTTGGGAATCCTTTAATTGCCGTATCGGTATACGATAGAAACGGAACGTCCAACATCGAACATCGAACATCGAACACTGAACATCGAATAAGGAATTCTTTCTTTTAATAAAAGATTAGAGCGACGCGCGGCGCAAACGTCTACGTTGCGCGAGCGTTTCCTTATTCGACGTTGGATGTTGAACGTTCGATGTTCAATGTTCAATTCCTATTGTTCAATCCTCGCCGCAAGGTCTCCTTCCC
>CAYVMI010000056.1:0-38303 GCA_964452555.1 uncultured Desulfobacterales bacterium
TCGGTGAAGGTCAAACCATATC
The DNA here is from genome assembly GCA_964452555.1 of uncultured Desulfobacterales bacterium. Lineage (GTDB taxonomy): Bacteria > Desulfobacterota > Desulfobacteria > Desulfobacterales > B30-G6 > B30-G6. The sequence continues at coordinate 23 of CAYVMI010000056.1, forward strand.
TCAGCCCTATATTGTGGCCCTCATGAGTGCCAGCCTTGAGTTGACCGGCAATGAAACGGTCCTTGAAATCGGCACCGGCTCAGGCTATCAGGCTGCAGTTCTTTCCGGTCTCGCATCACGGGTTATCACCCTGGAAATCAAACCCGGTCTCTTTGAATCCGCATCTCGGCGCCTCAAGGATTTGGCCTTCGACAATGTATCTTGCTATCGGGGTGACGGCTATTTTGGATATCCTCAAATGGCCCCTTATGACGCCATCATGATTACAGCCGCTGTCGACCATATTCCGCCAGACCTTCTAAAACAGTTAAAAGTCGGCGGCCGTCTTATTTTACCATTGGGCAATCCATTTAGTTACCAGCACCTGGTGCTGGTTACCAAGCATGCTCAGCGCTATTCAGTCCAACAAATCACCGGTGTAATGTTCGTACCGATGACCGGCCATGCCATGCAATAAAATGGCAAACAGACGGCACCTTAATAACTCGGATGCGATTGATGATGTATATCCTGCTTTTAATATTGGCGTAAGGGTTCCAGGGGCCGAGGTGTGGATAAGTTGAGTGTTTAGCCTTTAGTCACTTATAAGTTCAAATGACGGTAAAACGAAATCCTTTTGGAGACAGGTCATCTCATCCGTATCGATATCGGGGTCGGTATCAAAATCGGAACCGTTGTTTTCAGACCTACCAAACGATCCCGACAACGATTTCGATTCCGATTTTAGCGGTACGTCCGCGTTAGGTATTTAGACAATATGTTGATACCTGTTTTCGTCGTTTCGCTTTCTGTTTTAGCCTTCGAAATTCTGATGACACGTGTTTTTGCCATCAGTCAATGGCATCATCTTTCTTTTATGGTCATCAGTATAGCCATGTTTGGCATGGCCGCCAGCGGCACCTACTTGGGTCTAATCGAATCGCGTACGGGTCTACGGCAACCAAAGCTACAGCAGCACGGTCGAGTCGTTTTACTGAGTTTGTGTTACTGTGTCAGCGCTGTGGGCTCTTTTCTTGTTCTTAAATACCTCCCCTTGGACTATTACAAATTGCCGCTCCAGCCGGTTCAAGGTCTTTATGTCTTTTTTGCCTATCTAAGCCTTACAACACCCTTCTTTTTTGCCGGTTGGATTATTACGCAGGCCTATATGTTCCGACCCGAACAGTCGGGGTTTATTTATTTTGCTAACATGGCGGGTTCAGCCCTGGGCGCCGTCATCCCGATGGTTTTAGTGGGTCCTTTGGGCGAAGGTAAGTTGTTATTTCTGGTGACAGGCCTACCCCTAGTAAATTGGGTGTATCTGCCTGTTCGCAAGCGAAAACAAACTTCAGAGTCATTCTCAATGAATATTTTTAGGCATAAATGGATGACCTGGACAGGTCTCATTCTAACTGGCGCTGGTTTGACGCTGATTCTGGGTTTAAGATCGGACCACCCGGCGATTACAATCCCATTGTCTGAATATAAGGCGCTACGACAACTCTTACAGTATCCGGACACCCACATGGTCAAATCCATGAACGGCATTACCGGCCGGGTCGATACCGTTACAAGCCCCTATTTAAGGTATTCACCAGGTATGAGCCTACAATATGATCGCGGCTTGCCACCTCAATTGGCTCATTTCAAAGATGGTGACAATCGGCTGATTTGCTACGACCCTTCTGCGCCGGATGCATTTGGATTTGCAACTTACACCATTGCCTATGCTGGTTATTTAGCTGCCCCGGATGACGGTTCGACGCTAATAATCCAGAATGGTGGCGGCAGTGCTATTGCCTGTGCACTCTCGTCCAAAACACGTCAGGTAACCGTCATCGAAAGATCTCCCCGATTTGCCGAACAAATTGATCAGTACTACAAGGTCCCGGCGATATCGATCAGTCCCCAAATATTTCTAGCGAGATCATCCGATCAATTTGATGTGATTCATCTTGAAAATTGGGGTCCATCATTACCTGGAACGAATGCGCTCAGTGTCGATCCCATATTTACAATTGACGCCTTTAAATCCTATTGGACGCATCTTTCCGAATCCGGTGTGCTGGTTCTTGCCCGCAAACTGGTTTTGCCGCCATCCAATATGATTCGGATTGCCGCGAATGCTTACCAGAGCCTCGAAGCAATGCAATTGTCTGAACCGGATAAGCATATCGTCATCCTGAGGAATTGGGATACGTTTACCCTGCTCGTGTTTAAAAAACCACCTCAAAACCTGGACAAGCTCTGTACTTTCATGATCGAGAAGAATTTCGATCTCGTCTGGCCAAAGGACCAGCGACCAGATTTGGTGAATCAATTCAATCGGTTTGAAAAACCCTTTTATGCCGAAGCAATCCAATCTCTTTTTAGGGCCATCTCCCAGGGCAAACAAAGATCGTTTTTCCGCCGTTATCCCCTGGATGTGCGTCCGCAAACCTCAGATCGACCATTCCCGGACAAATATTTTAAATGGTCTAAGGCCACAGAAATTCAGCAATTGACCGGCAATCGCCTCTACTCGCTCCTCTTGTCAGGTGAAATCATTGTAGCCGTCGTCTTCCTCGAAGCCTTATTAATAGCGATATTGCTCCTCTTCGGACCTATTTGGGTTGTCGGCAGAAAACCCCATATGCCAACCTATACTGCCTCAATATTTTTCACCGGCATAGGAGCCGGTTTTATGCTCATGGAACTTTTTTTTGTTTATTATTATACAATGATCTTTAACCATCCGGCGTTAAGTTTTTCAATAGTCCTGGGTATTATGCTGGTTTCCTCAGGATCGGGTGGACTCACCAGTCAGCGGCTGACATACCGAAATTTTTTTTGGGTAAGCAGCATAATTGCGGCTGTGTTAGTATCGATGTTCCTGTGGTTTGACCCCTTGATAGCGGCAACGATGAAGTTACCCTATGCTGCCTCCCTGGTCAGTGCATCCTTGCTACTCGTGCCGGTGGGATTTTTCCTGGGAATGCCATTTCCGCTGGCCATGCGCTACCTCGTCGAATCACCCGGCCATCGTGCTTTTGCCTGGGCCGTCAATGGGAGTGCTTCGGTACTGGCAGCCATTATCTCGGCTCAAATCGCAATCACTTGGGGTTTGACAAGTTTACTCGGTTGTGCTGTTGTGGCTTACGCTTTGGCCGGAGTAGCGCTGATAGGGTTCAAGAAAACAAAATCAGCGTTATAGGTGTTTAGACTGTAGGCTGTAAGCCGGTATATGGTTAAATATTCACAATCAACGTTTGATATCACTTGTATGGTTTTGGGATTTAAATATAACAAAGGTTTCTTAAAAAGTTCAAATTCAAGGCGTACAAATTCTGCAATTGTGAGGCGTACAGTTCGTACGTCGAATGATTGCGGATTTTGATACAACACCGAAGTTGGGCTTTTTATGAAACCGTCTAATTTAAAATGAAAATACTCCTGATTTACCCATACTTCCTCGAAGATCGAATTCACACCTACGATGTCAGTGTACCGCCCATCGGTATCTACTATGTCGGTGCCATGCTAAAAGAAAATGGCTATGACGTTCAGGTATTTAACTGGTATGATGCCCATAAATCCCCGCAGTTTATCAAGGAAATACTCACGAAAGTACGACCGGACATCCTGGGTATTTCAATTTTGCATGCTAATCGCTGGGGTGCCATCGATATTGCTAAAGTAGCAAAACGTATCGATCCCCGTATCACCGTTGTATTTGGCGGCATCGGTGCCACCTTTTTATGGGAGCAGTTATTGACCCATTTTAAATGTATCGATTATATTGTACTGGGAGAAGGAGAGTATTCCTTCCTGCATCTGGTTCAGGCCATCGACTCGAATCAGCAGTTTAAGATAAAAGACATTCCCGGCATCGCTTACCGGAATCAACAGAAAATCCGTAAAACCACACCGGCCAGCCTCATCGAAAATTTAGACGGCCTTCCCAATCCTGCCAAGTATTTTGATTATCAGCATGTGGCCTTCACACGTGGATGCCCCGGCAATTGTGCCTTTTGCGGATCACCTCAATTTTGGGGCCGCCACGTCCGCAGTCATTCACCGGATTACTTTGTGGATCAACTCATACATCTCACCCAAAAAGGAATTTCTTTTTTTTATTTTTCGGATGACACTTTTACGTTTAAACCTGAATCGGTCACAGAAGTTTGTCAAAGAATTATTGCCGAAAAGTTAGCCATCAACTGGGTGGCCATTGCACGCGTAAACCATATCCGACCCGATGTTCTCAGATGGATGCGCTTGGCCGGTTGCATTCAAATCAGCTTCGGGATTGAAAGCGGTTCCAAAGCTATTCGAAAAACACTCGGCAAACCCTTAAAAACAGAGCAAATAAAAAAAGCCTTCCAGCAGGTACAGTCCCACGGTATTATGTCCCGGGCCTACTTTATTTACGGTTCTCCGGGTGAAACTCCGGCAACCATCCAGGCCAGTATCGATTTAATCAAAGCCATAAAGCCCCTGGGCATCATAACCTATATCCTGGACATTTTCCCGGGAACCCGAATTTATCAAAATCTCCTGGCCCAAGGGCGTATCCATGAAGAACTATGGCTTAAACGGATTGAGGATTTGCTCTATTTCGAAATCGACGGCGACCTGGATATAGAAACCGTCCGTGGCTTTGGGCAGCGGTTGCGCCAGGCATTTTATCAAAACCTGCCGTCATTTGTGAACGCCATCACCTTAAATGACGATCCCGACCTGCAACGCTGCCATGCTGATTTTTATTCACGCCTCGGCTTAACCTTCAGCCATGGCGACTATGCCGCTATTGAAATGATTCCGGGGGACAAGCATGCTATCGCCGAGTCACTTTTTATTAAAGCCCTGGCGTTGTATCCAGATCATCGCAGTTTTTTGGGCTTGGGTATGATTTATCAGCTTCGAGGGCGGCATCGGAAATCGACCCAAATCGTGGCTCGGGGATTGGAATATTATGCCGATAGTATGGATTTGAAGATATGTCAGGGCGTCAACTTCATGAACCAGGGCCGCTTTCAAAAAGCCTTACACTATTTTAGGGACTATGCAGATCAGGCCCAGGTGCGCACGTACGTCGAACACTGTCATAACGGTTTGAAAAATCAGAGTAATGCTCAAGGCTAACCTAAAATGACAATTTCATCAAACCATGTAATCCCTTTTCATCCACCGTGGCATCTTAAAAATGCCATGGTTCAGAGCATATTGGCCAGTCTGAAATTACGGGCCTGGGGCAAAAAATCTCTGCTTCGCTATGAAAAGAAAGTCATTCTCTCAATTGATGCCGACACAAAACTGTTGGGCTTCCATACCTTGCAGAGAAATAGCTGTTCCCAAGGGCTGGTTATTTTATTGCATGGGTGGGAGGGCAGTTCCCATTCAACCTATATTCTTTCTTGCGGAGATTTTCTATATCAAAACGGTTATGATGTATTTCGGCTCAACTTTAGGGATCATGGGGACAGTCACCATCTGAACCCAGGTCTCTTTTATGCTACCCTGCTGGATGAAGTCTGTATCGGCGTGCAACGCGCGGCCGGCTTGTGCCGAGAAGTTCCGGTCATATTGGTTGGATTTTCCCTGGGGGGCAACTTTGCCATTCGAATCGCAGCCCAATTTGCGTTACAGGGCTTGGACATTCTGAGTCGGGTTGTCAGTATCAGCCCGGTACTAAATCCAGATACAGCAACCGATAAAATCGATGCCAATCCCCTGATACTGAGCTATTTCAAGAAAAAATGGTGCCGATCACTCATACGAAAACAGAGCCTTTACCCGGATCGCTATGATTTTTCCATGCTTTTAAAAATGCACTCACTGCGAGAGATGACCGCCCATCTCCTTAGCGCATATACGCACTACAGCGGCACCCATGAATATTTTAAAGCCTATGGCATTCCGTCGGATCTTATCCAAAACATCGAGCTTCCCATGTCGATTGTAACGGCCGCGGATGATCCGATTATCCCCTCCGACGACTTTCACAACCTGGTGCCGGGGAAACAGACCAGTATCGTCATGCACCGACATGGTGGCCACAATGGCTTTATCGACGGGCTCTTTAAACCGGCATGGTATGATCGCTATATCCTGGAATTGATCCGAGCTGACTACGATTAAAGTCGAAAACGAAATCGGGATCGGGCTCGGGGTCGGTGTCGATATGGCGACCTGGTAAGCGTCAGGAATGGAATCGAACGCAATAACTGTTTTTCATATCTGCGATTACCAAAATAAAAAGATATCTTGGATTATCAGCATGCTTTGCGACTGCGACTAGTAAATAAGTTTTCGAATGCCGATCCCGATAGCGATACCGATTTTGACTTGACACCTAGGCTTCATTTATTCGAACTACTGCGGACGGACTCCTTAATACGTTGTATATGACCCCGTCCCAGTCCTTTAACTTCGCAGCCGAGCGTGAAGTATTCTCGGATTTGGTCATCATCCAGGATACCGAAACAATCAACCACCGCCATGGGACCGCCGGTCATTTCAAGAATTGCCTCAGGCTGCAGGTCGCTGTAATGCCGATGTCTTACCGCCAGGACAATGGCATCAACACCGTCCAAAGCGGCCGGCAAATCTGCGTGAACCTGGGTGTCGGTTAAACCTTCCTGGTTTCGAAAAAACCTCGACCAGCTATGACCCGGGGTCGGGTAAGTCTCTTGTTTCTCAAGCTCCCACCAATGGCGTACATAGGGATCATGAACAACAATATCGCCCCCCATTTCGGTTAGTTTCCGGACAATCAACTCGGATCCGCTGTAACGGGTGTCGCCCACGTCTTCCCGATAGGATGCGCCCAACAGGGCAATACGAGAAGCTGCCACGATTTTGCCCATATTTCGCAATGCATCGCGCACCAGTTCGGCTACATGTAACGCCCGGGTATCGTTGATATCGATGGCCATGGGTGTGATCTTGAATAGTTCACCGTCAAACCCCATGAGTTTGTGATAGGCCCAAACACCGAGACCACCGTCTTTGGGCAAACAATATCCGCCGATGCCAGGCCCGGGAAAAATAATGTTGGAATGTGTCGGTCGCACCTTAATCGCTTTAATGACTTTGGTCAGATCCACCCGGTTTCGTTCCGCAAAGCAACTCCACTCGTCTAGGAATGCCAGGATGGTCGCCCGGTAGGAATTTTCCACAATTTTACAGGTTTCACTTTCAATGGGACTATCCAAAACCGTTAAGGGATAATCCTTGACATTAATCACCTGCGATAGAAATTCGGTTACCCGTTCGCGTGCCTGCTCATTGATACCACTGCACACACGCCAAAAATCACGAATGGAGGCCACATAGTTGCGCCCCGGCATCACGCGCTCGAAGGAGTGGGCCAGTAAAGGCTCCTGATCTACTAGGCCTCGATCGGCAAACGCTTTCTTAATGGTCGGATAGGCGATATACTCGGTTGTACCCGGCGGCACAGTGGTTTCAATCAACACCAGGCAATGCGGATCAATTTTTTGACCGATGGTTTCCAGACTGCTTTCAAGAGCGGCAATGTCCGCTTGCCCCTTTTTAACATCGCCGATGGTTTCTTTTTGATAGTCGCACTGAACATCCACCACCACGACATCAGCTAGGCTCAGGGCATCGTAGGAAAAGGAGGCTACCAAATTGCGGCGCTCGGTGACACAACGCTTGATCAGGGGTGCCACTTCCGGGTCCTCGGCTTCAACCGGCGCAACGCCTTTGTTCAAAAAAGGTATTTTCCAATAGGAACGTGGTGAAGGCCGTTGCATACCGATCACAAAATAGTAAGGCTCGCCGGTATCGGGGTCTATTGAATCAGCCACAACGCCAGCCATGACGGCACCCACAAATCCAACGCCCATAACAACCACAATTTCGCGACCCATTTCTCGATTGGCTTTGACCAATGCCTGCAATCGCTCCAGTTCAGCCGGGTAGTCCTCGGGCTGGGGCAGTGGATAGTCTACACCGTCGGGTCCAATGGAAACAGCACTACGGTTGGTTGCGCTCAGATTCTGTTGATCTTTTTCGGGCATAATGCTCCCCCTTTCCATAGTATCGCTCTAACATTTGTTTTAATCCATTCTCCCAAGGTACCGGTTCAATCCCAAAGGTCTGCTTTATCTTGGCACAATCCAGGATAGAATTCACCGGTCTTTTGGCCGTAGCCGGATAGACGCTGGATGGAATCGGCTGAAGTTTATCCACCATAAATTCTTCCATAGGTGCGGCCAGCGCGAGCACTTTGCGGGCAAAACCATACCAGCTTGTGTGTCCCCGGCCGCAATAATGGTAGATGCCTGATGGAACTTTTTGATTGACTTTAATCCAGAGCAATATTTGAATGATCGCATCGGCGATATCGGCGGCATGGGTGGGACACCCTTGTTGATCATTCACAATTGAGACCGAACGTTTTTCGCGGAATAGATTTAGCATGGTCTTTACAAAATTTTTCCCATGAATGCTATAAACCCATGCCGTTCGGATGATGATGTGGCGGTCTAAACGCTCGGCGACGGCGGCATCCCCCCTGGCTTTACTTTGGGCATATACACCCTGGGGTGAAACCGGATCACTTTCACGATAGGCACTCTTTTTCAAACCGTCATAAACATAATCGGTGGAAATATGGATCAGGGGGATTTGGCGCTGGGCACAAATTTCCGCCAGGTTAGCGGGCCCGTTCACATTGGCCGCGAAGGCATTTGCCCGGTCTGATTCCGCCGCGTCCACGTCTGTATAGGCAGCCGCATTCAAGACCCCCTGCAGGTCAAGATTGCTGACGGTACGATTCAGGGCCGCCGCATCCGCAATATCCACATCTTCAATGTCGATACCGAGCATGGGTAGGTCGGCTTTAAGGCCGCAGGACACGAGCTCTCGCCCCACCTGCCCGTTTGCACCGGTGACCAGAAATGTCATGGGTCCGGATTATCCTTTGCATCCGCCTTTTCAAGACCGTCAGCGTATTCTTGGTAGGCATTGCCACAGGACAGACAGGTCAAATCGTCGGCCAAACGTTCACCGCAATGGCAGGCCCAACCCACCTGTCGCGCAGGATTCCCGGCTACAAGCGCATGGTTCTTGACAGAACGCGTAACAACGGAACCTGCGCCCACAAATGAATATTGCCCCAGGGTATATCCGCAAATAATGGTGGCATTAGCCCCGATGGTTGTGCCCTGCTTAACCAGGGTCGGTCTGACCTGATCCATCTTGCGAATCTCGGCCCGCGGATTAATGATATTGGTAAAAACCATACTGGGCCCGCAAAACACACCATCCTCGAGGGTCACACCCTTATAGACCGATACATTGTTCTGAATTTTGCAGCCACTGCCAATGCTGACATCCGGTCCAATGGTTACATTCTGGCCGATATTGCAGTTAAGCCCGATCCGAGTGTTGCCTAAAACATGCGAGAAATGCCAAATCTTGGTACCGTCACCAATCTGGCAGTTGGCATCCACCACCGAAGATTCATGAATAAACACCGGAGCGGATGAATCCGTGTGGGTCTGCCCTGCTTGAGATTTTTTCTTTGTGCCTTCTTCCGACCGGACATTGACGATGCGACTGTTTTGATTGATGGAAAGCTGGGCAGCATTTAAAATCTTAAGAACCCGCAGCCCTTCTTGCCCATCCGTCAGTGGCTTTGTACCTGCGTCCATGCAGCTTAAAAAGTGCTGGCATTCCAGGCGCAAAGGTTCATCCTGGGGAATGTCCAGACGCTCAGGTTCGGCTTTGTCCGGTATCGGCAGGTTGTTTTCCCAACGAATCTGATGCGGATACAAAAACAGTTTGTCATCCCATGGTTTGGTGTCGTTAAAAACGGCCATTTTCTTATCGCCCACGACAACTATTTTTTGTTCCTTGAAAGGATGCAGCCAGGATACAAAAATATGGGCCTGGAGTCCGGATGGAAACGTCATGTGAGTCAAGGTTACGTCGGCGATGCGCTGGTGCAAATAGTTGCCGCCGGTGGCCATGACCGCCTCAGGTTCCTCACCTGCCAGTGATAGGATCATCGAGATGTCATGGGGTGCAAATGACCAGAGAATATTCTCTTCCCGGCGGATTTTACCCAAGTTCAAACGATTTGAGTAGATATAATTAATCCGTCCGAGTTCGCCATTTGCAACCATTTTTTTCAAAGCCACGAATACGGGATGGTATTGCAACAAATGGCCGACCATGAGGATGCAATCGTGCTGGGCCGCAAGGCCTATCAATTCTTCGGCCTGGTGGTCATGCAATACCAGCGGTTTCTCCACATACACATGTTTACCCGCCAGGATGGCCTCTTTGGCAAAGTTGTAGTGCATTTCCGCGGGAGTAGCAATTACCACGCCGTCGATATCCTTGTTTGCCAAGACATCATTGAGGGCCACACAAGTTTCCACACCCGGATAGTCATTTTTAAATGCTGACAAAATGGTCTCATTGGTGTCACAAATTAGCTTGAGAGCGCCTAGATCATGATAATTTCTAACCAAATGCTTGCCCCAATAGCCGCTGCCGATAACCGCTACATGGGGTCGCTGTTTTTTAGGTTTTGCTGTCATACAACCTTCCTTAGGGTTTTTGCTTTGGGACAGGGGGTTTGGGCTTTAGGATCACTTCACCTTTACGAATCATGCCCAACTCCCTGCGTGCAATGCTTTCGATATAAGCCGGATCATTTTTAAGTCGATCGATGGTGCGGTAGAGGGTCAGATTTTCGCGTTTCAGTCGCATATTTTCCTGGATCAACCGGTCCCGCTCACTCCTGAGTTTGAAAAGATCGGAAAGACCATTATCACTAAACATGATAAACAGCAACAAAGAGAACAATCCCAATATGGCGAATAAAAGCAATATTTTCTGGCGATCGCTCACGAGGCTTGCTCCTCATTTGAAATGCGGCGACTCTGTAACATATGGATCAATTCATGAATCTCCGGACATTTAACTAAAAACGCGCACACCGTATAGGTACCGATGCCCAGTAAAATCGAAATGCTGACACCAAAAAGAAGTTGTCGAAATGTTACCGGACCAGTGGGCAGCAGCCAAGGACCCGCAGCAATCACGACCATACCCATCGCCACAGCACAAACTAACGATTTAATTAATGATTTTAATACCATATTCCATTTGAGCAAACCAAGCGTCTGCTTCAATGCCTTGATAAGTAAAGCCAGATTAACCATGGATGCCAGCGAGGTGGCCAAGGCCAAGCCGCCGTGTTTCATGGGCCACATGAGGGCAGCCCCCAGAATAATGTTCACACCGATGGATATTGCCGCCATCTTAACCGGCGTTTGGGTGTCCTGCAGCGCATAAAAAAGCGACACCACAATGCGAACGGCCGAAAAAGCCCACAGCCCAATTCCGTAGTAAAGCAAAGCCTCAGCGGTCATGGCTGTTGTGGCCGTATCAAAAGCCCCCCGTTGAAACAACAGTCCCACGATCGGTTCCCTGAGAAGGATTAATCCCACCATGGCTGGAATGGTAATGAAGGTAACCAGCCGCAAGGCATACCCAAAGGTTTCATTCAGGGCGAGTATGTCTTTTTTAGCGGCATACTTTGAAAAACTGGGCAGCACCGCAGTGGCCGCGGCAATGGCAAAAATACCCAATGGGAATTGAACCAGACGATCAGCATAGTAAAGGTAAGACACACTGCCTTGCGGCAAAAGCGATGCCAGCAGCGTGCCCACCAGGATATTGACTTGATAAACGGCGGCTCCGAAAACCGCGGGCAGCATTAAGATTCCCACACGCTTCAAACCAGGGTGAAATAGATCGGCAGCTTTCCAAAAAAACAGGCCGCTTTTTATCAGGAACGGTATTTGTAGCGCCAGCTGCAATACACCGCCCAACAATACTCCGATTGCTAACCCGTAAACCGGATTATCAAGCCGGGGAGAAATAAACAGCACCGCAACGATCATGGATAGGTTTAGAAAAACAGGCGCCAAGGCCGGTGCGGCGAAGTGATCCATGGCGTTCAGAATACCCATGCATAGTGCAACCAAGCCGATAAAAAAGATATAGGGAAACATGAAACGGGTCAGCCCAATGGTCAGAGACAATTTTTCGGGCGAGAGTATAAAACCGGGCGCCATGATTCGGACAATCAACGGGGTAAGTAAAATACCCAAAACAGCAGCCAATGCCAAAATAAGCGATATCAATCGAAACGCAGACCGGGCCATTTGAAATGCGGCGGCTTCGCCCTCATGTTGAAGGTATTCGGTAAACACGGGTATAAATGCAATCGTCAAAGATCCTTCGGCGAAGAGTCGGCGTAAAAGATTGGGTATCCTAAAGGCCACAAAAAATGCATCAGCAGCCATACCAGCGCCAAAAAAACCGGCAATTATCATATCACGGACGAATCCGAGTATGCGGCTTAGGAGGGTAGCGCCACTCACAATCCCGGCTGCTTTCGTCACTTCAAATTTCAAAAAATCCCTCCGCTGTTCATCATGGATCTCTCCGGCAATTCCTTGGTATTATTAAAATACCCGTCTATCCATCCTCCGTAGCAGGCTACTGCGGAGGACGGGCGTCCTCGGCTATGCCGCGGCTATCCGCATTTTTTACGGGTAATACCGCGGCGTATCAATCAACTTCGTTTGTTAGCATTGATCCACGGGCTTATCCGGGATCTTCTGCCAGTACGGACAAAAAAAATAGTTGACTTGGCCATTTAGCTGTCATATCTATTTTGATTTGCATCACAACCATTAGCATATTGAAAAGGAGTTGTAACCATTGGCAAATCATAAATCTGCACTCAAGCGTGCCAAACAGTCAGAAACCAAGCGCTTACGCAATAAAGCTGTAAAAACCCGCGTGAAACACCTTGTTAAAAATGTCCATGCGGCCGTGGACGGAGATTCTCCTGAAACAGCAAGTGCCCAGCTTAATGCTGCGCGATCCGCCATTGATAAAGCGGCTAAAAAAGGGGTTATCCATAAAAGAACGGCTGCTCGTAAAATATCCAGGCTTTCAAAACGGGTTAACGCTTCTGCCTGATCCCCGGTATTCCCGACCTCTAAAAATCAATGCGCCACCCGCTGGCATCGACCCGGGCGGCGCTTTTTTTAGAAACCATTTCAAAATTATCTTTTTGATTAAAAATCATCAGCCAAGCGATTAAAGGAATTTTCAGCTAATATTTCGGCAAGATCGTCGAGCGCCTCCCGCTTGTTTTGTTCACTGGCTTCTTTGTCCCCGGAAATCACCTGATAGGTATCACTGGAGGTAATCCCTTTTGCATACCATATTTTTTCGCTTTCCGTGCTTTTCAAGGCTAAATCAATCGTCATAAAAACGCGTCGCTCCAATGAGGTCAACGTCCCCCGTCTGGCCACGGTTTCCGTTCGGATTCCAACCAGGGTCCCTGACAAAACAGCCTGAGCCTGTTGCCTTGATGTTAGTGTTCCCCGAAATTTTTGAATATATTCGTTTTTCAATGCGTCCGTGATCACGATATCGATGCCGGGCTCAGTAGTTTTGTTGACAATGTTTTCAACAAATAGCTTCTCGACCCCGCGGGGTGGTCCGTCACTTCCCGTAAATCGATAACCGCAGGAAGCCAACCAGGCGATGCAAACAAGTCCAAAAAACATGCCAAGCAAAATTTGCCTTAAACAAACAAATCCGCTTTGGGCCACGCTAGGAATAAGATGTTTCATCTGGATCATAGGTAGTTTTAATCCCAAGCAGGGAGCAGTTTGACAAACTGCCGGTCAGAGTCAAAAGTTAAAAATACGAATCGATACATGATCAACATCGAACATCGAAAGCTGAATCGCTCGCGCAGCGTGTCGCTCTCATCATAAATATAGACAGATATAAAACCATATTCGAAGTTCAGTGTTCGATGTTCGATGTTGGACGTTCAATTCACTATTATAATTTCTCATACTCATAACTACAGGAAATCTTAAACAACAATATTGACAAGTTTCTTCTTCACCACGATCACTTTTTTTATGGCTTTATCCGCAATAAATTTTTGAGCACGTTCATCTGCGAGGGCTTTTTGCTGAATCGTATCATCATCTGCTTTTGCGTCTATGGAGAAACGACTGCGAACTTTGCCATTTACCTGAACGACAATCAGAAGATCTTCTTTGACAAGTGCATCATCCCGGTACTTGGGCCAGTCTGTTTCCAGTACACTCCGGCCATGTCCCATCTCTGCCCAAAGTTCTTCACAGAAATGGGGCACGATGGGAGACAATAACAGAATCACCGATTCAACGGCACATCTTAAGACCGCCGGCCATTCCGCTTCGGACGACTCTTCCTTGGCGGCATAGAGCGTATTCACAAGTTCCATGACCGCGCTGATGGCAGTATTGAAATGAAACCGGTCTTCGATATCTCGCGTCACGCGTTGAATGGTTTCATGTGTTTTTTTATAGACAATTTTGGAATTGGCGCCCAAACCATCAGAACTTCCGGCATAGCTCGATACCTTTCGGATGGTATCCATATGCTTGGCAGCAAAACGCCACACACGGTTTAAAAATCTGAACCCGCCCTCCACACCTTGCTCACTCCATTCCAGATCTCGCTCCGGCGGTGCCGCAAAAAGGCAAAAAAGCCGGGTAGTATCGGCCCCATACTTGTGAAGCAATATATTCGGATCGATGACATTTTTTTTGGATTTGGACATCTTCTCGACCCGTCCGGTGCTTACGGGTTGTTGGCAGATTTTACAGACACTGCCGGTATCACCGGGTACAACCTCCTCAGGCAATAGAAATCCGTGCTGCGGACAGGCAACTGTCTCCTTGCATACCATTCCCTGGGTCAACAAGCAGGTGAAGGGTTCCTTGAACTGAACCAGCCCCATATCATTCAATACACGGGTGTAAAATCGAGAATACAGCAGATGCAAAATCGCATGCTCGACCCCGCCGATATACTGATCGACCGGCATCCAATAATCAACCGCCGCCTTATCAAACATACCCTGGTGATATTGGGGGCTGCAATATCGTTCAAAATACCAGGACGATTCAACAAATGTATCCATCGTATCGGTTTCCCGACACGCTTTTGATTGGCCGCATCGGGGGCAGGTGGTTTGGATAAAATCGGCCAATTCCGGCAGCGGTGAACGCCCCCCGGATAACAGATCGACATCCTCGGGCAGGATTATCGGCAGATCGTCTTCTGCAACCGGAACGATGCCGCAGTCCCGGCAATGAACCATGGGTATGGGCGCCCCCCAGTAGCGTTGCCGGGAAATACCCCAATCCCGCAGTCGGTAGCTCACCGTCCGCTGTCCAAGGTGATGCGATTCAAGATGGGATGCAATGGCTTCCTTGGCCCGCTCATTGGTCATGCCGTTGAAATCGCCTGAATTAACCATGTTGCCCGGGCCGGTATACGCTTCCGTCATTGAATCGGCTTGCAGATCCTTCTCTGAAGGTGACACGACCACGATGGTCTCCAGATTATACTTGCGCGCGAATTCAAAGTCGCGCTGATCATGGGCCGGAACGCACATAACCGCACCGGTACCATATTCCATCAATGCAAAATTGGCCGTATAGATCGGAATTTTGGCGCCGCTCAACGGATTAATACAGTCCGCGCCAGTGTAAACGCCTTCCTTCTCAAAATTCTCTACCGCTTTGGCCGACCGATCCTGGAGGGACATGCGCTCGACAAATGCGCTTACATCCGCTTCCTGGCCAGTTCCTTGGGCAAGATCCAATACCAGCGGATGCTCGGGCGCCAAGCACATGAAAGTTGCCCCAAACACCGTATCCTGCCGGGTCGTAAAAACGGATATGGACCGGGCCTGTTTTTCAGGCGCTTTATCGATGGGAAATATGATCTCGGCGCCTTCACTTTTTCCGATCCAATTTTTTTGCATCGTGGTGACCTTGTCTGGCCAACCCGGCAATTTGTCACTATGCACCAGCAGATCTTCAGCATAGTCGGTGATTTTAAAGAACCATTGCCACAAGTTTTTTTGGCGAACAGGCTTCCCGCATCGCCAGCACATACCCGCTTCCACCTGTTCATTGGCCAGTACGGTCTGGCAGGGATCACACCAGTTGACAAAGGATTCTTTGCGATATGCCAATCCCCGCTCGTACATTTTGAGAAAAAGCCATTGCTCCCAACGGTAGTAATCCGGACGACATGTGGCCAGTTCACGATCCCAATCATAGGAAAAACCAATTTGCTTCAATTGAGTACGCATATTATCGATATTGGCGTAGGTCCATTTGGCAGGATGGGTGTCATGGGCGATCGCGGCATTCTCGGCCGGCATACCAAAGGCATCCCACCCCATGGGGTGTAGGACATTGAAGCCCTGCATGCGTTTATAGCGCGCCACAACATCGCCAATGGTATAGTTTCTGACATGCCCCATATGGATATTCCCGGAAGGATACGGAAACATCTCCAGTAAATAATACTTGGGCTTGGCCGGTTCTTCCTTAACCTTGAAAAGGCCGCTGCGCTCCCATATGTCCTGCCATTTTGTTTCTATGATCTTGGGGTCATATTTTGTCATCATGATTTCGTCACCTTTCAACTTGAACTCTCGGCTGCAACACGATGCAAACTAGATATACGTCGAAGACGAAGTATGGTTGCTGTCTTTCCACGCTGGCTGAATTCAAATCGTGGTTTGATGCCTGAAATTCTTTGCCATTTCCCTGAAAACCTTTAGTCAGAACGTTGTTCCTCATGCCATAATCTTATTTAAATGTAAAGAAATCACTTGAAATAGAAATCGTTTGACTTGGCTCGGTCAATCCCTATAATACCCAAATCAACGCCTACATTTGGGATTAATGGTATGATTCAGACCTTTGGAATGGGCCGCGGGTAGCAATGGGCTGCTGATTCAAACAAAAATGATGAGCTCTTTCAATTCTTATCCTGCCTTGACGGGATGACTTGTGAAGGGAGTTATGACTAGCAAAATACTAATAAATGCCGTCGATTCCGAAGAGATCCGAATCGCCAAAGTAATTGATAACAAACTCGAAGAATTCCATATCGAAAGCGCCGCCAGGGAAATCACTCACGGAAACATCTATAAAGGTATTATCACCCGGATCGAACCGAGCCTCGAAGCGGCCTTTGTAGATTATGGCGCCGACCGCCATGGTTTTCTCCAGAAACATGAAATTCATAGCGATTACTTTCAAGAGACGCCTTCGGGTGCCAAGGCCATTCAACATATCGTTAAGCGCGGCCAGGAAATCCTGGTTCAGGTCACCAAAGACCCCCGTATGAAAAAAGGGGCGATGCTGACCACATTTATCTCGCTTCCCGGCAGGCATATTGTCCTGATGCCGGGCTCCAAGACCATGGGGATATCCCGCAAAATAGAAGTTGAAAGCGAGCGCCAGCGCCTCAAGGAAATCATGGCAAAATTGAAAGTCCCTGAAGGCTTCGGGGTAATCATCCGAACCGCCGGTGAAAACTGCACCAAAACTCTGGCCACCAAGGATCTGCGCTATCTGCTTCGCATCTGGAAAAATATCAAGAAACGTGGCATGAAGGCCGATGCGCCCGCCCTACTATATAAGGAACGCAATCTGGCGGTACGCTCTATCCGGGATCACTTTACGCCCGATGTTGTCGAAATACTTATCGATGACGAGGAAGTATTCCAGGAGGTAAAAGGCTTCGTCCAGGTCATTTCGCGACGCCATCTGAAAATTGTCAAACTGCATAAGGGTCGCTCACCAATCTTTTCTAAATTTCAGTTGGAGGATCAAATTGCCTCCATCTTTGAAAACAGAGTCAATCTCAAATCCGGTGGATCCATTGTCATCCAGCAAACCGAAGCCCTGGTGGCCATCGACGTAAATTCAGGCAAGTCCACCCATCAGAAGAATGTTGAGCAAACCGCTTTGACAACCAACCTTGAAGCGGCCGAAGAAATCGCCAGACAACTAAAGCTCAGGGACCTTGGGGGCTTGATCGTGATTGACTTTATCGACATGAAAAATCCCAAGAACCGCGCTGAAATCGAACGATCAATGCGCAAACACGTCAAAGCCGATAAAGCCAAAGCCAATGTGGGCCGCATATCAAAATTTGGACTTTTGGAAATGTCGCGACAACGGCTACGCCCCTCCATTGATTTTGGCAGTTATGTCACTTGCAATCATTGCCACGGCAAGGGTCAAGTGGCCTCCAAGGAAACTTTGGGTGTTCGCTTCTTGCGAAAACTGCGCATTGAAACGCTTAAATCAGACATTAAAACCGTCACCTGCATCCTCCCGGTCGACGTGGCGGATTATGTTCTCAATAACAAACGCAAGGAAATACTGGATATTGAAGCACGCAGACAGCTTTTGATCCACATTGCCAGCGATGCCCACATGCACCCTGGTGAGAGTAAGATTGAAGTGTGAACCAAAGCTGTCGAAGCCAACTAAAAAAGGAATTGAATCATGATCAAACGCTATTCACGCAAAGCCATGAGCGATATCTGGACCGATCAGTACAAGTACGAAACGTGGCTCAAAGTGGAGCTTTATGCTTGCGAGGCATTGGCAAACATTGGCAGGATACCCAAAAAGGCGGTGACGAACATAAAGCGGAATGCCGCCTTCAGCGTCGAACGCATCGAAGAAATCGAAGCCGAAACCAAACATGACGTCATTGCGTTTCTCACCAATGTGGCCGAACATGTGGGCCCGGATTCACGCTATATTCATATGGGTCTGACCTCTTCCGATGTTCTCGACACCAGTTTCGCGCATCAACTGCAAAAAGCCGGCCAATTGATCCTAAAGGACATCGACAAACTCATGGCGGTTCTTAAAAAGAAAGCCTTTAAATACAAAGACACAGTCATGATTGGACGTTCCCACGGCATTCATGCCGAACCCATAACCTTTGGTTTGAAGCTGGCTCTCTGGCATGATGAAATGCGACGAAATAGAGAACGGCTGGAACATGCCATCGATACCATCGGCTATGGTAAAATATCGGGCGCGGTGGGCACATTTGCCAACACACCCCCACTGGTTGAATCCTATGTATGCAAGAAAATGGGACTCAAACCCGCACCCGTATCGACCCAGGTTGTTCAGCGTGACCGCCATGCCGAATTTTTCAGTGTCTTGGCGATCGTCGCTGCCACCATCGAAAAAATAGCTCTGGAAATTCGGCATCTCCAACGTACGGAAGTGTTGGAAGCGGAAGAATATTTTTCCAAGGGCCAAAAGGGTTCTTCGGCCATGCCCCACAAGAGAAATCCCATCGCATCGGAAAACCTTTGCGGACTGGCCAGAGTCATTCGGGCCAATGCCGTGGCCGCCTTTGAAAACGTCGCCCTCTGGCACGAACGCGACATCAGCCATTCATCCGTTGAACGTGTTATCGGACCCGACAGCACCATCTTAGTCGACTATATGTTGCAACGCATCACCAACATGCTTCAAAAGTTACTGGTTTATCCGAAAAATATGAAAGCCAATCTGGATAAACTTAAAGGCCTGATCTTCTCGCAACAAGTCTTGGTGGCCTTGGCCGAAGCCGGTATTTCCCGAGAGGAAGCGTACCGCCTCGTCCAATATCAGGCCATGCGCGTGTGGCAAGGAAAGGGTGATTTCAAGGAGTTATTATTGAGTGATACCGACATTTGCGAACACCTTGGTCCTGAAAAAATAAAAGAAATATTTGACGTAAGCTATCATTTAAAGTATATCAGCGCCATTTTCAGTCGGGTATTTGGCTAAAAATATTATGTTTAAACCTGTCCGCATATTTACCTTGCTGGTTGTATGCTTGTTCGCAACGGGTTGCAGCGGATTAAACCACAGGCAGTCGGTGATGGCGCCCGAGAGGGAGTCTTACCAAGCGGCGGTCACGGCTTGGACTAAAGAAAGCCGGATTTACCACGGGCTCGATACCAAATTAATTGCCCAGGCGACCTTCAAGTCTTTGGCCTTTCGAAGAGCCTATGCCGCTGAATATGCGCGGGTGTACCGTCTAAGCCGCCAGGACACCGACAAATTGGTATTGGACCAGGAACGTGCCGCCGCCGACTATCATGACGTAGTTATCGCGGCCTACGTACCCCAAAAAAACTGGGATGACTTTTCCCAGCATAAATCCATGTGGAGGATCTACATCACCCGTGATGGTATAGAGCAGATCGAACCCCTGG
The DNA here is from genome assembly GCA_964452555.1 of uncultured Desulfobacterales bacterium. Classification (GTDB taxonomy): domain Bacteria; phylum Desulfobacterota; class Desulfobacteria; order Desulfobacterales; family B30-G6; genus B30-G6. The sequence continues at coordinate 20,160 of CAYVMI010000056.1, forward strand.
AAATCAGGAAACTTAAGAAAAAAGACCCAAAATTGGCATACTTTTATCCATACACAACAACCTGGAATTCCATCTATCAAGCTAGATTTCCGACTACCGATCCCGAGACCGGCCAAGTACTCTTGGATGACCCGGCCGGAAGCCTAACCCTGGTCATGACCAGTGTCATCGGATCTGTCGAATTTCAATGGGATCCCATCAATAAACCATAGAGGGAGGCAATCTTGTTCTTATTTACTGAAAACATCGCATATGCAATGGGACCGGGCGGCGCTGGCGGTGAAGGCGCCGGAGGATTTGGTGCTTTTATTCCGCTCATCTTGATGTTTGTGATCTTTTATTTCCTATTGATCCGCCCGCAACAAAAAAAATCAAAAGAGCATCGCCAAATGATCACCAATCTAAAAAAAGGTGATCGTATCATCACCAGTGGTGGTTTGCACGGTCGCGTTACAGGCTTATCCGATACGACCCTGACAGTCGAGATCGCCGATAAGGTCCGTGTCAAGGTCGCAAGGGCAAATGTTGGCTCATTGGCACAGACCAGCGCACAACCGCAGCCCCAGGCAAAGGATAAAGGCAAATAAAATCGTTATGCGATTTTATGGCATCGATTTTTAGTTGCAAAATATTCGGATTCTCACAGAACTGCCAAACTTCAACTTAAGTTTCAGCGACTCGACCGAAATCGTCGAGCCCATGTCTCATTAAATGTTTTTAGTCGGGTTGTGAAGTAGAATTCGGATTAAATTATGCCACCTGAAATTCCCAGTGCCGGCCGGCCGGGAATTTCGTGCTTTAGCATGATATTGTAGCGTAAAGAAATCATTTGAATCAGACGTATTCGTTCCGGAAAAGCTAGTCTTTCGATTGATTCACGGCTTCGCACCCGCGATTTCTTTGAAACGTCCCCGGCAGTTGTATGTAGGCCAGGGGCAATTGCCAGGGCAAGTCATCAATAAACAGCAAGTGGATTGCCTGATATGATCTATTTGAAAGGAAATTGAATTGAAATTACTCTCGTGGCGGCCAATTGCCGTAGTCATCGTCCTCCTGACAGCCATTATATATGTCATGCCGACTGTCAGACCTGGCATGTGGCCCCATAAAAAAATCAACCTCGGGCTTGACCTCCAGGGCGGGATGCACCTGGTTTTGGAAGTCGATACAATCAAGGCGGTCGAGGACGCCATCGAAAGAATCGCCCAGGAGCTTCGGTCGAATCTCCGTAAGGATCGGGTGCGTGTGGTCGAAATCGAACGGGTTCGGGGAACGCAGATTGCCCTGCGTATCGTAGGACAAAAATCCATCGATCAATTCCATAAAACCTTGGATACCAGTTACCAAGAACTGCGTTTGGTCTCCGAGTCCCAGAGCGGTGATTCGCTCAGTATTGTCCTGGATCTGCCCGACCGCGAAAGCGACCAGATCAAACGATTGGCAACCGATCAAGCCCTGGAGACCATTCGCAATCGTATCGACCAGTTCGGCGTAAGCGAACCCGACATTCGCAACCAGGGTGAAAATCGAATTTTGATCCAATTACCCGGTATCAAGGACACCCAGCGGGCCAAACAACTCATCGGACGCACAGCGCTCCTGGAGTTCAAGCTGTTGGATGAGACCAATGACATCGGCGCAGCCTTGCAGGGTAATGTCCCCACTGAAAGCGAGCTGCTTTACGAGGTCAATACCGATCCCACCACCAATCGGGAATCTAAGACTCCCTATCTGGTTAAAAAACGAACCCTGTTGACGGGTGCCAATCTAATCGATGCCAGGGTACAAATCGATTCCCAGTATAATGATCCCTATGTCTCCATAGAATTTGACCGCAAAGGCGGTCGTATTTTTGAAACGATCACGGAGCAAAATGTCAAAAAACGCCTGGCCATTATTTTAGATGACAAGGTCTACTCCGCGCCGGTTATCCAGGAAAAAATATCGGGCGGTTCTGCCCGGATTACGGGTCAGTTTACCACCGAAGATGCTCGTGATCTCGCCATTGCCTTACGAGCCGGTGCACTTCCGGCCCCGGTTCATATTCTCGAGGAAAGGACAGTCGGCCCTTCTCTGGGTACGGATTCCATCCGCAAGGGGGTGCTGTCCATTTGTATTGGGGGCATCTTGGTGATGCTGTTCATGATTATTTATTATAAAGGTGCCGGCCTCATTGCCGACCTGGCGTTGATCATCAATATTCTGATTATTGCCGGTGGATTGGCAGGCATTCAGGCCACACTGACACTCCCCGGTATTGCGGGCATTATTCTGACCATTGGCATGGCCGTTGATGCCAATGTGCTCATATTTGAACGCATACGTGAAGAAATGAACCTCGGAAAAACTCCCCGGGCGGCAGTAGATGCAGGGTACAGCCGTGCCATGCTTACAATTCTGGATGCCAACGTGACCACCCTGATTGCCGCTTTAGTGCTGATTCAATTCGGCACGGGGGCCGTACGGGGCTTTGCCGTCACCTTAAGCCTGGGGGTTCTGGCCAGTCTATTCACGGCCTTAATTTTATCCCGGCTCATCTTTGATTTTCTGCTTATAAACCGAAAAGTCAAGCGCATAAGTATTTAGTTAGTAGTCAGCCAAACTCAATCATAAGGACGATCGCATGCAGTTTATAAAACCCGATATCAATATTAACTTCATCCAGAATCGCAAAATCGCTTTTGTGCTATCTGCCGTTATGATTGGAATGACAATTATTTCTCTGATCATGCATCAAGGCCTTAATTTCGGCATCGATTTTGCCGGTGGTACTGTCATTCAAATCAAGTTTGATGGCCCTGCCCGAATTGAAACCGTCAAAGCCGGGCTCGGCAATTTGGACATCGATATCTCTTCGGTTCAAGAATTTGGCGACTCAGCCGATCACGAGTTTTTGATCCGAGCTGACAGTTCCACATCTATATCTGAAGATGTTTCCCAAAAGATTAGATCTGTATTGAAAAACGCCACCAATAACGATGTTGAAATACGTCGGGTGGAAATGGTCGGTCCTCAGGTGGGAAAAGATTTGCGCAAAAAAGCGCAATTGGCCATGTTTTTCGCCCTCTTATTTATTACCATCTATATTTCGGGTCGTTTCGAGGCCAAAAAAGAAAATCCCTGGCTTTTAAGCGGGTTCATGGCAGGCTCGTTGATGATTGCCGTTTATATACTGACATTGTTCAATGTCAGTATACCCTTTCTGATGATAGGAGCCCTACTGGTTACCCTTATTCTATTTTGGGTACTCAATCTAAGATATGCCATGGGCGCCGTTGTGGCTCTGATGCACGATGTCACCATCACAGTAGGGCTTTTTTCTTTATTTGACAAGGAGTTTACCCTGCCGATTATCGCAGCTTTGTTGACCATTATCGGCTATTCGCTCAATGATACGATTATTGTATTTGACCGTATTCGTGAAAATCTGCGCAAATATCACAAAAAGCGGCTCGAGTTTATCTTAAACAAGAGCATCAACGAGACCTTGGGCCGGACCATTTTGACTTCGTTAACCACGCTCATTGTCCTGGTAACGCTCTTCATATTCGGTGGCGGTATTATCCACGATTTTGCTTTCGCCCTGATTGTGGGGGTATTGGTGGGAACCTATTCATCTATCTTTGTGGCCAGCCCGATTCTCATGGCTTGGCAAAAACGTCAACGTTTACAATAATAAAGTTAGGATTCGAGGATTCAAGGAGTCTAGGATTCAAGGAGACCAGAGGCTGCGGGTTGCGGGTTACCAGAATTGAGTTGCTGACAGCGTTAAGCGCTTGCAACATGTAACACGCAACCCGAAACTCAAAATCACTTGACCCCTTGGATCCTGGAAACCTTGAACCCTGAAGCTATATATTCCAAACTATGGAAAATTTGCTGCCATGGTTTCAGTTAAAAAGCACTCCGGGTGTCGGCAATCTGATTTTAAAACGCCTGATTGATGAATTTGATACAGCTCAAGCGGTTATAGCCGCACCCCAAAAGGCTCTCACCAAGATTGACGGGGTGTCAGAGCGACTGGCGGACGCGATCAAACACAACTGTTTGCCGGATTCGGTTGAAATTGAACTTAAGCGGGTGTATCAAAAGGGTTTTCGTATTGTTACGTTGGCCGATAACGAATACCCTGCCCTGCTCCTGGAAATTCCGGATCCCCCGCCATTTCTTTATGTCTATGGCAGTTTGCCAACGCATTTTAATAATATTGCCGTTGTGGGATCCCGTCATGCTACCCAATACGGTCTCAGTACCACCAAACATCTAAGTCGGGACCTGGTAAAGCACGGACTTACAATCGTCAGTGGTATGGCTCGGGGGATCGATACGGCTGCCCATGAGGGCGCCTTGGCGGCCGGCGGAAAAACGATTGCGGTTCTCGGCAGCGGATTAGCCCATATTTATCCTCGTGAAAACGAGAAATTGTTCCATCGAATAGCCCAAAATGGTGCCGTTATCTCAGAGTTTCATCTAAACGCAGAACCGGAAGGGCACCATTTTCCCATGCGCAACCGGATCATCAGCGGGCTTTCTCTGGGGACCGTCATCGTTGAGGCAACCTTACGCAGCGGGTCTTTGATTACCGCCCGCTTGGCCGCAGAACAGAATCGAGAAGTGTTTGCCGTTCCGGGTAGCATCAAATCCTTTAAAAGCACCGGGACCCATACTTTGATCAAGCAAGGCGCCCGGCTGGTGGAACAATCCCAGGACATCCTGGATGAGATTGCCCATCTGCTGGATCGCACCGCTGAATTCTCAGGTGTGAATGAAGAAATCGACCCGGCAACCGCAAATCCCATTTCGGCAACCGAATCATCTGTGCTGCAGGTTTTGGAACCTTACCCAATCCATATTGATAACCTGGTTCGTAAACTTGGTTTGGCGCCATCGAAGCTTGCCGAAATTTTACTGCGTTTGGAATTAAAAAATAAGGTTCAGCAAGACCCCGGCAAATTTTTTTACCTAAAATAAAATCGGTTTCCGATTTCATTTTAAATATTAGAAAAGAGGTCCGACGTGAGTTCAAAACCACTGGTTGTCGTGGAATCTCCCACCAAAGTCAAAACCATTAAAAAATACCTGGGTTCCGATTACAATGTAGCCGCCACTGTTGGCCATATCAAAGACCTGCCCGCCAAAGAACTGGGGATCGATATCGATAAAGGCTTCCAACCCAAATATCGGATCATACCCGGTAAAAAGAAGGTAATTACGGCTCTGAAAAAGGCGGCCGGTGATACCAATCAGGTTTATCTGGCGCCGGACCCGGACCGGGAAGGCGAAGCCATTGCCTGGCACGCCTCTGAAATTCTGAAAAAAAAGGGACGAACCTTTCATCGGGTACTGTTTCACGAATTAACCCAAAAAGCCATTTTGGAGTCCATTCGCAACCCGGAGGAACTCAACAAAAGCCGTTACGATGCTCAAAAAGCGCGACGCATGCTTGATCGTCTAGTGGGTTACCAAATCTCCCCGCTATTATGGCGCAAAGTCAAGGGCGGCTTGAGTGCCGGCCGGGTTCAATCGGTAGCAGTCCGAATCATTTGTGAGCGAGAGCGTCAGATCCAGGCCTTCATTCCCGAAGAGTACTGGTCCATTACGGCGCAGCTGACCGGTGATGAACCCCCGTCTTTTCAGGCTAAACTGGCCAAAAAGAATCGCGAAAAAATCAAAATTCCCAATGGGGAATCCGCTGAAACCATATTGGCTGAGTTAAAAGATACACCGTTTATCGTGCATAGTATCAAACAAAAAATTAAAAAACGTAATCCGCTGCCGCCTTTTATTACCAGCAAATTGCAACAGGAATCGATTCGGAAACTCCGGTTTTCGGCCAAGAAAACCATGATGATAGCCCAACAATTATATGAGGGCATCGACCTGGAAGCCGGTGAACCCGTGGGTCTGATCACCTATATGCGTACCGATTCCACCCGAATCGCCAAAGAGGCGGCCGATGAGGCCCTGCAATTTGTTCGCGAGAACTTCGGCAACCAATACAGCATGGAAACGCCGCGCTTTTTTAAAAACCGTAAAAAAGTTCAGGATGCCCATGAGGCGATCCGGCCGACCTCAGTTTATCATGCACCCGACAAGGTCAAATCCTATCTCTCCAAGGACCAGTACGCCTTGTACCGTCTGATCTGGAATCGTTTTTTGGCCTCTCAGATGAAGCCGGCACTCATTGACACCCTGTCCATTGGCATCAATGCCGGTGATTATCTCTTCACGACGTCGGGCTCCCGCATCCAGTTTAAAGGATTCATGGCAGTTTATATGTCTGTCGAAGATGAACGCCAGTCTCAAGATGAAAAAAACAAAGGTCAATTACCCAAACTTTCCGAAGGGATGCAATTAAATCTGGATCAATTGATTCCCAAGCAACATTTCACCATGCCGCCCCCGAGGTTCTCGGAAGCCTCTCTGGTAAAAGAGCTGGAAGAGAATGGTATCGGGCGACCCAGCACCTACGCAGCCATATTATCGACCATCCGCGAAAAAAAATATGTTGAACTTCAAAAACGATATTTTAGACCGAGTGAACTCGGATTCATCGTTAACGACCTTTTAGTGGATAGTTTTGATGACATCTTTAATGTGAGCTTCACGGCCAGAATGGAAAACTATTTGGATCAGATTGAAACGGCTGAACTGGAACCAGAGGAGATTCTGGAACGCTTTTACGCGCATTTCCAAGAAGAAATCGAAGCGGCCAAGGTCGGTATGCCCAGCTTAAAGGGCGTAGGATTCCCCACTGGATTGATCTGCCCTCAGTGTCAAAACGAGCTCAAGATAAAAGTGGGCCGCAATGGACACTTCCTGGCTTGCAGCGGTTATCCCGACTGCAATTATTCACGTGATTATGTGCGCAACGAAAAGGGCGAAATAAAAGCGGTTGAAATAGAAGCCGAAGAAATATCTGATAGAGTATGCGACAAATGCGGTAAACCTATGGTCATCAAACCGGGGAAATTCGGCAAATTTTTTGCCTGCAGTGGTTATCCGGACTGTAAAAACACGTATTCGGTTAATTCAGTCGATCCCGGCAAGGAAACCGGTGTTGCTTGTCCGCGCGAAAATTGCGGCGGTAGTATTGTTGAAAAACAATCACGTCGGGGAAAGACTTTCTATGGCTGCGGCCGTTTTCCGGATTGCGACTACGCCATTTGGGATCTGCCCGTAAATCAACCCTGCCCGGTCTGTGCGGCACCTTTTCTGGTTGAAAAATCCACAAAAAAGAGAGGAACCTATCTGGCCTGTCTGACCAAAGATTGTGGATATACTTCCGAGGAATAGGCAGCTATCGATATCGATTCCGATTAATGCAGCTCGTGCGGTTCAGACTGTTACCTGCCAAAAATCTAACAGGCTAAACACCTGTCTACCTAGCTCATAGAAAAAAATCCTTGACATTCGGCCAATTATTTGGCAATCAAGCTGGCTACGTCAAACAGGAAACACACAATGAATCTCAATCTTAGCCTTAACATCCTAATTATCGGTATTCTCGTCCTCGTCGTCGGCCTCGTCAGCCGCGTCGAGGCTAAGGGGTGGTTAATGGCTTAAAAGAACTTATCGCAAACAAAAATCCGTTACCAGCCCCGAGCCGGTAACGGATTTTTTTTTGGGAGGAAAGTCCAATGCAACTAACCGGTGCACAGATCCTATTGAAAGTACTTCAGGAAGAAGGCGTCGACACCATCTTCGGATTCCCGGGCGGCATGGTGATCGACATCTACGATCAACTCGAAAACTCCGACATACAGCATGTTCTGGTTCGTCACGAACAGGGTGCCGTACACGCTGCCGACGGGTATGCCCGTACCAGTGGTAAAGTCGGCGTGTGCCTGGTCACATCGGGTCCTGGTGCCACCAATACGGTCACCGGGATTGCTTCGGCCTATATGGATTCCATACCATTGGTGGTTATTACCGGCCAAGTCCCCACCCATCTAATCGGAAATGATGCCTTCCAGGAGGTCGACATCGTCGGAATCACACGCTCCTGCACCAAGCATAATTATTTGCTTAAGGACGTAAACGATTTGACCCGGGTCGTAAAAGAAGCGTTTTATCTGGCGCGATCAGGCCGGCCTGGCCCGGTATTGATTGATATACCCAAGAACGTCAGTAATTCAAAAACGGAATATCAACCCTTAGACCAGGTCAAGATTAAATCCTATAATCCAACTTATGAACCAAACAAGAAACAGCTGAGAAAAGTAGTCGAGTTGATTAAACAGGCCGAAAGGCCGCTTATATTTGCTGGCGGCGGCATCATTCTATCCAAGGCTTCCGAAGAGCTGCGGCGACTGGCACGATCCAACCAAATTCCGGTCACCGCATCGCTCATGGGGCTCGGCGCTTTTCCGGGCTCGGACCCCTTATGGCTGGGAATGATCGGCATGCATGGTACCTATCGTGCCAATATGTCCGCCAGTTATTGTGACCTGCTGATCGGGATCGGCGTGCGATTTGATGACCGGGTAACCGGAAAAACCGACGCATTTGCCTCCCAGGCCAAAATTGTTCACATCGATATTGATCCGACCTCGATTCGTAAAAATGTACCGGTGACCATACCGATTGTGGGAGACTGTCGTCAGACCCTCAAAAAATTGATAGACCTGCTCAGGCCGGTTGATGAGGCTGGTCTCTCCCCAAAACGCAAGCCCTGGTTAGAGCAAATCCAGGCCTGGAAGGACAAAAACAATCTGGCTTATGAGCAAAGCGATATCATCAAACCCCAGTATGTTGTGGAGAGATTGTACGAGCTAACCCGGGGCGAAGCCATCATTACCACCGAAGTCGGTCAGAATCAAATGTGGGCCGCCCAATATTACCACTTTGATCAACCCAATCATTTTGTCACCTCCGGCGGTTTGGGGTGTATGGGGTTCGGATTCCCGGCAGCGATTGGTGCGCAAGTCGCCCAACCCCAAAAAACCGTGGTCGACATTGCCGGCGATGGCAGCATTCAAATGAACATCCAGGAAATGGCCACGGCCCTGCAATACAAATTGCCGGTTAAAATCGTTATCCTCAACAATGGCTATCTGGGCATGGTGCGGCAGTGGCAGGAATTATTCTATGATAAGCGTTATGCCAACACCTGTATGGACTGCGGCCCTGATTTTATCAAACTGGCGGAAGCCTATGGTGGCTTAGGTCTGCGTGCCACCAAACCCGAAGAGGTCGAACCGGTACTTAAAGAAGGCCTGGCATCATCCAAAACCGTCATCATGGATTTCGTCGTTGCCAAAGAGGAATGTGTGTATCCGATGGTCCCGGCTGGGGCCCCAATTACAGAAATGCTACTGGCTTAAGTGAAAAGGAACCCATATAAATGGACGAAGAAAAACATATTCTCACCATGTTGGTAGACAACGAACCCGGTGTCTTATCCCGGGTTGTGGGCTTGTTTAGCGCCCGGGGATACAATATTGAGAGTCTGGTCGTCGCACCCACCACCGATCCCGATGTATCCCGGATCACGCTGGTCACCAAGGCCAACCTGCCGGAGTTGGAGCAAATCGAAAAGCAGCTTCGCAAATTGATCAATGTGATCAAACTGAGAGATATGTCGGGCAAAGCTGCGGTCAAACGTGAAATGGCCTTGATCTGTGTACACGCCAAACCGCAGGATCGAGCTGAAGTGCTGCGTATCGTCAGTATATTTCGATGTAAAGTCGTCGACACGGGTCTCGAACATTTTATCATAGAAGTCAGCGGCAACGAAGATAAGATTAATGCCCTTATAAAACTGTTGAAACCCATGGGCATCGAAAAAATAGCACGAACCGGGGCATTGGCACTCTACCGAGAGCCCAATTAATGCAGCTATAAGCATTGAGGCATAAGCCACCGGCAGCTCAGCGCTTAAAGCTTACAGCTGATCGCTGCGCCACAATGAACTCGATAAACACAACAAATACACTAAACACAGGAATAGGGAGTAAAAAAATGGCAAAGATCAATTTTGGTGGTGTTGAAGAAGAGGTCATAACATCGGATGAATTCACGCTTGAAAAAGCACGATCCATATTGGCCGAAGAAACCATCGCCGTTCTGGGATATGGTGTCCAGGGACCGGGGCAGGCCCTGAATTTAAGAGACAATGGCTTGCGCGTCATTATTGGTCAACGCCAGGGAAGTGCATCCTGGGATCGGGCTGTGTCCGACGGATTTGTGCCCGGCCAAACCCTCTTCCCGCTGGAGGAGGCCACCCAACGTGGTACCCTGATACAGTTTTTGCTGTCCGATGCCGGCCAAGTGTCTACCTGGCCCATGATTAAGGAAAATCTGAGTGCGGGCGACGCCCTCTATTTTTCACATGGTTTTGGCATTGTGTTTAACGATCAGACGCACATTGTCCCGCCCGGCAATGTTGATGTCATCTTGGTGGCCCCCAAAGGCTCCGGACGCAGCGTACGCCTTAACTTTTTAGAAGGCAGCGGTATCAACTCAAGTTATGCCGTCCACCAGGACTATACCGGCAAGGCCGCCGACCGGGCACTGGCTGCCGGGATTGCCATTGGATCGGGTTACCTTTTCCCGACCACGTTTCAAAAAGAGGTCTACAGCGACCTGACCGGCGAGCGCGGCGTACTCATCGGCTGTTTAGCCGGTGTCATGGAGGCCCAGTATCAAACCTTACGGGCCAACGGCCACACTCCCAGCGAAGCGTTTAACGAAACTGTCGAGGAACTGACCCAGAGCTTGATTCGCCTGGTCGCCGAAAATGGTATGGATTGGATGCTCTCAAATTGCAGCACGACCGCACAACGGGGTGCGCTCGATTGGGCCCCCCGCTTTAGGGATGCCGTGGCACCCGTGTTTTCAGAATTGTACCAAAGCGTTGTCTCCGGCAAGGAAGTCGCTCGGACCCTTGATAAGAACAGCCAACCTGACTACCGAGAGAAACTGCAGGAAGAGCTGGATGTCATTAAAAATTCCGAGATGTGGCAGGCCGGCGCAGCCGTGCGCGCCCTGCGCCCTGAAAATCGCAGCTGATGTGTTTGGCGATAGAATTGCAACCAATTAATATTGTTATCAACTTTATATCTATAAAGGCAAAGGATAGCTGCCATGCAACCGATTCGATTATATGACACAACCTTGCGGGATGGAACCCAGGGAGAAAACATCAGCTTTTCAGCGGATGAAAAAGTCAAAATCGCCCAACGCCTGGATGAAATCGGCATTCATTATATCGAAGGCGGTTGGCCGGGATCGAATCCTAAGGACATTCAGTTTTTCGATATGGCCAAAAGAACCGAGTTTAAACAGGCCCGGCTGGCAGCCTTTGGCGCCACCCGCAAGCCTGAAATATCTCCGGAAGACGACGCCAATCTAAAAGCATTGTTGGATACGGACACACCGGTGGTGGCCATTTTTGGCAAGTCCTGGGACCTGCATGTGGAAAAGGTGATGCAAAATACACTTGATGAAAATCTGGCCATGATAGCGGAATCCATCGAGTATTTGAAAAGTCACAACAAGGAAGTGATCTATGATGCCGAACACTTTTTCGACGGCTATAAGTACAACCCATCTTATGCCTGCCAATCGCTTGTCGCAGCCATTAGAGCAGGTGCCGACGCCTTTGTTCTGTGTGACACCAATGGCGGAACGCTGCCGTTTGAGATCAATGATATTATTGGTGATGTCTTTAAGTGGCTGCGCAACGATACAAGCGTATACTCAGATGATTTAATAGCAAAATTCGGCATTCATGCTCACAATGACTGCGGCCTGGCCGTGGCCAACTCGATCACCGCAGTGCAGCTTGGCTTTACCATGGTACACGGGACCATCAATGGATATGGTGAACGCTGCGGCAATGCTGATTTGACCTCTGTCATCCCGATATTATGCGAGAAAATGAACCAGGGCTGCATACCCAATGAAAACCTGGCCCAGCTGCAGTCGCTATCCAGGTTCGTGGCCGAAACCGCTAATCTAGTTCCCATCAAATCCAGACCGTTTGTGGGCAAAAGCGCGTTTACGCATAAAGGTGGCATTCATGTCAATGCCATTATGAAAACGCCCCGGGCCTATGAGCATATGCGACCGGAACTGGTCGGTAATGAACGCCGCGTCCTGGTCTCCGACTTGAGCGGCAAAAGCAATATCGAATACAAAGCCCAGGAATTCGGGGTTAAATTGGACTGCAATGGCTGTGACAGCAAGCGGATTGTTTCCCGCATCAAGGAACTCGAGCGCGACGGTTATCAATTCGACATAGCCGATGGGTCTTTTAAAATTTTAGCCGAGAAGCTCACCCAGCAGTTTACTCCCCTTTTCGACCTCGAATCTTTTCGGGTAACCATTGAAAAAGATAAGGACCAGCCTTGTACGGCCCATGCCACCATTAAGATATCAGTGGATGGAAAAAATGAAATAACGGCCGCGGAGGGATATGGTCCGGTTAGCGCCCTCGACAACGCCTTGCGCAAAGCATTGGATAAATTCTATCCGGATCTCGACACCATGAGCTTGGTTGATTTTAAAGTCCGGGTCATCGATGGTCGCCTGGGTACGGCTTCCAAGGTTCGCGTACTGATAGAATCTAGGGATCAGGAACACTTGTGGAGCACCATCGGCGTATCCGAGGATATTATCGAAGCCAGTTGGCAAGCGCTGGCAGATAGTTTTCATTACAAGCTGGCCTATGAAGATAAAGTCAGGAAACAACAATGAACACCGCCCCGCATGAAAAAGGAAACCCTACCGCAGAACAGGTCTGCAACCTGTCTCTGCGGTCTATCCTTTGATCATCCTGCTTCGTTGCCTTCAATAACTGCTCACTAAGGGTATCTAGAGAACTGTTTAAGCGCAGTTGTCTACGACCCTATCTATACTGTAAGATTACAAAAAATATATTGGAGAATGTCCTAGGCATTCTATTGGGATAAAAATCATGACGGAATCCATTAAGATATTTGACACAACCTTGAGAGACGGAGAACAATCTCCCGGAGCCAGCATGAATACCGGTGAAAAAACGCGCCTTGCGGTTCAACTTGAGAATCTGGGCATCGATGTACTGGAAGCCGGATTTCCGGCGGCATCCGAAGGCGATTTCGAAGCGGTATCGGCCATCGCGGGCCGGGTTAGCGAGATTGAGGTGGCCGCACTGGCACGCACAACCAAAGACGATATCGACCGCGCCTGGCAAGCCATTCAACATGCAAGCAAACCCAAATTGCATATTTTCATTGCAACTTCTGACATTCACCTGGAGTATAAACTGCGCATGTCCCGCGATGAAGTCATTCGATCGACGGTGGAAGCTATTTCCTATGCCAAAACACTCACCGAAAATATAGAATTCTCAGCCGAAGATGGATCTCGAAGCGACCGTGATTATTTGTGTCAAGTTTTCGGGGCCGCCATTGAAACCGGCGCGCGGGTCGTGAATCTGCCGGATACAGTCGGTTACGCAGTCCCGGATGAATTTTCCGAATTGGTCAAATACACCATCGAGCATACCCCTAACATGCACCAGGCGGTTCTCAGCGTGCACTGTCATAATGACTTGGGTCTGGCCACAGCCAATACACTGGCGGCCATCAATGCCGGCGCCCGTCAGGCCGAGGTTACCATTAACGGCATCGGTGAACGGGCCGGCAACACATCTCTGGAAGAAGTTGTCATGGCCATTCATACACGCCCTAACTTTTATGATCTGGGGACCAATATAAAAACCGAATTAATCTATCCGACCAGCCGGTTGGTTAGTATGATTACGGGCATGATGGTCCAACCCAACAAAGCCATTGTGGGTGCGAATGCTTTTGCGCATGAGGCCGGAATACACCAGGACGGTGTTCTCAAGAACCGTATGACCTATGAGATTATGAAGCCTGAAACCATTGGTCTCAGCAAGAACCAACTGGTCCTTGGCAAGCACTCGGGCAGGCATGCCCTCTATGCCCATTTAAAGGATTTGGGTTATGATTTATCCGAGGCCGAACTGAAAAAAGTGTTTCAACGCTTCAAGGAACTGGCCGATAAAAAGAAGCACGTGGTGGATGAGGATTTGGAAGCGCTGGTTACCGAAGAAATTTTGCGGACAAAAGAAGTTTTCAAGCTGGAATACCTGCACGTCAACAGCGGTACGACCATCATGCCCATGGCCAGCGTCAAACTGTCCATCAATGGCCGCTCCATTACCGGAGCAGGGTATGGTAATGGGCCCATAGATTCAGCCTACAACACCATCGCCAAATTGACCGGTACGTCCTCGGAACTTCTGCGATTTTCAGTGAGTGCCTTGACCGGTGGGACCGATGCGCAGGGTGAAGTGACCGTACGGCTTCGGGAAAACGGTTTGATGGCCTTGGGCAGAGGGTCGGATGCCGATATCATAATCGCCAGTGCCAAGGCCTATGTCAATGGTTTGAATCGCCTGGAATACATCAAGGAAAATCCGGTCAAGACATCGCAATCTCTTTAAGCCCGAGGCTTTAGGTATTTAGGCTGTAGGCTGTAGGCCGATAACCGCCAACAGCCTATAGTTGATATATTCCTATCAAGTTGGAAGTCAGATGGTAAAGTAAAAAGTTCGAGTTCAAGGCGTCGCGAATCCCGCGTAATGAGTCGTACTGGTTGTACGTTGAATTACAGCGGGATAAAGCGCAACGCAGCTTGTCCCGTCGTAGCTTGCAAAGCGAAGATGGAAAATCGGGCTTTTTACGAAGCCATCAAAGGCCTAGTAGGCCGTTGCGGACTTTTTTAGGCGCCTCCTCACTAAAACTCATATTGTAATACATTTTCATAAAATCCGAGCCGGCAATGGTCCCCTTGGTGACGCCCTGATAGGTATACGTAAGGCCCTGGCCGGGAATATAGGTCGATTCAGCCGTTAATCCCGGCGCCATGTCCTTGTCCATCCAGGAGATATATTGATCCACATCCGCCTGGTGGGCTGCAACCATATCGGCTGGATTGCATTTGTGCATGGCCTCAAGTACGCCCTCCTGGATCTTTTCAACGGTTGCCTTATTTGTCAGATAATGGGTTACCAGATGCTTCACCTGCTCGGAATTGATGACTTCCTCGGCATCCTGGGTCGGATTCTCCAAATAGAGGCCGGAGACAAAAACCTTAATGAATCCCAGCGCCTTGCGATAGGCCACACCATTTAGTGTCAGTGTTTTTCCCGCCACAACCTTTTCACCGGGGAATGTGACACCTAGGATTTCCTTATCTTCTGCAATAGCGATTGACGCTGCACCGAACAGAAATACTCCAACTAGAATCAAGGCCAATATTTTTCTCATTACATCAACTCCTTGCCACTAACATTTCAGTGGCTAAATCTGCTTTATGATTGAGTTTGAAAATTAAGATACCAAGACAGCTTTTAATTATCTATTTTGGAAGCTGTCTGAAAATTAAAATTTTGGTTCAAGATCAAGGCGGCCGCGGGGTTCATTCCGCAGGAATACATAAGAAGTGATGTTTAATTCACTTCAGGTATTATTGAGGAATTGAAACCGAGGCCAACACAGATATTGGGCCAAAAGATAATTTTAAGATAGCTGCCGTCAGATTTATTTTCGTGCCCACACCTGTGTCCGTCCAATCAGGGAAACGCCAATAAAACCGCGCACCTTCAAGGTTCCATCATCATTCAGGCTCATTTTGCACTTGTAGGTTTTGCCGTTGTCCGGATCGTAAATGGTCCCATCGGCCCACTTGTTACTGCCTTTGTAGGTGAATCCCTTGACCAGGTTCAAACCGATGATCGGCTGTTCGCGCCGGGCTTCATCCGGATTGTTCGTATCCAATTTAGCCGAACCATCCTCATTCTTGGGCTCTTTGAGCCAGACAATTTTACCGTTGTACACATCACCCTGTTTATAAATCTGAACGAGGGCCTTGCTGTCTTTGGTATACCATTCGCCCATAACTGCATCTCCCTCTGCGGCCAAGACCGGACCGGCACCGATTAAACACACAAACAATAGACCGAAAACCGTTCGTACCATAATTCATTCCTTTCCTTTGGCGGTTGTTTGCAAGGATCCAATAACGTCATAAATGTGATTTAAATTTTTCTTTTTCAGATAACGCTCTATGCCTTCCACAACATCCATGCTTGCCTGGGGATTGATAAAGTTGGCGGTTCCCACCTGCACCGCTGTAGCACCCACAATTAAAAACTCCAGGGCATCTTTAGGTGAAATAATTCCGCCGATGCCGATTACGGGGATGGAAACGGTTTGGGCCACCTGCCAGACCATGCGTAGCGCAATCGGCTTGATGGCCGGACCCGACAGACCGCCGGTCACATTGGTTAACTTGGGCCGAGCAGTGTCAACGTCCACCGCCATACCCGTCAGCGTGTTGATCAGGGAAATGGAGTCTGCGCCGGCCTCGGCCACATGACCGGCTATGTCGGCAATATCGGTAACATTGGGGGACAATTTTACCATAACGTGTTTGCGGGTTTCATCCCTCACAGCCCGGACAACCGAACGGGCAACACGGGGGTCGGCGCCAAAGGCGATCCCGCCCAATTTGACATTGGGGCAGGAAATATTGACCTCGATCCCGGCGACTGCGTCGACAGTCTCGAATTGTGCCGCCAATGACGCGTATTCGCCGATATCGCGGCCATAAATATTGGCAAAAATCGGGGTGGTAAATTTCCTCAGCAAAGGAAGTTTGTCATTTACGAATGTTCTGACGCCGACGTTCTCCAGACCAATGGCATTTAACATCCCGCTGGGGGTTTCAACGATCCTCGGCGGGGGATTCCCTTTGGAAGGTTCCAAAGACAAACCCTTTACCACAATACCTCCCAGGCGGTTCAGGTCAACAAATTCATTGAATTCCAGGCCATATCCAAATGTACCTGAAGCCGTCATTACCGGATTCTTCAGCTTGACACCACCACCGATATCAACCTCAAGCCTGTTATTATTTGCCATGGTCACTGTTTATTGCTCACTCCTGCTTGATGCTGGTTGCAGGGTTCCGGATGCTGGATTCTGCCCCCTGAATTTCTGAATTCCCTGGCCGCCATAGCCCTGAGCTTGCCAAAGAGGCGACGGTGGCTGCCTTCTGCTTTCTGCCTCCTTTTACAATTCGCGATGACTATACTTCTTTTTAAATAGATTCTCAATACCAACTATGTTATGTTCACCCCGTCGGATCAGAAGAGATATGGAACCTGCCGTAATTGACATGCTGCCCAAATGATTTCCATATCAAGCCAGAATACATCTATCACCGATTGAGCGGGTTTCGCATGACCAACAATCTGAAGAGCTATTTAAACAACTGGACTGAATCGCAGACATTTTTCACCATCTTCAAATTACCGGTTTACATCTTTACAGCCGTACTGGGATTCATCTTCGAATTTATCTATGAACTGCCCTTTATGCTGGTCTGCATGCTATCTGAACGTAAGTATAAAAAATAATCGTTGTATCTGCAGATTTGGTATTTCGTAGTTTGTGATTGCTACAGCTTTAATCGAAATCGTTTTCGAAATCAAAAGCCCCGCAACCTAATATAAACGATGCAGGAATATTGATAATGCGAGTTTTACCCTATTCCCGGCTGGGCAGACTGGATTTGACAGTCGGCGCATTATATGAGGGTGGCAGGGCCGGCAATGCATCCGATGACCCTCTGGCTTTGATTCTCAAGGGCGGTAATGCCGGCAGTTTTCGTTATTGCGGATCACTGGACGATCTGAACTATCTCATCATCGTTTTGTCGCTGGACGATCCGACCTGGACCGATCGTCTGGATTTTGATTCCGGAACGATTACATGTTTCGGAGACAATCGCCAGCCGGGCAGAAGCCTGCTGGACACACCCAAAAATGGCAATTTGATTTTTAAGTCATTGTTTGGAAGCCTGCGCAACGCCAAAGATCCGAGAAAAGGCATCCCACCCATTTTTGTTTTCAGTAAACATCCCAACCAGGCAAGTCCGCGCACGGTACGGTTTGTCGGCATGGCCGCACCGGGATCACCCCGCATCCGGCCCGCAAAGAGCCTTACACGCACCCAGCGGCAGATCAATTCACAGCGGCTACAGAACTACCGCGCCGTATTTACGCTTTTAGATGTACCCACGATCCCGCGGGCCTGGATTGACGACCTGGAAGCTGGTCAA
>CAYVMI010000057.1:0-37713 GCA_964452555.1 uncultured Desulfobacterales bacterium
AGGTGTCAATTACATAGGAACCTGTTGTGGTGCCGGGCCGCATCATGTGCGCGCGATTGCCGAGGCCTTGGGGCGCACCGTTCCAGCCAGCCGTTATTCGCCGGATTTGTCCCAACACGCCATGCTTGGAAATGAGGTACGCGATCATAATAAATCCACTATGTCGCATTGGAAGGATAAATTTTAGACTGCTGAGATATCAGCTCTAAGCCTCAAGGCCATATGACCTCATCGATGGCATCTAATAGTCTTTTGAATATAATTTGATTGGCGTGCTCAACGCGCAGACAAAATTCCGCATCCACCCCGCCGGTTTGAACCGCCAAGTCTTTGACTTGCTCGATTAGCTGGCGTCCGTCCACTAACTGACTGCAGGAATCTGTACACCGGCCGCAGGAAATGCACAGCCATATGGAAGGAGATTGAATCAATTCGTCCAACAAACCCAGATTGATCATACGGAACAACGTCCTGGGATTAAAAACGTGCTGATCGCTGATTGTCGGGCAGGCGCTGCAACATTCTCCGCAAGTAAAACAGGCACTGGTCTGAGAGGATTCCATGAGCTGCTTGACTTCGCTGCTGAATCGGCTGACGGCATGTGGGTTTACAGGCCCTTTATTTGATTGAAACGGTTGTTCCAACCATTCCTGCCACACTTCATCTGTCAGAGATTCTAAGCCTGCCTTAAAACATCGATTGACCGCATGCCAGCGAACCCGTTGGAATTTTGTAAACACATCTTGAAGACGTCTGATTGTTTGTATGGAGACGATTCCTCTGGAATGTGCATCAAAACGAAGGTATTTAATCAGAGTTGAAGGACTGACAAGGTTGGGACAGACTTGTGAGCATCTCCGGCACGTGAGGCAATACCAGATCTCCGGTTCCCTAATCAGGTCGTCTAACATGCCGAGATTGGCCATGCGAACGATCTTCTGCGGGCGCAGGCGCCCAGTGGCAATATTTACCGGACATTCGAGGTCGCAAGAACTGCATGTCCAGCACATTGCCATTGCGCTGTTGGACGCCTCTTCAAGTTTTTGACGTCTCGACCAATCCGATTGAATCAATTCGGTCATTGGGTTCCTCATACAAAGGACGACGACCCGATTTTGGACAACTATTTGCGACGAACTGTGCAATCATACCACAATGTAGCCACAACTCAACCAAATAATTTAGCATTCACTTATTGGGCATGTCAGAATGAATCGTTGGAACGGTATTATTTAGGTTGCGATAGATCAAAAGAGACGATATGACTCGGCTTTCTATTTATGCTTATAATAGCGTCAATCTATAACTAACAGTTATATTTGAATAATCGGTCGCACCGGTCAAAAATATGCCTTTTGAAGATACCCATATCCTGCTTGCCAATAAGGTAAAACTGAATCTGCATACCGACGATCTGATCGCCGCCATAGAAAAGTATCCGAATCATTATTACCTGGGCTCTGTTTTTCCGGATATCCTTTTTTACAGTAAAGATGCCGGCATTATGCAGAGGGCTTACAAATTACACGGCAATGATGGGTCCCTGACCAATCAACTGGTTTTTCAGCTACTGGATGAAATTAAAATCACCAGCAACTGGTTAAATTTTGCCTTTATTGCCGGATATTTAACCCATTGTGCCGCCGATATGACTTTTCACCCCATGGTGTATTATCTCTCGGGTTTCAACCCCGGTGGGAATCGTCGGGAGATACAGCAAAGCTCCTATTTGCACTGGTATTATGAAACTTTAATTGACAGTCGTTTAAACAACAGGTTCCGCTTTAACGAAATTATACACCCCGCGCTCATCGACAAACTGATAGTTCCTCAAATTTTGGCCCTCAAATCGGAAATATTTATTAAAGCGCTCGAGCGACAAATCTTATATTTAGGGATGATCCGAAATCGATTCTACTATTATATCTTTCGTATCCTTAAACTTGTGGGTGCGGTACCACCCGAATCCGTGGCCGGATTCTTTGCGAACCTGAAAACAGAAAGCAGAGACCTGCCTGAAATCATCGCCTATAGGGATGTTATTTCCGGTGAAAAGCAAGAAACTTCGTTGGAACGACTATCGGTCAAAACCGTAGATCTCAGTTGCCGACTAATAGATGCCGCCTACCAATATTTTATTGGTTCCATCTCACGCGGGGAGGCAGAAGTATCGATTGCCGGAGAAAACCTGAGTACCGGCCGAGTGGGTCTGACCAAGGCAGACATTCGTTTTTTCTCCAATCAATCAACCTAATGAGATCATTGCTAAGGAACCACTCGAAACCGGCCGTCATGGGTTCTGCCCTTTTGGGCATCGATACCCTCTGCTATCAGGTCCAGCACCCGCTGCTTTTCTTCAGGGAATTTGTAGCCCTCATAGCTCTGGGTAAATAGCAGCCGGCCGCTGCGGTTGACCCAGCAATTGCCGGCATGGTCAAAACAGACCTTGGAAGTTACATCCATGGTTTCGATCAAAAGCCTGAGTTCCGTCAGCGTTTCCTGAGGCGATAACAACGTAAGCGTCCCTTGTTGCTGGGCATCACTTATGGGGGTCCCGGGATAGGGGTAGAAAGGCCTGGAACGGATATAGTGGGGATTAATCTGATTCAAGACCAGAGCTGTGTTGCGGGCGTGATTCTCCCAGTCTTCTTTGCCACCCAGACCGGGCATCCAGTATTCGGAAAGCTGGAAGCCGGCCGCCAATGCTTTACGGCCCCCTTTGATGTGCTCTTTACCGCTTACGCCCTTTTTTATTTTTTTGAGCAAGGCATCGTCCCCGGTCTCTAAACCCACATGCAGGCGATCCAGACCGGACTTGCGGATAGCGGTCAATTCCTCTGGAGGTTTGCGGGAGAGCGTCTTTGAACGCGCGTAAGTCGTGACCCGTTCTATGGTCGGAAACGTATCGCGAAGATGCGTGAGTACGTCCACCAGTTTGTCGGTGGCCATCATGAGGCTGTTGCCGTCCTGTAAAAAAGCGGTCTTTGCACCGGAAGACAACCAATTCAGCACCATGCTGAATCCATGGCTGGTATTGAGATCGGGTTCCTGCTCGATCATGGCAACGATCACATCCCGGTTGATCTGACCGGCATGCCCCAACTGGCGGGATAAGGACTGCATATCGTTAATCATCCCGGCAATGGCGTCAATATCCCCCTTGATCTCGGCAACACGCCGCATGGAGAATTTTTCGTGCTTGTACATGGCGCAGAAGGTACATTTATTCCAGGGACAATTGCGGGTAAAGCGCAGTAATAAAGAATGGCTGCCGCCTTCGCTCGGCGGTCTGTACATGCCTACTTCAAAGTCATATTTTCCGGCAGGTTCGGCTGTCATGTGAGTACCTCTAACTGGCTGTTTATGTTATTTAGCTTCTATCTTGAGGCTCTTATAATAATAATCTTAATTGCGTAGTTGTCCAGGCAGGCGTATGATTGGCTCTTGAATTAGCAAACCTTACGCGCCCATATCAGATCCTGGAACAGAGACATCAAAGGATTCGCCATATGCGCAAGATCATAATCACGCGACCCGGCAGTTACCGGCAGCTTCAAATGAAAGCGTCCCCGCTGCCGGAACCAAAAGGCAATGAGGTGCTGGTTGCAGTTTCGGCCGCCGGTATCAACTTTGCCGATATTTTTGTCCGTTTAGGTCTCTACCGGCCCGCCAAAGATTTGGTGGGCTGGCCCATAACACCGGGATTTGAATTTGCCGGCCGGGTAATGAAATCCGGTCCCGAAGCAACTGGTTTTGAAACAGATATGCCGGTATTCGGTGTAACGCGGTTTGGCGGGTATGCCTCCCATGTGTGTGTACCCATGAGCCACTTATATCCCATTGCACCGGACTCAAAATTTACCTCCGACCAGTGGGCGGCCTTTCCGGCTGTTTTCCTGAGTGCCTATCACGGTCTTTTCCACAACATCCTCCTGCGGCCGGGTATGCGGATTCTGGTTCATTCAGCAGCCGGTGGTGTCGGCGGCGCGCTGCTGCAATTGGGCAATCTGGCCGGGTGCCATATGACCGCTGTGGTCGGGGCCGGTCACAAGGTGGATATTGCCGGCGAATTGGGTGCCCATGTGGTAATAGATAAAAGCCGGCAAGATCTCTGGAAAGCAGCCAAAAAGACCTGTCCCCGGGGATTTGATGTGGTCCTCGACGCCAATGGTCCGGCCACGCTGAAAAAAAGCTATGAGCATCTGGCCCCCTACGGAAAACTGATCTCCTATGGCTTTCATTCCATGTTGTCTGTCCGTTGGGGCATTGCCAATTACCTCAAATTGATCTGGCAGTATATGCGTGTACCCCGATTCAACCCGCTAAACATGACCCGTGACAACAAGAGTCTGATCGCCTTTAACCTGGCCTATCTCTTTGACCGAACGGATCTGCTGGACGAATCCATGCAGCAGTTGATCCAATGGGTTGAGGCAGGCAGAATTAAGGCCCCGCCATTGCAACTATTTGATTTTAAAGACGTGGCCCAGGCCCATCAGGCCCTGGAATCCGGTAATACGGTTGGAAAACTCATTCTTACAATTGATCACCACAGATAATTCCCCGCAGCTATTTCAGTTCGGTATTTTGGGCAAATGCGAATCTCTTGATTCCATCATCTAAATAATGTATTGAATTTATAAAGCACTTAAGATTAAAAATGCTGAAGTGTATTATCTAGTTTTGTTCTAAGCTTCCTCCCATACTGAAATAAAGCTGTTTAGCAATTACATATATAACCGAACCACATAGCATACGAAATCAGTTGCGTTTTTTCAGCTGAATTATTGCATTCCGCTGATCAAGATCCGACTTTATATTGGCAAGGGGGTCTAATGAAAAAGATATTACTGATTGCTGCCTTAATAGTCTGGATTGGGGTTCCTTCCGGGCTATGTGCTGAACTGACAATTCTAACTGAAAATCTTCCTCCGTTAAATTATGTTGAGGACGGTAAATTAGTCGGCCCATCGGTAGAAATTGTCCAGGAAATAAAAAAACGGCTGGGATCCACAGAGCCTATCCAGGTTTATCCCTGGTCACGCGCTTATAAAATGGCCCTGGAAGAAAAAAACGTCATCCTGTTTGGAATGACCTATACCAAGGTGCGTCATGACAAATTCAAATGGGTCGGGCCCCTGGCAATTAAGCGGGATATTCTTGTAGCCCAAAAAGGCGCAGGCATGGTCATCAACACCCTCGAAGATGCCAAAAACGTAAAGCTGATCGGCACCCTTCGGGATGATACCCGTGGACGCCTCCTGGAATCACATGGTTTCACCAACCTGGAACCCGTTTCCGATGAACAATTAAATGCCAAAAAGCTTGCCTTGGGGCGTATTGATCTGTGGGCCTATAAAGTTCCAGGCATGCGAACGGTCTGCGATCTGGCCGGCATCGACCATAACCGGTTTGAAGAAGTTTATCATCTGCGTGAAATAGAACTGATGATCGCCTTTTCAAAATTGACGTCCGATTCGATTGTGGCCAACTGGCAGGATGCATTCGATGCCATGTCCGCGGATGGGACCATTTTTAAAATCAAAAGAAAATGGAACCTCAGATTGGAAGACGATCCTTTTCCGGAAATTGAGAAGTAAAGCGCTAGGAATTCAAGGAAGATTATATGCAGAATACCCATCCCGCGAAAACCGCTTCCAAACCACGCAGTATCAGCCGCCGGTTCAGCTACGCTTTGATCAGCATCACGACCTTATTGCTCATTTCATTTACCGCGGTTGTGATCTTTTACGACCTCAACCGGGTCGAGGCGGAAATTGAAAAGCGACTGGACAATGCGATTCTATTTGCCGAAAACAGTCTTTCCATACCGTTGTGGAATTTGGATTACCCGCTGGTAAATGATTTTGTGGACGCCCTGTTTCTGGATGATTCCATTGTATTTTTACGCATCTCCTGGAAAGATAAGCTCATCGCCGAAAGAAAACGCCCTGAATCTCTGCCCATGGATATGGATGCCAACGCCATTGCCGCTTTGAATCAGAATCCCGACCTGATTGTCAGATCATCGGATATCTTCCACAAGGAAACCGTCATCAGCAAAATAGTGATCATTATGTCGCTCGAAAAGGAAAAAAAACAGGCCTTTTTTCGCATTTACGGAACAATTGCGCTGTTGGTACTGATTATTGCGGCCATATGGATCACGTCGATCTTTATTACCAAGCGCTATATTTCAACGCCCTTACAGAAGCTGCAGACGTCTGCCTCTCTGATTGCCCAGGGGGACCTGGAAACATTTGTGGACAAAAGCAGCAGCGATGAGATCGGTATCCTGGCCGGTCATCTGGATAATATGCGCGGCGCCATTAAACAGCTCTTTTCCGAACTGCATCAAAGCAAATCAAAAATAGAGGAATACAGCCGCACGTTGGAACAAAAGGTTGACCAGCGGACCGAGGAGCTGGCCCGAACGGTTGAAGAATTAAAAGCCTTGGGTGAAGTTAGTCAGGTAGTCGGTTCCACCCTTAATTTGGAAAAGGTGCTGACGCATATCGTGCGCCATGCAGTACAGCTTTCCCAGGCAGATGCCGGAACGATTTATGAATTTGAGGAAACCAGGCAAATTTTTACGCCCCGCATAAACTTCAACATGAGCACGGAATTTATCGATGCTTTACGGGATGCCCAACTGCGTGTAGGCGATCAATCGGTCATAGGGCAATCGGCAAAATTAAAAGCACCCTATCAGGTTCCGGACCTGGCTCAAATCGAGGATTATCCATTGCCTGCTGTCCAAAAGGCCGGTTTTAGAGGCCTGCTGGCAATACCACTGCTACAAGAATCGCGGCTGATCGGCGGGCTGATAGTCCGGCGAATGGCCCCCGGCGAATTCCCTCCCCGCGTGGTTGATACGCTGCAAACCTTTGCCGCCCAATCTGTTGTCGCCATCCATAATGCCAGGCTTTTCCGTGAAATAGACAAAAAAAGTCGTGAGATTGAAATCGCCAACAAACATAAATCCGAGTTCCTGGCCAATATGAGCCATGAGTTGCGAACGCCTTTGAACGCCATTCTAGGGTATTCGGAATTGATCGTTGACAATATATACGGTGAGGTTCCTGAGAAAATTAGAGAGGTCCTGGAGCGTGTGGGTAAAAACGGGCGCCATCTGCTGAATCTGATTAACGATGTTCTCGATCTTTCCAAAATAGAAGCCGGTCGGCTGACACTCTCTTTAAATGACTATTCCATGCAAGATGTCATTCAAACCGCCTTGACATCTGTTGAAGCATTGGCCTTGGAAAAAAATCTGGATCTGCAGTCAACCGTTCCCGTGGATCTGGAAACAGGCAAAGGCGATGAACAACGCATCGCCCAGGTCATGCTTAACCTTCTAGGCAATGCCATCAAGTTCACTGAAAAAGGGCAGGTAAGTTTAGAGGCATCCATGCAAAATCAATCTTTCCTGATAGCGATATCCGACACCGGTCCGGGCATTGCCCCGGAGGATCAACCCAAAGTATTTATGGAATTCAAGCAAGCCGACACTTCCAGCACCCGTAAAAAAGGCGGAACCGGTTTAGGTCTTTCCATTTCCAAAAAAATCGTCGAAATGCATGGCGGCCAAATCGGCGTGGACTCGACCCTGGGTATGGGCTCCCGGTTCTGGTTCAGCCTCCCGATTCGGGTCGAAAAGCAAATGGAGTAAATATGAGCAAAGTCATTCTTGTTATCGAAGACCAGGAGGACAACCGCCGCATTATGCGCGATCTGCTAACCAGTGTCGATTATGAGATCATCGAAGCTGTTACGGGTGAGGAAGGGGTTCAATCAGCGCGCCAGTACCAGCCGGACCTGATTCTGATGGATATTCAACTGCCCGATTTTGACGGCTATGAAGCCACCCGCAGGATAAAAGCTATTCCGGAGTTGAATGCCATACCGATTATCGCTGTAACTTCCTACGCCCTCAGCGGGGATGACGCCAAGGCATTCGAGGCCGGATGTGACGGCTATGTGTCCAAGCCCTTCAGTCCCCGGGCACTACTGCAAAAAATCCGTGGGTTTATTGAATAAAATCGTGAGTAGGTGTCTATGCGAAAGCCTCCTTTAATTCTGATCGTGGATGACAACCCCGCCAATGTCGAAATCCTGCAAATGCGTCTCCTGGCAAATGACTATGACATCATAACCGCCACCGACGGCCGGATGGGGCTGGATATGGCCCGGGAAATGCTCCCGGACCTGATCCTCCTGGATATCATGATGCCCAAAATAGACGGCCTGGAGGTCTGCCGCCGACTCAAATCAGATATGGATTTGCCCTTTATGCCCATCATTTTAGTTACTGCCAAATCAGAATCAAAGGATGTGGTTGCCGGGCTCGAAGCCGGTGGCGATGAATACCTGACCAAACCGGTGGATCATGCCGCGCTGGTGGCCCGCGTCAAATCGATGCTGCGTATAAAAGACCTGCATGACACGGTATTGGCCCAGTCAACGCAGTTGGAAAAACAGCTCAAAACCGCCACAAAAATTCAAACCCTGTTCTGGCCTCAGCTCCCGGAGCTCGAAGCCGGCGGAAATATCTGGGCCACATCGGTACCGGCGTCTTATGTCAGCGGCGATTTGTACGACGTGATTCCGATGCCGGACGACAGTTTGTTGGCCTATGTAGCCGATGTGGCTGACAAGGGCGTTCCGGCCGCCCTGATTATGGCGGCCCTGTCCACCCGGATCCGAATATTATCCCGGACTCACAATCAAATCGATAAAATCCTGGAATCTGTCAACACCAGTCTGTACAACCTGATATCCGAAGAAGGCTTTTTTGCCACCATCGTTCTGGTAAAATATTGGCCGGCAAGCGGAAAATTGGAGCTTGCCTTGGGCGGTCATCTGCAGCCTTTATGGATAATTGGAGGGAATGTCGGCGTCCTGCCCCAATTGGAAGGTATTTCATTGGGCATCACATCGCACGCTTCTTTTGAGAGAAAGGAGATCAACCTGTCGCCCGGAGAGTCCATTTTTCTTTTTTCAGACGGTCTGATCGAAGCTGAAAATGAAGACCGGGAACTGTTCGGCACCGACCGCCTGATACAATTTATCAAGGACACGAAAGGACCGCCCGTTGGACCGGCGCTCTTGAAAGAAATCAATAAATGGCGTGGCAACGCCAAGATCAACGACGATTTGACTCTGCTGGAAATCTGGCGCGACCCTACCTGACCCGGATAATATGAAATTCAACGTTTACGATAGATTTGTATTGGAAATCATCCAGGAGAAAGGACAATGGAAAGCATATCGAGTTGGTGACGGGGCGAAGATACCGGACAACGACCTGATTATCCCTCCCGATCTCGATTCATCCGAGTTGATCACATTTCTGGATGATATGTTGCATGAACTGGCACGTCCTGGACAGGAAATAAAATTCTTGGACTGAAAGCAAGTATGCCCAAGCGGTACTCAACTAAAGCTCGTACGTTCCAATAATTTTGGATTTCAATTACCAGAAATCGGGTTAGACTGCATGTTTCGCAGTTTAAGCCCAGAAAAATAAGTCTAAATTTGCGATATAACACATTGAAATGTTGGGGCTTCTAATAAAATCATCCACTGCGGGTTAGGCTGCACTTTTTACCGCATTTCCGCGGTCATTTAGGCCGTATAATACTAGTTATGCTTTGAATAGGAATGAGTAGAGTATGAAAAAATATTTCATTGCCGTGTTGCTCTCGTTCTATCTGGCGAATGGTCTATTTGCGAACCAATCAGAAACCTACGTTAAACTTGAAACCAAGACAGGAACATTGGAAGGCACCCTTATAGTTCCCAATGAAAAGAAAAAGGTGCCAGTCGCGTTGATTATCGCGGGATCGGGTCCGACAGATCGAGACGGCAATAATCCCGCAATGAAAAACAACTCATTAAAGATGCTGGCATCGGCTTTATCAAAAAACGGCATTGCAGCATTGAGGTATGATAAGCGTGGTGTCGGAAAAAGCCAGAGAGCCGGTGGGAATGAAGAAGAGTTGCGTTTTGAACATTACATATCTGATGCGAAAGATTGGGTTGAATTGCTTATAAATGATAAGAGATTTAATGAGGTAATAATAATCGGGCATAGCGAGGGTTCTTTAATTGGAATGGTTGCAGCTCAAAAGAAAGGCATTGATAAATTCATTTCTATTTCAGGTCCTGGTCTTTCGGCAGATAAAACCCTTAAGGCGCAGCTTAAGTCTCAACCACCTGAAGTTTTGAATATCGCAATGCCAATTATTGATAAACTCAGCCAGGGGGATACAGTCAGCGAGGTTAATCCGTTATTGTATTCCTTGTTCAGGCCCAGCGTGCAGCCATATATGATTTCTTGGTTTAAATATGATCCAGCCAAAGAAATTGCCAATCTAAAGATTCCGGTATTGGTTATCCAGGGTTCAACGGACATCCAAGTAAGCGCAGCGGATGCCAAATCACTTGCCATGGCAAATCCGCGGTCACAATTGAAGATTATCAAAGGCATGAATCATATTTTCAAGGAGTCTGAATCAGATCGAATGAAAAATGTCGCAACCTATAACCAACCAGATCTGCCTATAATGTCTGATCTGGTCGAAGCAATCACTGATTTTGTCATGAAAGATAATAAGCATAACTAGCCAGATGCAGGCGACGGCAAATAGCCGCGCCTGATCTGCATCGTTATACGCTTTAAATGGAAACACAAAAAATGGAATTTATAGAAAGTCTACAGAAATTAATTCCTTGGGCAGCTAATCTCCCGATAGCACCAAAGCTCCTAGTGTCGCTAATCGTGGTTGCTTTAGCCACATTGATACTTCTGCTTATATGGACAAAACCTGTATCAGATGAACCGATTACTGATAGTCACAATCACTCCGGATCAAAAGAACCCCTAACGGAATGGGTCCGGACAGTAAAAGAAGCAAGAAAAATTGGAACGATACACTCAGACCGCCCCCTTCCTACCCAAGTGGCTTCCTCAAGGGCGGCATTTGAAAAATGGTGGTCAGAGTCAGGACTAAGCGAAAGAAAAAAGATCATAGCTAAGACGATTTATGATGCAATATCTTTAAACACAC
The DNA here is from genome assembly GCA_964452555.1 of uncultured Desulfobacterales bacterium. Classification (GTDB taxonomy): domain Bacteria; phylum Desulfobacterota; class Desulfobacteria; order Desulfobacterales; family B30-G6; genus B30-G6. Next base: position 11,073 of record CAYVMI010000057.1, read on the forward strand.
GTCTTTATAGGCTTCAAGAAATCAAAAGTGACACGAAACCCTCAACAAACTACTGGGCTGATGAGGCCATTCATTTTTTTGAAGAAACTCAAGATCGAGAATTTCTTGTGGAAGCGTTATTAGATAAAGGGGCAATTCTGCTAGAATTATCACAGATTAAGCACACTGATCCTGAGTCGTTTCGTGAGATTGCAAAAACCGGCGATTCAGTTATGGCACGTGCTTCATCGCTCGCGGAAGAGCACCAAAAATCAGAAGTTTTTCGTATCTGGAGTCGTATGTATTATAATCTCGCAAGGCCAAAAAGTGGGAATCTCACAGAGAAATGGGATAATAATTTTTTATTAACTTCATATCAAAAAATGCTGCAAGCATATGAGCTAAAACCAGACGAGATTAATAATGCCACTCAATTGGCTCGCGTTACACAAAAAGCAGCAGCCAATCCGCCACAAGATAATGATCCAAAATGGACTTATTTATTGCGTACCTCCCAAAAAATCCTTTTGGGGAAATGGAACCAGTTTGAAATAAATTTTCCTTCTCCAAACAAGCGCGTACCGCCGCTCAATATACTGGGTGTTATAACGATGGATACTGTAAGGCGTGAATGGAAAGAGCTTTCAGTAGACAAGCAACGAGAATCGGCAAATCAATTTATAAGCGAGATAGATGATGTTGCTCTTAGATCCCTAAGAAATGCTTTTGTTTTAATCAGTAACACTGAGTGGGAAAAGGAGTATGACTTCGATCTTCATTATGACCTTGCGCGCATATACTCTTTGAAGGTGCAAATTATTCAAATGGTTGTACCTGGTCGTGTGGAAAATGAATTTGGCGAAGTGCTAAACAATATGGGTTTGGCAAGAAACGGTGGGACTTCTATCCAAAATGACGCTGCGTTTCAATCAATAAATAAAGACCCTAATTTGGCTGGTCTCTCAGAAATGCAGCGTGAAAAACTTAAAAAGTTGTTTCAACCAAATTTATAAGTAGGTGCGTATAACCACTTGTGCTGACGGCGTGCCCCCGCCGCACACTTCTGCCGTTCGGACAGCCATCTCTCATATTGATTTATATTCGTTAAAATAGTATGTTAAGTCCATGAATAGGAACGTCGTAAATATACATCGGATGAATGATCAACTGAATGACGATTATGTCCCCGGTACGCCTGAATACCGTATTAGCCTAATATGGCCTTTGACGCGTGAAATTGCATCTTTGAGTGTGAAACACGATGTTGAACGAAGACTACAGAGACATGTTACAAGCCTTGTCCGACGAAAAGGTTAGATTCATCCTTGTCGGCGCCTATGCGTTAGCTGCCCATGGTTATCCAAGAGCTACAATGGATATCGATATTTGGGTTATGCCGTCACCTGAGAATGCTGATGCCGTTTTAAGGGCGTTGGATCGTTTCGGCGCACCACTGCATAATATTTCAAAGGAAGATCTCCAGACAGATGGGACAATTTTTCAGATTGGAGTTGCTCCAAGAAGGATTGATATCATCACCGCTGCGTCCGGGCTAACGTTCGAGCCTACATACCAAGACTCAATTCCAATAACTATTGAGGGAATTGAAGTGCGCATTCCCTCGCTCGATGACTTAATTCTCAACAAAAAAGCCTCCGGAAGAACTAAGGATTTGGCAGACGCCGAAGCGTTGGAATCCATTAAGAATCCGAACAATTAGTTAAACTCAGACGGCTTCCACATAGGCCCATGCAAGATACTTATTGCCGTTTTTGCGATTGCCCTGTCCCTTTTTCTTTTTATTGGAAAGCTTTGTACTTTTAATACAGCGACAGTAAGAAGCATAATTGCCAGCCGCAGCAAACCGGCTGTTATTGTCAATCTCGAGTGTGATGGTCATGCCTAAAATTGAACCAATACCAGGGGTTGTGGTTAATACCCACTGGTACTATAGCTGTATCTGCTATAGTTAGAGAGGTGCCTTTTTATAACTCATGGCCCTTTATATGATTATCAAGTCTGCTCTTGGCTCTAGTCAGAGTTGAGAAAGAGTCAAGAGCAGACTTGGCCCCCAAAGAAATGGTCTGGTGCCTCCAATGATAAAAATTGTTGAAGTCGGTCCCAGGGATGGGCTGCAAAACGAAACTGAAATAGTAGCGTCAAATGCAAAGGTCGCCTTTGTGGATGCTTTGTCTGCGTCAGGCGTAAACGAAATTGAAGTCAGCGCTTTTGTCTCTTCAAAGATGATTCCCCAGCTCAACGACGCCGCAACAATATTTAAAGAAATTCAACGAAAAAAAGGCGTGATCTACTCGGCGCTTGTTCCCAATTTAAAAGGGCTTGACCGGGCTGTTCATGCCGGTGCAGATAAAATTTCTGTATTCACGGCGGTCAGTGAAACCTTCAACCAAAAAAACATCAATGCCACAGTAGACGGTTCATTAGAGCGTTTCCAACCGGTGGTTCTCAGATCCAGGGAACTGGGCCTGCCCATCCGGGGATATATCTCCACAGCATTCTGGTGCGCGTTTGAGGGTAAGATTGCTCCCGGCCCTGTTGTGAAACTCGCGCAGCGTCTGATCGATATGGGGATTGACGAGTTGTCTATTTCAGATACCATCGGCAAAGCGACTCCGGATGAAGTGGCAACGCTGATGGATTTACTGTTGCCTAAGGTTCCGGCAGAGCATATTGCTGTCCACTTTCATGACACCTACGGCATGGGAATCGCCAATGTCCTTCGAGCTGTCTCCTACGGTATACAGACGGTTGATGCCAGTGTCGGCGGGTTGGGCGGGTGCCCCTTTGCACCCGGTGCCACAGGCAATGTGGCCACTGAGGCTGTTGTTGCGGCGCTGATCAAGGCCGGAAAAACTGTGACTGTTGATACTGAAAAGCTGATCAAGGCCTTGGGAATTTTGGAACCCTACATATCGGTCAAACTGGGAGAGATGCCGTCGCCTGCGCCCCTGGCATGTTTGATTTGTGAATTTTTCGATGGCAAAAAATGCTGTGGACCTGAAACCGAACTTTTAAAGACACACCGCAGTTTCTAAAGAGATATAGCAATAAGATCAAGGGAATGGGGTTATATCTACGCTTGACTATAGGTAAAATCAATAGTGGTAACGTAACTGGGCTATCAGGATGGCGTCAGCCGAGGCCTTGTACACAATTCTATGTTCGTCGTTTATTCGACGAGACCAGTAACCTGAAAGCGCATGTTTCAAAGGTTCGGGCTTGCCGATTCCTTCAAACGGGTTGCGCTTGATTTCTTTAATTAGTTTGTTAATTCGTCGGAGAATCTTTTTATCGTTTTTTTGCCAGTGAAGGTAATCCTCCCATGCATGATCGGAAAAGATCAGCTTCACTCGGCAAGCTCCCTTTCTTTTCCTTTTCCTTCGGCCAGTTGGACGATGGATTCGATCAACCTTCTGGTGTTTTTGGGAGAGCGCAAAAGAAAGGCAGTTTCTTCAAGTGCTGTGTAATCTTCAAGAGACATTATAACCACGGAGTCGTTCTTTTTTCGGGTTATAATGACCGGCGAATGATCTTCGCAGACTTTTTCCATTGTTTTTGCAAGATTTTGTCTGGCTGTGGTATATGTTATCGCATCCATTGGACACCTCCTGTACATGTACAACAATATGTACAACACAACTTCTGGGATGTCAACTCAATTATTGACCCAACACTGCTGCTGACGGCGCACCACCGCCGCACACTACGGCGTTATGCCAAAAATTGAACTCAACAACATAGAATTGTATTACGAAGAATATGGAGACGGAGAAGCGGTAGTTATTCTGTTGCATGGCTTTCTATCTTCCTCAAAAATGTGGGCAAATGACTACGTTCCAAAATTTGCCAGAAGGTATAAGGTTTATGCCATTGATGTTCGTGGGCATGGCAATTCCAGCAAAGTTAAGATCGGGTGTAATTTACAGCAGATGGCTGATGATATTTATCGATTTGTCATTTTAAAAAATATAGACAAATGTATTCTTGGAGGAATGTCAATGGGAGGTGCCATTGCTATTCAATTTGCCATAAATTTCCCTGATAAATTGAAATCTCTCATTCTTATGAACCCGGGACCAGGGACCTTAATTTCAAAAGGTTTTTTCTTTATATCACCTATTTTGTCGTTTATTTCTCAAAAAAAGTACATTTTAAAACCATTTTTAAAAAGCGCTTTGATGATGCTGAAACCAAGTATAAAAAATTTTTACACGAGTATCCCGGCTTAATCAACAGGGTAAGACATTATTATATTGCCTCTTACTTAGGCATTTCACCGGTTAGCTTAAGCAGAATAAGAAAGAAAAGTGAAAATTAATCCATTAACATAGGCTAATGAACAAGATTTTTTATCTGTTAATCTGATTTAATCTTTATGTGACACCGAATAATAATGATCTCGATCTTATGGCTTTTGGGATGGTTACGTTAAGTGTTCAAAAATCAGATTAACAGGAGGAATCATGAATAACAGTGAAATCTTTAAATCATTAAAACCGGTAGGAATTGTATCTTTGATTATTTTTCCAGCCATGCTTATTGCATCATTTATTTTGCATCACTTTGGTGAATATACATTGGCTGACTTGACCACAATTAAGTTTTCTTACATTCCCCCGACACCAGAGCGTTTTTTGGAATTATTCAGTTCAAAATCCATTATGGATTTTATTTTACCGCATCTGATCATCTATTTGGCTATACCTCTCGGTATTCCCGCGATCGCATTTTTGGGGAGTCTTTTATTTCCAAAAAAACCACGGCTGGCAATATCGGGGATATTCCTGTCACTGTTTGGCATGATTTTTATGGGCGGAGTATTTGGGTCCTGGCTTTCATTCGTCGCTTTGGGAAACGTCAGTACAAATAATATCCCCATCTTATTAGATGTGATAGAAAAGCTCACAGAAATGCAGGGAATGCTTTTACTAACCTCAGCGCTCGCAGGATTTAGCCTGCTCGGATTTATGATTATCGCAGGCGGCCTTTTCATTACGCGCGACATTCCAAGGTGGCAATCGGGATTTATATTTGCGGGAAACTTAATGATTTTAGCATTTATGGATATCGACAATTTGATGCTTGTTGGCTCAATTCTGTGGTTCATCGGAGTTCTGCCATTTCTGATGAGCCAGAAAACAGTTTTACGCAGTTAGCAAAAGGATACAACTGGACGTGATCGCGTCCCCTTATCATTGCCGTTCGCTCGACAAACCCTCTCCAATATAATAGGATTGACTATATGCAAAAAAGCAAAAATGATTACTGGTTTCCGGCTAAAAAATATGGTTTTGGTTGGGGATTGCCGGTGAAATGGCAGGGTTGGGTCGTTGTATTGATTTATTTTGTGCTGATAACCGCCGGTATCGTGTTGATTGAGTATAATGAAAATAAAACTTGGTTTTTTATCTATTGTTCCATCCCAACTATTTTACTGATACTGATATGTTGGAAAAAGGGAGAACCCGCCAAATGGCGTTGGGGAAATAAGCATTGATGGTATTATGCTGCTTTAAAATCGAGCTACACCATGACTAAAAGAATCAAAATATCCAAAAATATAAAAGACCCTGAAGTTGCTGCTGTTTTCCAATCCTATCCCCAAAATATAAGAGCTAAATTGATGTTTCTGCGCCATTTGATATTGGAAACAGCCGCAGCAATGGAAAGTGTCGGAGAAATAGAAGAAACCCTGAAGTGGGGTGAGCCGAGCTATTTAACACCAGAGACAAAATCCGGAAGCACCGTCAGGATTGATTGGAAAAAATCTAACCCGGAACAATATGCCCTGTACTTTAAATGCACCGCGAATTTGGTTCCGGCATTCAGAGAAAAATATGCCGATAAATTTAGATTCGAAAAAAATAGAAGCATTGTTTTCAAGATTGATGAAGAAATCCCTCTCGAGGAATTAAAAAACTGCATCGCCTTGGCGTTGACCTATCACCGCAATAAAAAACTGCAAGCAGATGCGAGATGGGAAATGGTTCAAAAAGCCCTTGCCTGACTTTTTAATATTTAAAATGCAGACTGAAGATATACCCGCGTTATGATGCTGAAGGAAGCTGCCATGGATACTTCGATTGAATTCAGGCCGATGAAGCCGGGTGATGAAATCTCTGTATTCATCTTTATAAGCGATGTGTTCCACCGGTTTGTAGCGCCGGAATTCTCACAGAAAGGTATTGAAGAATTTTTAAGTTACATCCAGCCGGATGCTCTTGTTGAACATCTCAAAAAAGACCATTTTGGCTTAATCGCATCAGATAGCTCAAAAATTCTCGGTGTTATTGTGGTGCGGAATTATTACCATGTGGCCCTATTTTTTGTTGATTCACAGCATCAACATATGGGTATCGGCAGAGCCTTACTGAGCCATGCCATTGAACAGTGCCGGCTGCATGACGTTAATACTTCGCATGTCACCGTAAATGCATCGCCCAATTCGATCAAGGCGTATGAGCGCTTTAATTTCAAACCAACCGGTAAAGAACAGTGCATAAATGGCATTCGCTTTGTTCCCATGTCTATGGGTCTGATATCTTAAAAAATGGTTGGAATTATTTTGAATAGTTGAAATGTGATGTCAACCCATGATAATATCCGCCCCAAATAAAGCGACCGAAAAAATTATTCACATGACTTCTATAACCTATCTCAAAGTAATCTAAGATCCCCTGGCTGTGTTGCAGAACAACTCAAAATGCTCACATACTGCCTGTATGCTCCGCATTTTCGCCGCTCTGCGCCTTGCCAGAAACCCTTATCTTTTTTGAAATAGGCCCTAGTTGTTTGACCCATAAATTAAGCCAATATGAGATTGATTAAAACCCACGATTTCGACCAGATTCAAGCATACGAACTGGGATGGTCTTTAATAGGCTCCCCCTTGATGACGGTCCATTGCTATGTATTCGGCGATATAATGATAGATACCGCCCAATCGCGCATGCAAACGGAAGCGTTGCGGATTGCTTCCAAACACAATATCAAACGCATATACCTAACCCATCATCACGAAGATCACAGTGGCAATGCCGGTGCCATGGTGCAAGCATTGGGCACGGAAGCCTATGGCCATGAAATAACGATCGAAAAAATGGCAACCGCATTCAAAATTCTGCCCTATCAAAAATATGTCTGGGGAAAAACGACTCCGGTAAAGATTAATCCGGCTCCGCAAACAATAGAAACCATTTGGGGAGAGATGATACCGATCCATACGCCCGGACATTCCAAAGATCACACTGCATACTTAATCCAAAACAAGGGCGTACTTTTCTCCGGTGACCTTTATCTGGGTGATCGCATAAAATATTTTCGATCCGATGAAAATCTAGGCAATCAAATCGAGTCCCTGAAAAAAATACTTTCATTGGACTTTCAAACGCTTCTCTGCAGCCATTTCCCCAAACGCAAAGACGGCAAAAAGCACATACGCAGAAAGCTGGATTTTCTTCAAAACCTTTATGGAAAGATAATCCTGCACTGGGAAAAAGGGATACCTGAAAAACAGATACTCCATTCGCTTGAACTAAAGGAAGATTATTTAACAAAATTTATGTGTTTTGGAAATGTGAGTATGTATAACGGCATCAGGTCTGCCATTAAGCACTACAAATCGGACAGGCGCATTCCCCATTGAACCGTTACCTTTCAAGAAGGTTTCAAAGCCAATGGCCCTCAAACGAATGACGGTGAGGATTAAACGGCCCTCATTGAGGTCCAAAATTGCGTTTTAATCTGATACGCTTGCATATTGAAATTATGAAAACTATATTCATTATCATTCTTGCCTGCGCTTTTATTTTTATTCCAATCGAAAACTGTCTCGCAGAAGATATAACTGCCATAAAGACCTTTGAGTATGGTGATATATTGGAGTACGACCTGGTATATGCTCAGCCAAGTCTGCAAACCAAAATCAGGTGCACAATCAATAAAAAATCAGGCCAGACCCATTTACGCTATGGCGGTGAAAATAGAATACCACGGTTCTCAACCCTAAAACCAATTATGGTCAAACTTATTGGGAAAGCCAATGAATTGTCTAAAACAAGTCTTCATTCTTTGCTCGCCTTCGAATTCCTGAACTGCGATGACATTGGTAAAAAAGGCGTACTGGCTTTTCGACATCACCAACGGTGGAAAGATTACCTATCCGAAAGCAAGCAGCGATATGTAAAACCACCAAATGAATTTGTGAAGCATACCTTGATCCGGAAAAATGTTTTCAAGGATCTGTATGAGGCGTTTGAATCAGCCGGTTTTAAACTCGAATTGGTCTCCATTGAAAAGGTGTTTGCTTTCAAGGCGGAACGCTTCAGCTTCTCTGCTGATTTAAAAACTATCGGGATTGCACCGGACGAGGTATTTCCCGTTCCAGGAATACTTGGCTTTAGATTACAAGCTATCGCAGAATAATCTGATATACGTACCTGACCGGCTAAAACTTTCCGTTCCACCCCTATGTGATTGCAACTGTCAAGGGTACCATTATGATCAATGAGATAGCGTATAAATAGAATGGAAAGGCCCAAGCGACGATATCTAAACCGACAATAACGGGCTGGTTTGTATTGAAGGCGCCATGAACAAATGAGCATGAACTACGGACAATACTTCGAACATTAATACTGCTTGTATAAAAGGTGAACTACATATAATTGAGAACGCGTCATTGTAAAATCATAGTCACCGCTCTGATCCTCGTGTTTTTCGGCTTTCCTGCAAAGGCCGAAAGCACCGGGCCGGAATGCGTGGTGTTGCTGCACGGTCTGGCCCGTACGGAAAAATCCTTGCTCAAACTTGAACGCCACCTTGGCATGCTCGGTTACCATGTGATTAATGGGGGCTATCCATCCCGCACAGAAAATATTCAAACCCTTGCACTCAAAGCAATCAAAGAAGCCAGCGAAACGTGCTCAAAAGCTTGTGCGTCAAAAGTACATTTTGTCACCCATTCCATGGGAGGCATTCTGGTCAGATATTATCTGGAGCATAACGACATTTCAAAACTCGGCCGCGTGGTTATGCTGAGTCCACCCAATCGCGGCAGTGAAGCGGTCGACAAATTTAAGGGAACCAAAATCTTCAAGTGGTTAAACGGGCCTGCCGGTCTGCAATTAGGTACCGACGAGACCAGCCTGCCTAAAACACTCGCAGCGCCCCGGTATGAGGTGGGCATAATTACCGGTGATCGGTCCATTAATCCGATTTTGTCGCTGCTCATACCCGGTAAAGACGACGGCAAGGTCTCTGTGGAAAATGCCAAGCTTGAAGGCATGAAAGATTTTTTAGTTGTACCCGAAGCGCATACTTTTATCATGAATGACGATGAGGTTCTCAGGCAGGTGGCCTTTTTTCTCAAAAACGGAAAGTTCGACCGGCAAAAAAAAATGAAGGCGAAGCCATGGATAGCGTTTTGAAAGCATAATTTGTTTCACCTGAAAAACAGCTTCGTAGCCGAAGATATAAATCCACAGGAGCCCCATTAGATCATACCCGAATTCATAATGATCCCCATTGAAGCATCTAGCGCATTAATACCTTGCTAAAAATTGTTTATTAAAAAGCCGTTACGATCAGACAAATTGACAGATACTACATTGTGGTTATTTTAACTACTGCTATTTCAGATAACGATTCCTTATCTTTGACATCGCAACAAATCTTATCCACGATGATTAGATTCAAATTTCAACCAGATCCTACTGCTTATCTGAAATACCCCTTTTTTTCATTGAATTTTCAAGATGCTTTCTAATAAATTTACAGATTTACATGCTTCATTAAGAGGAGATTCAACATGAGAATGATAATGAATGTGAGGATACCTCACGAGCCATTCAATACCTTATTGAGAGAGGAAAAAGCCGGTAATATACTCCAAAAAATAATCCAGGATCTGAAGCCAGAATCCATATATTTCACGGAGCAGAATGGAACCCGTGGAGCGGTGGCGGTTATAAATGTCAACGATCCTGCGGAAATACCGTCATTTTCGGAACCATTTTTCCTGAATTTCAACGGCGACTGCGAGTTCAGAATTGCCATGTCTCCGGAGGATTTAGGCAGAGCCGGGCTGGACGCATTGGGTAATAAATGGGGCTGATAGAATAAGTACCATCCGTTCGGATTGCCTACCGATTCATAGGTGAAAGGCCGAATGGATTCTCCAGTTAAAGAATCAAAATCCGTCTGTGCCGATTTTAATCAAGTAAACACTAGGAGACGTCTATGATCGCATGCTTGCTTATATATGGCCTGGTATCGTAGACGTCCCCTTTCACTATGCCTCCAACATTTCTTCCACAAGCTGCCGCCACTCATCCGCCAGCGAAATGTTCGGCCGCCTGCGGCCGGCACGGTTGTACCAGTAGTCGGCATTCCAGATCACCCCTTCCTCACGGTGCAAATAGGCGTGCACGGCGCTACCCTGAACCGTCGGTATTTCTTGGGCAATGGAATGTGCTCGATCCCAATCGCCTTTTCTGTCCCACCAGAGTGACACCAATGTTTCAGATAGACCGGGCGGCGGGGTACCGTCATCAACACTTTTGATATACGCATCTATATTCATATTATTCACTGGCTTTGACCAGCGCCTCAAACAACCTCAAAGACGGCTTGTCAACGAATGTAGTTCCTTCGGGATGCCACTGCACACCCAAATAAAAGGGATGCCGAGGATTCTCAATACCCTCGATAACGCCGTCGCCGGAATGAGCCGTGACCTTAAATTCGCCCGGCACCGCACGTACAGCCTGATGGTGATGGCTGTTGACCCATAGGTTGCCGGAACCGATGATCCGAGCCAGTTTAGAATTCGCGTTGACCTCCACCTGATGGGCAAAAGTGTCCTTGGTGGAATTCTGCCAATGCATGAGGGGATCGCTTACCTCGCTTTTGATATCCTGAATCAGACTGCCCCCGGCAGCTACGGCCATGACCTGAATCCCCCGGCAGATACCCAGGGTCGGCTTTTTATTTTCAAGCGTTCGTCTAGCGATCTCCAGTTCCGTCGTATCTGATCTATGATCCACATGCCCGTTGCCCGGCCGCATTTCTTCACCATATAAATAGGGATAAACATCCGGCCCCCCGGAGATGATTACCCCGTCCACCCGAGCCAGTAAATCCGATATTAATTCCTTGTCTTCAAGTATCGGTATGCCCACGGGAATCCCTCCGGCTGCCGCCACACTCTGGGTGTAATCCCGAAATAGGCAGTCTTTCCATAATCCCAGGGAAAGATCCGTCCAGTCATTCTCACGTTGAGCCAGGCAGGTAATGCCGATGAGCGGGCGTGTTTTTAAACTCATTGCTTAAATCACCTTTCTTCAATTGTTCGATCAACGAGCGCTAAGCGAGGTCTCTTAATAAATCGACATTGTATTTTTTAATCTGTTTCCAAACAGTAACACGGCTCACACCCAATATGCGGGCCGTTTCGGAACGGTTACCACGGGCTTGTCGCAGGGCCGCGATCAGTGCTTCCCTTTTTGTAGAACCAGCTTTCCTGCTGCTGGCTGCGCTCTCTTTAGAGGGTTCAATACATTCCACCGGGGCCTGAACGATTTTAGGTGGCAGGTGGTCGACACCGATACCACCGCTGGAGCATAATACGAAAGCATATTCGATGGCATTGCGCAATTCGCGCACATTTCCCGGCCAGTGATAGGTCGTAATTTTCTCAATTGCTTCCGGGGTCATACCCAGGATCGATTTGCCGCTTTTCTCATTATATATACGAATAAAATCTTGAACCAGTCTGGGGATGTCGGAGGTACGATCCTTAAGGGGTGGGCAGGTGATGGGAAAGACATTAATGCGAAAATAGAGGTCATCCCGGAATTTGTTCTGGCTGACCAGTGTTTCCAGATTCTTGTTGGTTGCCGTGAGAACCCGTACGTCTACTTTGATGGGTTGATTGTCACCCACACGTTCAATCTCTTTTTCTTCCAGCGTTCGCAGCAGTTTGACCTGAATGGCGGGACTGATATCCCCGATTTCATCCAGAAATATGGTGCCATTGTGGGCTGCTTCGAAACGTCCGATTCGGCTACGTTCTGCTCCCGAATAGGCACCTTTTACATGTCCGAACAATTCGCTTTCTAAAAGATTTTCATTCAAAGCCGAACAGTTCACTTTCACAAATGGCATATCCCGGCGTTCGCTGCAATCGTGAATCGCCCGGGCCACCAGCTCCTTTCCGGATCCGCTCGGCCCGCTGATTATCACCGGTGCTTCGGTCCGGGCGACATTCTCAATCAGCTCATACAAGTTGAGCATTACCGGAGATTTTCCGATTAGGCCATGGAATCCCTGATCCAAATGCAGGCTGCGACGCAGTTCTGAAATTTCTATTTGCTGTGAAACCAGCGAGGACATATCGGTCAGGGTTTCAACTGCACCGATGATCTTCTTGTTTTCGTCATATAAAATGGTGGCGTTCTTTATAACGTTGATGGTCCGGTGATCTTTATTGGTGATCAGGCACTTTTTGGCCTTGACATTACCTTTCAGAAACAGTCCGCACCACTTTTCCGCATAGCCTTTCCCGATAATATCGCAACCGGTACAATCCAGAATACGACAGGACTTGCCGATCAACTCTCCAGCCTTGTAGCCGGTCATCTGCTCAGCCGCAGGATTTACCGACAGTACTTTTCCTCCGGGATCTACTACCATGACACCGTCTTGGATGGTATCGACAATGGTCTTCCAGTATTTTGAGATATCCATAAGCCTTATCCTCTGTTAACCTGTGTGAATAAAGTTAACAAATGTAAATATAAAGCACTTCCGTGAAAAATTCAAGCAGTCAGCTCATAATTGAATTTTATAATTATTTCAGGTTCTAACACAGTATTCTCATGCTTGGTATGGACATTGCTACCATTTGCCTCCCGGGAAGCGACAACATGGCCAAAGTACTTCATATCCTAAAATCCAAACCGGATGAATATGTTGCCGAACTCATCCAGGCATCGGCGAATGATGATGACATCGCGGTTGTAAGTCTCTACCGGGATGAAATCTCCGGGTCCAGCGTGGATTGGTCTCGGCTCGTAAAAGACATCTTCGGATATGATCGCGTGATCTGCTGGTGGTAGCCGCTATGAAACCAAACAATACGCTCGGTATCATCGTCAACTCCAACAGGTATTTCAATTATGTAACTCACCTGGCGGATGCCGCGGTGCAGGAACAAAAGATCGTCCGGATGCATTTACTGGGCCCGGGATGGGCATACATTCAGACAACAGCCTTCAACCGGTTGCGAAAAGTTGTCCAAATATCTTTGTGCGCACTCAGCGCCAGGCAGTATGCCTCCCGGCAGGTTGAATTGTCAAACCAGGGTATAACCGTGGTGCAACCAGGCAAATTATCAAAAATCCTGAAAGAATGTCACCGGTATGTGGTCCTTTAGCGCTTAGAAACAAAAACATTTGTTAACTCAAAGAGTTAACACTTGATAACATTCCAGGCACCCTCATTAGCGCCCCTTTTTGGTTTTTTTAAAATTATCTATTAATTACAGCATGATAAAACCTTATTTTGTTATTAAAGATTCCTGGCATAAAGGTTGCTAAATTAAAGATTCCTGGCATAAAGGTTGCTAAATTTCAGTACAAAGCCAAATTGAAAGTTTGCCACATAATACACTGATCTGTAATCAGGAGGAAACAATGAAGAAAAAAATCGTTTCAATCGCAATTGCCACTTTGGTGACATTCTGTTTTCTGGGAACAAGCCTGGCCCTGGAGCAAGGCAATAAACGCAAGGGCAAATATACCTACCGCAAAGTCTATAAGTCCTGCTTTCAGCGCGGTGAAGTCGCGTCTCAAAAACCGCCGGTCAATCCGGATGCGCACACCCAGGCAGAGTGGGAAACACTATTCACCAACAAAACCTTTAACGAATTCGGCTGCAGGGAAGAATGGGATGCTTTGGCAGAAAAGGATCTGACCGACATTTTTACCTATCTGTATTCACATGCATCTGACTCGCCCACGCCGGCTAAATGTAAATGAAACCAATACCAAGGTATTGTGTCAATAAGCTGTAGGAATCAAAATAAACATGTTTAGAAAAGGAGGTAATGCATGTTCAACAAGCTAAGGTTCAAATGTTTACCAACCCTGCTGGCAGTTGGCCTGCTTCTGTCGACCGGCGCATTCATGCCGGCAGCCACCCTGGCGTCCAGCGACAGTGCCGGCGATATTTATGTCGTCAAACCGGGCGACACGCTGAGCAAAATCGCCCTGTCGGTCTATGGCTCCATGGAGCAGTATACGACTATTTTGGATGCCAACCGCAGCGATATTGTAAATGCGGATGTTATCTATCCGGGGCAGAAACTGCATATTCCGGGCGGCACTGCCGCTGGTGCCGACTGGCGTTTTCACGACATCGTCAATGTGGCTTTTGTCCAGCAGTATGCCAAGCTGCCCAAGTCGGAAGACGTTCTGATTATCGATTCCAGGCCCAAGAAACCGAAATATAACAAGGGCTATATCCCCACGGCCGTCAGCATTCCGGACAGCAAGTTCGATCAGATGACGGCAATGCTGCCTGAAAACAAGGACACGCTTTTGATCTTTTACTGCGGTGGTCCCACCTGAAAGATGAGCCATAAATCCGCCAGGAAGGCGGAAAAACTCGGCTATAGCAATGTAAAAGTTTTTTCCGATGGGTTTCCGGCATGGATGAAAACACCGGGCAACTATGCTGCCATTGAAGTGGAACAACTGGCCAAACTGATTGACTCCAATGAAATCGTACTGGTCGATTCCCGCCCCAAGAAAGCGAAGTACGACAAGGGATATATTCCCTCAGCCATTAGTATCCCCGATTCCAAATTTGAAGAGTTGAAGGGAAAATTACCCCGCGATCTGGACACCGTGGTGGTTTTTTATTGTGGCGGTTTTACCTGAAAGATGAGTCACAAGTCCGCCAGGAAGGCGGTCAAACTCGGGTATAAAAAAGCCAAGGTATTCGCAGCCGGCTATCCAGCCTGGAAAAAATTTGCCGGCGACACGGCAACGGCTTCCTCTATTCCGGTAAAGAAGGGTACGGATGAAGGCAGCATCGATATTGCCACGTTCAAGAAAATCATCAAAGAACAGCCCGACAGCATTTATCTCATTGACGTTCGGGATGCGGATGAATATGCTAATGGACACTTCAATTCGGCGGTGAATATACCCACCGATGAATTGGAAAAAAAGGTCAATGAACTACCGTCGGACAAACCCATCGTATTTGCATGTAACACCGGTGCCAAAAGCGGTGAGGCATATTACATGCTGCAGGATCTCAGACCTAGTTTAAAAGAAGTCTATTATTTAGAGGCTACCGCCACATACAAAAAAGACGGTAGCTATGAAATTAAGAAGTCTGAATAGTACCTATAAAGATTCCCGGTCGCAATATTGCGACCGGGAATCATCTAGCTAATATAGCATGCCCGGCTTTTAAGGAGTACATTAATGCTAAAATCAGGAAATCGAACCATGCTGGGAGCCCTCGGATTTACGCTGGCCTTTATGTTGCTGGGTATTGTACCGGGTGCCCATACCGAGCAGACCGGCCCGGGGGAGGCACCTGGTCGCACCATGGCGAAACAGGCAACCCAATCCGCCAAGCTTTGGATCACGGCCGACCACACACAGCATGCGGCCTTGAAAAAACCGTTCACCAGTGGATCGGAGGTGACCGCCACCTGTCTTTCCTGCCATACTGAAGCTGAAAAACAGTTGCATAAAACCATCCACTGGACCTGGAACGCCGGACCAAACGAAAATGGTGTTCCCATGGGGAAATCAGCATATTCCCTTAACAACTTCTGTATCTCGGCCAACAACCAGCAGGACAAGGGATGCCTTTCCTGCCATCCCGGCTGGGGTAATAAAACCGAATCCACCAACTGCCTGGTATGCCATGGCAGCAAGGAGATAAATTGGGAAGAGTCGTTTGAAGATTTGAATGCATTCAGGGCCGACGCCGAGGAGGATCCGGAACTGAAGGAACTGGCCGATGAAATTCAAGCCGAAATTCAAACGGCTGTCCAAAGCGTGGCCCGACCCACACGTCAGAATTGCGGTTCATGCCACTTCTATGGCGGCGGCGGTGACGGTGTCAAACATGGCGATCTGGACTCGTCCATGATTAAGCCCAACAAGGCTCTGGATGTTCATATGGGCATCGATGGACAGAACTTTGATTGTGTGCGCTGCCACACCACCAACCAGCACAATATCGCCGGCCGGATTTATACAACCCCGGCCTATACAGACCGTAAAAGTCTCATTGAAGATGATCTGACATCCAAGATTACCTGTGAATCCTGCCATAGCAGTACACCCCATCAAAGCGGCTCCAAGGCCAATGATCATACGGACAAGGTTGCCTGTCAGAGTTGCCACATCCCGACTTTTGCGCGGGTCAATCCCACCAAAATGTCATGGGATTGGTCTTCGTCGGGAAAAAAGAAGGACGGCAAGCCTTATAAAACCAAGGGTGCCTTTGGAAAGTACGATTACCTTTCCATTAAAGGCAGTATGAAGTGGGAAAAAAATCTGCAGCCCGAGTATTTCTGGTTCAACGGGTCTGTTAAATCACTCACTGCAGCCGATCCGATTGATCCTTCCGGTGTGGTGGCCCTGAGCCATCCGGTGGGTGATGCCAAAGATGCCAACTCACGCATCTACCCTTTTAAAGTACACCGGGGTGTTCAGCCTTATGACAAAATCCATAAGACGCTTTTAACACCCATGTTGTCAGGTCCCAAGGGCTATTGGAGTACGCTCGACTGGCAGGTTGCCCTTGAAAGTGGAGCCAAGTCTCTCGATCTGCCCTTCTCCGGTGAGTTTGACTTTGTGGAAACCACCTATGTCTATCCCACCACGCACATGGTGGCGCCCAAGGACAATGTGGTGGCCTGCACGGAATGTCACATCCAGAGCGGCAGCCGGCTGGCTAACCTGGCCGGGTTTTATATGCCGGGTCGGGATGATGCCGGTTTGATCGATACTTTAGGATGGATTATGGTTCTGGGCGCGCTGGTGGGCGTCAGCTTTCACGGTATCGGACGTATATTTACAAACGGTAACAAAAAGAAGTAGGAATAAACCATCATGTCAAGCAAGATGACCACGATTTACCTATATACGCGCTATGAACGATTCTGGCATTGGCTGCAAATGGCCTTGATTGTCATTCTTTTGGTCACCGGATTTGAAGTCCATGGCACCTTCAATTGGCTGGGATTTCAAACAGCCGTAAAAGTACATAACTACGCGGGGATTACCTGGCTGATCGCTTTTGCATTTTTTGTCTTTTGGGTTTTTACAACCGGCGAGTGGAAACAATACATCCCCACCACCAAGAAAATGTTCGAATTGATCCGCTACTATGCCTATGGTATTTTCCGGGGTGAATCCCACCCTTTTCCCAAGCGTAAGGAGGCCAAGCACAATCCTTTGCAGCGTTTGGTCTATCTGAACCTGGCCGCTTTTCTCCTTCCGGTCCAGATGATCACGGGTTTTCTGTACTGGGGCTATAACTCCTGGGCGGATTGGGGTATTCCCGGCTTTACGCTGGCAGTGGTGGCCTGGATCCACATGGCGGGTGCCTTTGCCATCTTTACCTTCATCATTGTCCATGTCTACATGACCACCACCGGACATTCCCTGCTAGCTCATATCAAAGCGATGATAACCGGCTGGGAAGACGTGGATGAAAAAGAGAAAATAGAAGACTGGGAGAAAGCCGAATACAAAGCCAAGGCTTGATCAGCGGCAGATAACATGTATTGGTGCGGTCAGCGGCTGTTTCGAGGGCGCAGCATCTACAATTAGGCTGGATATAGCTTAAAGATCGGTATTGGTGACGGGCAAAGTTCGTTCATCACGGCCAGATCCTGTTTACCACAATACCCCTTGGACATATAGCCCTGTTCCAATCCTGCCCGGGTAATCACCTGGATATGGGTATGGTAAAACCAATTGCCGTTCTCATGAAAATCACCGATCTCGGCAAAGGGAGTTCCCGCCGTAAACGATTCTTCTGCCGATGGCAAACGATCTTTGCACAGATGCCCGTAAAAACTGTAGAAGGTCTGGTAAAAAGGACTTTCATGTCTTAGCAGCACAAAGCCGCCATAATTGCCTTCCCCGTCTTCATAACCACTAGCCTGAACCGTTGCATCCAGCGGCGCATTCAGAGGTGTGCCCAGGGGCACGATCACGTCCAACCCCAAATGAATAAATCGTTTCTCGGCAACCATCTGGGGGCAGTCGGCCAACAGGCTGTCACGGGGCTCCAGATAGGGTGCCAGACCCCATTGGTACCGGGATCCCATAATTATTTCCAGATCCTTTTGGAGCCCTTGCTGGTCTCTGGAATCCTTACCCGCCAGCAACTGACTGGTTGGCGACAGATCAGCAATGAACGGTTCGCCCCGCAAATCCGGGAATACTGGTTTATGGATTATGTTTGGGCTGTATAGTAAATATGGATAATTCATTATATACAAAAAGATAGCTCAATTTATGACAGTGCAAAATCAGTACTTTTAAGCAGACCCGCAACCGGCACGATCGGTTTGCCGTCCTCATCCTCACGCACGTCATCCGGCCACCTGAATTCCGAGTATAGAGCCCGGTAATAAGCCAGGTCGTAGGGAAGCAGTTTAACTGCTAGATTCTCACCCTCGCCGCTAAATTCGCATGACAACCCAAAATCCACTTCTCCCAGCGATGTGCGAATAATGTAGCGCGGGACCTCCCGGCCGCTGCCTTCGCGACGAACCATGGTTGCAATGTCAACGACATCATAAAGGCTTACCGGATCTTTTGCGTTCCATTTATTTTGTATGGGAAGACCGGCCACATACAAATGATGAAATTCAATACCGGCTTGGCGACACGCAAATGCAAGCTGATGTATTGCCTCGGGTGTGTCGTTAATTTGACTCAGCAAAGGCGTGTTGTTATAGACGCTGATGCCTCTGTCGATCAGCCGTCGGGCCAGTCTGGCATGGGCCGGCTTGATCTCGTCGACCACCAAAAATTGGGTCTCGATTTCCAGACGCAACGGATTCACCATGGTCAGGTTATTCAAGCTGGCCAATTTGTCAATCACTACCGCAGTGTACCGATGCGGTTCATAGTTGAAATTTAAGCTGCGCAGTCTCACGGCATTCACGTGCGGGCAGTCTCTCAAAAATTTGATAATCTTGTCGATTTCAAACAGGGATTCAGTGGCATCCTTGGGGGCAACAATCACCACATCGGATATCTGCTCGTTGGTTGAGATATAGTCCAGATCCTGCTGGTCGCATGCTGCCGCAATTTCGACCCTGGTTTCATGGACTCGCGCTAGGGTTGTAGATTCGCTATCTACAATTGATGAGGCGATGCCTTCTTGCTTCCAGATCTCTGTTCGTACCACCTTAGAATCTTGGCGCGCGTCGGCAATTTTTTCAACGGATTTAGGCGGTCTGGCTCCCAGATAAAGTGATGCTACCCCGAGTTTGGCCATATAATGAATATCTATGGTCCCCTCGGCATTGACACGAATAATGTCCATTTCGTTGGCAATGGGAGCAAAACGCTTAAAATAATCCGGTGTGTAAGGTGTACGAATCCACATGAAATCGTCTTTACCGGCCACCGGCTCCACCGCCCAGCCGCTGGAGTGCCAGTCGATTTTTCCGATGGGCGTGGCCGTACAAATACGGGGAATGATCCGGTCCGATAAATGTGCCCGCAGGTAATTACCCACGGCGACGCCTTTGGCAATCGGTGTCCAATAAATGCTGTTGCCATGGATGGGGCTGCAGGGAATATAAATATAATGCAACTCGGCCCCGGCACCGCGCAACAGGTTGAAAAGACGAACCAGCTCAGGTCCTTCGTCATTGCAATCCTTTAAAAAAGGCGTCTGCACAAATACTGCAATGCCGCTGTTTACCAATTCTGAGATGATCTTCAAGCTTTGGGGAGAAATTTCGTCCGGATGGATGAAATGGGTGGCAACTTCCATACGTTTGCCATTTTCACGCAGCTCCAAACTTTTGCGTTTCAGGTACCGCAATAGTTCCGCGTCGTCTGACAGGAACAGATGCGGGTAGTAGGCAATGCAGCGGGTAGCCAGGCGCAGGGTCTGCACATGTTCTATTTTCATGAGGCCATCGATGGCCGTAGCCATATTGCTGCGGTTCATAAAAGGATCGCCACCGGTGATGACGATTTCTTTTATCGCGGGTGAATTTTTAACATGGGCCACAGCCCGTTCAACATCGGCCCCAGTGGGATTGGCTTCGTTGCGGGAATCTTTGTGCTTGCGGAAACAGAAGCGGCAATACACCGGACAACTCATATTAAGCAGGAAAATGACCCGGTTTTGATACATCTGCTCCAGCAGCCCCTGGTGGAACTGACCGATCCAGGTGTTAACGTGTCCGGCCACATCCAGTTCTTCGACAAACGGTAAATACTGGTAGGCGACATTCCGTGAAACCCGCATCTGCCGAACAGTGTGCATGGAAAGCCTTACCGGGTAAGTATCGATGACCGTCTGCATATCGTTGCGATCGCTTGTTGGCACTTTAATGTTGGTCACCGTTTCCAATTGGTCCACGGTTTTGATGGTAACAATCTGGTTGCCCGGTAAAAGGATTTCAAGCATGGCCACGAGCAGCAGGTGGGGCATTTTGACATTGTTGATGGCGAATGTCTGGGTTCCATCCGCCTGGCCCAAAAGATCAAGAAGGTGGGCAAAAAAACCGTGACTATCCTGATGATATCCGCAAGCTGCCAGAAGGCGTTCCAATTTTGCGGATCCGTCTCCGATGCCGATGACCTTAAAAAAAGTCTCTCCGATGAGGCTCTTTTCGCCATAATGATCCAGAAAATCGGTCAAGGTGATCACCAGGGTTGAAAGGGCAACCTGATTTTTCTCACCTGAGTTCTCACAGGCAAAACTCAAGCTAATATCTTCTTTCAGCATCCTGCCTCCCTATTTATTACGCTACTTCGACTTGCATCCGCGAATAACCCCTAAGCTGAACCATAACGAAATATAGCAACAATTAAAACATAAACAAATTTAGACTTGACATGCGGTTTCTATTTTGTGTAATTAACTATTATAGTAAATTCATTTCTATAATAGTATAATACTAAACCAGCCCATAAATGAATGTCAAAGGAAAAATACTATTTCTCCAAGTCCCTTGAAAAGGGCTTGAAGATCCTGGCGTTGTTTAATGGCCAGACTCCGGCCCTCACCCAGAGTGAAATCGCCAAAGTGCTGGGATTAAACATGACTTCAACCTACCGTTATATAAACACGCTGGTGGAGTTGGGCTACCTGGAAAAAGATAAAAAGACGCGTGAAATCCGACCATCGATCCTTTGCACCTTGTTTTGTATGAACTTGATGCGGGCCACGGATCATTTGCGGTTGATTAAGGAGGTGGTGGATCAGATTCACGCCGAGCACAATATCAGTATCGATGTGGTTTTTGCGGTCGATGATACCATGGTGCGCATCTACCATCGGTCGGCCGAGGAGACGCTGACTTACAGTCTGCCGGATTCCTCGAAAAATTGCCTGCATAACACGGCCTTGGGCAAGGCCTATCTATGCAGCCTTCCCGAAGATCAAATTGCTGAAAAAATCGACCGGATGGAACTGGTAGCCAAAACGAAACATACCATCATCGACAAAGCCGAACTGGCTAGCGATCTTAAAACCAGTAAGGCACGTGGATTTGCCATGAATATCGAGGAATATCTGCCCGGCTTGATCGCCATCGCCGCGCCGCTCTATGATCCCATCTCAAATAAAGGGGTCGGTGCGGTTTGTTTCGATTTTTCAGTGATTCAGCACAGTGCGGATGCCATAAAAACCAAATATGGAGACATGATCCAAGCGACAGCCCAATCGCTGTCTGAGCTCCTACCACCGGACAGAACCCGCAGTTAAAGGTAAAATAGCATGAAATCAGAAGGCTGGAAACCATGGGCGCTACTGGCACCGTCCATTAGTGCCATATTTTTTCTTTTGGTCATCCCGATCTGCTTTATCGTCGTGTACAGCTTTTGGTTGCGGGCCCCCAGCGGGGCCGACATCCCGGCTTTTCAGTTCGGGAATTATGCCAAATTTTTTGAGGATTTCTTCTATCCCAAAATTTTGATTCGCACCATCCGCATCTCTTTTGAAACCGTGCTGCTGTGTGTGGTCATGGGTTATATCCCGGCCTACTTTTTCTATCGTAGCGAAAGCCGCTACAAACAGGCCTTTCTCCTGCTCATCATGCTGCCTTTTTGGGTCAGTTTTATTATCCGCACCATGAGCTGGATCAACATCATGGGTGATTCCGGACTGATCAATCATTTTTTAATAAAAATTGGGCTGATTCAAACCCCCATTTCCATGCTTTACAACGAATTCACCGTTTTGATGGGCTTGATCATGTATTTGCTGCCTTTCATGGTTTTGAATATCTACGTCAGTTTGGAAGGCATCGATAAAAGTTTACTTGAAGCCGCACGCTGCATGGGCTGCACCGAATGGCAGGCTTTCAGAGAAGTGACCCTTCCCTTGAGTCTGCCGGGTGTCAGTGCCGGTTGTCTGCTTGTGTTTGTGCTGACTGCCGGCACCTATCTGCCCCCCATGATTTTGGGCGGACCCGGGAACGACATGATCGCCAATCTGATTTTCAAGCGTGTCATCGGCACCCTGGACTGGCCTTTCGGGTCGGCCATCAGTGTAATTCTGCTTTCGCTCTTGTTTGTGATCGTATGGACCTACAACCGTTATTTGGGCATTAATCAAATCTTCAAAGGTATGCAGGGGAAATAAGCCATGAAAAACTTTTCCTTGGGCTGGACTTTGATCAAATTATATACAATTCTGATTTATGTATTCCTGTTTGCACCCATTGTCGTGGTCATCGTGCTGGCCTTCAATCCCAAACAGTTCGGCATCTTCCCAATGGAGGGAGTCAGCTTTCGGTGGTTCATTAAACTGGCTCAGAATGAAGCCATTATCGATGCCTTTCAAAACTCTTTGATTCTGGGTTCGCTCACGGCAATATTATCCACCGCCATCGGCATACTGGCAGCCATGGCATTTATTCGTTTTGATTTTCCCGGTAAAAACACCCTCAACACGCTCTTGCTGTCACCGATCATGATTCCGGAAGTGGTTTTGGGCGTCGCCTTGCTGCTGTTTTTAAGGTGGCTGCAGCAACCCAAGAGCTTCGCGCTTTTGTTGATCGGTCATGTGGTCTTGACCCTGCCTTATGTGCTTTTGATCGTTCAGGCTCGCTTGGTGGGCATCAAAAAAGAATACGAGGAGGCCGCCAAATCACTGGGGGCCAATGCCTTTCAAACTTTCAAGGAGATCACCTTCCCGCTGCTGCTGCCTGCCATTATGGCCGGGGCTCTGTTCTCCTTTACCATTTCGTTCGATGATATCACGGCCACGCTGTTCTGGGCGACCGCCCAAAATCAAACCGTGCCGGTAAAGATATTCAGCATGTTGAGAAATTCCATTAGTCCCGAAATCAACGCGCTGGGCGCCGTCATGATTGTTCTCACTGTGGCCACACCATTGCTGGCGGGCTACTTATCCCGCAAGTTTTCTAAAGAAAAGGTCTAATTGACAAACCTTAACTTGAAAGGAGGAACAATGACCACCGTAACACATGAAAAACTGGATCGACTTTACGACGCTTATAAAAACGGCTCCATCAGCCGGCGCCACTTCCTCAAGTATCTTGGTCTGGCCGGCGCTTCCCTCGGCCTGGTCGGCTTGCCCTTTGGCCGTGCCGTACAAGACGCCTGGGCCGCCAAATCCATCCGCTTTGACGGTTGGGGCGGATCCGTTTCGGAAGCATTCCGGAAGCATGCCTTCAAACCATTTACCAGTGCAACCGGCATTCAGGTCATCGATGGTGAATTCGGAGACATGAATTCCTATCTGACGCGGGTCAAAGCGTCTTATCCGCCCGGCGGGGAATTCAACATCGCCCACCTTAGCGCCGTTTTTGACTATGCCCGCTATGCCGATTTGGGTTTTGCCTCGGTATTGGACGAATCCAAGATCCCCAATCTCAAAAATGTCATGGCCGCCATGATCAAGCCGCTGCGTGAGATTACCAAGGGAACCTTGTCGGCCGTGCCCTATGATCTGGGCCAAACCGGCATTGCTTACAATACCAAGCACATCAGCAAGGCCAAGGCCGAAAAACTGGGCGCCTCCCTGCTCTGGGACAAAAGCCTCAAAGGCAAGCTGGGCAGCTGGGGCGGTGATTTCCGAACCAATATGTGGTATGCAGCCTTGCACACCGGTCAGAGCCCCAACAACATCACCGACCTGAAAGCTGTTTGGGCGGCTCTGCGTGAACAACGGGGCCTCATGAAAAAGTATTGGAGCTCGGGAGCCGAATTGATGAGTCTGTTGGCTAATGGCGAAATCTATGCAACCGTAGCCTGGTCCGGACGCGTGGCGGCACTCCAGCAGGAAGGCCACCCCATAGGATATTTGTCACCCAACGGGACCTATTCCTGGATGGAATATCTCTTTGTTCTCAAAGGCACGGATCTTGAAATTGCCCAAAAACTTCTCAATTTCATGCTGGAGCCCTCGGCTGCCATCGCCGTTGCCGAAGGTCAGAATTATCCGCCCAGTCTGGACCCATCCAAGGTGGCTTTGACGGACAAGATCAAGAAAATGCCTGCCTTTGACCCCACGGGCAAACTGGAAGGTTATCTGTTTGCCAATCCGGCTTACTGGAACTCGAACCAGCTGGAATGGACTGAGAAGTGGGATAGGATCAAAGCCGGCAGTTAGCGTTACGCCATAAAAGGCATCTTGCGGCCCAGGCCGGTGTACTCGCTTTTCCGCAATCCTCGACGTAGCATGCCCACGCCTGCGATTGCGTAAAAGCTGCGGCCTTGGTCTGAATCACAATCTACCTTTTATGAACCAACGCATGTGGATTGATCTTTCATAAAATAACCCTACGAAACCACAACCGGGGTCGGACTTGGTCTGATCGAAGCCGGCCGGCTCCGGCTTCAGAACAACAAAGGGAGGCTGGGTAAGTGGCGACCGAAAACAAACAGCCCATGGTACAGTTCAAAGGCATTTTAAAGCGATTTGGTGACGTCGTCGCCGTCGAAAGAATGGACTTTGACATCGAAGAAGGCAGCCTGGTGACTTTGTTGGGCCCGTCCGGGTGCGGCAAGACCACCTTGCTCCGAATGGTTGCCGGTCTGGAGGATCCCACCGAAGGGGATATCTTCATCAAAGGCAAACGCATCAACGACACACCCATTCACCAGCGTAATCTAGGCATGATTTTTCAAAACTATGCCCTCTTTCCCCATAAAACCATCTATGACAACGTAGCCTTTGGATTGAAATACCGCAACGTGTCCAAGGAAGAAATCAAAGCAAAGGTCACCCGCGCCTTGGAAATGGTGCGTTTGCCCGGTGTTGAAAACCGCATGCCCAGCCAGCTATCCGGTGGCCAGCAGCAACGGATTGCCATGGCCAGGGCCATTGTGATCGAGCCGGACGTTCTTTTGATGGACGAACCGCTTTCTGCCCTGGATGAAAACCTGCGTGAGGAAATGCGGCGTGAAGTCGATAATCTTCAAGCCATGCTGGGTGTCACCACGATTTTTGTAACCCACGATCAGCGAGAAGCCTTGAGCATGTCGGACAAGATTCTGGTCATGAAAGATGGACGCAAACAGCAGGAGGGTGGTCCCGAATCGGTCTACAATGAACCCGCCAACCATTTTGTGGCTGATTTCCTGGGCCACTCCAATTTCATTCAAGGTGAAGTGGTGAACGTGGACGACCAACAGGTAAGCGTCAGGATCGAGACCGGTGACATCCTCTTTGCCGAAAACAAAGGTGCCTTCTCCAAGGGTGACCAGGTCGAAATGATCGTCCGCGCCCAACGCTTCGATGCATTTCCCAAGGATGAATTTCAATCGACTGAAGGCATGAATCATTTTGAAGGTCGCATCAAAGATCGCAGTTATATGGGCGGAGAAGTCAGCTACTTTATCGAATTGAGTGCCGATCGCGAAATACATGTGATCAGCATGATGCGTACGCGTATCTACGAAATCGGCGAATCGGTCAGTGTACAAGTTGCACCGCACCATTGCCACCTGATTCATATGGAATAGGATGCGTACGCGTATCTATGAAATCGGTGAGTCGGTCAGTGTCCAGGTTGCACCGCACCATTGCCACCTGATTCACATGGAATAGGTTGCGTACGCGTATCTATGAAATCGGTGAGTCGGTCAGTGTCCAGGTTGCACCGCACCATTGCCACCTGATTCACATGGAATAGACGGGACCACCTGTATTAACATATGCAATCCAAAACCTGAAAACTGAACTTGTGGTTTTCAGGTTTTGTTTTTGAAATTTGAATTCATGCCGTACTATATAGCTTCTGTCAGAATAACGTTCCGTTTCGTGTAAAAAGCGGTTCAGATATTTTTTCAAAGCGACATATCAATCCAAGGCATCACCTGTGCCCCACGGATTGGTGATGAAGGTATGCCGATTGGTAGTAAAATCAGGTAGT
>CAYVMI010000058.1:0-36412 GCA_964452555.1 uncultured Desulfobacterales bacterium
TGACAACCTTGCCCAGTTCCGGGTTCCATTGGGGCGCGCCCCAGGGACAGGCGGAGATACAGGTCTTGCAGCCCACACACAAATCGTGGTTTACAAAAACGATGCCGTCATGTTCACGTCGTTGCATGGCACCGGTCGGGCAGGCCGACACACACCATGGATTTTCACAGTGAAAACAGGGCATGAATATATAGGAGGCCCTGGGTTGGTCGTTGAACATTTCCGGACCCACCTGGATGACCTGGCAGGGCCGGGTCTCAGGTGGTAAGGCCTTATTTATTTTACATTGAATTTCGCATGAATGACAACCAATACATTTTTGCTGGTCTTGCAGTAGAAAGTACTTACTCATTATCATCCTCCCTAATCGGATTCACTCTAATCATAAGACACCGACAAGGTCGGTGCTTGTTGATTTTTGGGGTATTCGCATCTTTTAGCGATCTCGTTGCGCTGTATGTTTAAACCGGGGTAACCGTGACAAATGTGTCGTGCAGCGCCGGACTGCCGCCAACCATGTCGCTGATGTTTTCCTGGAGCAACGCGTCACTGACGCCCTTGCGGCAGCTGCGTGAGGCTTTGTCCGCTTCGTGCCCGAAGCCATGCAATATGAAAACGGATTCGGGGTGGATCAGATCGGTCGCTTTGACGGTGATTTGACCTTTACCCACACTGGAAGCGACTTCAACACTGTCCCCATCGCCGATGCCGAGTTCGGCCGCACGCTGCTTGTTCATCCACAGAACGTTTTCGGCGCACAGCTCATTGAGGTACGGGTTGTTCTGGGTGCTCACATGGGTGTGCAGGGCAATTCGGCCCACCACCAGGCGAAACTTGTCCTTGGGCGGCGGGGCCACGGATTCATAGGCCGGGAATGATTCAAAACCGGCGCCCTCCAACAAAGAGGATTTAAATTCGATTTTTCCGGAGGGTGTTTTAAACTTTAGCCCATCTTCACGGTTCCAGAAAATCTGCTTTTTACCGTAGGCCACAAAACCCTTGGCATCGAAATCCTGCCGGGTAAAACCGGTTCCTTCCAACTGCCAATCCACCAGGGCATCCATATTCTCATAGGGGAAATATTTGCCGGTACCGATGCGCTCGGCAATCTGCTTCAGAATCATAGCGCCGTCGCGGGTGTCGTAACGCGGCGGCACGGCCTGGGTTCTCAAGAACATTTGCGGCTTGAGACCATTGAGTTGCTGGATACAATCGGTTCTTTCCAGAAAGGTCGATTCAGGCAGAACCACATCCGCATACCAGGCAATATCGCTGTAATTGATATCAATGGCCACTACCAGGTCCAGTTTGTCCAGGGCCTTCTTGGTCAAGGTGGCATCCGGGATGGATCCGATGGGATCGAACCGGTAGGCAATAAAGGCTTTGATGGGGTAGGGATCTTCATTCAGGATGGCATGCGGCAGCATTTGTCCGACGCCATGGTTGGGATCCGGCAGGGGGAAATCCTTGGTGCCGGCCTTGTCAAAGCGGGGCAGTTTTATGGCTTTGAATTTCTGTTCGGTCAGTTTTCTGGCGGCTTTGCCGTTTTCATCGCCGGCGCCTTTCTTGAAAACGATGCCGCCCTTGGTTTCGATGCTGCCCATGAGGGCGTTCAGGATCAGAATCGAACGCCGGAAATAAATTTCGTTCTGATGGCTGGCGCCACGGTATCCATAGTGAAAAACCACCGCCGGCTTTTCCTTGGCCGCTTCCCGGGCCAGTTCGGTGATGGCGGAGGCGGCAATGCCGGTTTCTTCCTGGGCCCATTCGGGCGTATACGGATTGACAAAATCCTGCAGCTCCTTCAATCCCAAAACCCATTTGTCAACAAATGCGGCATCATAGAGCCTTTCTTTCAAGATAACGTGAATGAGAGCATAGTTTAAGGCCAGATCCGTTCCCGGCCGGATCATCCAGTAACGATGCGCTTTGGTGGCCGTCACGGTGACCCTTGGGTCGATGTAGGTCAACCTGGCCCCGTTTTCAAGGGCATGCATGAGGTTGTTGACCTCTTTGACCGAGATGGCCTCAAAGATATTGCGGCCATACAGGACGATGTTCTTGGTATTCTTATAGTCGACCCCTACCTTGCCGTCGGCAAAACCGAACAAGGATCGGCAGGCGGTATTGACAGAGCCCTTGCAGAGGGCGTCATGGGTAAAATGGTTGGGTGATCCAATGGACTTTAAAAATGTTTTGCTGACATGGGTGGCCAGCTGGGCCCGTTCACCCAGGACAACGCTGTGACCGCCATGCTCTTTGATGATGGCCGACAGTTTTTCGCCGATCATATCCAGGGCCTCATCCCAGGTGGCCTTTCTGAATTTACCCTCGCCGCGTTTTCCGGTTCGGATCAACGGCGATTGCAGACGCTGATCATCATAAAGCAAACTGGGACCCGCTGCGCCCCTGGGGCAGAGACTGCCTTCCATTCCGGCAACATGGGGATTGCCTTCGATCCAGGTAACCTGTCCATCCTTGACCTTGACTTTGATGGGACAACGAATTGAGCACATAAAACAGAGACTGTATACCTCTTTTTCCATGACATTCCTCCGATATTTCAATTTAACTAAACTTAATCCCGTTTTCTGATAAAAATATTTTCATAATCCGACATATAACAGCAAGTTTCATACCACCAGCCGCAATTCCGATTATTAATTCAATAATTTTTTATTAAATTAAAATTACAATATTTTCAGTTGGTTATTCGGTTAAAATCCAATTCTTAAATTATAATTGCAGGGCTAAAGAGGTGTCAGATTCCCCATGGGTGCAATTGTTTTATGGCACCGAAATAAATTTAGATCTGTTCTTATTTGTCATCCCTGGTGATTTTTATCAGACGGTATTGAGGGCATGCCGTGGAGGTGGCGCCGGTTTCGCAATTTCATATCAATAAAGAATTTAAGAGGTTGGCCAGGCAACCTGTTTGCGGGCACATAATCCCTTGTTCATGTTTTGGTGTGGGCCGAGTGTCCATCACTGCTTGCAGGTGCCATAATAATAATGCACTTGTTCCTTTGCAGCAGGGGCGGGCAAGACGCGTAGCAAAGCTGCCAGTAGCGGAAAAAATTGCTGTAATAAGCTGAAATAATATATAAAAATTTCAGTAGGGCTTGTGCGCAAAACTGAGCAGGGCCGGCAAAGGAAGGGTGGCACATAGCTTGCTTTGCATGTAGCCCGGACATTGCATGAAAATTTATCTATGCTGAATATAACAAATTAAAATCACGGCATTGTATAAAATTTTGCTCCAGTTTTTCATGGAGGCAGTTTGTGCCTTGTCTCTTTTTTAGAGATTTAGAAAAATTTTCACCCTGCGGGCGCTCCCTGAGGCGCCCAATGGCAGCGTTATCAAGGGATTGCAGTAGCGCACTACGGCAGCTTCCTTGAATGCCTTGCCATTGAACACCTCAGGGTCGTGCAACATCCGGGATAGGGGATATGACAGCTCGCATGTAAAGATCGAAAATGTTTTGGCAGGAGGCCCTATGTTTTACGCGATTGAAATTTGCTCCCGGTTTATTTTGAAAATCGGATCCACCCGCATTTCCAAGATGCTCATGAGTGTACTGGCCGGGTCCATTGGCACCATCATTCTGACAGTTTTTTTAACCGGCATGTCTTATCAGGCATCCATCGGTAATCTTTTGCCGGTTCTCATCGGATTCAATGCCGCTTTAAGCGGCTACATGGTGGTCGAAAAGACGCGCAAGGCTTTTAAATACAAACGCCTGGCAGCAATCTGCACCGGCGGCTTGATGGTTTCCGTAACAGCTTACCTGCTGAACGTCCTTTTTATCCGGGGGGCAGGTTTTTACCTGATCGATCTCGGGGAATTCATTACGCTATTTGGCGTGGGTGTCATCACCAGCCTGCTGGGCGGCATTCTAGCCATTAAATATTTTAAACTGGCCGCAAAGGCGGCCTGACACATTAACGGCACGGTAATACTTTGATTCAACAATAGGAAAAGGAGAAACCTTAATGAGAAAACTACTTTTACCGATCATCCTGTGTTTTACAATTTTGGCATTGGCAGCCCCTGGCATGGGCGCCTCTTCGGCCAGCATCTCCGGCAGTGAGTTCAAAGCCGGCGACATGGTTACCATCGAAGGGTCCATCGATCCGGGTCAGGATCTGTACATTGCCGTGACCATGACAGATATGTTTGCACCTCAGGATACCGATGGTGTTCATGAGACCAAACGGCTCAAAAAGGATGCAGACAAAAGAGGGTTCGGACTCGATACGCAGATCCCACCACTGTATTACATGTTGACGACCAACCCGGGGGCTTTTGGCCAGGAAGGTAAAAAGAAATTCGGCGGCCCCTCGGTTCTGCTGGGCAAGGGCGGTGGTATTTATTCCACCACCATGTATTACCTCAAAAAGAAGTACTCAGACGTGGACGCGTCTGCCCGGAGCATGCTGGGCCCCATTCAATCGGAAGCCCAGTGGAATTTTCTGCGGTATGCCAATGAATCCGGCTACGGTATCAACACCATCGTCAAGGAAGGCAACAATGTGGGTAAAGTGACGATTTTTTCACGCACGGTGATAACCGACTACGATCAAAGTGGCAAATATTGGGACAAGAACACCGCCATCAAGCTGGACAAAGCCACCGGGAAGTTCACCGCCTCCTTTAAGACCTACCGCCATACACCACCAGACACAAATTTCGATATCTACGTTAACGGCACCAAAAGCGGATCCTATAAGGTCATGAAAAACGGTTTCTGGCTGAGCAAAGGTTTCCGCTACATGAACCCACTTTGGATTATAATCGGCGCCATTTTAGTCGGAACCTACTTTTCCATGATCGGTGCCGCCGGCGGAATGCTCATGGCCGCCTTTCAGGTTCTGGTGGTCAAGACCGCCGGCCCCATCGGTATCAACGCTGCCAACGTATTGAAGCCATCCAACATGGCCTTGACCCTGTTTTCACCTCTGGGCTCATTCTACCGTTATGCCGTTGTGGAGCGCAGGGTGGCCTGGCCTGTAGGTATTTCATTTGGCGTGGGTATCTTTATCGGATCCATCTGGTTGGGTAAATACGTCTCGGCCTACCTACCCATGAAAGCCTACAAGGAGTGGTTGGCCATCCTGGTGGTCATTATGGGAATCCAAACCTTACGCGAGCTGATGCCTAAGGCCATGGAAAAACGTAAAAACATCAAAGCCATGGTTCAGAAATTCAACCAGGCCGTGGCCAAAGCCAAGAAGGAAGGCACCTCCGTAGAAATGGGTAGCATTGAACCGGTCAAGACCGGTTTGACTGACTATCGTTTTAAGTTCTGGGGTGAAGAATTCACCATCAACCCGCTGCTTTTCGCCATCCTGGGTCTGGCCATCGGTGTGGTGTCACGGTCTTTCGGTATCGGTGGCGGCTTCCTCCTGGTGCCGGCGATGACCACCATCGGCGCGTTGCCCATGTATGTGGCTGTACCGATTTCACTGATCGGCACATCCTTTTCAAGCATCGGTGCGTTCATCGGTTACCTGATGACCGGCTATCTTCCGGACCTGTGGTTGATGATCGCCATCATCATCGGCGGATTTGCGGGCGGCATGCTGGGCAGCCGGGCCCAAAAGCTGTTCAGTGAAAAAACCCTCAAGATTGTTCTGGCAGTTACGCTGTTCTTCTTGTTCTTCCGGTTCTTCAAGATTGAGATCTGGATATAATCGTAATACCGGTTGTCATTGATACGTTCACTTGTGAAAACGAAGTTTTGGTTGGTCTTTTATCATTTTTAAAATTCAGACCGGGATAATAGATGACAACCGGTATTACATGAATTTTTCATAGAAAAATTGGAAAAGACGGCTGTTGAAGTTAGAGGCTATGGCAGTTTGGGTTTATGAACCAAATTTTGCCAAATGGCATAACCTGTGCTAAAAAAGGGGAGGGCGTTGAACGCTTTCCCTTTTTTTGATGAACCCGGCAGGGTTTAACCAATTAAATTGTGGAACAATTTAATTTATGGACGAATTTCTAGACATTATTTGGTTTAAAGTCGTGGCGGTCACCCAGGTGATCGTCGGCTGGATGGATATATTGGTTTCACCCTTGAACCTGTTGGGGCCTGTGGTCGCGATATTGATCTTAAGCCTAGTCACGGTGAGCTTGACCAAATTATTCCGACGATTGTATACCACCAAGCGATATCAGCGGTTAAAAAAAGAGTTTGACCACTGGATGGCGATCCGCAAAGAGGCCATGGCAACTGAGGACACCGAAAAAGGCAAGCGGCTGGCCCGGAATATTGACCAGGCTGAACTGAATAAAGTCTATTACGATTACTTTTTCGAAGGACTTTTGAACAACATCCTCACAACCATTCTACCTATCCTTCTCATGGCCGCCTACATTAATGAAGCCTACAACCCGGAAAAATTGCTCGGCCACTTCGGCAGGCCCTATGTTTTCAGGATTCCAGGTTTCGGGGCCGAGGCAACCCCCATTGGGTCATTGCTGTGGTTTGTATTATCGCTCATATTGATTCACGTGCTGTGGGCGCTGGCTCGGCACTTCTTAAAAAAGCCAGCTCCAAACGACGAGAAAACTTAAAGCCATGATTACAATCCTGCTCATGCTAGCCATATTTGTTGCCGCTTTTATTCTGACCATGGTTGGCTTGGGGGGGGGATTGGTATATTCACCTTTGCTTTTGATACTCGGATACCCGGTTTCCACTGCGGTATCCGCATCCCTGTTCTTGAATGGCATCGCAGCGGTTTCAGCCGCCATTACGTATTTCCGCAAGAAGATGATCGACATCCGGACCGCCCTGCCGCTATTGATATCTTCGAGTTTGGCTGCTCCCTTGGGTGCCATGCTCACCAGCCGAATCGATTTAAAAATCTTTACGGGCATTATGGCGGGTGTCGTCTTACTGGCCGCCCTGCGAATGATTTTTGCGGGTAAACCGAATTCTGAATCCGCCGAGATCAGTTATACGGCCAAACTGATCGGAGGAGGTTTCATCGGGTTTGTGGTGGGGGTTATGGCGGGCTTGCTGGGCATCGGCGGGGGTGTATTTATCGTACCGCTGCTCATTTATGGCTTGAAGATGCCAACCAAGACTGCGGCGGCAACTTCGATATTTATCGTGGTTTTTTCTTCCTTTTCAGGATTTCTTACCCATATTTCACTTGCAGGCACTGATTGGAAGTTTATCTTACTGGCAGCCATCTTCTCTTTTTGCGGCGGGCAACTGGGTTCCAAAATCATGTCTGAAAAGTTAAAAGGCAAGGCCGTACGCCGGATTTTCGGTCTGGTTTTGATCATAGTGGCACTGAAACTGATACAAAAGGCCTTTTTATGAATATGTTAATTTGCAAACGATCTATCTGGGGGGGGGGTGGCCGCGGGCCTGCTGTTAACGGCTGACACGGCCTTGGCTACCCAAACACACGGCCAGCCCGAAGGTCTATTCGCACACCAGATGGCTCACATTTTTTTCATCATTTCCATGGGGAGCCTCGAATATTGGCTCCGGCAACGCAACCTCATAAGGGAACCGGGTTGGAAACATATCCAGTTGTCGGCGGTTCTTTTCATTCTCTGGAATATCAATGCTGCCGCGGTTCATTTTATGGATGAACATCTTAATATTTTCGGTATCCAAAAACTGGATTTGTGGCATATCAAGATCGATTACACCGCCGGGCATGAAGGCATCGCACTCCTTTACTACATACTAAAGCTGGACCATCTGCTGTGCGTTCCGGCCATGTTCTTTTTGTACTATGGCTTGAAAACCATTTTGAAGCAATCACAGGCCGTTCAGGGAAGGGGAAGCGATATATGATCCTATCGGCTATCCCCATACTACTTGTCGATCTCGTGGGTTCGATCCTGATGATTGTCCTTTCGCTGATGTCCCTGAGACTTGTTTTTAAGCTGCGTAAACAGGACAGCAACAATCTCATCTGGGCCTATTTGTGGTGGATATGCCTGGCGCTTTCCTGTTTCGCCATTTCCAGATCCGCCGGACATATATTAAAGAACTTTTTGTTGATGGCGGGACAAAAGTCCTTCTGGGATGGTATCCGTTCCTATAGCGGTGCGGCCAACACCATTTTATTCGTGGTGGTGGGTGCTGTGACACTTTTTTTTGAGCGCATTTGGAAAATATACCAGTTGATTCTTAGCGACCGGGGGGAGATTCGATCCGCCCACAAAGAGTTGCTGTATCTCAATCAGAACCTGGAGGGACTCGTGGCCGAACGAACCCAGGCACTGTCTGTGTCCGAGTACAAGTACCGCCGCATTTTCGAAGGTTCCAAGGACATGATACTGGTGACAAACAAGGCTGGTGATATTGTCAATTTGAACCCCTTCGGCTATGACCTCCTGGGACTCAAACCGGAAGCAGAGATCCTTGAAAACCGGAATATCCTTGAGTTTCTAGCCGAGCCCAATAACTGGTCAACGGTCATGGATACAATTGTCAGGGAGCGGTCGATTTCGAACGTGGAACTGGATATCCTCACTGCCGACGGTTCGACCCACCGTATTCTTTTGAGCGGCAGCATGGCCGAACCGGCCGACAATGAAGCCGAGACAATTCATTTTATTGTCAAGGACATCGAACAACGCAAACTGATGGACGAACAGCTGGCCCAGGCGGATAAGCTGGCATCCATCGGGGAGCTGTCCTCGGGAGTGGCCCACGAAATCAACAATCCGCTGGGGGTTATCCTGGGCTATACCCAGCTGCTTTTGCGAAATGAAACCGAAACCTCTGAGCGTTTCGGTGATCTCAAAACCATCGAAAAACATGCCCGTAACTGTAAAAGCATCGTCGAGGACCTCCTAAGTTTCTCGCGGAAATCCGAGACTGAGAAGGAAGTGGTTGATATTCACAGCCTTATCGATGAAGTCGTCGCATTCGTACGACACCACTCGGATATCGAAGACATTGAAATCGAAAAAGAGCTTCATAAGAAGGTTCAGCCAACCTTGATGGATGAGAAGAAGATCAAACAGGTCATGATTAATCTAATGGTAAATGCCATCCATGCCGTGGGTAGAAAAGGCCGCATCGTCATTACGACCGCCCTGGATGCTGCAACTCGGCATCTGACGGTCACCGTGCAAGACAACGGCCATGGGATCGAGAAAAAGGATTTGCAAAAAATATTCGACCCCTTTTTTACGACCAAACCAACCGGCGAAGGAACCGGGTTGGGGCTGTCCGTCAGCTACGGTATCATCAAAGATCATGGCGGCCGAATAGAGGTTGAAAGTAACTCCGGCAGCGGTTCGACTTTTACCTTTACATTGCCGACAGCTTTGCTGGAAGAGGAGGCCGGATAGATGCCTGCAAAAATACTGGTTGTTGACGACGAGCCTGATATGTTGAACCTTTTGAAGCGTAGTCTGGAGCCGGATCTCGAATGTCAGGTGGACACGACTTCATCGGCCCAGGCGGCCCTGACAATCCTGTCTCAAAATGCATATGATTTGCTGTTGGCGGATATCAAAATGCCCGGGATGAGTGGTTTGGAGTTGCTGGAAATCGTCAAGCGGGACATGCCGGATTTGACTGTTGTGATGATGACGGCCTATGGCAAGGTGGAAATGGCCGTGGACGCCATGAAGCAGGGAGCTCACGATTTCATCACCAAGCCGTTTGAACACGAGGCCCTGATTGTAAGGCTGAAAAAGGCCCTGGAACGCGGCGCCCTGATACGAGAAAACACCCGCCTGCAGCGAGCCTGCAGCAGTGATGTCATTTTTCAGGATCTGGTGGGCAAAAGTGAACGCATGCAAAAGCTGTATGATACCATTAAAATGGTCGCCAGTACCGACTTGACAGTTCTGATCACCGGGCCCTCGGGCAGCGGAAAAGATTTAACAGCCCGGGCCGTGCATGCCCTGAGTGATCGCCGCAAACGTCCCTATGTGGCCGTCAACTGTCCGACTATTCCGGAAAACATTCTGGAAAGCGAGCTGTTCGGCTACAAAAAAGGGGCTTTCACCCACGCGACCCAGGATCGCTCCGGCTTGTTCCAGGAGGCGCATACCGGAACGATATTTCTGGATGAGATCGGGGACGTGAATCCGACCATTCAAACCAAACTGCTAAGAGTACTGCAGGAAAAAGAAGTTAAACCCCTTGGTGATACCAGGCCCGTAAACGTGGATGTTCGCATCGTCGCATCAACCAATCAGGACTTGAAGGCCAAAATCAAGCAGGGCACTTTCAGGGAGGATTTTTATTACCGCCTCAATGTTCTGCCCATTGAGGTTCCGGGTCTGGAAGCGCATGCCGAAGATATACCGTTGATTGCCAGTCATTTGCTGGAGAAGCATTGCGTCAAGATGAATAAACCCTTGAAGTATCTTTCCAAGGAACTGCTGACCCAATTTACGCATATGAATTGGGAGGGGAATGTCCGCGAAATGGAAAACCTGATTATGCGCGGAATCCTGTTTGCGGGCACTGATGAAATCACACCCAGGGATGTGGGGTTAGCTCAAGCAACTAAACCTATAATGCCAGCCGAATCCAGCCTTTCGGAAGCCTCCTACCGAGAAGCCAAGGAACAACTACTCCAAGATTTCAATCAAAGTTTTATCGGGGACCTGCTGTCCGAACACAAAGGCAATGTTACCCAGGCAGCCAGACAATGCGGTCTCGAACGGCAGGCGCTGCAGCAGATCATGAAGCGCTATGGGATCAAGGCGGATATTTACAGAGAGCAGTCGTAAGCGGTCAGCAACCAGCAGTCAGCTTCAGCCGCTTATCGCTGATCTGATAACGGTTGTGATATCTATAATGGTCTCCCATTAAAATTCTCTTCCTAATAAGATTACCGGATAAAGGCGACGTTAATCTTCTCCCGTAATAATAAAATTTGTTAGAATGATGGAAAATACTTTGTTGACAGAGTGAATAAGAACATTATAGTTAGTTTGTGCTAACTAATTAAAAGATGG
Source organism: uncultured Desulfobacterales bacterium (assembly GCA_964452555.1). Classification (GTDB taxonomy): domain Bacteria; phylum Desulfobacterota; class Desulfobacteria; order Desulfobacterales; family B30-G6; genus B30-G6. The sequence continues at coordinate 10,961 of CAYVMI010000058.1, forward strand.
ATCTATGCTCTATAATTTAGTGTAATTGATTGAAGTCATAACGAAGTTTATATGCTCCAGGATGATCTGGACGGTCGAGATTTAGAAAACCTGGTGACAATATTGAATAAGGTCGTATCAAACGTTTAGTTTTTCGGCACAATAATTAGTTCAGTCGAGCTAATTAAAGGGTGTCGCCTGAATTATTTTGATTGTTTTTCTGATGGTAACTTTTGGAAGAATTACCTGGTTTGGGATAAAAGGCTCGTAAGTATTTGTGCTAGGTGGCAATAAAAAAGAGCTCAGAGCTCTTCTAAACATCTTAGGAGATATATTTAAACGAGGATTTTAGTGAATTCAGGAGGAATCACCATTGTGCCGCGCCAGAATAAATTGGGGGAATGGAAAAATCCGGGAAAGGTCTTCATAACCGGTGCATCGTCCGGGATCGGAGCTTCCTTCGCAAAGTCGTTCGCTGAAAATGGGTTTGATCTGGTTTTACTCGCTCGGCGTAAAGATCGGCTTCAGGACCTTGCGAACCAGCTGGAATCTGATGGCTCTATACATTGTGAGATAATTGCTGCTGATCTTTCAGAAAAAGAAGACATTAAAAAAACAGCTACTCATATTGGTCAAATCGATAATCTGGATGTGCTAATAAATAACGCGGGCTTTGCTACCATTGGTTGTTTCGCTGATATCCCGATCGAAAGATCAATGCGGATGTTTCACACGCATATGACGGCAACAGTGCAATTCACTCATGCCGCGCTTCAAGTTATGCTGAAACGTAAACGGGGAGCCATTATAAATGTATCCTCCATGGGTGCTTTCATTCTGACACCGGGCAATGTCTTATATGATGCGACCAAATCTTTTATCGCCACCTTTTCGGAAAACCTTTGGCTTGAAGTGAGGGACAAGGGGATTAAAGTTCAAGCATTGTGTCCGGGGTTTACCCGCACGGAATTCCACGAGGTCGGTGATTTTAAGAATTTTGACAAAAGTGCCATCCCTAATTCTTCATGGATGATGCCGGATGAAGTGGTTCGACTGTCTCTTAAAGCATTAAAAAATAGCAGGGAGGTTGTCTTCATTCCTGGTTGGAAAAAACGTTTGTTTAAATGGATTATTCAACACAGCTCATTTATCCGGGAAAGCTTACAAAAGAGAGTCAAAGATAGTCATTTGTGCACAAACGGATAAAGAAGGTGGTCAACAACATTGATATATCCATTTGCACTTGTATTCGCCTGTATTCATTTTCTGTTGACTCCGTGCCGGTCATTCTCAATGCCTGACCGCAGAAATTTTTTCACTTGGCTCTATGGTGTAGTGGAATAATCTAAAACCCTAGGAGGCATAAAATGAATACAACGGATGAAAAAGTTTTCTTGATTGGAGACCTGTCAGGTTATACTGCGCTAACCGAAGCGCATGGCGACATGTCTGCCGCAAAAATTGTGAAAAGGTATGTTGAAATTGTCAATGATAACATTTTTCCTGGAACTAAACTTGTCGAAAGGGTCGGCGATGAGATTTTACTTGTCAGCAATGATGCTAAGAGTATTGTCAGAACAGCAGTAAAAATACGGGATTCGATCGAAAGTGAACAGTATTTTCCTTGTATTCACGCAGGGATACATGTTGGAAGTGCTTTGGAGAATAATGGACACTATTTTGGGAAGGCTCTCAACCTCGTGTCAAGGGTTGCAGCCTACGCAAGAGGCGGGGAAATTCTGTGTACAGACAAGATCGTTCATATGGCCGGCGATATTGAGGGCGTTGATTATCGATCCCTAGGTCCGATTGAATTCAAACACATTCCAGACCCAGTCGCTGTTTTTGAGGTAATTGTCGGCGGACGTGTGGGTGAATGTACAATATTTGATCCCGTGTGCCACATGCATGTGCAACCCGAGACGGCAGTTGCTCAGTTGCGAGTGGATGAACGCGCATATTATTTCTGCAGTTTAGATTGTGCAAAAGCCTTTTCAAACAATATAAAACATTTTTTGAATCATTAAAAAATAAGCCTGCAAAGGCTGGTTCTGAGACAGTGAAGGGATATGTGATGGTACCTAAGACTTTTTAACGAGAGGATAACCTGAACATCTCTTCAATCACCTGCAATCGACTCTGAAGTAAAATCCTAAAAAATTATAATGACTCTATTTAAGCTATAATGTTGGGCGCTCAATAAAAGTTGTGATTGGAGGAAATGGCATGACATCAAATGCAGTTGATCCAAAGATAGCTCAAGCAGCATCCCCTCGCCAGTGGATCAGTTTAGTTGTAATGTATCTCTTCATACCGCTGGTTCTCTTGGTGTGCGGAGGGGATTTCGGTTGGTGGCCGGCGTGGGGCTATTCCCTGCTGATTGTTGCCGTCGGCCTCGGGGGGCGCATTTGGGCGGAATGGTGGCGTCCGGGGTTGTTGGCCGAACGACAAAATATGAAGAAGGTCCAAAATGCGAAATCTTGGGACAAAGTACTTGCGCCGTTGATGGCGCTGAGTGTGAGTTTCCCAATGGTCATTGTGGCCGGGCTGGATCATCGCTTTGGCTGGTCACCGGTATTTCCGTTGTGGCTCATTGTGCTCGGTTTCCTCTTGATTTCGTTCGGTTATGCTTTCGCTACGTGGGCATTGACAGAGAACCGCTTTTTTTCCAGCGTGGTGCGTATTCAGGTGGATCGAGGGCATGCGGTGTGTGACAGCGGCCCCTATCGGATTGTGCGACATCCTGGCTACGCTGGAAATATTTTGCCACTGTTGGGCATTGTGCTGGCCTTAAGCTCGATGTGGACACTTATTCCGGCGGCGGTGGCACTAATCATCACGGGGATTAGAACGGTGCTTGAAGATCAGACTCTACAGGACGAGTTGCCGGGGTATCGGGAATATGCGCGGCGCGTAAGGTATCGGTTGATTCCAGGAATCTACTGAGCATCATTGTGCTGCCCAACCAACCTAACCGGTAATGCCGGCAGAATATTGCATTTCGGAAGCCTCCTACCGTGAAGCCAAGGAACAACTACTCCAAGATTTCAATCAAAGTTTTATCGGGGACCTGCTGTCCGAACACAAAGGCAATGTTACCCAGGCAGCCAGACAATGCGGTCTCGAACGGCAGGCGCTGCAGCAGATCATGAAGCGCTATGGGATCAAGGCGGATATTTACAGAGAGCAGTCGTAAGCGGTCAGCAACCAGCAGTCAGCTTCAGCCGTTTATCGCTGATCTGATAACGGTTGTGATATCTATGAGGTCTCGCCTTAGAACTCTCTGCTTAAGCAAGACCACATCATGCGACTACATATAGATATCAAAGCCCATCAAATTCTCCGATGGGGGTTAAAATGGATAAAATATCAATCAATTAACTATGACTGATATAATCATACAGTCTTTGCGGGTACATATCTGTAAAAAAGACGCAATCTTCATTCAGATAAGATTTTTTAATTTTAAGACTACAATAAGAAGCATATAAAGGTGATTAATTATCCAGTTGCTTTTCTGCCAAAAGGAATTCCCAGTTTTTTCATTCTAGCCCTTAGTGTACTGGGATGGATCTGCAGTGTTTTAGCAGCACCGTCTGGACCTTCCACCTTTCCGTTTGTTTGCTCAAGCGCTCTATGAATATGGTTTGCAATCATATCATCCAGCGGCCAAATAACTGATTTATGCTTTTTTACCTGGCCAACACTTCTCTCAGGAGTTCCGGTCAGCTGATTAAATGTCAAGGTCAGACCTCCACCCGAAATCTGGCTAAAAATCAAGGATCGTTCCACAATGTTTTCCAGCTCCCTGACATTGCCGGGCCAGGAATAGGTCTGTAGTCGCTCCATGCTGCCAGGCTCAGGAGAGCGCTGATCCCAGATGTTCAACTCCCTTGATTTCTTATCGATAAAATGGCTGACCAAGGCGGGGATATCTTCCGTCCGTTGCCGCAGCGGCGGGATGGTGATGGGGAAAACATTGAGACGGAACCAAAGATCTTCCCGAAATGTACCCGCTTCCACCATGGATTCCAGGTTCCGATGCGTAGCGCTGATAATACGCACATCGATGGGAATTGTCTGGCTGCCGCCCACGCGTTCCACCTCGTGATTCTGCAGGACGCGCAGCAGTCTGACCTGGGCGGCCATGGGCAGTTCGCCGATCTCATCCAAAAAAATAGTGCCGGTGTGGGCTCGTTCGAAGCGTCCCCGTTTACGAGATACCGCTCCGGTAAACGCTCCCTTTTCATGCCCGAACAGTTCGCTGTCGATGAGGCTATCGGAAATGGCACCGCAGTTTACTTTGACAAGGGGTCTGTTTTTTCTGGAGGAACCTTCGTGAATGGCGTTGGCCACCACTTCTTTGCCTACACCGGTTTCTCCTAAAAGAAGCACCGGACTATTTAAAGTAGCCACCTGACGAACCATTTGCATCACGTGGCGTAAGCCAAAATCCGCCCCCACAATATGACCACCGGTCATGGAACGCAACTCGCGCTGTAAATAGCGATTGTCATCCGCCAAAAGATCCCTCAACCGGGTGATTTCACGATATTGCAGAATATTGGAAAGTGCCACCGCAAAGGGATCGTGAAGCATGGTGATCAAACGACCATGTTCCGGAGTGTAGCGATGTTTCCCCTCAGCAAGCAATGACAGGAATCCCAGGCGTTCGGTTTCCAATTCAAGATCCATGTTGATGCGGGAGCTATCTTCCGGAAAAAGGTTGCGTAACAGCGCGCGTATTGTCGGGTCTTCGTCTTCGATATCATTGATGACAGTTGTCTGGGGTTCTCCATTCCATTTTTCGCGTATATACGCAGCCATTTCTTTGGAAAAGGAAATCGTATCGGGCGGTTTTTTCAAGGAGGGAGGCCAGATCAGCGCAAGCGGTCTGGCAATGTTCATTTCAGGGTCATAAGTTCCCATTATAATGCCGGATACAGGCATGTAATCGCGCAAATACACCATGAGGCGCTGCAGCGCCGTATCCACGTTCAAGCTGCTGCAGATCAGCAGTGTAGCCTGCCTGAAAAATTCATTTTCATCGGTCATTAATCTCATCCCCTTTCGCAGCATGAATAGTGCGTAAATAGTAGCAAGCGATGCTTAATTGTATTCCAAGATTATCAGTTAATATTTCTGTTATATTTAACAGACAATATATAATCTGTCAAATATAGAAGTAATAATCTACTATATATAACAGTATGTTTTTAGTTTAAATCGCAACATTCTGAAATAATAATATAAAATAAATTGGCATGGTTTTGGCTATATATCCCTCCAAAACACTAACAAGGGAATTAAACATGGATTTATTTGAAATCATTCATATCCGCTCATTCGGTCCGAAAGACCGGGAGGCTGCCATGCAGGCTTTCGAGAATTTGCAATTTTCGAATTTCAATAGGGCTGCCATGAGTATGAGACTGTTACAGGATGTTCTGCTCGATACGGATTTGAGGATAATTATTAAATGGCATGGAAAAGTTATTGAAAAAGCAAAAAGCGCCCTTGGGGTTCAGTTGGCGGCCGCTTTTACTGAGTTTGGACGCGTACATCATATTATTTGTAAAGAATGCGACATGAGTCGAAGGAGACATTTATGAGAACAGGATCAAATTTGCGCAAGAGAGTCGTAGTTTTCATTGTTGTTCTAACGGTCACGGCACTTGGAACCGGCTTCGTTATGACAGTTCAAGGCGATGGTGCCAGGGCGGTACCTGTACCCGAAAAAATAATCCGACCGGTTAAAATCATGACCGTCAGCGGAGCGACTCAATATGAAACCCGCACATTTCCGGGCGTAATTCAAGCCGCCCGGGAGGTTAAGCTTGCTTTCCGTGTCGGTGGGCCTTTGGTGGCGTTGGATCTCGATATCGGCCAACAGGTCAACAAGGGTGACGTGATTGCCCGGATTGACGCCAGGGATTTTGAAGTCAACCGGTTAAGACTATCCGCTGCATTGGACGAAGCCCGGGCCGGCCTCAAGGCCATGAAAAAAGGGGCCAGATCAGAAGACATTGCCAGTTTGGAAGCCCAATTAAATGCCGCACGGGTCCGTCTTGACGACGCAGAAAGAAACTTTGAAAGGCAACGCAATCTTCTGGCCGACCGGGTCATCGCCCAGGTTGAATATGATAACGCCGCGGCTGCAATGGATACGGCCAAGGCCAACGTTGACGTGGCCCAGCAGGAACTTAACAAAGCTCGAACAGGTGCACGCAAAGAAGATATTCAAGCAGCTCAAGCGGGTATTAAACGGCTTCAGGCAGATTTACAAGCTGCTGAGAATGCCCTTAGGGATACCTGGCTCAGAGCACCTTTTAATGGTTATGTGGACAAACAACATGTAGAAAATTTTGAAAACGTCGCACCCGGTCAACCCATTATCACGCTTCTCGATTTTTCAGCAGTGGAAGTTCGCACAGCAGTCCCTGAGGCGATCGTGGTCCGTCAGCAAGAGATAGTCGGTGTTACCAGCGCCTTGGACGCCTATAGCGGTAAAACCTTTGCGGCCACCATCAAGGAGATCGGGCGTAAAACCGAGAGCGCCAACCAGAGCTATCCACTGACGGCAACCTTGAGCGGAAATCCAAACATGTCTCCGCAGCCAGGCATGGCTGCAACCCTGACACTCAAACTGAGAAAAAATGACAGCCGGAGGCAGAGCCTTCTGATACCGGCAACTGCGGTGTTTGCCGATCCAAATGGCCGGCCGTGTGTATGGAAATTAAACATGTCCACCCAAAGAGTTGTCCGGACACCCGTTACTACAGGAAAGCTGCGGCAGGACTCAATCGAGATAGCAAGCGGCCTTGTGGATGGCGACTGCATTGTAACCGCCGGAGCCAGATTCTTGCAACCGGATCAGGAGGTACGCATTCTAAATAGCGTTAAAGGGGGCTCAAAATGAAAATCACCGAGTACGCCATCTCAAAAAAGACAGTCTCCTATTTCCTGGTACTGATTCTCGTGGGCGGTGGTATTCTCGCCTACCAGAGCCTGGGGCAGCTTGAGTTTCCTTCCTTCACGATCAAAACGGCGGTGGTGGCCACTCCTTATCCCGGCGCATCCGCGGCAGAGGTGGAGCAAGAAGTGACCGACCTTATCGAAACAGCCATCCAACAGATGTCACAAGTGGACGAGGTGCGTTCCATCTCTCAGGCCGGACTTTCCATCATATATGTAGACATCAAGAACAAGTACTTTTCAGACGCCATCCCACAGATATGGGACGAGCTGCGACGCAAGGTGTCCGACGTCGCAGTCCAACTCCCGCCGGGTGCCGGGTCCTCCATGGTCAATGACGATTTTGGTGATGTTTACGGTGTCTTTTTTGCTGTAACCGGTGATGGCTACACATATGAAGAGCTCAAGGACTATGTGGATTTTTTGAAACGCGAGTTGCTGCTGGTGGAAAACGTGGCCTCGGTGGAGATCTGGGGCGACCAGCAGGAAACCATTGAACTGCTGATTTCCCGCTCCCGTATGGCGGAGTTGGGCATATCCATGCAGGAAATTGTCGACACCCTCAACCTGCAAAATCAGGTGGTGGATTCAGGGCAAGTAGAAGTGGCCCATGACCAGATCCGCATTAACCCGAATGGTGAGTTCACCTCAGTGGAAGATTTGGGCGAGCTCCTGGTCAGAAGCGATAGCCACGGTAATCTCATCTATCTCCATGATGTGGTCACCATCGAAAGGGGATACACGGATCCAGCCGATTGGGTCATGCAGTACAATGGCCGGCCTGCTCTTGGATTGGGCGTAGCCACAGTTGACGGCGGCAATGTAGTGGACATGGGCAAGGCCGTGCGTCAGCGTATCCAGGAACTGGAAGCTCAAACCCCGGTGGGCATGGAACTGGGCATTATCGCCTACCAGTCAGACCTGGTGTCCGCATCGGTTAAGAATTTCGTCATTAACCTGGTGCAGGCTGTGGCCATTGTTATTGGTGTGCTCTGCATCACCATGGGATTGTCTTCAGGAATGCTCATGGGAGCCATTCTCCTGCTAACCATCCTGGGTACGTTTATATTTATGCAGATCATGAGCATTGATTTTCATATCATTTCGCTCGGGGCCTTGATTCTGGCCCTGGGTATGCTGGTGGATAACGCCATCGTGGTTACCGAGGGCATTTTGATCCGCATTCAGCAGGGTATGCAGCGCAAGCAGGCAGCCATCCAAACCGTGGCCCAGACTGCTTGGCCCCTTTTAGGCGCCACCTTCGTTGCTATCTTGGCATTTGCCGCCATCGGCACATCCAAGGATGTCACCGGGGAGTTCCTCATGAGCCTTTTTCTGGTCATGGCCGCCTCTCTGGGACTAAGTTGGATACTGGCCATCACGCTGACGCCGCTTTTCTGCGTGCAGTTTTTGCCCCGCAAAAAAACCGGGCAAAAAGGCGACCCCTATGGTGGTAAGACCTATAAGTTATACAAGCGCTTTCTGTCGTACTGTCTCCACCACAAAACCTTGTCCCTGGCAGCCCTTGTGGCCATTTTGACAGCCTCAATTTATGGATTGGGTTATGTAGAAGTAGCCTTTTTCCCTGATGATAACCGCAACCAGTTCATGGTCGACTTTTGGCGGCCTCAGGGTACACATATTGAAAAAACTGCTGAAGACATGGAAAAGATCGGACAATATCTTGCCAAGAAGGATGGCATTACTGACACAACGGCCTTTGTGGGTCAGGGAGCCCTGCGTTTCCTTCTTAGTTATGAACCGCAGATGCCTAACACGAGCTACGGTCAGTTTCTGGTAAGCGTAGAAGACTATCGTGAAATCGACAGATTAATGCCTGAAATCAAAGCCCATATCATGAATGAATTTCCGGACGCACAGGTATTCTTGAATAAGTTTGCACGGGGACCCGGCGCCAGCGGAAAGATCCAGGCCCGCTTCAGCGGTCCGGATCCCACCGTCCTCAGAGATCTGGCAGGACAGGCTGAAACAATCATGGCTGCCGATCCTGTGGCCACCGATATCCGCAACGACTGGCGGCAGCAGGTTCCCATGGTGCGACCCCAAGTAGCGAATGCCACGGCACGACGCCTGGGTATAACAAGGCCGCAGATTGCCGATGCCATTGCCATGAACTTTTCCGGTAAAACCATCGGCCTCTATCGTGAGGAGAACAAACTCATCCCCATTGTGATGAAGGCTGCCGAATCCCGTCAGGCCACAGTGGACCAGTTGGATGATATCGTTGTCCTAAGCCCGCCCACGGGCAAGTCTGTTTCCGTGGGCCAGATCACCACCGGCATGCAGCTGGAATGGGAGGATGCCATGATCCACCGCAAGAATCGCCAGCGCACCATCACGGCGAAATCCGATCCGTTGTATGGCAATGCCAGCCCCCTGTTTGAGCGGCTGAGGACGCAAATCGAAGCCATCGACCTTCCTCCCGGCTACACTCTGGAGTGGGGCGGAGAGTATGAGTCCCAAGGTGAGGCCCAGGCAGGTCTGTTTCAGATGGTGCCGGTGTTCTTTTTGGCCATGGTTTTCATGATCGTACTCATGTTCAATGCGGCGCGCCAGACCATCATCATTTTTTTGTGCCTACCCCTCGCTACAATCGGGGTGACCATTGGGTTGCTGGTTTTTAATGAACCCTTAGGGTTCATGTGCATCCTGGGATTTCTGGGACTGTCCGGCATGCTCATCAAAAATGCCGTTGTGCTCATTGACCAGATCGACCTTGAAATCCGTTCTGGTAAAAATCCCTTTGCCGCCATTCTGGACTCCTCGGTCAGTCGTCTCAGGCCGGTGTCCATGGCTGCCCTGACCACCGTGTTAGGCATGCTGCCACTGTTGAAGGATGTATTTTACGTGGGCATGAGCGTCACCATCATGGGCGGGCTGGTCTTTGGTACGGTGTTGACACTTATCATTGTTCCCGTGCTTTACGCGACTTTTTTCAGGATCAAACCGGACACAGTGCCAATTCTACGGGAAAACGCTGCCGGTATGGAACCGCAACATGCATAAATCATACTCATATATAAGGAAAATCCAATGAAAAACCTGTCCTTAAAATTGACTTGTGAAACGGATTATTTTTCCTCGCGTCTCATGGACGGTGTGCTTGTGTTTAATATCAAGGGCAACTCCATGGTCCATCAAACTTCCATCAAGGCCAAAGAAACGGTTCTTTCCTTTCTTAAGCGGGTCGAAGCAGACGACCGTGTCAGGGTAATCGTATTGATGCCCCTGGCACGCAAGCCACGGCGGGAAGAATACCTTGATTTTTTCAGCATGGTCGCCTCGAACCGTTTGTCGGAAACCAGTGTCATGCGCCTGTTCCGGGCTATCGACCAGGTGATTCTCCACGTAATTTCGTCTGATCGGTTCTTCATATCCGCCAATTGTGGACAGGTCCTGCCCATGTTTATTGGCGCCTCCCTGGCCTTTGACTACCGTATACTGGGTGATAATACCGCCATCCAGAATCCGTCTCTTGAGTTGGGTCTGGCGCCCAAGGGCGGATCACCCTTTTTTCTGAGCCGTACCATCGGCCGGGGAAAAATCTATGATCTGCTTTTATCCCAGCGGGATATTTCAGCACAGGAAGCACTGCAACTGGATCTGGCAGACCGTTTGGTGCCCGCCGAAACCTTTGAAGAGAATGTGATCGAAATCGCAGCCCAATTTGCTGCATTGCCTGCTTCCTCACTGCGTCTTGCCAAGCGGCTCGTAAATTATCCGATTGTGGGTATCGGGTCTTATTTGGAGTTTGAAAACAAACAACTAATCCGGGCTATGAATCAGACCATCGGTTGTGGCCCAACCAATTAAACCACATCGCTGCATAAACAACACGGCAATGTATAGAAAATGAATTGTTATTATCGGCAGTATAAAGAAGGACGACTCGATGAGAAATATCATAATTGTTTTTTGTTTGCTATTGGTGGGTGTGGCAATTTTACCCGCGGAAGGATCAGAGCCCGGAACTCAGAAAATTACCGTGGACGAGGCCGTCCGGGAGGCGCTTCAAAAAAATCCGGTCATGCGGGAGTCACAAGCCAATATTGAAGCAGCCAAGGCTTCCAAACAGAGTGCCCTGGCAGACATGCTGCCACAGGCCTCGTTTCATTACGGCTACACCTATTTAAGAGAAAAACCTACCCAGTTTGAAATACAAGCCGCAAGCCAGGACCAATATTCCTGGGATGTAACCGTAATTCAGCCACTTTTCACGGGTTTTGCCTTGAAATCGAAATTCGACCTGACAGCTTTAATTATCGATGCGCAAAAATTTGAAAAGGAGCAGACCCGCCTGGACCTCATAAGGCAGGTTAAGGCGGTATGTTACAATCTTCTTCTGACTCAAAAGCTGTTGGCGGTCAAGGATGAGGAAGTCAAAACACTGACAGCGCATCGGCGCGATGCCGAATTGATGTTTAATCAGGGATTGGTACGTATGAATGACGTGCTCAAGGCCGAGGTGTCGCTGGCGGATGCAAAACAAGAACGGGAACTGGCTAAAGCACAAGTACAAAAATCCAGATTGTCACTCAATCGTCTTTTGCAGCGCCCATTGGGAAACGAGGTTCAAATTGATGAGCCGACACCACAGGCTCAGCTGTATTTTGATAGCGAAGGACTGGCTCAAACGGCCTTATTAAAACGACCGCTGATCAAATTGTTGGACAACAGCCTTGAGCAGCTTGGCCTGTCTCGCAAACTCACCCGAAGCGAGTATTATCCAACCATATCTCTATTCGGTCGCTACGAACAGAACGGTGACGAATGGACCGCCACGGAGAACGACTACAGCAATTATTTTAATACCTCCATGGGGGTAACCGCCGAATGGAAATTCTGGCGTAGCGGCAAGACCGGCGCCGAGGTGCGTCGAGTAAAAAAAGAAATTGAGGCTCTCTCCGCCCGGATAGACCTTTTCAAGGATCAGGTGGTCGAGGAGGTAAACCATGCGGTGTTAGACTGCGAGGTAGCCCATAACAATATTGATACCGCATCGAAATCCCTGGCCCAGGCCGAAGAAAACTGGCGCATTACCCAAAAACAATACAAACACCAGATCGCCACATCCACCGATGTCCTGGATGCACGTACCTATCTGAGTGGGGCCGATACCAATTATTACACGGCTGTCTACGCCTATCTGGATGCTGTCGCCGCATTGGATCGGGCCGTGGGCCAAAGCAGTCGTGAATGAAGTCTCGAGGAACTATTATCGTGATTTTCCTGGTGCTGATTATCGCATCGGAGAATTTGGGATTCTGTAATGAGGAAGACCAGTCATCCACCTGGATCTATTCTCTCTATTTCGAGAATGATACTTTTTTTCAGACAGACCATCTTTATACAAATGGCCTACGCTTGTCAGCGGCCTCTTCTTTGGCAGATTCCTGGGAAAACCTGGACATTCTCCCAGCGTGGATGCTACCACATGTGAACGGGCTACCTTTTGTAAACAATCCCGGGACCTATAAAAACATTACCCTCTCTGTGGGGCAGATGATCTATACACCCATGGACACGGATACACCCGATCTTTCAGAATCGGATCGTCCCTATGCCGGGCTGGCTTACACGGCCATAGGTTTTTGTGAAAGAGACTTAAAAAAATTTTCCTCAATAGAGTTCATAATAGGTATTGTTGGGCCACATTCTTATGCTGAAGACACTCAAAAAAGTGTTCATCAATGGCTTGGGCAGGATGCGCCGAATGGCTGGGACCATCAGGTCGATGATGAATTCATCTTTAATCTAGGACTGGAACGCCGCCGCCGATGGCGTCCGCACTATACGCCTTCCGGTTTTGGTATGGAATGGATCCCGTCGATGGGAATGAGCCTCGGCAACGCCATTACACATGTCCATTCAGGGTTGCAGCTGCGCATGGGTTGGAATCTGCCCCAGGATTTTGGTGAGGATATTATCCGTTTGGGGATATCAAGTGCGCCCTCTGAATACGGCAGCCGGTTTCATCATCGGCGGCCTTTTAGTATCTATGCTTTCGGCGGAATGGATGGCCAATTCATTCTCTGGGATGTGACCCTGGACGGCAATACTTTTGATAAGAACGAGTGGATTCAGCGTGAGCCGTTCCGCTATACTTTAAATGGGGGCATCGGCGGCGCCTATAAACGCTTCAGTTTAAGCCTTTCGTATGTACGCAGCTCAGAAGCACTTGAGACACAGACAGAGCCACACGAGTTCGGTACAATTTTGTTATCAATTGTTTATTAGTTTGTGGATGTGTTAATTAATCTAATTAAGCAAAATTTGTCCTTTTATACACTTTAGGTGTACGCTGGATCTATTGATGGTGCTGAAGTTAATTTTTTCAATTCTACGCCCATATTTCCATCGGTATCCTGAAAGCAGCACTAAAAGGTTGAATAAAATAATATCTTTGCAAACACCAGACAACTCTCCGGCATAAGTTTAATACGGAGTAATTACGGTTGCTCATAATACGGTTGCCAGTGCAGGCTCTTTCGCGTGGCTTGGCGAAAAACCGAATTGACGTTTGAACTCGCGGCTGAACTTGGCCTGACTTCCATATCCGACTTCATAAGCTACATACCTCATAGTTATAGCCATTCCATGATCACCGTAAACAATCCACCTTGCGATCACCGTAATGAGTCCAAATGTGTATGTCGATGATTTAGGATATGCAAATCCTGCCAATGCAAAGTTAAATTTTCATGTCTTTATTTCTTGACAACAGACCAGTGGTCACTTATATTAGTGACCACTGGTCTTTTAAATGGCATTAATGAGAGTGAAAGGAAATTCCAATGGAATTTATACGCGCTCGAAAAGACGGACAGATTGAAGAAAGAAAAGAAGAAATTTTGACGATAGCAAGCGATTTGTGCGGTGAGTATGGGGTGATGGGTTGGTCGCTCAATGAGCTCGGGCGAAGGTGCAGCATCACCAAGTCGAACCTATACCGCTATTTCGGAAGTAGGGAAGAAGTCTTGATGCAACTATTGGCGCTTGAAATGAAAGCGTTTGTCACAGGCCTAGACCGTGTAGTTGGGGATGAGACCTTTGAGATTGAATCTTTCTCCCGGATCATAGCGGGTCAGTACGCAAAACGCCCTTTTTTCTGCGAACTGTTGAGTGTCGGCCCCTCAATCCTTGAACACAACGTTAATATAGACTCGATCCTACCAGTCAAGCGTTCGATGTTGAGTTTAATCCAGCCACACACAGCCACTTTTCAGAAGGCTTTAAAGTGGATTACGGAAGATAAAGCTGTCTGGGCGTCCCAGACGATAGCCCTCTATGTCGCCGGACTTTGGCCAATTGCCAATCCGTCAAAAACGATTCAGGAACTCAGCAAAAGACCTGAATTTGAGTCCATCAAGATTAATTTTGAAACGGAATTAACTGCGTTTGCAAACACCATTCTTTTGGGTTGTAAAAATAGAACTATCAAATAGGAGAACGTAAGATGAAACGACCGACAGGAAAACTATTTCTGGACACATTCTTCGCCCGCAAGACGATGCAGAAGGTCTCGAACCAGGACCTGACAGGTAAGCTGATCGTATTTACAGGCGGCACAGACGGTATGGGACGTACCGCGGTGGAGCGCTTTGCCGAGATGGGTGCAGATATCTGCTTGCTCGGGCGCAACCCGACAAAAACACAACGTGTTGCGGATGAGCTCGCGGCCGCCGGGTACCCAGGGCGTATCTCCATTGTGGAATGCGATCTTGGGTCGCTTGAGCAAGTGCGTCGTGCGGCGAGTGAAATTCTTACGCGATTCGAGCATATCGACTGTCTGATCAATTGCGCAGGAATCAATGTGCCCGAGCGCAAGCTCTCTCCTGATGGATACGAGGTAAACTTTGTAGTAAATTATCTTGGGCCATTCCTGCTGACCGAGTTGCTGCAGGAGCGGGTCAAGGAGACGCCATCTGCACGGATCATCAATCTTACTTCTGCAACCCAAGAGGTGGCCGACCTGAAGCTTGATGATCTGCAGAGTGAGAACAAGTGGTCGATGCTTTCGTCCTATGCACAAGCAAAGCTCTGTATGATCATGCATGGACGCGACTTGGCCAGACGAATGGAGAGCTGCGGTGCAACGGTGAATTGTTTGAACCCCGGTTACATCAGGACTAATCTTGATCGTTATACCAAAGGTTTTGAGCGCCTTTTTACGAGAGTGTTTGGGAGCCTGGCCGCCCCGACCTGGGTCGGTGGTGAACGTATCGTTGCTGCAGCGCTAAACGGGGAGTACCAGGAAGTCTCTGGTAGATTCATCTACGAAGACATGTTGCTGGAACCCAATCCCCAAGCTCTGGATGACGCAAATGTCGCTCGGTTAATGGAAATCAGCCGCCAGATGACTGGCCTATGAGAAGGGGGAGATGCGCTACAACGTACCTGATTTAGGCGTTAGCCTTCTATTATGAGAGGACTTCTCAGTATATGAATCAGATAATCCCGGAGGGACAGATGGACTTTATCCCGTATACACTGCAATGGATCAAGGGCGAAATATTCGAAGCCGCTATTTTTGGATCATTCGGATTAGTCACCATAATAGCTGCCGTTACATTTTGGAAATTTGGAGAAACTCCCAATGCAAAAGCAATGCTCATTCCTTTAATTGTCGCTGGAATCTTACTTTCAGGGGCGGGTGCTTCCGGAGTTGTAAACAATCAAAAACGAATACCCAAATTTGAGAAGGCTTACATAGAAAGCCCAATGGCTTTTATTCAAGATGAAAAAGAGAGGGTTGAAGGGTTTCAGTATTTGTATACAATGACTTTGATAATAGCTTCAATATTATTTATTGTAGCAATTGGATTCTTCTGGTTCTCCGATAATCACATTTTACAGGCGATTGGCATTGCATTAATCTTATTGGGCTTAACCGGTTTGACAATTGATTACTTTTCAAAAGAAAGAGCTGATATTTATTATGAAAAAATATTAGAACAGAAAAATTGATAATCAGACTTGCTACAGCAGAATACGACCATTAGTGCTCGCTTGCTAAACCGACTGAGAAAGGCCAGAATATTTTCGGTATTCTGGTCTAATTCATTTGGTAGCGCGACAAGGAAATAAATTGTTAACTATCAGTAGAAGCCTTTGAGGTTGTATTCCAGGTTAAATAGGTGATTACAACATCCCCTCCGACACCCTGCAGGTGTTGATTGTGTAACAGAACATTTCTATCGAAGACATCTTAACTGGTTAACATAATACGTAAAGTTTTTAGTTTTTAGAAACAACAATTCATTGATGATTTGATTTTAAAAGGGTAATTCACGGATAGACCGGGATATGCCCTTTTTTGCATTTTCATCAGAAATTAGCTATCTGTGATAGATATTTTAGGCCGTTAGGTGGCTTATATGTGATGGTATCTCAGATTTTCTGAAGAGATGATAACCTGAGCATCAATCACCATGCGCGGGTTCAAGGTTTGTTGGCACAGTTACATGCTGTTCATCCTCACATGAAGGCTTGATATATATACCCAGCCAAGGACGACCCAGCGACCGCCAAGCCCAAGTACAAAAGAAATACCGGCAGTCTGACAAGTGAAAAAACTGCAATTGAAGCGTAAATGCTTGTAACACCTCCCGCAATCAGAAACGCCATTGCAGCCCCTGATGACATTCCCAAGTCCATGAGGCCTCTGACAAGTGGAAGAGCTGCGTATCCGTCTATATAGAGTGGAATCCCTACTGCAACCGCTGTTAGAATGGCAAAATCATTCTCTATTCCAACAAACCGGATAATTGATTCAGCGGGCAAATATTTAGTAACTAAGCTCTCAAGCACAAAGGCTACAGTCAGCCATGTCAGCATCAAGACACCAACGGATTTAGCCTCTCTTACAAAGAGCTTCCGCCGATTTTGATCTCGCCAGAATCTCCACATAGTCGAATTTGAAGAAATGTGATCTGAGCATTTGTTTCTAGAAATTACCTTGGACTTAGGGTTGGCACTTGGTTTGAGTGGCGAAGAAAATGCTCCAAGTCTCTGGAAGATTAGAGTCACAACGCCACCACTGATTCCAATCAAAAAGGCAGAAATTGTCTTCCCTATTGCAAAAGGTAGCCCTATTGTCCCCGCTGTGATTGTAAGCATCGCCGGATCGGTAACCGGAGATGACAGCCAAAAGGCCATGACTGGAGCAAGCGGGACACCTGCAGCCAGCAAACCTGATACGATTGGCAATACTTCTATCCCACAAAGCGGTGTAACCGCACCAAAAAAAGCAGCCAGGATAAGCATTCGCCCAATCCGTCCAACGAATGCGGAAGCCAGAAGATGATCTGCCCCGCTTGCCTTCAGATATCCAGTCAACCCAATTGCAAACAGTATGATTGGTGTCATGGACAACAGATTTTCAATCACACTGCGTGTGGTCTCCGCTGTCTGATGTGGGAAAAGGCGTGCAAGCATGATGTACATCCCCAACAAAGCTAAAAATTTAATTAAAATAATTGGAACGCGGGAAATGTCCTTAGCAATCTGTAAATTCATTGGCTTTCTCCATCATATGGTTCTGTAATCAACCGAGTTGCTCTCTTTGAAATAAAGATTAAGGTCTATCTTGCCATTTGTCCAATGAATTGTTATTATATGAGCTATCAATCAAATTGATGGGAGTTTTTAATAATGGAAACACGATTGGATAGTGAATTGCTTAGAACATTTGTCGCAATTGCCGATACAGGGAGCTTTACGCGCGCATCAGATGTGGTGTTCCGCACACAATCGGCTATTAGCATGCAAATTAAAAAGTTGGAGGAAATTGTCGGTGAGTCGCTATTTATACGCGAGGCGCGAGGCGTCTCCCTAACATACAATGGCGAGACATTGTTAGAAAGCGCGCGACGTATCTTGAAACTCCTTGATAACGCGGAAAAATCTTTCGACAAAAGGCGGGTTGAAGGCATTGTACGAGTGGGTATACCGGAGGAGTATGGCTCAACTGTACTACCGAATGTGCTCGCGAGCTTTTCCGAAGATTTCCCAGGCGTACAAATCTCGGTACGTTGTGAACCAAGCGAAAGTTTCCCGCAATACATCGATCAGGGGAGCCTTGATATAGCTGTCGTGGTCTGTGATCCTGGTGACGAGCGGGGAGAAATTTTGTTTTACGATCCTACAGTTTGGGCAACATCCAAACGCAACCTCGCCCACGAAGAAAATCCTTTACCTTTAGCTGTATTTGAAAAGGGCTGCTTATGGCGTGATTGGGCGTTAAAGGCAATGGATCAGATTGATAGGAGCTATCGAATTGCTTATTCAAGTGCGAGTGTGGCTGGGATTCAGGCGGCTGTATCATCAGGCTTAGCAGTAGCCTTATTAGGCCAAAGCACCCTACCAGTTGGTGCTCGATCTCTAACACAGAGTGAAGGATTTCCAAGATTAACTGGTGCGAATATAACCCTCCAACAAAGAGTAGGGCTACAATCTGAAGCCGCAGAATTTATGGCCTTGGCGATTGTCAACGCATTTCAGACTTAAGAATCGCTTTTTTATTTTCTTATATGCAAATTACTCCAACTTATGCCCATGTATCACAATTCTTAGATAGCATATATGGTATCAACACCAACAACGTACAATTCTGCAGTTGTATTTTTGTTTTATTGATCCCTGTTGATAAACACGTACTGAATCTAGAATTTGCATCCAAAACCTCTTAATTCGACCAATATAGAAATAAAGGAGACTTCATCATCTTCGGCGAACCCTATCAACTATAGCTTTTGTAACAGAGCTTAAAAAATGCGTTAATACAGATGGTTAACATAATCCGCGTGAAATCTAAATATCGCTGAATTGAATAATATACGGTGATTGGATTCGTTAATCGAAAGGCCAAAAACCAATTTCACATCTATCCATCTTTTGCTGTTATTGCTACCTTATTAAAAAATTTCAAAAGAAACCTCCAATAATGACACAGCTTTTACGCCATTCAAGATGCCATACAAACGCCCATTTCAAAAGCACGTTCACAATCCTTCGGAAATACATCGGCATGTCGTTTCGCCTTTGCCTCCTTGTCAAACATTTCAGATTCGTACTTGTCATAGTCGCTGTACTGCAAAGTATCCGTGGACAACAATAACTCGCAGGGGCCATTGAGATGCATCTCAAGCATCGATTTAGTTTTATCAAAGAACTGACTGTAGGATAGCTCTTTAGCGAATTCATCATTGACGTTCATGGTATAAATCAACCCCGTCTTAATGGACTTTGGAAAAGAAGAAATCTTTTTCAGGGAATACGTAAGATAAGGAAAACAAAGTCTTTCAAGTAGAGCACGTGTAGCGGAAGTTTCACATCCGTAATAAACAGGTGTTCCAATTATTAGCGCATCAACTTCCTTTACGCCGTCGAGCACAGGTGTCAGATCATCTTGTACCGCACAGACACCGTCTTGCCTGCGGCTCTTTTTCTTATATGAAAAGCAACTGATACAGCCGGAATACTTCAGGCTGTAAAGCTGAATTAACTCGGTTTCTGCACCAACAGATGCAGCGCCTTCTAAAACTTTTTCCAGCAAGGTGACGGTATTCCATTTCTTTTTCCGTGGGCTGCCGTTTAAGGCCATAATATTCATCTCGATAACTCCTCAGCTTGTAATTTTTATAGATTGCTCATCATACGGTTGGCTGAGCAGGCTCATTCGCGTGGCTTGGCGAATAACCGAATTGACGTTTGAATTCGCGGCTAAATTGAGCCTGATTTCCATAGCCGGACTCAAAAGCGGCATCTCCTGGACTGGTTCCTTCCAGCATTATACTGTGTGCATGATGAAGCCTCAGTCTTTTTATAAACTGAATAGGGGACAATGAGGTTGCTGCTTTAAACTTACTGTGCAGTGAAGATGTACTCATTCCTGCGTATTTTGCAATATCATGAATCTCTAATGGTTCTGTAAAATTTTTTTCCAAGTATTGGATGATGGGCACAATCTTATGTGCTCTGGCATGGTGAAGCACGCAATTTCGTAATACATAACCGCGTTCTCCATTGAGAATATTAAAGAACACCTCTCTAAGCAGGGATTTGCCTAATATTTTTACCTTCAGAGGATCTCCAACGATACTCAACAACCGCAACAAGACCTCTTCAAGGTTCTGGTCAATGGAAGCAGCTGTTATTATACGATCAGTAGTTGTGTGGTTAGGCCAACTGATAAACTCATCCATATCTACAAGCAATTCGCTGATAAGTGTTGGATTAATATGGAGAATCACGCCCATGCAAGGATTCTCTACTGAAGCTTCTTTCAATTCGGATTCGACCGGCATCTTGGTAGAACCGATTAAATACTTGTTTTCATCATACACGATTTCCTGACTCCCCAGATAGATTGACTTCCTCCCTTGTAAAACAAAACAAACGGCTGGTGTCAGAATCGCCGAAGATCTGTCGTAGGGCTGATTCATCCTGTAGAGATCAAAACCTTCTATCCCTGTTTCAATCAATCCTTCTTTGGTTGCCAATTTTTGCATTATTGATTTCAGATTCATTTTTCATCACCTCCAGATCATAAACCTAAAATGGCAAATAGGCGTCGTCAATAAAAAACGCATCATTTTGTAGTTTTATGCAAAATATATATAGGAATGCTATATATTATGCATCGCATGCGCATTATATTGCAAGCATGAAGAATGGAAATAACAATTCAATGGAGGAATACTATGAATAAAACAATCTTAATGCTTACAGTTGCTGCACTTTTTTTATTACCGGGAATTGCAATCAGTATGGACAGTTCTGCAAACAACGAGGAGACGAAAATGGAAAATTTCAAATCAGGTAAAAATGAAGTAACTTTTAAAAGTCAGGGTGTAAAATTAGCGGGGCTGCTTTTTACACCTGAATATTTTAATGTAAATAAAAAATATCCTGCAGTTGTATTTTCCGGTCCGTTTAACCAAATTAAAGAGCAGATGGGAGCTGTATATGGCAACAAAATGGCAGCCAAAGGATATGTCTTTTTATCATTTGACCATTTAGGATATGGCGATAGCGAGGGAGAAATCAGAGACAATGAAAATTCTTATATAAAAATGGAAAGTATAAGAGATGCCATTAGTTACCTCGGAACCTTAGAATTTGTTGATAGATCAAAACTTTACGGACTTGGTGGTTGTGCCAGTGGCGGATATATGCCACTCGTAGCTACTACAGATAAAAGACTGGCAGCAATCGCAACGGTTAGCGGAATGATGGATAACAAGGCAAGCTATTTTAGTGCTATGACAAAAGAACAGCTAATGCCGCTGTTTGAAATGGCCAATGAAGCCCGACAGAAAGCCTATGAAACCGGCGAAGTTGAATATTATGATGCTTTGAATATGGCCAATACAGAGCCTTCTAATGAAGGATACGACTATTATATGACAGCACGAGCAGGAAAAGAAACGTATCCAAATTACTCTCACCTGGCTCCAAAAATGCTAATGGAAAATGCACCGCTTACCAGTGCGGTTGATTATGCTCCATATTTGTATACTCCTTACATAGGAATTATTGGAGAAAATACGGTTCCTAAAGAAGGTGAAGAGCCTTCACTTCTTCATACAGGGCCTTTGACGGTAAATTTTTATAACGCTGCCAGTGAACCCAAAGAGCTTTATGAAGTTCCGGGTGCGACACATGTAAGCCTTTACGACATCGATAAAGATGTTGATCGAGCCGTGGCAAAAATGGACGAGTTTTTCAAAAAGCACGGCGAAAATTAAAGCACGGTTAATTTTAGCAAACTTCGACCATTAGTGCTCGCTCGCTAAACTGACTGAATAAGACCAGAATATTTATAGTATTCTGGTCTTATTTATTTGGTAGCACGACAAGGAAATATATATGTTATCTATCAGAAGAAGCCTTCGAAGTTGTGATTCGGGTTTAATAGGTGATTGTATCAAATCCGGCGATTCGTCCCAACTTAAGGCTTTGTAATAACAGCTTAATATGTTAGGTAAATTAAAAGGTTAACATGATCATGATAAGCCTTTGATCCCAGCTTGAAAGAAATTTCTATCGATTTATTATGTTAATTTGTAATGCTTGGAAAGTGTGGAATAAATAAAGAATTGATTGGTGGGAAAGGATCAATCTAAATACAGGCCTATTGACAACATTCCTCTGCCATGCATTTTGAACTTATAAATTTCCGCCACATATTCCCCAGGAACGGGCCAGGTGCCGTCTACAATTTTCCTAACCCTCCCCAGATTACTGAAGGTAGCTGATCTGCATGATTCCTGAAGCCGCTTTTTTCCCCAGGCATTTATATTTATGCGGGCAGTTAGCTTGAAACTGCAGGAATTCCCCCTTATTCACCACAAAGGATTTGGTTTCCACCGTTATTTCCAGCTTACCTGCGGTTACAAACACATATTCATAGGTATTGCCTTCGTGCGGCTCCCCCTTAAAAACTGTGCCCGGATCGATTTCCACATAATAGGTTTCAAAAGACTGCTGGGGTTCAAAAGGGACCAGCGGGTATAGACGATAGTGCTCCCCTTGGGCCGTCAGCGGTGTCTCGCTTTTAAATGCAAGCACCTCGGCTTCAACAACAGGTTTTCTGAGTAACGTCGTAAATGAAACTCTCAGGCCGTTGGCTATTTTCCAGATAGTGGAGATTGTCGGACTGGACTTACCTGTTTCGATCTGCCTCAGCATGCTTTTGCTTACGCCGGTCAGCTCCGAGAGCTGATCGAGACTATAGTTACGTGACTCCCGGATGGTTCTTAAGTTATTAGAAATGGCTTCAATAGATTGGTCCATATAGCGCACATCTTGACAATATATTGTACAATAGTTAATATAACGCTCAAACAAGTTGCTAAATCGTACAGTGGTCTTTGGCCAAATACAAGAGGTTTTTATGAATATTGATCTGATTCCTTTGATTTCATTTGTATTTGTAACGACTTTTACTCCCGGGCCCAACAATATTTCCAGCGCGGCCATGGGGGTTGCATACGGCTACCGGAGAACTATTCCCTATCTATTCGGGATAGCCTCGGGGTTCTTTCTCGTTATGCTCGCTGCGGCTTATCTATCCAGTGCCCTTCTGGGGGTCATGCCGTTTGCAGAACAATACCTCCGATGGGTCGGTTCCGGTTATATCCTATACCTGGCTTTCAGTACCCTCCGGTCTGACTACGGGTTTTCCGGGAACAGCAAGGATGCCAGGGTTTTCACCAAGGGTTTTGTTTTACAACTCTTCAACCCAAAGGTGGCCGTCTACGGATTGACTCTCTTTTCGACTTTCCTGACAGGCATCTCCGGGCATATTGTCTGGCTCTCTTTTTTTTCAGCAATCTTCGCGATAACTGCTTTAGCAGCTACTTCCACCTGGGCACTTTGCGGCGCTGCCATCAGAAAAAGACTGGAGAAAGAATTCTTCCGGAAAGCCGTGAACACAGTCTTGGCACTTTTGCTTGTATACACTGCATTGGTGCTTTCAGGCGTCATACCAAACAGTTGATCGGTGCTTCAAATTGATCCAGATCGGGGTTCGGATGTGATTGTCCAGTGGGAATAGAGTGGACCAATACCACTTGAAGTGTTCAGAATTTTAGAAAAATCGCACTATAACAATTTTTTGGCAACATTCCACTGTAGGAATATCATGCCCATACATGCAAATTTAAGGGACTTGGGGTCTGACCCGCTGTTTCTCCAAAGGAACGATATTCACAGACATTGTCTCATTCCTTTCTTTCCTGGTCGAACTACAACGACCAGCTCAGGGACGTCTTCTGCTCGGAGAGCGCCCAAAGCCTGGCTGCCACTTTCTGGTTCAGGGCAAGCTCCTCTAACGGACACTCGTCGATGGGGCCGACCAAATCGGCTCTTTTTGTTGGTCCATAATACGTTTCGGTCTTCAGTCCATCTTCTGTTGCGCACATTACTTCGGGCCAGGAGCCTTTCTCGGCGGATTGTGCCAAAAAAGGAGAGACCAGGGTCCAGAGAATCTTCATGACGAGGTTGACATTGTCCCCCTTCAACAAATTCGTTCGTGACCCACCAGGATGGCAGACCTGGACCTGAACGCTCTTGCTCGCAGCCTGGACCCGGCGCTGCAACTCGTAGGCGAATACCATCTGCGCCAGTTTGCTCTGGGCGTAGGAGTTCCAGGCGTTGTAGTTCTTATCAAAGTTGAGGTCTTCGAACTGAATTTTCTTCAGCCCCACTTTATACGCGTTGCTACCGACGACCACGATGCGCCCCCCCCGACTCATCGACCCGCTCGAAGAGCAATCCACACAGGAGAAAATGACCGAAGTGATTCACACCAAGCTGGCTTTCAAAGCCGTCCACGGTGATCTCCTGCCTGGCCACCTGCGCGATGGCGGCGTTGCAGATGAGCGCGTCGATTTGGAGAACCTTATCCATTACCTCCGTCGCCGCTTCCCTAACGGAATCCAGCACCGCCAGGTCCATACGTACGAAAGCCACGTCAGCGTCACTGCCAAATTCCTGCTTCAGGATCGCGATGGCGGCGGTAGACTTATCGGCGTTGCGGTTCATCATCACCACTTTTGCGCCCTTGGACAAGAGCACCCGTGTTGCCTCAAATCCCACACCGGTGTTGGCACCGGTGATGACATATGTTTTGCCGGCAAGGGAGCCGAGTTGCTCCGGTGTCCAGCCTTTTGCTCCGAAAGTTTTGTTTCCATTCGCCATGTTTCAGACTCCTTGTTCAAACTCCTTTTCATGTACCCTTCAGCAGAACGGATGGGGCACAACCTATCTTATTCTCGTTTTTCAACTGCGATCAATTGTTTATTGTAATTGTCAATTCTGGCATAGGCTGTACCGTCAACCAACATAATAACTGCCATCAGTGCAATGGTTGTAATCATGCTTGCTCGCCAAATGGGTGTACTGACGAATAAAATGATCAGGGCACAAGCAACGATAATTAACGGAATCACTTTAAAAACGACTTTGTATTCATTTAAAGTGCTTTCGACACGTGCCGTTTCTGATTCTACAAAAGCCGAGGCATCACTATTGTAGGCTTTTTCGAATGCTGTAATTCTTGTTATATTGTTAAGAACCAATCCAGCTCCGATGATCAAAAGTAGAACACCTGCTACCAAGGTGGGGATGATGTATGCCTTTGCCAGGTCGGTTTTTCCTAACTGCCAAAAGCCTATGCATGCAATCACAAATAAAACTCCGAATAAAATGAAGAACGAGGATGAAAAAACTTCGGCTTTTGCCCAATCAGTTGCTGTTTTTAATATTTCCATAATTTTACTCCTAAAAATTTATGGCAAAAATTATAAAAACATCTTTGGCCGCCAATGTTACCTTTCTTTTACAACAGCAAACCAAAGATGTTGATTTATAAACAATTATTTAGTTCTATTCCATTAATACTTTATCCCTGTTAGTTCTTCAGATAGCGTCCAAAGCTTTTGCGCCGCGTCGACATCATGTGACCGCTTG
>CAYVMI010000059.1:0-34781 GCA_964452555.1 uncultured Desulfobacterales bacterium
CTAACTATGAGTTGTCATCAACTGACGACAAATATTAAACCTTGAAATTAGCGTAGTTTCCAGACGATGTCAATATGAATAAAATCGTGTTCCACGATTTTATGATATGCGCTAAATTCTTTCGTCGCGAGAACAAAAAGAATTTGTTGCCAACGAACCAGATCTATCGAAAAATCACCTATTTTTGGCAATAGCCAGGGCCTCAGCCAGATCCAGGCTTCCGGCATAGAGCGCTTTTCCCGTAATGACACCCACAACACCGGATGATTCCAATGGCATCAGATTTTGAATGTCCTCAATGGTGGCAACACCGCCGGATGCCACCACCGGGATGTTGACGGCTTGGGCCAGTCTGCCGGTTTCTTCGATATTCGGCCCGGTTTGCATGCCGTCGCGATGAATATCCGTGAAGTTGATGGCGACAACGCCCTGGTCTTCAAACTGCCTGGCCAAATCAACCGCCTTGGTTTGGGTTGTCTCAGTCCATCCTTCGATGGCGACCAAACCGTTGCGGGCATCGATACCGACGACAATTTGTCCCGGATATCGTCGGCAGGCTTCCGTGACCAGTTGGGGATTTCGAATGGCTTCTGTGCCGATTATAATGCGGTCCACACCTAAATTCAGATATGTTTCAATGGTTTCGATTGTTCGAATGCCCCCACCCACTTGAACGCGTGCCTGCACGGCCCGTACGATTTCGCCGATAACGGTCGCATTCTGCGGCTCTTTTTGAAAAGCACCGTCCAGATCGATTACGTGGATTATTTCCACCCCAAAGGCATCCCACTTTTGGGCCATGCCTACCGGATCGTCCCCAAATACGGTTTCGGCGTCCATCCGACCTTGTACCAAGCGTACACATTTTCCGTTTTTGATATCAACTGCGGGTATGATAATCATGGTTTTTTCAGTGTGGACAACATGTCTTCGAGGGACTCGGTCGCGAGTTCCCTGGCCGTTACCCACCGTGCCTTTCTTTTAATGAATTTTCCCAGTGTCAGCAGGTTACTAAACAATGCTTCCTGGGTCTCTTTATAGTGACTGTGCCAGGCGACCTGCCCATCATCCGCATTTACCAGAACAAGACTGAATGCGACCGATGCCGGCGACTCGATGCCGTAGCTTTTGCCCACCCGTTCCCTGAAACGGTAAATAAACCCCATCAGGACCGCATCAATTTTCTGGCCTATGGCATTCGGAGCAAGGATCCGGCTAAAGTCGCCACGAGCCAAGCCGACATAATTGATATCGGCTGATGCGAGCCCGGCCTGCTCATGCAAAACATATTGGTAAGTGCCCTCATCGCGAAGTAACGCCATCAATTTAGTCGACATAAATTGGGCATCATCGGTGGCCACAGCCTCGAATACGTGGCGCTGACGACAGAGCTTGCAATCAATGATGACCGGTGCGGCATTATTGTCTTCAATGTGGTAAAATGGCAAAACCAAAATAGTCTCAACACCGGAGAGTTCCTGACGATCAATTTGGGTTTCCGGACCCGCACACGCAATGAGCACGAACGCAGGGATAATCAGCATCCAACAACGAAGTTGGGCGATTAAAAATCGCGATTCTAAACTCATGGGCTTGAACATGGACTCGACGGCTGTACTGTTGATGACATTGAAGGTCTGATATTGAAAACTGAATTATCCTGAAGCAGATAGAAAACTAAAGCTGACCTTTGGTTGAATGCACGCCCGTGATACGGTCATCCATGGCAGTAGCCATATCCAGCGCTCTACCGACCGCTTTGAACATTGCTTCAATCATATGATGTTCATTTTCACCATAGGCCACATCAATATGCAGGTTCATTCCGCCCCGGGTGGAAAAGGCTCTAAAAAATTCCTTACCCAATACCGAGAACGATTCACCGGTCCTGGGCAGCTCAGATGGTAATCGATATACGAGAAACGGACGTTTGGAAAGATCGATGGTTGCCGTGGCAATGGATTCATCCATAGGGGTTACGGCATGCCCATAACGGCGAATACCTTCACGCCCACCCAGTGCCTGGTCCAGCAAATCGCCCAGAACCAATCCCACGTCTTCAACAGTGTGGTGAAAATCAACTTCGATATCGCCTTTGGCATGGATGCTCAAATCAAAAAAGCCATGGGCACTGAGCAATGTGAGCATGTGATCAAAAAAAGGGATACCGATGGCGATGTCGGCAATCCCGGATCCATCAATATTCAGTTTTGCATCGATGGTAGTTTCATTGGTCTGACGTGACAGTTCAGCTTCACGATTCATTGGAATTCCATCCTCGATCTTTAAGTGTTAACATCAGATTAATTTATAACTTACTGAATTCATTGACCCTGTTTGCTTGAATCTTGGTTGACATCTATACCATAATCATATAGAAATCAAGGTAAAGTTCCTTTTGGCCACCTTCGCCATGCTTGGGAATCAACATTCAAGCCGGGGATCCCATGAACAGTTTAGAATATTCAGGTCCTGAAAGGCGCAATTACGTTCGGGTCATCTACAAACCCTCCCAAAGAGCGACATTGAAAATCGCTGCCCATGAATTCGAGGTGCTGGATGTTAATGCTTCCGGTATCCGGTTTGCCAACCCCTCCGATAAAACCCTGGCCACCTTTGTTCGCGGCATATTGGTTTTGCTGAATGGTGCCCGTATCGATATCGATGGTAAAATTGAATGGGCCCGCGTGCCTGAAGTCGGCATGAGTCTCAACTACATGATTCCCGAGGATGCCCTGGAAAAAGAACAGCGGTTTATCATACTCAACTGCGACTAAAAAAGATGATCTGAACGACCTGCGATACAGATCATCTTTTTTAGTTGATGCGACTTCGTCGCATGAATACTAAATCTAATAGCCTGTGGTAGTAATTTTCACAGGCTATTTATTTTGTGAAATAAATTACATATATTTTTGATAACGTTTTTCCCTTCGCGCTGCCCAATCGGTCTATCCCCTAAAAATAACACAACATATGGTTGGCGTGTGTGCGGTTGCTAATGTGGCCTGATAATTGCTTTATATAAGTCTGAAATTTAGATATGGCATCTATTAATTCAATTGGCACGTAGGAAGGAAACTATGCTACGTTTGGGCTCCAATCTTTTTCAGATGCGATCTGTTCGCAACGATGACATTTTGCTCTCAAGACTAAAACTGATGGTAGTTATGGCGCGGGCCTACTTGCAAGAGGCATCGCTGGGCAAAACCAGCATCCGTTCCATTGTTCGAAATGCAGGGCAGCTCAGCCACCTATTAATGGATTGGAATGCACATCTGAGTAAGCTTCAAATCGATCCGCACGCCCAAAAAAATATCGATATTGACCATATATTTTATCAACGCATCAAGCTCTTGGCGATTATGGTCAAATCGATTGCCCAGGGAAATCCGCTTGGAGTTCGCCGCAGAACTGCATTGCAAAACAATCTCGACTATATTTGCGAGATCCTACCGCACCTGCAGCCCCTTCATCAAACCGTACTGACAGTAGTAAAGTAAACCCCATACTTAAATAAAATGGATCATTGGCGGGAGATGATCCGCTATTTTAAACGTGATGCACATTAACTACGATACACATCTTCAATCGCCGCTTTGAACCAAGCTGGTTTTTGGTATAAAACATAGATAAGCAAAAGCACGGCCAGTGGAATCGGGATGATCACATCAAAAATTGCCATGGCTATCAGTATCAAGAGAAATTTA
Source organism: uncultured Desulfobacterales bacterium (assembly GCA_964452555.1). GTDB lineage: Bacteria > Desulfobacterota > Desulfobacteria > Desulfobacterales > B30-G6 > B30-G6. Next base: position 3,711 of record CAYVMI010000059.1, read on the forward strand.
GTGGTAGATTTCATGTTGCCTATATCCTTGGGGTGCTTGAATTATTATTTACCGGACCTACTTTTAGGATGTAACACTTGATAAAGGGGAAAAGCAATGAAGGAACTCGATTCTGTCGTCAAAACTGTGGTGGAAGGCCTGAGATCCATATCCCAAGGGGTCGAAGCCATAGCGAGAAAACTGGAGGAGAATTTTCCTCAAGACCAATCAAAATCAAATCGTAAAACCGGAGGCACTGCAAAATCCGGTAAAACAGCGGCCGCCAACGGCACCAAGAAGAGGACCGCTACCGATACCGTGCTTTTGGTAATCAGAAGATCCAGAAACGGTGTTACCACGGCCGACATTGCCGAAAAAACCGGCTACGACCGCAGAAAGATCGCCAACATCATCTACACGCTGCGCAAACTGAACAAAATCAACAGCCCTTCCCGGGGTGTTTATAAAAAAGTGTAATTTGACCGGTCCCAGCCAAAGGAAAGAGAGCTGCCGCCGAAAGGCCAGTTCTGCATGACAATCCCCCTGTTTGATTCCAAATTAGGGCTTTCATCCGCTAAACCACATAGGTTAATTGACCACAAGTTGTAAAAAGACCCAAATCATTCCCAATTAGGGATTTGAGTAAGGTTCATCATCTTCCATGCAAGATTCGGTTTTTAATATCCCTAAAAAGACTTGACCATTTCAGGCCATTTGCTCTAATAAAATCATGTTCTCCTGAACTCTTCCCACATTTGAGCGAAATCTGAGTAAAATCTGATCTGAAACTGAATATTATGCTCTTTTTAGTTTTCTGACCTTCAATTGGCCGAAAATTTGAGTGGAATTATGCCGAATACCGATACCAGAGTGAAATTAACGCGTGAGTTGGGTTTGGGCGCGGCCATGTCGATTGGCATCGGCACGATGATCTGTGCGGGCATTTTTGTGCTGCCGGGTATTGCCGCCGCCAAAGCCGGTCCCATTGTCATACTCGCTTTTGCCCTTTGCGGTTTTGTGGCTGTCTTGATCGCCCTGTGCATGTCCGAGCTGTCCACCGGCATGCCGTTGGCCGGGGGCGGCTATTTGTTTATTGTAAGGGCCTTCGGTCCGATGATGGGCACGGTTATGGGGGGCTGCCTGTGGATAAGTCTCATATTTGCATCGGCCTTCTATATGGTCGGCTTTGGATATTACCTGGCCGATGTTGTGGGAATCTCTCACGTGTTTTTGGCCTTGACCATGACAGGCATGCTGACCGGACTCAATTATATCGGTGCCAAAGAGACGGGCAGAACCCAAAACGTGATCGTGGCGGCGCTTCTCATTATTCTGGGTGCTTTTTTCTTACGGGCGATATTTTCAATCGACATGGACAATCTGAAACCGATTATACCGCCGGAGATCGGACTGTCCGGATTCTTTGTGATTACCCCCGTGCTGTTTGTAACTTTTATGGGTTTTGCGGAAATCGCGGCTGTTTCCGAAGAGATTAAAAATCCGCATCGCAACCTGCCCATAGCAGTCGTCGGTTCGGTTGTCATTGTAACCGTGGTTTACTGCGCGGTCGAGTTTTGTGTCGTAGGCATTCGACCATACAATGATCCAACCATGCTCAGCGAGACTGTTCTGATTGAAATGGCCCAAATGCTGATGGGGCGGGTGGGCTATTCGCTTTTATTGCTGGGTGGCATTTTTGCCACGGTTTCTTCGGCAAATGCCAGCATTATGGCCGCCTCCCGGATCAGTTTCGCCATGGGCCGCGACGGTCTGATGCCCGACTGGTTCAATCAAATCCACACCCGATTCAGGACCCCCTATCGATCCATCCTGGTGACCGGCGGATTGACCATGATCCTGCTGGTAATATTAGGATCGCACCTGGAGCTCATCGCGGAAGTCGGCGCCTTTTTGAGTCTGCTGCTCTATGCCTTCATTTCCCTGGCCTGTATGGTCATGCGACATGCGGAGCAGGACTGGTACAAGCCTAGTTTCAAAACACCGGCCTACCCGCTTGTTCCCATTCTGGGTCTGCTGGGCTGTCTTTTCGTCATGGGCATTACCAGCCGGCCGACCATACTCATCGGATTGGCGATAATTTCCGGATCTCTGATCTGGTATGTTCTCTTTTTGCGCGACAGGACCCAACTGGTCGGTGCGTCCAATGTGATTTGGCATCAAAAAGTTATTGAGCCCCTGGTGGATAAAGTCGAGGACTACAAGGCCCATCGGCGCAACGCATTCCCGGTTATTCTGTTGCCATTGGCCAATCCGAATACAGAGCGTTCGTTGCTCAAAGTGGGAACGGCGCTTGCCAGGGCCCGCAGGGCAAAGCTGCATTTAGCCCATGTAATAAGCGTTCCGGCGCAAACGCCGCTGGAGGTGGGCCGTCTGGATTTCGAGCGCAGGCGAAAAGAACAAAAGACGATTCTGGACATCGCATCCAAACGCGCCGCCAAACAGGGGGTGCGCACCCGCGCCAACACACTGGTGGCCCACAATGTACCGTCAGCTATCCTCAGCATATCGGAATTGGAACAGTCAGACATGATTCTTCTGGGTTGGACCGGCGAAGTTCGGAGCTCTCCCAATCGCCGCACCAATGTCATTAACACCATAAAGGCCGCCGATAGCGATGTACTGGTGCTCAAAGACAATGGCCTGGATGGTGTCCGCCGTATCCTGGTGCCGGTTGGCACGGGTCCGCATTCAAAGCTGGGAATAAGGGTGGCCAATTTTTTGGCCGCACATTGGGGCGCCGCCATCACGGCCATGACGGTTCAGGTCGGGAAAGGGTATACGGCCACAAAGTCGGAATTCGATCACAAGAGCATGCAATACTTCAAAGACCTGGACGAAGAATTGGTGCACACTATTCTTGAAGAAGAAGGTGTTAGAGCTGAAGTCTCCGTTGTCCTCTCCACGGATGTCAGCGAGGCCATCATCGAGGCCTCCCGCGATTATGATCTCATCGTAATCGGGGCATCAAATGAATGGCGTTTACGTCAAAGGCTTTTCGGATCTTTGCCCGACAAAGTTGCCAATGGCGCCTCTGCCTCGGTTCTGATGGTGCGCTCCAAGTCTTGAGGCTAATTTCCGGATCAAACTAGAACCCGAGAAAAGAAAAACAGGGCAAAATTGTCATGTTAAAATATATTGTCATACTCATGCTCCTTATCACCCTATTTTCGCTCCTGGCTTTATTCGAAAAGCCTGCCGTTAATCAGGAAGACCGGAAACAAAATCGAAAAGTTGCCGTAGAAACAGGCCAAAGGTTTAAAGATGATAAGGAAACGACCACGATGATATATTTTCAGGAGGATATGAATTTTTTCATAAATGCCTATGGCGTTGGGAACCCTTAGAATCAAAGCCCAAAAATGAGACAGCTTCTTCTATGATCAGGCTTTCTCAATATCCTTCAATGCCTGGCTGAACAGTATTTCCATCTCGGTGGCTTCGAGAACGTCGAGCTGATCGTCTTCCAGGACCTCCCTGGCCCTGGCATGGATATGCCGGTATTGTCTGGCAATGGCTTCGTGCTCATCCAGCCAGTAGAGAAATTCGTAGACTTCCTTGTAATTCACCTCTTCATCGGCCAGTATGCCTTTGATCATGCCCCTGAACTCGGCCAGATCATCCCGCATGGTCCGGTTTTCTTCCAGATCTTCCCGGTAAAGGCGGATAAAAACATGCGCGCAGGCCCTGGCGTCGTCTTCTACGTCATGGTCCTTAAAAGCGGGTCCGTCGAAATGTTCCACCAGTGTCTTGAGTTTGTGATTGCTCAGATCCGGCAAGCGCTTTTTGGCCAGTGCGCTGGAATCGATGTAGTCGAACTCCAGGTCCAGCCCAAAGTGTTTGGCCAGGGCATTCAGGACCTGTTCATTGAACAGGCCATGACCCACCACCGTGTGCTGGAATATTTCTTTAATCTCTTGATACAATTCACCGAAATCGGGCTTGTCATCCGTATCTTCCGATGTGATGCCGTGGACTCTGGATTGCAGCGGCGCGTGCCCGCCCACGGGTTTGATTAAAAAGCTTTTGGTTTCGACGATCTCACTGTTAACGACCTTGACAAATCCAAGGGCACAGGCACTGACACTTTTGGAATTACCCGTTTCAATATCGATGCAAATATAATCCTTCATCCTTTTCTCCATTATGCAGGGCGGAAGCCATAGGCTGCACAGGGCTTTCTTTCTGAATTCGTGTTGTTTTATGATTAATTTCGGTTTTAGCCGTGAAGCGTAAAGGGAAACATACATGCAAAACGTGTCGATTGGAAGTAAATTCAACACATTCGTCCCCAGAGCTACTAGAGGTTATCTCAAAAAGATCTTTTCGGCCAACATCTTTGTTGGACTCACGTTTTTATTCCTCAATAATACCTGAAGTGATACAACTTCTAATGTATTCCTGCGGATTGAAACGCTCGTCCGCCTCGATAAGGCACGTGACATGCTGTTTCATATCAACAATATGCGCAGATTGCAGTTAGACCTCGAGATAGACCTCAACAAAACTGTACTCCTCCCCGCATTTTGTGATCTCGAAGAACAAAGATTTAACCGGTATCTGGCAGGCTAGCGTGGGAATGCCATGAATTTGATTTCAGGAATCACTTTGCTTGATTTGCAGGAACAATATTCAAAAGGAAAAATTTCCGAGCAGGAATATAAAACCCAATCCGATCTCCCTGCCATAAGAAAGATGGCAAATGTGCAGATTGAAAATTTTTTTAATGGTACATCCTATGGAAAATGTGACCGGCGCGACTGATGTTTTGAGCCGGCAATCGATCGTGAATAACCTTTTGGCAAAATGGAAAGGAAATTTGTCCGGAATGTCTCTGGCCTTGAATCAACCGACGACAGGATGTCCAGTAAATTGGTTTGGAATTAAAGGAGGACAATATGTCTGCAACCTGGAAAGTAATCATGTGATGAATATAATAGCGTGCATTTAAGGTTCAATGTGACTTGAGTGGCAAGCTATAAAGATTCAAGAGCAGATTTGTCCCCTTCTTTATTCAGTTATTTACCCCACGATATTATTTTAATAAATTAATTTTTTAGGAAATTTTGATCCTAAAAGTCCTTCTCGAAAAATCCATAAAAAAACCGCGATAAAAACGATTAAAAGCAACTCCGTGGCCTCTTCCCAAAAAACAAACCAAAGCATATTTTCTGTATAGGCAGTCAAGAAAAACATTCGGAAAAAGCTAAAAACGATAAACCCAGTTCCAGCAGAAAAACTGACCTTTGAAAATAGCACCCCATCTTCATGATTGCGTGGCATCATTAAAAATGAAACCATGTAAAAAACAATAGCAACTATTGGTGCATACCGTATTTCAAATATTTGATAGAGTTCTGAGTGACCATAGCGATACAAGGAACCTAAAATATAAGTGTCGTAAGAAACAAAACGTGTCATAGAATTTAGGGGCATTACGGAAATGATAATTGCCGCGAGGATGAGCCATTTGAACATGCGAGTCAATCCGCATGGGACATCTTTATTTTTTATGCATCTTTTACATACACTTAACCACCCACACCTTGCATCAATATCAGAATATTTGATGATTCGTTGATCAAAGCCTTCCATTATAGAAAAAACTATAAAACCAAAGCTCGTGACCATGCCAAAACTATGCAAGTATTCCATCAAATGAGATGATTCGCTAAAAAACAGATAATTGACTGCACAAAAAAGCTCTCCTAATAAAAAAGCGATTAATCCCCACCTTAATGCCGCCATACCTAATGAATGCTTTTTTCTCAAAATAATGATTAAAAAAAAGGAGAGGAGCATATATGCGGGCTTGATCACAAAAGCTGAGATCACTGCAATCCATTGCTGATATAGCGGTGACTCAATAAAGGGAATCTCTGTGATCTCTTTTGATGCAGAATTAAAATAGAGCAGATAAAGTATCACCGGAATAATTCCGGTGATTAAAATGAGCAGGATAGCAATGTTCTTCACATTTTTATGATTTGCAACCATATGCGTCCTAATCTTTCGATGGGAATAGCTTCAGGAAAATTTTCTCAATCAGCCACATAGATAATGCAACCGAAATTGTTGTCACAAGCCAATATTGCCAATACACTGAAAACATCGTTTCCCAGCCTTGATAGACCATATGGGCAATATTCACGTTTAGCTCCGATGGTGTAAACATTCGACAAATTTGTTGTACAGTTAAATACCAAACAAAAGCATAGATCCACATATTTTTATTGTAGGTCATTTTGGATAGAGCAACAAGACCGATAATAAGACCACCTACATGTGTACCGAATGATGTTAAACCTCCCACGAGCCCCACCTGAGTAACATCCAAAATCCAAAGTGGTAAACCAAATAAGAGCCATGGAACTGAGATCTGAACTAAAAACGGCCACGCAGAGAAAAGTGCTATAGCGAGCATCAGATTTGAAATATGGCACATCCACAAAATATGACCTATTTCATTTGTATTAAAAAGATTAATTAAGCGAGCGATGAACAATAGTAGCGGAATTAAACCTAAAAGCCGGAATTTTAGATTTTGGTAACTTGACATTATAGTCGTTTATTATTCTTTTTAAATTGACGTTTTATATAACCACAAATGAACTAGTCTTCAGAGATGTTGTATAATGGTACTCGCGTACGAAAGCCATAGTGACTTAGCAACTATTTGGTCACTCTGATATTTTCCCTAATAATCACAATGGCAATCAAAACTATGTGGTGCCTTAATGTCAAGATATTATATCGACGGTCTGGACTTTCCAAGTGACAAAAAATGTTCAGTGGCTCTATCTGCTGACACAAAAGAGGAACTGCTGGAAGCTTTAATCCAACATGGAACTACAGTTCACAAATACGAGGACGCTTCTGAATGGAGGGAAAACACCGTAAAAGAAATTAAGGAAGGACACCCTCCAGCTTAAAATTTTCACTTGAATGCAAGATCAGATGACGTGGCTGAATATGCTGCGCCATTCTATTATTAAGCCACTTTCACATTATGCTCTGGCATTAGTTTCAAAACGCTGCTTATAAATTTCAAACTGTACCGGGCAAGTACAAAGAATGTCAGATCCTAAACAGACTTTATATGGACATATAATAAGTTCACTATGCTCAAGGAAAAGTTGATTCTTCCCCTTTGCCCCCTTGATCTCACAGTGGGCAGAACCACAGCAATCACCATCAGTCAGGCAGGAAAAATCGGAAGGACATCTTGTCGTAGCTTGTAAAACAGATTCTGGGATATGGTATCTGATACCATAACTCCTTGATTGATTCTTAGTGTACCACAATGTGCGTTTTACATTCTATAGCTAAGTTGCTGGAATATGTCAAACAGTTGAGGGGATGCTACTGATCAAACGCTCTTGAGTGGATTACTTCGGTACGAACTTTGATCTCTTTAGTTCTGATTTCTGGCCCATATTCAATACCCAATTGTCTTCATTCGTGCGAAACAATTAGACGCGTTAAGGGGACGTTCGTTTAGAACATTCATATGAAAAACTTATTATGTACAAATACCCCTGATTGTTGTCTTCTCGATTGAAATCATTGGTGGAGATGAGGGGATTCGAACCCCTGACCTCAGCGTTGCGAACGCTGCGCTCTCCCACCTGAGCTACATCCCCACATAAGTCTGTTGGTTATCTGGCAGGTGCCTTTCTGTAGCGCATTTAATAATGATATTCAAGAAAATCATTTCAATTCAATAATGATAGGACGCTGGAACCCTTGAACACTGGAATCCGGGGATGCTTTAGAGCTGATCAGTTGACTCCGCTTTTAGCCGTTAAGATTACTTACCGTTATCATGCTATCCTAAGATTTTGAAATATCGAAATATACGACCTATTGATAGTGCTTATCACTGCAGGTTGCCAGGACGGTCTATCGTGATTATCATGGTTTACCATTTTAAATTGGATTTGACACTTTGTAGTACCTAAAGCTATATAGGCTTGGAATATATTCCAACAAGGGAGAACCACAGATGGCTTACGAAGTTAAAATTGATGACGCTTTTAAAACCTATACCCATGACCAGGACAAGATTCTATCCCCGATCGAGACCGTCCAGCGGTTCCGAAAAAAACTCCAAGATGTCGACCTGGATATATTGAAAAAGGTCGAAAGAATCGACAATGGTCGCCTGGACATCCCGGTTTTTTTCAGTCAATGCGGCCGCGACGCCCACGAAACAATCGGGACCAAGAAACAGATGGGTAAAGGCGGCACGCCCGAGCAGGCCGAAGCCAGCGCCGTGATGGAACTGGCCGAACGGTTCAGTTTTTTCAGCTTCTGCAAAGATGCAGACAACTTCTTTACTGATACGGCGGCCAATTTAGATCAAGACAGTTTACCCTTTGCGGAAATTGCCAAATCCGTACATGACGAATCCCCGGAACTGGCCACCAGCCAAAAAATATATGAATCGCTGCCCATGAAATGGACTTGGGCTTACAATCTCACCCGTAATAAGCCGGTGCTGATCCCCTTTGATTGGTTTTTTACCATCAATGAATTCAACGGCCCTTCGGCCGGCAATTGCGTGGCCGAAGCCATTTCCCAGGGTGTATGCGAAATTGTGGAGCGTCATGTTTCCTCCCTGGTGAGCCAGAATAAAATTTCTGTGGCCACCATCGATCCTGACTCGGCCACCGATCCCCTGGTCCGGGAAATGCTGCAGAAATATCAAAAAAACAACATATCCGTCTATCTGTCGGATTTCACCCTGGACATGGGAATCCCCAGTGTGGGCGTATTGGCCTACGATCCCGGCACCTTCCCCGAAAAAAGTGAAATCGTCTGGACCGCCGGTACAACGCCCGATCCCCAAAAAGCCCTCAGCCGGGCGCTCACCGAAACTGCGCAATTGGCCGGCGACTTTAACTCCGGTGCCAACTATGTGGCCAGCGGTCTGCCCAAGTTTACGGATGTTGAATCGGCCCATTTTATCATTGATGCCCCCAGGCAGGTACGCATCGACAGTTTGCCGGACATTTCCGATTCCAATATCAAGACCGAGGTGGAAAATTGCGTGGCCGCCTTGCAGGCGCGTGATTTGGATGTAATCTTGATCAATACAACCCACGCGCAGTTGGATATACCCGCTTTTTACACGATTGTACCCGGCGCCCATTTCCGCGAACGCGCCGCCGGGACCAGCGTGGGCATGTTTGCCGCCAAATTGATCACGGAAAAGAATCCGCCGGCAAAAGCCCTGAAAAGGTTGCAGGAAATCGATGGCCTGCTGCCCGACAAATACTACCTTCAGTTTTATATGGGCAACACCCTGCTGTCCCTGGAGCAGCCTGAACGCGCCCTGCCCTTGCTTGAACGCGCGCGCGAGCTGGATCCGCCCAAACAGGATATTCCCAGCATCTACTCGTATCTGGGTATTGCTTTAAAGGATCTGGGCCACTACGAACAAGCCCTTGATGTACTTGAAGAAGGAGCCGCCCTCGATTCCGAACGGACCGACATCTTCAATCTCATGGGCTTCTGTCACTTCAAGCTCAAGCAGCACGAAAAAGCCATCGAAAACTTTGCCAAGGTCCTGGATTTGAACCCGAGCTCAGCCATCGATTATGCCAATATCGGCTCCAACTACAGGGAAATGGGTGAAACCGACAAGGCCATCTATTTTTACGAAGTCGCCTTATCCATCGATCCAAGCATTGATTTTGCAAGACAAAGTCTGGAAAGGTTAAAAAATGCCAAGTAACGGTGCCGTACCAAATCTGCAAAAAGAGAGCTTCCTGATCCAAACAATCCGGGCAGCGCTGGAAGCCGGCGATGCCATCATGGAAATCTACCAAACGGATTTCACAGTTGATTACAAGCAGGATGATTCGCCCTTGACCCAGGCCGATCAAGCTTCCCATGCCATCATCATGCGACATTTACAAGATTCCCGCATCCCGGTCCTCAGTGAGGAGGGCAAGACCCTGCCGGTGGAAGAGCGACGATCCTGGCGGACTTTATGGATTGTGGACCCTTTGGATGGCACCAAGGAATTTATCAAGAAAAATGGTGAGTTCACCGTAAACATCGCTCTGGTTACCGATGGGACACCTATTCTGGGAGTGGTATATGCGCCGGATCGGCAACGCCTCTATTTCAGCAGGCAGGATCTGGGCACCTATTTGATCGGCGACCCCATCGTCTTAAAAAACATAGCCCGACAACTTGCGACGGCTGAAACGAAATTGTCCGATATAACCACGCAGGCCCAGCAGCTTCCGCTGCCTGTAAGTAAGGATAAAAGCTATACCATTGTCGGCAGCCGGTCGCATGCAACCCCAGAACTTACCCAATTTGTCGACGCCAAACGGGAAGAATTCGGGCAGGTCGATTTTATCCCGGCGGGAAGTTCTCTGAAAATATGTTTGGTGGCCGAAGGCCGGGCGGACATTTACCCCAGATTGGGACCAACAATGGAATGGGATACCGCCGCCGGGCATGCGGTTGCGCAAAGTGCCGGCGCCCGTATTTATGAATACGAATCCAATGAACCGCTAATGTACAACAAGGAGAACTTGCTGAATCCTTGGTTCGTCGTGGAAAGCTCATCACGATAGGCTGTAGACTTTTAGACTGTAGGCTGTAGGCATCAAATATAGTTTATTGGGTTTGTTGAGTTTAACACTCAGCAATCAGCTATGAGCCTTTTGCAGCTTAAGGCTTAATGCTCATTGCTTAAAACTGCTTTTAAATCCTGGACCCCTGGAATCCTTGACCCTTCGAACCCTATGTGTATTGAAGGTTGAAATGGATAAATGCAAGGTTTTGGTATTATGAACCAGATTAAAATAACACTACCAATAACCGGCATGACCTGTGCCAATTGCGCCATGAATATTGAGCGCAACGTGGGCAAGCTTGATGGTGTCGCCGAGGCAAATGTCAATTTTGCTTCTGAACAGGCAGTGGTTACCTTTGACCCCAAACAGGTCCCTTTCACGGATGTACTCACCAAAATTGACAGCATCGGTTTTGCGACCCCCAAGGCAACTATCGATTTTGCGGTCACCGGCATGACCTGCGCCAACTGCTCGGCCAACATTGAACGCGCATTGAACAAAAAACTCACCGGCGTCACCTCCGCCACGGTGAATCTCGCCACCGAACGCGCCTTTGTGGAATATATTCCCGGGGTCGTCACCCCGGAAGATATTTATGCCGCCGTAAGCAAAGCCGGGTATGGTGTCATACTACCGGAGGAAACCGAAGAAGAAGACGCCGAACAAGCAGCCCGCAATCAGGAGATCCGCAACCAGACCCGCAAATTCCTGGTGGGCGTCATTTTCACCCTGCCCCTGTTCCTGCTCAGTATGGCCAGGGATTTTCAGCTGACCGGTCCCTGGAGCCACGCGGCCTGGGTCAACTGGTTTTTCTGGTTTTTGGCCACACCGGTCCAGTTCTATACCGGCTGGGATTATTATGTGGGCGGTTTCAAGAGCCTGCGCAATAAAAGCGCCAATATGGATGTCCTGGTGGCCATGGGCTCGTCGGTGGCCTATTTTTACTCCCTGGCGCTCCTGTTTTTCACTTCACTGGGCTCGCATGTATATTTTGAAACCTCCGCCGTTATTATCACATTGATCAAACTGGGCAAACTGCTGGAAGCCCGTACCAAGGGCAAAACTGGTGGAGCCATACGCAAACTCATGGGCCTGCGCCCCAAAACCGCCTTCATTATCCAGGATGGCTCGGAGACGGAAATACCCCTGACCCGGGTGCAGAAGGGTAATCTGGTTGTGGTACGTCCGGGGGAGCGCATTCCTGTTGATGGAACAATTACCAAAGGCACCTCTGCCGTGGATGAATCCATGCTGAGCGGCGAACCGCTACCGGTGGACAAACAGGCCGGCGACCTGGTCATCGGCGGTACCATCAATGGACAGGGGTTGTTGCATTTTGAGGCCACGCGTGTGGGCAAAGAGACCGCCCTGTCCCAGATCATCAAACTGGTTCAGGATGCCCAGGGCAGCAAAGCCCCCATCCAGGCCCTGGCAGACAAGGTCGCCGCCGTATTTGTGCCGGCCATCATTGCCATTGCCCTGGTGGTCTTTATCCTCTGGTGGTCTCTGGGAGGCGACTTTGTGGCGGCCATGATCCGCATGGTGGCGGTGTTGGTGATTGCCTGTCCCTGCGCATTGGGTCTGGCCACGCCCACGGCGATCATGGCCGGTACCGGCAAAGGCGCCGAAAACAATATTCTGTTTAAAGACAGTGCCGCCCTTGAAACGGCGGCGGAGCTTGATACCGTTCTTTTGGATAAGACCGGTACGATTACCCTGGGCAAGCCCGCGGTTGCGGATGTGCTGCCACTTGGCGACCATTGTACATCGGCAGAAACTCTGTTAAAGCTGGCGGCCTCGGCTGAAAAGGGCTCAGAGCACCCCCTGGGCAAGGCGATTGTGCGCGAAGCTGAAAACAGAGCCATTGTATTGGAATCGCCCGACGATTTTAAGGCCCACGGGGGCATGGGAGTTGAGGCCCGGATTTCCGACGATCATGTGATGATCGGCAAACCCAGATGGACAGTACTTACAGAGGCGATTACCACTGCGGTCCAAGATCAGATCCAATCCTTGCAATCACAAGGCAAGACCGTGATGGTGGTGGTATCCAATAATCGCTTATGCGGGCTGTTGACCGTGGCCGACACCATCAAGCCCGAATCAAAAGCCGCCATTCAAAAACTGCGGGACATGCGTATCAATGTGGGTATGGTTACCGGTGACAATACCCAAACGGCGCAGGTGATTGCCGCCCAGTCGGGTATCGATACGGTTTATGCCGAAGTTCGACCGGAAGAAAAAGCAACTACGGTCTCAAAGGTTCAGGTCCAAAACCAAAAGGTCGGTATGGTGGGAGACGGCATCAATGATGCCCCGGCCCTGGCCACGGCCGATGTGGGCATGGCCATTGGCAGCGGAACCGATGTGGCCATTGAAACCGCAGGCGTGATTCTTTCCGGAAATAGTCTCACGGGTGTCAGCAAGGCGATTCAACTCAGCAAATCCACCATGCGAACCATCCGCCAAAATCTGTTCTGGGCCTTTTTCTACAATTTAGCCCTGATCCCGATTGCGGCCGGAATCCTTTTTCCCATACAGGCGGCTCCGAATTTTCTGCGAGAACTGCACCCCATTATGGCCGCCCTGGCCATGTCCATCAGCAGTATCACGGTTGTGACCAATAGTCTGAGGCTTTACCGCAAAAAACTTTCTTGAAGTCATCTTAAAAATGTCTTTTAGCCCAATATCTGCGTTGGCATCTCATTTCAATTCCTCAAAATACTTCGACCTGAGACTTTACCGAAAAAAGATTTAGAACGATGCAAGCTTTATTGGATGACTTATTTCGACTTAAAAGCGGATAACTGTTTATCCCCCTCCCTCAATCCCTCCCGCCAGGGGAGGGAGGTTTGGCGCCTGCCCCTCTGCGAAAAAGTTGGGTGGGAGCATATAAAACAATTGCAAGCCTTCATCTTAATTTTTTTATCCAGGCCACTATCAATCCGATGGTGTTGTGAAATGTCACATCAAGGCGTACAAGTTTCGCAATCATGAGGCGTACATAACGTACGTTTAACGATTGCTGTCAAATCTCTCTGCGTTTATCCTGGATTCTGCACGAGACGGGGGCTTGCATATACAAGGCGTACAAATGCCAAGATGAATATTTGACGGTTTCTTAAAAAGTTCAAAGTCAAGGCGTACGAGTTCCGCAATCATGAGGCGTACACATCATACGTTTAAAGATTGCTGTCAAATCTCTCTGCGTTTATCCTGGGTTTTGAACGAGTCGGAGGCTTTCATAGGCAAGGCGCCTAAGGGTGAAGTCGTAGTATGTTACTTCGAATCCTCAGCAACGTAGCATATGGAAGACTCCGGCTTGCCCCTGGGTGAAATTTGATGAGACAATAAAAGAGCATGCCAATATCTCATTGAATCACCATGTTCGATGAAAAATCGTTTAGAAACCACAATATAATTATTTAGCTTACGATTCTCACCTAATTTCATTCAAGATTCAGGATATAAATTCGGCGGCGAATTCTTTATAGTCCAACGCCCCAAACGACGTCGTGCGATAGAAAACAACCGGTTTGCCCACTTCGGCAGAATCGGCAATGGTAGTATTAGCGCGTATCAGGGTTTTAAACAGGAGTTTGCCGGTGCGCGGATCGTCCTGAAGTTTTTTAAGGGTATTGTGGCTTACGCGTGTGCGTTGATCAAACATGGTGGCCAGAAGACCACCGATTTTCAATTCCGAATTGATTTCCCGCTGGACGGCCTCGATGGTATCGAACAGTTCGGTCAGGGCCTCAAAGGCATATGGATGGGTCTGGCAGGGGACGATGACTTCCCGGGCAGCGCTGAAAACGTTTACCGTCAACAGCGACAGGCTGGGTGGCGTATCCAGAATGATAACGTCATATGCATCCACAATCGGAGCCAAAGCCTGTTTCAGACGGTTTTCCCGGCCGGCCACCTCTACCAGTTCAATTTCCGCGCCCGCCAGATCCACATGCGACGGCAGCAGGTCCAATTGTTCCCAGCTAGTATGGACGACGATCTGGTCTGCCTTGGTTGCAGCGGGTCGACACATCAGGTCATACGTACTAGCCTTGATGTCATCCATGGCCAAGCCCAATCCCCGGGTTGCGTTGGCCTGGGGGTCCATATCGACCACCAAAACTGAAAGTCCCTGCAAAGATAATCCCGCCGCCAGATTGATGGCAGTCACGGTCTTGCCAACACCGCCTTTTTCGTTGGCAATGGCCACAATGCGCGTCCTCAGCTTGTCCATAATTTCTCCTTCCCCGTATCTAAATTTTGCATAACAGTTGAACCCCTTCTTTATAGTTTTTTAACGGGTTTAAATTTCAGGCCTGCATGCTCGTATGAATTTCATTTCGTATTTGCGCGATCCGATGGCTGAATTCCCGGGCGTTTTGCCCAAGCCGGTCTAATTCCTCTTTAAGACCTTTTTTATCCTGATGATCTTCCTGTACCAGATTGATCAAACCCGCGGTATCCGTTAAATAGGCTTCAAATTGGGCGACTAGATCTTCATTCAGTTGCTGTGCCAGGTCTTCGGTTAAGCGAAACAGATATTGGAACTTTATATTTTCCTGGTAATCCCTGAATTGCATCCGCAGGGATCGTTCCGTCTCCAGCTTCATACGCTTGAATCCATCCTGGAGTGCTTTGCGTTTGCGGCTGTATTGCTGTGCCTCGGTCTTGTTAAAAAGCTTTCTAAATACCTTCACGGCCGCATGCAGACCCAATCGCATTACCGCTTCGGACTTGATTCTGGCCGAATATCGCATGGCGGTTTCCACGGGCGGCAAGTTCAGGTTATTTCTGGACTTGAGCGATTTGAGGTCTACTTGAATCAGATCCTGGTCCAGGGTCTTCGTTTCCCAAATCGACTTATCGGACAAAGCCTCCTGGTATTCCCGCATGGTCTCATTCACCATGGACGAAAAAGGATTGGCAACCGCCTCCAGCTGGGCATTGATCTTGCCTTCTTCCGCGTTCATAAAGTTGACGATTTTTGGATGTAAAACTTCGGCAATATGACTGTCTACGACTGCGCGAAAATCTTGGAAAACCAGATAGAGGGCTTCCGTGAAGCGTGAGGTCTCAATGATCGCCTCGTAAGATTCCAAACTTAATTGATAGCCACGGATAAAGGCCAGCATATCCTTTACGACCCTGCCGGCACGGGCATCAAAAAACCGGTCAATCGTTTTTTTCAAGTCTTGTTTTATCTTCTGAGATGCGCCCTGCAGGGTGCTGTTCACAAGGGTAGCGATCTGCTGCATTTGTTGCTGATGGTAGTTCATTTTATCCAGCAATCCGGCCACACCGTCCGCATCACTAGCCAGCACGTCCTGATGAATATCAGTCCAATGAATCAGACTTTGGGAAATATTGTCCAGGCGCTCAATATTATTTCTCAACAGGAGTGCATAGCGTTCCTGACCCAGCTTAGAAAACAGGTCCTCTTGAAATCGATGCGACTCGGCATCGGAAAATTCTATAAAGGCTGTTTCGGTTTCCCACTGTAAATAGCGCTTTTCTTCCTTGGAAGACATGGATTTGAAGGAAGCCTTAAACAGATTGTAAAGCGAAGAGAAAACATACAGGTGCGATTGGCTCTTGATAATTGCCAATTCTTTTTGGGTTCGTTCCACCAGTTTTTGGAGGTCTTCGATGGTTTCATGCTCACTGAAGTCGCAATTGACCACAAACAAAATATTGTCCAGGATACCCATCTTTTTGATGATGGATAAAAACCGCAGATCGGCCTGGCGTACACCGGTTCGGCTGCTGATTACATAAATGAGCAGGTGGGTTTTGAGCAGGTAATCCTGTATCATGGCTAAATGCCGGGGATTGGGCGAGTCACTGCCCTGACAATCGGCGATCTCGATATCTGCGGCCATGTCTCCGTCGCGTATCTCCAGGAGCACGTCTTTGAGATATACGGCCAGATGATCGCTGCCTACGAACACTTTTTGTTCGTCAAACTGATCATCTTCATAAACCTTGGAAAAGGTCTCGGATGCAATGATATCTTTGACCAGATCATATCCTTTGAGATACGATTCAATCAGCACGCCATTTGGGTTGCGAACACCGTTGACAATTAGCAGATTGGATTGGATTTGTTCCAAGGCCCGTGCCAATGCCTCCCGGTCGCCCCGCCTCCGAATGTCAAATTGCCGTTCTTCCTTTTCCCACTCATGTTGGGGAAATAGGGTCAAGGCCTGGGCAATCTCTGCGTTGACATCATCCCAAGATTTAAACTGAAGGTTGGCTTTTAGATAGGGGCCACGCCGGATTCGGGTTACGATGGAAGTGACCACACCGGCCCCCCGTTTTAGATAGTCGGCTTTAAACAGAGAATTGACAAAGGTACTTTTGCCGGACTTTATGGCGCCGACCACGGCTACCCGCAAAATTTCTTCATCCATCTGCTTTTGGATACGCAGACACATGCGTTGCCAGTCTTTAAATGCACTCCCGGCAACGCGATCTATTTCTTGATTGGGTGCCAAGCATTCCAGCGTTTCGGTCAGGAGCTGTTGAAGCTCTATTTTAGCGTTCTCAAATTTGTTCATGCCATTATTATCAGAATCTTTATATTTCACACCGGTTAAACCGCTAGCATATGAAGGGAATTAGATCCCTATTTACATAGGTTTGGAACACTTGTCAAAGGTAATGGCTTGTAAATTCTATATGTTTATGATATATAGCCGATTAACTAAAATGTTGTATTCATCCACAGGTAAAATCTGTGGTCTTCTGCGATGGCGGATAAAAGGGGAGTTTGAATATATGTCTGAAAAACATCCGGAATGCCCATTATACAATCCATTAAACTGCAAAGAGTATTATAATCCGAAACTCTGCGCATTTGTACGCAAGGACAAGGTTTGTCTGAAGAAGAAAAAACCAAAGACCAAACCGAAGAAAAAAGTCGAAACCAAAGCCTAAAACCAACAAACCTCCTGCTGAAACCAATTCATATGTGGCCTAATTTCAGCAGGAGGTTTTTTATTGGTATAAAATGAAATAAAGTGTGATTATCTTAAAGAATATTATTTCATGAGAATTGCAGGCTAGGCATGCCCGGCCGTATCCGAAAGCAATACCGGATCAATTCCCAGTGTTTTTACCGCAGCGCCCCACCGGTCTTCAACCGCATGATCAAATAGAATTTCTTCCGTGGCAGGGCAGGTCAACCAGGCATTTTGCGCCAGTTCGGATTCCAATTGGCCCGCCCCCCAGCCGGCACATCCAAGGGCGATGAGATATGAATCCGGTCCTTCACCCCTGGCAATCGCCCGAATAAGATCCATGGTGTTGCTCATGGCTAAATCTGCCGTGATTTGGATACTGCCCTCCCACGTAAAGGGATATCCATGTAAAATAAAAATTTCATTTTCATGAACCGGCCCACCAATATATATAGGTATTTCAGCCGTCTGGGAGTTGTACGCGAGCTTCAGCTCTTTAAAAATGGATTCAGCCTTCAAAGATGGAATCATGCGATTGATCACGATGCCCAAAGCGCCCTCCTGGTTATGTTCGGACAAACACGTAACAGTATGCGCAAAGTTGAAATCCAGCATGGATGGCATGGCGATTAGAAATTGTCCCTTTAAAGAGTCCATAAAACCAGCCTTAAAGATATGTATGTTAGCAATATGTATGTCTGTATAGCAGATAACAGTGAATTACCGCAAAGCATTCTTTTCAAAATCCCGGGGTAGTGCTGTCTCCATAGCCATTGGTCAGCGTTTGCTGTCTTACCGTTGCCCATTATAATATTAAGCATTATCGACTGGCTGGCTCGAAGCCCTGGTATCTTGCTGACCGATGGACTCCGCCGCGCCTGGCACATTTTTCATAAAACCATGCGATATGGCCGATTTAAAGACAGAAATTGTTTGATTTGATCCGGTATGTTTTATATACTAACTAAGATCTGCGTACGGTTGCGATAAAAATATTGAAGCCAGTATCCCTGTCATCCGAAGCAATAAGGAGACATAAAATGATAATGAGAATGCTGATCCTGTTGACGCTTATTTCCCTGGTACCTATCCCGGTTTTTGCCGAGTTTTATAAATACCGGGACGCCAATGGTGTGTTGCGATTTACAGACAACTTAATGGATGTGCCTGAAGATCAACGTGAAAACCTGCAATCCTACAGGGAAGTTGTGACGCCTGAAGAAAAACCGCAAATCTCTGAATCAGAACAAAAGGCTGCTGCCCTGAAGAGCCGTAACACTCGCATCCAGCAGATGAATGGGGAAAGAGAAGCGTTGGCCCAAACATTTACCGATCTGGAAACCGAAAGAAAAACCATCCTGGAATCGGCACCAGATCCGCAGGATCAAGAAGCCTATGAAGCGCATCGTCAACGCATCACCGCGTTTAATGAGAAAATCAAAGCTTATGAGGAGAAGCGTAAGCAGTTTCAGGAAAAGATCGATGCCTTCAACGCCGAGTCTAAAACAGAATAAAATCGTGTTCTACGATTATAGGATACCGCCACCCTTTCGCTCCTCAGGCGAAGGGCATCGTCAGGTCCCATGAGTATGTCGTAGGCGGATCACCGACCCAAATAAAATCAACAAAAAAGCCGTCAGACCTATCTCATTGCCGACGGTTTTTTATTTTCAGGTTCTGCCTGGCATGGAAAAGACTTGATGCAATGTCCGGTCTAGACTAGGCGGGCATACTCGGGATAGAATCGAACTTTGCGGGCAGCCACCCGAAATTCGATTTCACGCTGCCGTTCGCGACGGCGGCAGGCAATCCCAGATCGTCTGTCCTTTAAAATATAACAATTGGTCTTGCGGCGGTCGTCTCCTTCTCGTTTCTCAGGACCGGCCATAAAATGAGTACGCGAACGTACGCGCAATTTTAATTCGGATGTCGTCATATTGAAAGTACCTGGGGCTATGTAGGTATTTTAGTATCGATTTGATTACCCTCTATATCATTAATTCGTTTTTTTAACAAGCTCGCATTCCCGTTTGACCACGAAACCCAAATCGGATATGGTTCCAGCCGTTGGTACCTGAGCGGGTGTGACTGTGGCGGCACATATGCCAAGCCCACCGCCGGCAGTGTCCCATGATTGTTTGATTCGATACTAAACAAATTGGAGTTATATACATATGAAAGTTATTGAAGAGGCTATTAAACGAGGTGCAAGCAATCTAACCGAGTTTGAATCAAAGCAGGTGCTGGCGGCTTATGGCATACCGGTAACGGTCGAAAAAACAGCACAATCCCAGGAGCAGGCTCTGGGCATTGCCAACGAAATTGGATACCCGGTTGCACTCAAAGCCTCAGGCCCGGACCTGCTGCATAAGACCGAGAGCGACTTGATCCGCTTAAATCTCCAAGACGATGCCCAGTTAGAGCAGGCCTATCAAAGTATTGTCACGGGGACAGGGTTTAATGTGTCCGCAGTTCTAATTCAGGAGATGATTCCCGGTAACCGTGAATTGATGGCAGGTCTTAAACGTGATGCTCAATTCGGCCCTTGCGTTGTTTTCGGTCTGGGCGGTATTTTGACTGAAATACTCGAAGATGTGGCCATCCGGGTGGCACCCCTTAACACCTTTGATGCCTTAGACATGATGACATCTATTCGGGCTAATAAAATCCTGGATGCGTTCCGGGGCCAACCACCGGTGGATCGTGATGCCCTGGCGGAGCTGCTAATCGCCCTGGGTTCCATCGGACTTGAAAATGACGCTGTCAGCGAAATCGATATCAATCCGATTAAACTCGTTCGGGGAAAACCCTGCGCGGTTGATGCGCTGGTGATCCTAAGCTAGCTACCCAGGCTCAATAATTCCTGCATCGAGCTTACCTTTGAACTCTGGTTTTATTTTTTACTAATTAGGTCCCAATCATGAATGCAAAATCCAAAAGCGCACAGGATGCATCCCCGGCCCCAGGCGAGCCCCAACCTAGAATCGTACTTGAGGGTGCTCACAATTTCAGGGACCTGGGCGGTTATCGCATTTCGGCAACCCGGCGCATGAAATGGCGTTGTGTGTTTCGGTCTGGCCACCTGGCCGCGCTCACTAAAGATGACCGGCAAACACTGATCAGCCTCGGAATTCGTTCTATTTGTGATTTTCGGTCCGAGCAGGAAAGAAAGCGACAGCCCAACCGGCTGCCCCGGACCGGTAAGATCCAATCCCTGCAGCTACCCATTGTAAGTTCAGCCATTGAGCCCACGCAAGCGATTGCTCGGGTCATGCAAGGCGATATCGATTGGTTTACACCGGATTTCATGATTAAAACTTACCTTGAAAAAATCGACCGGTTTCATGGTGTCTGGCGAGATTTTTTTCAACACTTGGCCCAGGATTCCGCACGGCCCCTGGCATTTCATTGTACAGCGGGAAAAGACCGCACCGGTGTTTGTGCGGCCCTAATTCTCCTTAGCCTGGGAGTCTCTGAAAACCAGGTTATCGATGATCACGCCCTCTCAAATGTATATAATGCCGATGGGATTCAGAAAATAAATAAAATGCTTTTAAAGGTAGGCGTCAACCCCAAGGATTTGCGGGATTATATAACAGCGCCCAAAACAGCTATTACCGCAACCCTTGATCATATCCGCAAACAATTCGGTTCAGCCCAGAATTATCTCATTCAAAAAGCGGGCGTAAAACCGGATTGGCTAGAAAAACTGGCCCGAGAGTTGACAGAAAACATCCCCCATGGACATACGCACCAAACCGACATTGTCGAATAGCGACATTTTGAACCTGAATTTTATAAGGCAAGCATGCCCATATTGCTTTCGTATCCATTTTCGCGAAGGCCTGCGTTCACGACTGCTTCAGGTGCTGAATCAAGATGATGTGCGCCATGAAACCCGGGGGGTCATGCAAAATGGATTGCGATTGTATCCGGTGGCACAACCCGTGGCCATGCTACGGATATTCAAAAAACAGTTTACGGCCTGGCAAGAAGTGCAAAAGGAAATTGAAAATTATAAATTGGTTCAACGCTATGTTCCTCCGCATCACTATGCGGCCTCATCCGAATTTATTGTCGACTATGTTCAAAATAGAAACACGCAGTTCCTGTTGTGCGGTCTACAGGAATACGTGCCCGGTGAAGCAGTCGATCCGTGGCATGAAAATACTCGGCTCAAAATAGAATCCGATATGGATAGCTCTTTGACCGGGACACTGGATCTGGCCCTTTCGAATCTGGCATCTTTTGTCGGCTGCATTAAAACCATGGCGCATCAGACCCGAACGATTCCGGATCTCGCCGGTGTGGGCAACTTGATTTTAACACCGAAAGCTGAAATCAAACTGGTCGATATCAATAATATTTCCAGGTTTTCCTTCAAAGCCGCAATCCCTCTGGACGACAAAAACTATCCTGTTTCAGACAAATCGATTCAAGCGCTTTACAACCTAGAGACGCGGGTTTTGGGAAAAGACCAAGCCGGTAATGAAAAGCTGTATCGTTTTTTCTTAGATCCGCAGCGTATCCAAGCTGTGCGCGAAGTTGAGATCGCTTTCCAACAGCAGACGGCCCAATCTGGAAACTATCCGGCAGTCAAAACAAAATAGCAAAGACCTTAAAAGCAAACCTGCGTTCGCATGCTGGAGAAGAAAGATGACTGACAAGCCAAAGACAAAAGCACCCTTCCGAGCCACCCAGATTATAATTCGTATTGCTATTTGCATTGCCATACTGGTGGTCGGCTTTCTGGCCATGAATAAACTGGCCCAATTAAAAAAGCCACCGGTTGAGGCCAAGCAATCAGAACGCATTCTGCAGGTGAAGGGAATGATTGTCAAAACCGAAGATACGCAGACCTCCTTAACCGGATATGGCGAAGTCAAGTCAATCAAAACGGTTTCGATCGCACCCGAAGTATCGGGTCGGGTCGTTTATGTCCATCCCCGTCTGGAAGTAGGCGGCATCATTCCACCCGGACAAACCCTTTTTAAAGTCGACTCACGGGTCTATGCCGCCAACCAAAAAGAAGCCGTAGCCGCGCTACACCAATTGGAGAACACGGTCCTGAGACTTGAAAAGCAATATGCACTTGATCAGGATAGACAGGCAACCATTGAACGCAACCGAGAACTGGCCGGACTGGAATTCCAGCGTCTGCAACAACTTTATGAAGTCAACAATGTGGGCACCCTCTCCAATGTGGATAAGGCCGAACAGGCTTACAACGCCGCCATCGATCAGGCGGATCAGATGGCACGTGCCTTGGCCCTCTACCCGCTTCAAATTCAAGAAATCAACAGCAGTATTGAAGCCGCCCAGGCTCGAATTGCGATAGCTACTGTCAACCTGGAGCGCTGTCGGATTACAGCCCCTTTTGAAGGACGTGTCAAAAGCTTTGCGGTTGAAATCGGACAAATCGTATCACCGGGCCAGCCCGTAATTACGCTTGCAGATGACGCCAGCCTGGAAATCCAAGTCACCCTGGATGCAAGAGATGCCCGACGCTGGCTCCAATTGGAAACGACTCGATCCTCTGTATCGGGAACCTGGTTCTCAAATCCGATTCCGGTGTCTTGCCGCATCACATGGACAGACAACCCCGAGGCGCCGCCATGGACGGGCAAATTGGACCGGGTGGTTCAGTTCAATTCACAAACCCGAACGCTTACCGTTGCGGTACAATTCAAACCCCAGGAACAAACCCGGCATCGGGACAGATCCTTTCCCCTGGTTGAAGGTATGTTTTGCCGCGTTGATATCCCCGGTAAAACCCTGCGCAATGTCGTCAGGCTGCCGCGTTGGTCGGTCAGTTTTGAAAATACGGTTTACGTGGCCAACGATCAAAGCCGGTTGAAAACTGTAGCGGTGACTGTTGTTCGCAGCGAGGGGGAAGATGTGTTCGTATCCCAGGGCCTAAGCCCCGGACAAACAGTCGTCATTACCCGTTTAAGCGATCCACTGGAAAATTCATTGTTGGCGGTGGCATTGGATGAATAGAAGGGTTGGCGAGGTGGAGGGATAGCGGCTCGCGAGTTGCGCATTACGGATTAAAATCAGCCATAAGCGATCAGGTATAAGCTTTAAGCAGCTCATTGCCGATGCTTGCGATATGGTATCCTAGCTCCAAAGGATTTTGTCATCCCCGAGAAATCGGGGATCCAGTAATAGCATTTCGCTGACAGCTTTTACTGGATAGCGCGAAAGCTTCACTGCGTGCCCCTCTTCCGAGGGAATGACGGAGGAGAAGCAGGCTGTGTGGTTGTACAGTACCATGTGCTCTCACCGTTCTTTAGGGTTTGAGACACCTGAACATATTCTTCAGATGGCAGCGTAAAGGGTGGTTCACGTGGACGTAAAACACTTTGAAGGTGACAATAATATGGACTTGACCAAGGGTACCTACAGTCTACGGTGAAATATCGAATATTGATTGCAAAATTCTGAATTTGAAAGTTTGCTTTTGGCCTTAAGCCTACAGCCTAATAGCCTAGGATGAACTATTCACTGTAAAGCGAAGAATACCTTTTTGACGAATTCAAATTCCTATATTCGTACATGAAGTGAGAAGGTAACAAGGAAACCGATGAAACGCGTACTGGCCGAATTTGCCCGAAACATTGTATTTGCCAACATACTCTTACTACTAATATTTGTGGCCGGTGGGTTTGCCGTGAAATTCATGGTCCGTGAAAACTTTCCGGAATTTTCACTGGACATGGTGACCATTACGGTTCCCTTCCCCGGGGCCGATCCTGAAGAAATCGAAGAGGGTATCTCTCAAAAATTGGAAGAAGCCCTTGAAAGTATTGAAGGCATCAAACTCTATACCACCTACTCCAGCGAGAATACCGGTACGGTCCTGATTGAAATCCACCAGGATTATGATGTGGACCAGGTATTGGATCGGATCCGAACCAAGGTGGACGCCATATCAACTTTCCCGGTGGATGCCGAGAAACCGATTATCACCGAACTGCTCGTAAAAGACCCGGTTGTGATGCTGTACCTATCGGGCAACATGACCGAACGTCGCATCAAGGAATATGCGGAACGGCTCAAAGATGAACTGCAGGAACTGGAAACCGTCTCCCAGGTGGATATTTTTGGATCCAGAGAGTATGAAATTGCCGTGGAAGTGTCCGAGGAACGGCTGCGGGAATATGGTCTGACTTTTTCGGCGGTGTCGGATGCCATTCGGCGCAGCAATTTAAACCTGGCCGGCGGGACCCTGCGTACCAGAGGCGAAGAGATCCGCATTCGGACGGTCGGTAGAAAATATACCGGCAAAGAATTGGCCGACATTGTGGTTCTGGCAAGTGCCGGTGGTGAAATTATTACCCTCGACCGAATCGCCACAATCAAGGATGGTTTTACCGAAGATCCGATCCAAGCCTTCATCAACGGAGACCCTTCGGTTCTGATCGTTGTCAATAAAACCAAGGAGGAAGACGCCCTGGCCATTTCGGAATCGGTGGCAGCCTACGCCAAACAGAAGAAGCTGTCTTTGCCGGTGGGTATTCAGGTGGATACCCTCTACGATAACACTGAAATATTGAGAGCCCGCATCGACCTGTTGGTCAAAAACGGCCTGATCGGTCTGATCATCGTATTCCTGCTTTTATGGATCTTTCTGAATGCGCGCCTGTCGTTCTGGGCCGGCCTGGGAATTCCAATATCACTTGCCGGAGCCCTGGCGATATTATGGGCCGTGGGTGGCACCATAAACCTGATCTCTCTCTTCGGTCTTATCATGGTACTGGGAATTGTGGTGGACGATGCCATTGTTGTGGGCGAAGCCATCTATGTCCACCGCAAGCTGGGCAAACCGCCCATCCAGGCAGCCGTGGACGGGGTTTCTGAGGTCGGCCTGCCCATTATTGCCGCCGTCATTACCAGTATTGTCGCATTCATCCCGCTGGGATTTGTAGGCGGCATCATGGGCAAATTTATTGCCATTTTGCCTTTGGTCGTCATTGCCGCCCTGGCGGTCTCGCTAGTGGAATGCCTCATTCTGCTGCCGGCGCACCTGGGCGATCTGCCTGATCTGAATGTACCCAGACGACAATTAAATCCCCTTACCCGCAGGCTGGAAACCTTTCATCGGTTTACCAGCTCAGGTTTGGAATGGTTTATTGAAAAAATTTATAAGCCTTTCTTAAGCAAGGCTTTGTACTGGCGCTATGTGTCCCTTTGTATTGCCATCAGTATTTTAATGATCACCATCGGATTGGTTAGAAGCGGCATTATCAAATTTGTGGTCATGCCGGAAATAGACGGATTTATTATGACCGCCACAGTCGAATTTCCGGAAGGTACACCCTCGGCGACCACCCAAAAGGCCGTTAAACAGATCGATG
This sequence comes from uncultured Desulfobacterales bacterium, assembly GCA_964452555.1. GTDB lineage: Bacteria > Desulfobacterota > Desulfobacteria > Desulfobacterales > B30-G6 > B30-G6. The sequence continues at coordinate 29,631 of CAYVMI010000059.1, forward strand.
ACGCGCTGCTGCGCCTGGCGGCGCAAACCGATACCCTCACGGGGGAAGACATGATCCGGGAACGCTTGGCCCTGGTGGGACAAACCCTGGGCGAAATACCGGAATCCGGAGCCAATCTCGGCGCCGTCCAGGCCATTCTGTTGCAGTCTGAAAAGCGCGGTGTGCATTCCAAAGATCTAATGGTCGCCTGGGAAAAGGAAATCGGTGTTATTCAAGGCGTCCAGTCCTTAACCTTCGAAGGCATGGCCATGGGCCCGCCGGGAGCACCCATTGAAATATGGGTTCAGGGCTATGACATGGAGGTGATATTGGCAGCCGCTCAGGATATTAAGGACCAACTCAAGCGGTTCGACGGTGTCTTTCAGATTCGATCTGATTTCTCCAAAGGCAAAAACGAGATGCACTTGCGCCTCAAACCCGAGGCACGCACACTGGGATTGACGGTGGAGGATCTGGCCCGTCAGATTTATACGGGATATTACGGAAACGAGGCCTTGCGGCTGCAACGGGGTCGCGACAATATCCGCATCAAGGTCCGCTATACAGCCGATGAAAGAACCCGCCTGTCCGATGTGGAAAATATCCGCATCCGTACGCATAGCGGACTTGAAATTCCGCTCGCATCTGTGGCCGACATTTCCTTTGCACCCGGTTTTTCCACCATTACCCGCACCAACGGCATGCGACGCATCGCCGTCAGTGCCGGCGTGGACGCGAATAAAGCCAACACGTCTGAAATTTTAACACAGCTATCACGCCAGTTCTTTCCGGAACTCGGCCAACAATATCCCGACATTCGCATCGCGGTTCAAGGGGAACAAAAGAAAATGCGCGAGTCCTTCAGCAGCCTCTACGTCGGATTTCCCCTGGCCGTCATCGGCATTTTCATTATCATTGCCACCATGTTCAGATCTTATAGTCAACCCTTCGTGATCCTGTTCACGATCCCCTTCGGCATAATCGGAGCCGTAGTGGGACACATGGTCCTGGGTTATGAGCTGACCATGATGAGCATATTCGGTATGGTCGCCCTGACCGGTGTGGTCGTCAACGATGCCATTGTATTGATAGAACGGGTAAACGAAAATTTCGCTACAGGTCTGCCTTATTTCGAAGCCGTCATCCAGGGAGGGGTCCGCCGCTTCAGGGCCATCATCCTGACCTCACTCAGTACAATCGGTGGTTTGATGCCTTTGATTCTGGAAAAAGATCTCCAGGCCCGCTTTTTAATTCCCATGGCACTGGCCTTGGCGTCCGGTGTCCTTTTTGCGACTGTATTGACCCTGGTCCTAATTCCCAGCCTCTTGACCATTCTCAGCGATATGCGATTGTTGATGTGCCGTTTACGCCGAGGCTACTGGCCCCAGCGTCTGAGCGTGGAACCGGCCAGAGATCGACATGTGGATCCGCTCAGCCAGCCAACGGCCGACAAGGAAACGTGATCGCGTGACCGTGGCCGGTCTATGCCGACCGGCACTTGTGAGCCCTTCATAAACATGATATATTTCCTCAAGTATTTGAATTATTGAGACGATAACAGTATCGAGGCCGGGGAGTCATACGATATGCTTGATAAAAACGAGAAACTGGGCCGGCTGCTGGACATTCTCGGTGATATCTACCAAAACAGACTCCCCTTCAACCAGGTGCTGGGTCTGCGTATTGTTCAGCTGGAGCCTGACCAGGTCAGACTCGGCTTTGATATGACTGAATCACTGGTGGGTAATTATGTTCAGGGATCACTGCACGGCGGCGTTATATCCTCGGTACTGGATGCCGTTGGCGGCTTGACAGCCACTGCCGGCATGATTCAGAAAAAAATGGACCGCCCCGCAGCCGAAATTCGGGAAAATATCAGCCGCGTCGGAACGGTCGATCTGCGGATTGATTATCTGAGACCCGGAAGGGGCAAATCATTCCAGGCATCGGCTGCCATTATGCGCATCGGCAACAAGGTAGCGGTGACGCGTATGGAGCTTCACAATGATCAGCAACGGTTGATCGCAGTGGGAACCGGGACCTACCTGATATCCTGAATAAAATCGTGTTCCCCGATTTTATGATGTGGAATTCCAATTAAATTGTTGGATAATCGCATGGCCAAAGGCAATAAACCATATAAAACGTTACGCAATTTCATAATCTCCCTGATCATTTTGGTGATGTTGGCTGTCCTGTTGCCATTTTTCCTCAAAGGTCCCGATGAGCAAACGCTTATCTCGACTGACAATCTAAAACTACCGGAAATAAATATAATCAAAAAGAAACCAAAGGATGACCGTCAGATTCCATCTGCGAAAGGTGCGAAAGCCAATAAGAAAAAAAACGTAATCTATAAGTGGAAAGACAAGCACGGTGTAACCCATTTCACCGACTATCCCAATCCCAACGGGCCTTCCGAAGAAATCGCGTCGGTGCCGTCGCCGACACCCGGTCAGGAAGCCAAAACTTCCCGCAAAAAAGATGCGGATACCACAAAGAACCCTGACGCCGATGACATATCAAGCCTGCCGTTTCCCATGACCATTTCACCATCGCGGGTTAAGAAGTTAAAGCAAGACGCTGAAAAACTCAGGGATACCCTCCAACAAAGATACGAAGACATGTCCCAAATGCAGGAAAAGTAAATACGCGGGCCCGGATTGCCGGGAATTGAGTTTACCTTATAATGGTTAGTGATCGTCATATGAACGTTCCGATTCGAGCGCAAAGCGGAACCAGTGGACCGAACTTGAAATACTTACCCAAATTCCTGTCTTCCAATACCCAATCTTCGATTGACACCTAAGGTTGAGTTCTCTATATTCGTATATTGCGCGTTTTTCCGAGTCTCATGAGGATATCAACATCGAGAGCCTGAAATGAAGACCAATATTCTAATTCTGATCTGTCTTGCCCTGTTTGCCATCGGTGGTTTCTTTACATACCAGAATATTTATCGTGTTCAGCTCATAATCCTAAAAGACGATCAAGCCATCATTACAGAAGAGTCTTGGGTCGTCGGTGATAGTCTATTTTATCGCACAGGCGAGGATACCCAAGCCATAAGCATGGACCTGATTTTTGATGTCAAGCAACGCGGTCTTTTCAACAAGGGATACGGCATCTGGGTTATTATCGGACATCACCTGGCACCCTGGAAACATAAATCCATGGACATTGTGTCCCAGTCCCAGGCTCAGATTGAAAAACGCGATTTAAAAAAATATGCGCCCACCGTTGGCTTGGTTCTAATGGGCTTGGGTCTATGCCTGACTCTATTTTTCATCTTGAAAAAGGTCGTCCGCTTAAAAAAAGAAAGAAAGGTCCAGTCCGGTGAAGCGTTAGACCAGTCCCAAGATCAACGGGCGTATGAAGGCCAGGAATTAATCGTTGATTTTTTCTTGTCCATTTTTCGCGCCCAAAAAGGATTGCCAGCCTCGGCCGAATCCATGTTTCGTCCGGTGGATACGCGCAGACCGGATGGCAACTCAACCTACGAATTGCGCGTTAAAAAAGGTGATGACTGGGCTTCCAGACGCATGACCATTGGCCCCATCGGCGAAGATAGCGGCAGTCGCAGTAAATGCTATTATGTAATTTACGACGACCATATCGTGATTAAAATTACACCGAGACCATTGGTCGATTTTGAACGCTATATCCAGAGTATCAATCGGGACAACCAAATCGCACTTTTACTATCACCACGGGAATGCCTGGTGCCGCGTATTGCGGTTATCCTGAAAAAAATCATTCCACATCAGGTTAATACAGACCAACCAATAGAATCCCAGGAAAAACAGTACATTAGCTGGCTAAGTGAAAACACGGAGGCGCAGTCCCATTTAAAGATCGGTAATGGATTTGCCTATTTTATGGATCTTTCCAAATACTTTTTTCTGGGACATATTCTCCAGCGCATTCATAGCATCGAAGATAAAATGTCTGATGAGATTCTAAAACATCCCACCTTGCTCTGGAGTAATGTTGAATTTGAAGCCCGCTATGGATCACAGAATGCCGATATATGTGATCAGCTCAATCCCGTCTATACTTCATTCCATACCCGCATTTATGATTTGCTCCAACAGCATCATTTGGACGGGGCCGTATCCGAATTCAATCTCAAGGAATGGTTCCTGATATATCTGTCCGGTAGCAAGCCGACAACAGCAGACCTTGATGCCAAGCCCAGCGTCTTTTCGGACATGTATGCGACCACCATGAAGCTATTTAACGAGAAGCGTGCGGCTGTTGAAAACTATCGACGCATGGTCCGTTCATATGTCTTATCTCGGAATTTGAAACAGCACAGTTCAGCGATTTCCAGCATGATTATCAATCTTCTGGACCTGCTCTATTGGCTGGGCCAAAAGAAATTAGCCATGCGGGATCTGAAACCGGACAATTTACTCGTGGCCGGTAATCCGGCCAAATTTCCCCAGTTTTTGGGATCGGCCAATATGTACTCCATCGGTCTAATTGACGTCGAAACTGCAGTTTCTTATGAAGCGCCGGATCCCAAAGGCATCCGCCAGCCGCCTTTAGGCGGCACGCCCTCCCACGCAACCCCCACCCACCAGTTGAGAAATAGCACCATTCTGGATATCTACAAAGACCTGCCGCTGATATTGCACCTTCAGGATTGGTATGCCACCGCAGCCATGATCTACCAGGTCGTCACGGGTGAACGTTTGTTTGAAAAAACCGCCAAGCACCTGATCAAACTGAAGAAGAATATCAAAGAGAGGTCTGCTAAAGAAAGTGGGGCCATCCCGATATTAAAAGAGATTAGTTTATCGTTCTGGCGGGTGGCGGAACAGGAATTTGATGCCAAAACTGCTGAGAATGAAAAGAAACTGCGATTTATCAGCCAGATACTGAGCCCCGAATCCAAGGCTATTTTACTGGACAAGGTAACTGTGACCCAAAAAAGCGTCCAGAAGGCTGTACAGCGATTGATCCAGTCCCAAAAAGTATTCAAGGGTGATAAAATACTAAAAAACTTATTGGCAGCGCCACCGCTTAAGGTTCATCATTTTAGAATCAAGTTTAACGACGAAAAGGCCAGGCAGCTATCACCGGAAGATAGACAGGCAGCCACAAAGTTTCTCAATGATCTCATTTATCTTAAAAGACAATCCGAGCACTTGACCCTCACCACCAATT
>CAYVMI010000060.1:0-32450 GCA_964452555.1 uncultured Desulfobacterales bacterium
CCAAAAAGGGTTGCGATACGGGGAGAATCCAGGCCAGGAAGCAGCGCTCTACCGGTGTTTGGATGGTCCTGATGTCCCTATTCATCATGGAATTGCTCTTTTATACCTGGTGTCGTGTTCAGAATGTTAATTATGGTTATGAAATTTCCAAGGGAACCCAGGATCAGCGACAACTTACGGCTTATCAAAACAATCTCAAGATTGAACTGGCGCGACTGAAATCACCGGATCGCATCGCCAAGATCGCCAAGGAACAACTTGGCATGATGATGCCGTCAACCGATAGAACAATTGTATTGCCATGAAGTATAAACCCAAAAACCCGATCAAACTCCGCATCGCCTTCGTGGGAATCTGTTTCTTCCTTGTCATATCGGTTGTAGGCGCCAAAGCTGTTTATCTTCAGGTATTCTGTGGAACTTGGCTTTCACAAAAGGCGGCCAATCAATACGAAAAATCCATCACCCAAATGGGTAAACGGGGTACCATCTATGACCGGCACCGCAACGCGCTGGCTGTGAGCATCCAAGGCACATCCATTGCGGCCTATCTAAACCGGATCGATGACAGGTCCCATACCATAAGGGTCATTGCCAAAGCCCTTAAAACTGATCAAAAGCAAATCCGCCGGCGTTTTCAGGGTCGCAATGGATTTGTATGGCTGAAACGACAGGCGACACCTAAAGAAGTAGAGGCTATTAAAGCGCTTGAGCTGGAAGGCATCGGATTCGTTCCCGAATACAGCCGGTTTTATCCGAACAAATCACTCGCCGCCCAGGTAATTGGCTTCACGGGCATAGACGGCAACGGATTGGAAGGCATCGAGTATTATTACGATCGGTCTTTGAGGGGGACGGAAAAAAAAGTAGTCGTGCTAAAGGATGCCCTTGGTCGCGGGTTCGCCAAAGATCAAAATGCCGATCAACCCCTGCACGCATCTTATAATGCCGGACGCAACATCGTCCTTACCCTGGATCGCAATATTCAGTATATTACCCAGACTGCGCTGGAGGCCTCTGTGCGCCGATTCACAGCACGTTCCGGCATGGCTGTCGTCATGGATCCCACCAGTGGGGCCATCTTGGCGTTGTCGCACTATCCCTCATTTAATCCCAATGTTTTTGAGAAGTACCCGCGGTCTTTATGGCGCAACCGGGCGTTGACCGATCCCTTTGAGCCGGGTTCCACCATGAAAATATTCTCAACCGCAGCAGCCCTCTCCTCAGGTATCTGCAGCCCGAGTACAATTTTTTTCTGTGAAAACGGCGCTTATAAAATTGGGGCCAATACGATTCATGATACCCATCCGCGAGGATGGCTTTCCTTACAGCAGATTGTGAAATATTCCAGCAATATCGGCATAACCAAAGTGATTGAAATGGTGGGTGCCGATACGCTGTACACGACTTTATTAAAATTTGGCTTTGGCAGCAAAACCGGATTGGATAGCCCCGGCGAAACATCCGGGTCCCTGAGCCATAACGCGCGTTGGTCCCAAATCGATACCAGTGCAATTTCCTTTGGACAGGGCCTTTCCGTATCGGCCATTCAACTGGTTTCGGCTACGGCAGCCATTGCCAATGATGGGATTCGCATGAAACCCTACATTGTTCATGCTGTCACAAGTCAGAGTGGCCGTATATTGGAGCAGACCCAACCACAGGTTGTTGAGCAGGCCGTATCTCCGGAAGTTTCGACCATCGTCAAGCGCATCATGCAGACCGTTGTCACCGAGGGTGGAACCGGCACCAACGCATCGCTGCAGGGCTACACCGTGTGCGGTAAAACAGGAACGGCTCAAAAAATTGACCCCAACGGCAAATATTCCCTGGGAAAATACATCGCGTCCTTTGTAGGCCTAGCGCCGGTGGAGAATCCCCATATTGTTGTGTTGGTGGTAATTGACGAGCCCAATGGTGAGCACTACGGCGGAACCGTGGCAGCGCCGGTCTTTCAAAAAATCGCCCATGAGACTTTACAGTATTTGAATGTTCCGCCGAACAACCCCAAAGGTCTCATCAAGGCCGCATTAATAACGGAGAGCGGCAATTGAAGTTAAACCAGCTGCAAACAGTATTGGATCGGTCAGGCCTTTTGCTGCCTCAGCCAAACGACCCGGCGGGTCAGGCGGCTCTAGCCGCAACCGACGTGACCAGTTTGCATTATGATACGCGCCAGATATCACCCGGGGGTGTTTTCGTCGCCATCGAGGGCTTCGCAGCCGATGGCCACAAGTATATTCCGGATGCGCTTGACCGGGGGGCAGTCGCGGTCATTGCGCAGAAACCGGTCGCGGCAAAAATTCCAGTCATTCGGGTAACGGATTCGCGTAAGGCTCTGGCCATTGTATCAGACCGCTTTTTCGGCAGTCCCAGCCGGGCACTGACCATTGTGGGCATCACCGGCACCAACGGTAAAACCACCTGTGCCTATCTGATTGAAAACATGTTTAAAACTGCCGGATACCGTGTGGGTGTAATTGGGACCGTTAATTATCGCTACAATGGGAAAATCAGTGACAGTCCGGTCACGACACCTGAGTCTTTGGATCTGCAACGGATCATGGCTGAAATGGTTGCGGCCGGTGTCACCCACCTCGTATTGGAAGTATCCTCACATGCCATTGATCTTGCGCGTATCGAAGCCTGCCAGATCGATGTCGGCGTGTTTACCAATCTGTCGCAAGATCATTTGGATTATCACGGCGACATGCAAGTTTACTGGGCTTGTAAAAAAAGGCTGTTTACCCACTATCTGAAGGCCGCCCCCGAGGCCGTTGCGGTTATAAACACCGATAAGCCTGAAGGGCGTGAACTAGTATCGGACGTGACCTACAGATCCATCACCACCGGACGCAAGCCTGGCAGCATGGTTCGGTCTGAATCCATGGCCATCGATTTCAATGGCATACATGGTCGTATCTCCACACCCCAGAGCCATATTGAAATTAGATCAACCCTGGTGGGGGCACATAATCTGGAAAATATTCTAAGTTCGATTGGGGTGGGTGTTGCCCTGGCCCTGCCAACTACGGCCATCCAAAACGGTATCAACACGACCCATTCGGTTCCCGGACGCCTGGAACGTGTATCCAATAATGACGACATCCCGGTTTATGTGGATTATGCCCACACCCCGGATGCGCTTGAAAATGTTCTTAAAGCGCTTAAACAGCTTTCGCCGGTCCGCATCATCACTGTTTTCGGCTGTGGCGGCAACCGCGACAAAACCAAAAGGCCGCTGATGGGAAATATTGCGGCTCAATTTTCCGATCTGGCCATCGTTACATCCGATAATCCCCGATCCGAAGATCCGGAGGATATCATCGACCAGATCTTGTCGGGCGAGATCCTCGCCAGCCTGCGTGGCTACACGCTGGCGGAGTTGAATAACCATCTGCATGGTCCCGGCTATTATCGAGAGCCTGATCGCCGATCGGCAATTCATACCGCTATCCAAACGGCGCGAGCGGGTGACATTGTTTTAATTGCCGGAAAAGGCCATGAAACCTATCAGGTTTTGCGAGATCAAACCATCGATTTTGACGACCGAATCGAAGCTAGGACCGCACTAACGGCAGGCAAGCGAAAGGAAGCCAGGCATTAATGCATGCAAGCCCAACCATATCCTGGTCCCTGAACGACATCCTTGAGGCCACCGGAGGTGAGGTGCTGACCGGCAAACAATCGCTTGAATTTAAGGGTATCAACACCGACTCCCGACAGATCACTCGTCAAGAATGTTTCGTATGCCTCAGAGGCGAGATCCATGACGGGCACCAATTTATCCCCGCAGTGATTCAAAAGGGCGTGCGGGGTTTAATCGTAGATCAGGCCGCCGTGAACCGGAATTTGTTAGCCACCCTGGATGATACCGGAACTGCGTGTATAACCGTCAAGGATACGCTGAAGGCTTTGGGTGATCTGGCAGCCTTTTTACGAAAACGGTCGGATCTATCGGTCCTGGCGCTTACCGGCTCCAACGGCAAAACCACGACCCGAGCCATGATTACACATGTGGTTGGCCGACGTTTCAAGGCACTGTTCCCCTTTGCAAATTTTAACAACCTTGTCGGCGTTCCCCTGACCTTGCTGAGGATTGAACCCGACCATGAGTGGGCTATCCTGGAATTGGGCATGAATAGATCCGGCGAGATTCGTCGTCTGGGAGAGATCTGCTCAGCCGATATCGGCCTGATCACCAATATCGGGCCGGCCCATTTGGAAGGCCTTGGCTCTCTGGAAGGAATCATGGAAGCCAAAGGTGAGCTCATTGAAACCATTTCACCCCATGGCACCCTGATCTTCAATGCCGACGATCCGCTCGTCATGCGTCTGGCAAAACGGGCTGGCTGCCGGACCGTATTGTTTGGCCAGGCGCCGGAAGCCGATATTCGGGCTACGGCTCTAAAGCCTCAAGCCCACGGGGTGTCTTTTCATTTGCATGTGCCCCAAGGCAAGCGGCGCATTCAGCTGCCCATACCCGGCATATTTAATGTAGCCAATGCCCTGGCAGCCGCGGCCGTTGGCACCTGTCTTGAAATTGACCTGGATGACATTCAGGCTGCCCTGCAATCCTTTACCCCTGTTCATGGCAGGCTCAACGTTCTGAAACTCCCGGGCGATGTGCACCTTATCGACGACACCTATAATGCCAATCCTGCATCGGTGAAAGCGGCCATTAGTACGCTCAGCGGCATCAGCGGCAGTCAACGCCGCTTTGCAGTACTGGGTGATATGCTCGAACTGGGCCAGGCTTCCGCGGAGCTTCATCGAGATGTGGGTTGTTTTGCCGGCAAGGCCGGACTGCACAAGCTATTTGTTACCGGAAAATATGCCGATGATGCCGCCCAGGGTGCCCGAGAATGCGGCCTGGCATCCGAAAATATATTTTGTGGCTCCAAGCAGGAAATTTTTGAACGTCTGGATGAAATCGTCGCCCCGAATGACTGGATCTTAGTCAAGGGTTCCCGCGGCATGCAGATGGAAACACTGGTTCAAGCCCTGAAGCAAAAACATGGGTACGTGGAAAAGTCGTCATGATATATCACTTGCTATATCCGTTGCATACTACCATTTCAGCCTTTAATGTTTTTCGGTATATTACCTTTCGGACCATCTATGCCAGTTTAACTGCCTTTATTATCTGTTTTCTGCTGGGGCCTTGGGTAATCCGCCGATTGCGGGAACTTCAGATCGGCCAGTACATCCAGGAAGATGGACCTGACCGTCACCAGTCCAAAGCGGGCACACCCACCATGGGTGGTATTCTGATACTATTTGCCATCGTGGTTTCGACGCTTTTATGGACCAACCTGACCAATCCCTATGTCTGGATCGTTCTTTTAATTGTTGTAGGATATGGGCTAATCGGTTTTATCGATGATTACCTGATGCTCATTAAGAAAAGGAATAAAGGACTCTCCGCCAAAGCCAAATTCCTAGCGCAAACTATTCTGGCCCTGATTGCCGGTTTCCTACTCTACTTAAACCCGGATTTTGATACCCGGGTAACGGTTCCATTTTTCAAAACCGTGTCCCCGGACTTGGGTTGGGGCTATATCATTTTCGCGGTCCTTGTGATTGTGGGCACATCCAATGCCGTTAATCTTACTGATGGATTGGATGGCCTGGCCATCGGTCCGGTCATCATTGCCGCGGCTACCTACATGATTTTTGCCTATGTAACCGGACATATTAAACTGGCGGAGTACCTCCAAATAAATTATGTGGCCGGAGGCGGTGAACTGACCGTGCTGTGCGGGGCTTTGGCTGGCGCCGGTCTGGGATTCCTGTGGTTCAACACATTTCCGGCTCAAATTTTCATGGGTGACGTGGGCTCGCTCTCTTTGGGTGGTACTTTGGGTGTTATCGCCGTGGTCACCAAGCAGGAAATTTTATTGGTCATTGTGGGGGGTCTTTTTGTGATTGAAGCGCTGTCGGTCATATTTCAGGTGAGCTTTTTTAAAATGACCAACGGCGGACGTATATTCAGGATGGCGCCCCTGCATCACCATTTTGAATTAAAAGGCTGGGCCGAACCAAAGATTATTGTGCGTTTCTGGATTATTGCCATAGCCCTGGCCTTGATCTCCATGAGCACCCTGAAATTGAGATGATCCATGCAGCTAATGAACCTAAAAGCACTCGTGGTGGGAATGGGACGCTCTGGCATGGATGTAGCCCGATTTTTAAAACAGCAAGGCGCCTTGGTAACTGTTTCGGACATGACTCCCGAAAGCCGGGCACCGGATGGCATTGGAACACTCCGGGAAATGGGAGTTCAACTCGAACTCGGCGGCCACAACCTGGACACCTTTACCCAAGCCGAGCTCATTGTGATCAGCCCGGGAGTGCCGCATACGATCGCTGTTATTCAAGCTGCCCGGGAAAAGGGCATTCCGGTTTTGGGTGAAATCGAACTGGCATCCCGGTTTGTCAATGAACCCATTGTGGCTGTTACGGGAACCAACGGTAAAACCACCACCACGGGGCTCATTGGCGATATGATGGCGCAATCGGGACACAAGGTATTTGTGGGCGGCAATATCGGAACGCCGCTGGTTAGCTATCTGCTCACGGATGAAACGGCGGACTGGTTGGTTTTGGAGATTAGCAGTTTTCAACTTGATACGATTGAGTCCTTTCGGCCCGATGTCAGCCTGCTGCTCAACATCAGCGACGACCATTTAGACCGATATGCAGATTTTAAAGCCTATGCACAGTCTAAAGGGCGGCTGCTTGAAAACCAGAATCCGAAGGACATCAGCGTGCTTAATGGCAACGACACCTGGGTCAGGCGGGTCACCCGGGATGCACCTGTGACCAAATTTTTTTTTACCGGACGTGGAAATCGCGAATATGGTGCCGATATCGAAACAGATACAATTCACTTGCGGGGGATGGAAATGCTGGAAGGGACACACGCCTGCGTTGACGCATCATCGCAAGCGCAAGTTGAAAACCCGGCGGCCATCTCGCTAAAGGATATGTCTCTTGTCTGCCCGCATGTACTGGAAAATATCGCTGCCGCCGGCTTGGCGACCCTAGCCTGCGGGGGAAGCCTGGCCGGCATTCACAAAGCCCTCAAAAATTTCAAGGGCTTGCCGCATCGACTGGAGTTGGTGGCCCGCATCGACGGCGTCCTATTTTATAATGACAGTAAAGCCACCAATGTGGATGCGGTGCTGCGGGCGCTAGAGTGTCTGCCCGAACCCATTCACCTGATCATGTGCGGGCGTGACAAAGGTGGCGATTTCAAACTTCTGAAAACAGCCGTGCGCCAGAAGGTAAAAAGTCTGACCCTCTGGGGTGAAGCCGGCCCCACGATCGAAGACGCATTGGGAAACATGGCGCCGACTAAAATGGTTACCTGCATGGAGGATGCGGTTGCCCAAGCCTTTGGTTCGGCTGCTGCAGGTGAGTCTGTTTTGCTGTCACCAGGTTGTACGAGTTTTGATGCGTACCAAGACTATAAGGAACGCGGACTGGCCTTTTGCAAGGCCGTAACCCAACGGAATTTCTGATGAACGCTGCGACCCAATCCCAGAATCGTTCCATGCACTATGATGTCACGCTGCTTTTTTGCGTGTTGTTTCTGGTGGGGATTGGCATTGTCATGGTCTACAGTGCCAGTTCTGCATTGGCGCTCAAGAAATTCGGCTCTGACACTTACTTTTTAAAGCGTCAAGCCCTGTATGCATCCATGGGTTTATTGGCTCTGGTAATATGTGGGCATATTCCCCTGAGTATTTACCGGTCTTTGACCTATCCCCTGCTGGGCGTGGCACTCGTTTTACTGATGCTCGTGCCATTTAGCCAACTCGGTATTACCGCCGGCGGAGCAAAACGTTGGCTCAGTATTATGGGAGTCTCATTTCAACCATCGGAGGTCGCCCGTCAGGCCATGATCCTCTATCTGGCCTATTCCATGAGTAAAAAGCAGGATCAAATCAAGGAATTTACCATCGGATTCCTGCCGCATGTCATTGTCCTGGCCGTAATGACCCTGTTGATTCTTTTGCAGCCTGATTTTGGCTCGGCGGTTATTCTGGGTACCATTACCTGGATATTGTTGTTTGTGGGCGGTGTTCGTTGGCGTTATCTGTTATCCGCCATCCTGTTGATCTTACCCTTGGCTTACTATGTGCTTATTAACGCCGAATACCGGATCCGCCGGATTACCAGTTTTCTCGACCCGTGGCAGTATCCAACTGAAGACGGCTATCAAATTGTCCATTCCCTCATGGCCTTCGGCTCCGGTGGGTTCTGGGGGGCCGGTATTGGCCAGGGGTATCAAAAATTGTTTTATCTGCCGGAGCCGCATACGGACTTCATTTTCTCCGTAATTGGTGAAGAGTTGGGCCTGGTGGGTATCCTGGTGATCCTATGCCTGTACACACTCATTTTATGGCGGGGAATTCGTATCGCCCGCAACGCCGACAATTCCTTTGCGGCCTATATGGCCATGGGTATTACCGCAGCCATTCTACTGCAGGTTTGTGTCAACATGGGGGTCACGTTGGGCTTACTACCCACAAAGGGATTAACGCTGCCCTTTTTAAGTTATGGCGGTACATCCTTGTTGGTCAACATGGCATCCATCGGTATTCTGATGCATATCGGAGGTCGGCATGTTGCTAAATAGGACCGCATATGAACCCCATGGCAATGCCCGGACTTGCTGTTCGCATTTTGGGACCGAGGCCCGGGGCGACCGTTTGTACGGTGGCGGCCGGCTCAAGACCCGGATACGGGAGGCGACCCGACCGTTGTCGCTGATCATTGCCGGCGGGGGGACCGGCGGCCATCTGTTCCCGGCCATTGCCGTAGCCGAACAAGTTCTGGCTTCCCACGCCGACAGCCAGGTCCATTTCATCGGTACCGGCAACCCATTTGAAACCCGGGTCTTAAATAAACTCGGTTTTGCCCATGAACGCATCCGGGTCAAACCACTCAAGGGCAAAACCAAATTTTATCAAGCCAGGGCGCTGGCCACCATCCCGGTGAGCATTGCGGCATCCATCCAGATTATTCAGCGGATCCGACCGGATGCGGTATTAGGAGTAGGCGGTTATTCCGCCGGTCCCGTTGTTGCGGCGGCTTGGCTCTTGGGGATTCCGCGGGCACTGCATGAGCAGAATCTGATACCGGGTATGACCAATCGTTTTCTGGCATCCTTGGCAAACCGGATCTATGTGTCCTTTGAAAACACCCAAATCCGGGCCCGGGAGCAAAAGATCCGCTTGACCGGCAATCCGGTCAGACAGGACATCCTTAAATCCGAGCAGGCCACGCCTACGCCCGGGGATTCATCACGGCAAGGCCGGGATCGCTTCACGGTCCTGCTTATCGGCGGTAGTCAGGGAGCCCATCGCATTAATATGACCATGATAGCGGCTCTGGAGCATTTAAAATCCGTGTCCAATCTGGCCTTTATTCATCAAACCGGGACGGATGATGAAAATCAAGTCAGCCAGGCCTACCGCGACCGTAAAATGGCGGCCGTTGTCCAGCCCTTTTTTGATGACATGCAGACCTGCTACCACCAGGCAGACCTGGTGATCTGCCGGGCCGGCGCCTCGACCGTGGCTGAACTAGCCTTACATGGCAAAAAGGTCATATTCATACCCTATCCTTTTGCAGCCGATGATCACCAGGCGATCAACGCCGGCCAGCTGGTATCCGCCGGGGCCGCTGAAATGATTTTGGAAAAGGATCTGACGGCAGTGGGTCTGGCCAATGCCATTAAGGCCCATTTGGACTCACCCGAGAAAGGGCGCGTTATGGCTGCGAATTTGAAAAAGCATGCCCGGCCCCATGCAGCCCGGGATATCGTTGCCGATTTATATAAGCTGGTAAGCAGTAAGGAGTAAGCAGCAGTAAGCAAATATATAAAGCGAAAAGTTCAAAGTTTGAATTAGCAGTACCAAGACTAATTGGAGGGTTCGTAGTGAGTTCAAATTCAAGGCCTGCGAGTTTTGCAATCATGAGGCGTACAAATGGTACGTTGATTGTTTGTAAAATGATCAGAAGGCAGAAGCTGGGCTTCATACGAATCCGATAAAGGTAAAAAATGTATCATAAGAAGTATCACATCCACTTCGTCGGCATCGGCGGCATCGGCATGAGCGGCATTGCCGAGTTGCTGATTAATCTGGGGTATACGGTTTCCGGATCGGATCTGCAGCCCTCCGATATCACCAATCGTCTTAAGGAATTCGGTGCCACGGTGCATACGGGGCATCAGGCCGACAATATTCAAGGTGCCGACGTGGTGGTTATTTCGTCCGCGGTCAAAGCCAGCAATGCCGAAGTCATGGCTGCTCATCAAATGAGTATCCCCGTGATTCCCCGAGCTGAAATGCTGGCCGAACTGATGCGGCTGAAGTATAGCGTGGCCATCGCCGGGGCCCACGGCAAGACATCCACAACCTCGATTGTCTCTGCGGTTTTAGCCGAGGGCGGTTTAGACCCCACAGTCGTTATCGGCGGCAAACTGAAAAGTATCGGTACCAATGCCTTGTTAGGACAAGGTGATTTTATTGTGGCCGAGGCGGATGAAAGTGATGGGTCCTTTCTGAGAATGTCTCCGGCCATTGCCGTTGTTACCAACATCGACCGGGAGCATCTGGACCATTATGCCGATCTCAGCGAAATTAAGGCCGCCTTTTTAAGTTTTATCCAGAAGGTACCGTTTTATGGTTTGGGAGTACTGTGTCTGGATAATGAGCATATTCAAGAACTCATCCCCAACATTAATAACCGTTTTGTTACCTACGGCATGAACTCCCAAGCTGATGTCCAGGCCAAAAATATAACTTTCGACGGTCTCAAGAGTCGTTTTGAGGCCTATTTCCAAGGGGATCGTTTGGGGCGGATTACGCTCAACCTGTCTGGCTACCACAATATAGCCAACGCCATGGCGGGGATCGCTGTGGGGCTGGAATTGGGTCTGTCCTTTACGGTTATCAAATCTGCATTGGAAAAAACCGAAGGGGTTCAACGCAGACTGGAAATCAAGGGTGAGCGCGATGGTATCACCGTTATCGATGATTACGGGCACCATCCCACGGAAATAAAAGCCACGCTGCAAGCCTTAAATGATGCTTGGCCCAAGCGGCGCAAGGTGGTCGTTTTTCAACCCCACCGCTATTCCCGAACCCAGGCCCTGTTTGATGAATTTACGCGTGCCTTTTATCAATCCGATGTGCTCTTGGTGTTGCCCATATATGCGGCCGGCGAGGCCGTGATTGCCGGTGTTAACGGTCATGATTTATGCGACGGCATCATGGCGCATGGGCACAAGGAAGTCATCTGCACCAACAGTATTGATGCCACCGTCCGCGAATTGCGACGAATTCTTAAAGATGAGGACATCCTGCTGACCCTGGGTGCCGGCGATGTTTGGAAGGTGGGGGAAAAGCTTTTAGAAAAAGGGGTGGAGAAATAAAGGGTTGAGGGTGGAGGGTATTTGATTGAAAGCGGATATTACCCTTAAACCCTCCAACCCTGGAAGTTAATTATGCTAACAGATAACCATAAGAAGTGGCTGGCAAACAGATTCGGTGAGGATGTCCGCTTCAACGAGCCCATGTCCCGGCACACTTCCTTAAGGGTGGGCGGTCCGGCAGATGCCTACATAACGCCGCGCCGTCCTGAGGATCTGGCCGCCCTCTGTCAATGGTGCCAGCAAAATAGCCTGCCCAGACTGATGGTTGGTAACGGCACGAATTTACTGGTCCGGGACGGCGGTATCGGCGGTATCGTTATTTCCTTGAAGCATTGCCACAAGAACATACAGCATACGCATAGTGAAAATGGCCGGGTCCAAATTTCGGCTGGAGCTGCAATTCTTTTAAACGCACTCTGCAAATATGCCATCCGCAATGGCATCAAGGGTCTGAATTTCGCCCTGGGAATACCCGGAACACTGGGTGGGGCCATTATGATGAATGCCGGCACGGCCACCGGATGTATGGGAGATGTCATTGACACGGTAACGGTGTTAGCCGCAGATGGCGATGTGGCCCAATTCGATAAAAAGTCACTGTTGTTTGGCTACCGGCGTCTGAACTGGAATCATGACCGCCTGGTGGAAACCATGACACCAACAGTTATTCTAGAAGCTACGCTGCAACTCACTGTTGCCGATGGAATCGAATTGAAAACCGAAGCCGATGCTCTATTGAAAGCCCGGGCCAGAACTCAGCCACTGCATCAGTTGAGTGCCGGTTCTTTTTTTAAAAACCCGCCTAAGGGCCCTAGCGCCGGCGAACTCATTGACCGAGCCGGCTTAAAAGGTACCCAAGTAGGTGCTGCCCGGATATCGCAACACCATGCCAATTGGATCATCAATACCGGCAATGCAACCGCAGCCGACATCCTTGAATTGAAAGACCTGATTCAAGCAACCGTATCGAAGCGTTACAACGTCGATCTGGATCCCGAGGTGCAAATTGTTGGCACGTAAGAAAACACGCAAGAATTATTTTAAAAACAGCGCGGCCAAACGAAAGGCGCGGCGGATGCAGTATCTGCTGGGCATCGTTAAGATCGGCACCGGTCTGCTGCTGGTCGCCACGATGAGCTTTGCCTTCATCTTCGGATACGATCTGTTTACCCAGTCTGATTATTTTGGCACCCAGAAAATCAAGGTAAAAGGATGTGAACGCCTGGATCGGCAGGAAGTCATCGATCAGGCCAAATTAGAACTGGGTATGAATATTTTCTCGGTTAATTTGGCAACCACCCGCAAACGGCTTTTAGCCCATCCTTGGATAGCGGAAGCCGACGTCAGTCGTGAAATACCCGAAAGCATCTATATTCGCATTCGGGAACATGAGCCCTTGGCCGTTATTGATATGGGGCGCAAATTTCTACTCAACCGCAAGGGTGAAATCTTTAAGGAATGGCACCTGGCCGATCCCGCGAGTCTGCCCTTTGTTTACGGTTTAAGTTTCTCGGATTTAAACGTGGGCAGCCGGCCGGTGAACAGACCGTTTAAAGCGGTCATGAGCGTCCTAAAACTTGGACTGCAAAGCAACAGCATCATGGCCAACCGGAATATTAAAAGCATCCATGTGGACAAGGACATTGGCTTAACGGTCTATGCCGCCAATCGATTGGGTGCCCTCAAACTGGGTTATGGTGATTACAGCGACAAATATAAGCGGTTGGAGGAAGTGCTGTCTTATTTAGAGCAAAAAGAACAGATTTCAGCCATGAAATCGATCGATCTGAACAATCCCGATCGCATTGTCGTCAATCTCAATATGGATAAATCCCCCGCCGTGGGTCACAAGGAGGTGTAAGGTGCAGGTTCATGAAAATATCGTTGTGGGTCTGGATATCGGTACCACAAAAATCTGTGCGGTCGTGGGAGAAGTGTCCAACGACGACATCAATATCATTGGTATCGGCACGAGTCCTTCCATCGGACTACGCAAAGGCGTGGTTGTAAACATCGAATCCACCGTGGATTCCATTAAAAAGGCGGTTGAAGAGGCGGAGCTGATGGCTGGGTGTGAAATTTCGTCCGTATATGCCGGCATCGCCGGCGGCCACATCACCGGTTTTAACAGTCGCGGGATCGTAGCCATCAAAGGATCTGAAATCACCCCCAACGATGTGGAACGCGTCATCGACGCGGCGCGTGCCGTGGCCATCCCCATGGATCGGGAAGTCATTCACGTACTGCCCCAGGAATACATTGTCGATGAACAAACCGGTATCCAGAATCCCGTGGGTATGGCCGGCGTTCGCCTGGAGGCCAAGATTCATATCGTCACCGGTGCGGTCACTTCGGCCCACAACATTGTAAAGTGTGCCAATCGTTCCGGTTTGGATGTCTGCGACATTGTGCTGGAGTCATTGGCATCCGGCGAGGCGGTCTTGACCAATGAGGAGAAGGAGCTTGGTTCGGCCCTGCTTGATCTGGGCGGCGGCACCTCTGACCTGGCGGTCTTTTCGGCCAAGAATATCAAGCACACCTTTGTATTAAGCCTGGGCGGCAACAACCTGACCAATGATATCGCCATCGGCCTGCGTGCCCCCTTAGCCGAAGCCGAAAAAATAAAAACCCGTTATGGCACCTGTGATGCCGCTAGCATCAGCAGCGACGAAACCCTTGAAGTACCCGGCATGGGGGGACGGGAACCTAAAAAACTACCCCGGCAGATTCTCGGTGAAATTTTGGAACCCCGCATGGAAGAGATATTTACGCTGATCCAAAGAGAAATATACCGGGCGGGCATGGAAAATATGGTTAATTCCGGCATGGTCTTGACCGGCGGCACCGCCCTGTTGGAAGGAATCGGCGACGTGGCCGAATCCATATTCAACCTGCCGGTACGTATCGGCAAGCCGAGCGGAATCAGTGGATTGGTGGATGTGGTCAACAATCCCATGTATGCCACGGGTGTGGGATTGGTGATGTACGGCGTCCGCAACCAACCATCAAAAAAATTCCGGATTCGGGATAAGCACATATTTAACGGCGTTATGAATCGTATGCGCAAATGGTTTAAGGATGTAATTTAGCAAACCCCAGGTTATTAGGCTGAAGACTGTTAGGCTGTAGGCGTTGAGCGCCTATATCCTACAGCCTAAACACCTAAAAGGCTATGAATTGAATTCATAAAACTTAACGGTAAATGAAAAATAAGAGAGAATGGTTTCAACTAAAATTGGATGAGAAAAAAGTGGCAAACTGTAACCGGTGTTCGTCCAGAATTTGGCAACTCTGGCTAATCATGACGGATACCAACTAAAGGGAGGAACTATGTTCACTTACGTAGAGAATGACAAAACGGCAAAAATCAAAGTCATCGGAGTTGGCGGCGCAGGTGGCAACGCCATCAACAACATGATTGACGGCAGACTGCAAGGCGTCAAGTTTATCTGCGCCAACACAGACGCCCAAGCCCTGGAAGTGTCCAAGGCCGAGATCAAACTCCAGTTGGGCGAAAAGCTCACCGAAGGCTTGGGGGCCGGCGCCAACCCGGATATCGGTCGCGACGCTGCCCTGGAAAACGCGGAAGGCATTCGCAAATCCCTGGAAAACAGCCATATGGTATTTATAACCGCGGGATTTGGCGGGGGTACCGGCACCGGAGCCGCGCCGGTCATTGCCGAGATCTGCAAAGAAATGGGGGCACTGACCGTAGCAGTGGTCACCAAACCCTTTTCATTTGAAGGCAAAAAGCGCGCGCGGCAGGCTGTGGAAGGCATCGAAACCCTTAAAAGAGTTGCCGATACGGTGATTACGATACCCAATGACCGCTTAAGGGGTCTGGCATCCAAGAATGCCAAGATGATCGAGATGTTCAAGAAGGCCGACGAAATTCTGCTGCATTCAGTCAAAGGCATCACCGATCTGATTATGATGCCCGGTTTGGTCAACCTCGATTTTGCCGATGTTCGCACCACCATGTCTCGTGCCGGTATGGCCATCATGGGTATTGGTCTTTCCCGGGGTGAAAATCGGGCGGTGGAAGCTGCCGAACGAGCCATCTCCCATCCGCTTTTGGAAGACATCGCCATTTCGGGCGCCAAGGGCGTGCTCATGAACATTACCTGCAATAGCGATCTGACCATGGAAGAGATGACCGAAGCCTCAGAACGGATTTACAATGAGGTCGGGGAAGATGCGGATATTATTTGGGGTGCCGTGGTGGACGATTCCATGGATGATGAGATGAGTGTGACCGTCATCGCCACCGGCATCGGTTCGGAAGCCGAAGAAGTCAAACCCGACAACGTCATGGAGCATCCATTCCGTGGCAAAGTCCGCGACATCACACCGGCCGATCTCGAAAATATTGTAGATTACGACGAGCCCACCTTTATCCGTAGAAAAGAGGCTGTGGGTGAATCCGGCGGCGCAGCCTATCGCGGATACAAAGGAATCGTGATCGACAGCAGCGACCTGGAAGTCCCGACGTTTTTAAGGCGCAAAGCGGACTGATAACGCAGGCTGTTAGGCTGTAGGCTGAAGACTATTAGGCTGTTGCGAGTTACGAGTTGCGTGTTTCGTGACGCTATGTGTCCGATGTAAGCTATAAACATAAATGCAATGTTCATTAAGAATTACTGTGACGGGGAGCATTTAGTTATCTGCCATGAGCGGTAAGCTTCTAAATGCTTATAGCTGATTGCCGCTAACAGTCTACAGCCTAAACGCCTAACAGCCTATTAAATAAATTGTTTGATAAAGGAGCCCTCCCATATTATGAAACCATATGACTAGAAAGCGCGCCAAAAGCCCCAAGAGACGAATTGACACGGAAGTCTCGTTGATAAAACCGAAGCGACAGGCCCCCATCTCCGTAGCCCTGGTTTATCCCAACACCTATCATGTGGGCATGTCGAATCTGGGATTTCAAACTGTCTATCGTCTTTTGAATGATGTGGATGGTATCGTCTGTGAAAGGTCCTTCCTCCCGGATCCTGCCACGATCCCCACAGGCGATATCATCTCAATCGAATCCCAAAAGCCGCTGCACGCCTTTGACCTCCTCGCCTTTTCCATATCGTTCGAAAACGACTACCCTAACCTTTTGACCCTTTTCGAACAGGCCCGTATTCCTTTGCGTGCAATCAACCGGGATGCCTCCCACCCGCTGATAATCTGTGGTGGCGTAACCAGCATGCTTAATCCGGCCCCGATTGCACCTTTCATGGATTGTATATTCATCGGCGAGGCCGAAGCGATCCTGCCCGATTTTATGGATCTTTACCAGCGTGTAGCCGATCGGGAGGCATTGCTGCTGCGTGCCGCCCGGGAACTGCCTGGCGTATATGTTCCGCATTTCTATCGTGAAGACTATCAGCCCAATGGTTTGTTCCAGGCGCTTGCGCCTTTAAAAGATGTACCCCCTGTTATTCAGCGGGTCTATACCACTGACTCCGAAATGACACCGGCCTGCAGTGCCATCCTAACGCCGGATACTACCTTTGATCAAACCTATTTAGTGGAAGTCTCGCGGGGGTGCCCGCATGGTTGCCGGTTCTGCGGGGCCGGCTTTGTTTACCGTCCCCCGCGCTACCATGATACTGATAGTCTGCGAAATTGTATCCGTTCGTCGCGAACCCACACCGAGAAAATCGGTCTGGTGGGCGCCGCCGTATCCGACCTCCCTGACCTGAATCAACTCTGCAATTTGGCTGCAGAGCTGGAGGTGGACCTGTCCTTTAGTTCGCTCAGAGCCGATGCCCTGGATGAAAGCCTCATTGCGCATTTGAAAAATAGCGGTGTCAAAACCGCCACCATCGCTCCGGATGCCGGATCTGAACGCATGCGCCGCTGCGTCAATAAGGGTATCACCGAAAGCGACATCCTGACCGCCACCGAAGCGCTGGTATCTCACGATATTCCCAATTTGAAGCTTTATTTCATGATCGGCCTGCCCACCGAGACCATGGCGGATATCGACGCGATTGTCAGCTTATGCAAAAAGGTCAAACATACATTTCTCAAAACCAGCCGTCCCCGGGGCCGCATCGGCGAGATAACCGTCAGTGTCAATTGCTTTGTGCCCAAGCCGCATACACCCTTTCAGTGGGCGACCATGGATGACATTCCAACCCTTAAACAGAAGCAAAAGCATATCAAACAGAGTCTCAAACGGGTAGCCAACCTGCGGGTTCATGCCGATGTCCCCCGCTGGGCCTACTTGCAGGCATTGTTTACACGGGGGGACGGGCGCGTGGCCGACCTGCTGGAAGCCGCCCACCAAAACCAGGGCAATTGGCCCAAAACATTGAAGGATGCCCTGATTAACGCCGATTTCTATGTTTCCCGCGAGAGAGCGTCAGACGAAGTTTTCCCCTGGGATTTCATCGACCATGGCATCCAAAAATCTTATCTTCTGGCCGAATATCGTAAAGCGCTGCGCGGTATCACCACGGAAGACTGTGATCCGGAAACCTGCCGCCGCTGCGGTGTTTGTTAGCGCTCTCCCGCTTGTGATTACGTATATAGGTCTTAAAACCCAAGTGGCTGGCACACATCAAAAATATATTCCTTGTCGTGGTACCAAGTAAATTAGACCAGAAAACCGTAAATTTTCTGGTCTAATTAAATTTTCACAACCAAGGAGGACTGATGGCGTAGCGTGCATCTTGGGCCGTGAATCATAAGTTAAATCCACGGCCCCATGTAGTTATTGTTTTAGTTTATTCCGAGATTTTACATCTTCCCAAAAATCAACTGTCAGAAAACTTATATCCATATTTTCAACCATGTCCGCAAATTTGGGCCACGGAACAGAGAATGTGAGTAGGGGCATTTTTACGTAAGGTCTCATAGACGGGTCTAAACCGCCCAACACTGCCTTTGGTTCCTCTGAATCCAGTTCTCGCATGGCAACCGCAACAATCGAGCCGCAACCAGAGTCAAAAGGCGTGATAACACCATTTGGTGACATCGCATCAAAATTAGCCAGAGCATGTAGGCCTGCTATAGCATCAGGGTTGCAAAAAAAGAAAACAACCTGTGGTTCGTCTTTCTCTTCAAGTTCGTCCCAGCGCTTGAAAATGAGGTATTTCCCTTCTACAGGCATAGGGCTGATATTCTCATACATTTTCTGGACGTGAATGGGTGCCTTTTTGTAACGCTCTACATTGATAAGAAAATCCACCAATTGGTCTGAAACCAGATTCTTATCAAAACCAAATGTAGTATTTGCACCCCAGCACCCCAGATTATCAATATTAAATGCTCTTGAACGCCCTTTGCGAACGGGCGCAAGTTGGCTAAAAATACACGTGTGCCCTCTTTTGTTTGGCTTGGGCTTGTCTGGAAATTCCACTCCGTTTAGTTCATCAGCATAAAAGCATGCTATTGGCAGTTCGCTTCCAGGAAAGTATTTTTCCCATTTTTCTAAAAAACTTTTTTTTATTTCAAGATCCATTATTACCTCCTAATGATAAGTTAGTTGTCACACCTTTGGTTAATGATTATGAATAGCTGTCATTCAGATTCTCAAGGTTTGATATTATATGTTCATGAAGCTGACGCAATTGTTCGAGATCCTTTAAACTCAGCCCAGACATTGCTTTTTCCAAGAAAGCAACCGTGATGGGAGTGAGTTTATCTTGAAGTGACCTTCCCAACTCTGTAAGGAAAATGTTGTAGCGCCGTTTATCAATCGAATCAGGTTTTCGCTGAATATAGCCCCCTTTTTCTAATAAATTCAGAAGTCTGGTCATGTTATGTCGATCTTTCCCAGCTTTTTTTGCAAGTTCGCTCTGATGTAAGCCTTCTTTCTGCCAGAGTAGTGAAAGGATACCAAACTGCACTGCCGTAAAAGAAAAACCCTTTGCATTGAAAGCCCGCTGGAGCCCGATCTTTAATTGCGTGTCTAAATAGTGAACCGTATAACCTGGGTCATTACCTGGAATAAAAATATCTTTTTGTGTTTTCATGTTTAATCTCCGATTATTGTTGCTTTTGCAACGTTGTTATAACAACATATTTACTGGTGCCAATCCTGTCAAGAAATATTTAGTGTCCTTGCGAAAAATATATATGAATGGATGGAGGTATAAGTATATAAGGACTGAAAGGGAGATTTGCAGGGGTTATTTGGTTGAGGACTTTTGCCAACATTCTTTAGCTTGCCAAGTAAATATCCCACCAAGGAATGATGGTCGTATTCTCATTTGCGAGTTTCTCTAACGGTTATCTTTTCCGACCGCTTCACGAACTATCGAACCCATTATTCTATGGAGATAGGTAGCAAAACGGCTGGGATCGAAAGATTGAAATTTGGTGAACCAAGAGATTATTAGCCCACTAAATGAAGTGGATATAGACTGGGCAAGAATCGGTAAAGGAATACTGCTCTCTTCTTCGGAAAATGAGTTTCTCAGTTTATTTTCCACCGTACTTGTGAGCAACATATTTATATTGTTAAATAAATAATCCAAATCATTACCTAGTTTATATTTCCACGAAAAATGGTTCCCTCCTTGTTTTTGGTGTTTTTCGAGAAAGGCAACCCATTCTGGTGGCGGTTCCACAGAAAGCCAGTCATCCGCACTTGCCAGACTGCTGAAAAGATAATCAAACGTATCCCTGTGGCGGTCCACTAAGACATCTGCCTTTGATTGATAGTGTCGGTAGAAGGTGCTTCGACCGATATTGCCCCTGTCCACAATATTGCTCACCGTTATTTCGGGATAGTTTTGTTCCCTCATAAGTTCGGCAAGAGCGTTTTTGATTGCAGTTTTTGTACGACTAGTCAGACGCTCCCCACGGTCCATGCTGCCCTCCAATCTCCGATACAATTAAATCTATATGCTCAACGCTGAACATTATAATGCTTTTGTCTCTTTATCAAGTATTCTTATATGATACGATTTTATCATCAACGGTTTGTCCACTGATACAATCATGACGCTTGCTGCACTGTTTGAGATGCAATAATTGCCGGATAATTTTTCAGGAGAGATAATGAATTTAAAACTAATAAAAGCAATATGGGGCTATTTAATATTCATGATCGGAAAATATACACCGCTGAAGTTTGGCGGCGATTCCGTTGAAGACACGTTGAATTATCTTTTAATTAACGATTCGCTTGGGTCTTCCGGCCAACCCACCGAAGACCAGTTTGTTGCGATTCGCGATGCTGGCTACAAGACCGTCATAAACCTTTTGCCCCAGGGTACGGAAAATTCCCTTCAAGACGAAAGCAAACTGGTGACAGCATTGGGAATGCGATATATCTGCATTCCGGTAGCCCCTTTCAATCCAACCAGAGAGGATTTCGAAAAGTTTGTCGCCGCCAAGCAATCGGCATCCGGCGACAAAGTGTGGGTCCATTGTGCTGTAAATGCGCGTGCATCAGTATTTATATATAGATATCGATACTCAGTACTAAAGGAAGATAAGCAAACAGCCTTATGGGATCTTCGAGAGATTTGGGACCCTTTTGGAGTGTGGAAAAAATTTATGTTGTCAGATTGAGCAACTCAATTGAAATTACAATGGGTCAAACTGCTTTTTTCCGGGGCATGGCGGGATCCCGGTAGATAGCTTTGGGGAGGCTCCGCCAGTTAATCCTTGGGGTTTGCTCGCCCCCTCATAATCTAAACCACTGGGAAGGCACCAGATATCAACAGTTTTACACCGAAGTCAGCTACCCCCAATATCTATGTGTTTACGCTATTTAAGATGCCATACGAACGCCCATTTCGAAGGCATGCTCACAGTCTCTTGGAAATACCTCTGCATTTCTTTTCGCCTTTGCCTCCTTATCAAACATTTCAGAATCGTACTTATCATAGTCGCTGTACTGTAAAGTATCAGTGGACAACAATAACTCGCATGGGCCTTTCAAATGCATCTCAAGCATCGATTTCGTATTGCCAAAAAACTGACTGTAGGATAACGCTTCAGCAAACTCATCATTGACGTTCATTGTATAAATCAATCCCGTTTTAATGGTCCTTGGAAAAGATGAAATCCT
The DNA here is from genome assembly GCA_964452555.1 of uncultured Desulfobacterales bacterium. Classification (GTDB taxonomy): domain Bacteria; phylum Desulfobacterota; class Desulfobacteria; order Desulfobacterales; family B30-G6; genus B30-G6. The sequence continues at coordinate 21,476 of CAYVMI010000060.1, forward strand.
ATTTAGGGAATACGTAAGATAAGGAAAACAAAGTCGTTCGAGTAGAGCACGTGTAGAGGCAGTTTCGCATCCGTAATATACAGGTGTTCCAATTATTAGCGCATCAACTCCCTTTACGCGGTCGAGCACAGGCGTCAGATCATCTTGTACCGCACAGACTCCGTCTTGCTTTCGGTTCTTTTTCTTACATGAAAAGCAGCTGATACAGCCGGAATATTTCAGGCTATAAAGCTGAATTAACTCAGTTTCCGCACCGACCGATGCAGCGCCTTCCAAAACCTTTTCCAGCAAGGTGACGGTGTTCCATTTCTTTTTCCGTGGACTGCCGTTTAATGCCAAAATCTTCATTTCGATACTCCTTCATTTATTATTTTGTACCTACAAACGGAGCTTTTTTCACCCAACTCGTATCAGTAACATTGTCCAGCATAAAAGCTGCCAACTGTTTAACATCGACCTTTAATCCTTGTGTTTTAAATAAATCAACGTGAAAGTCCCCTTTAACTCCGGATTTAATTAAAGGCGGGCGTATGCTGGTCCACGCGATGTTAGACTCACGCAGGACTTGGAGTTCTGCCTCTTTAGATGGAATCACCAAGGGTGCTATAATTGAAAGAGCAGCTCTCAGGAGTTTTCTGCCGATGCTAAGGGATTCACCTTGATAGGATGTTCCCGTACTGGCGAGATAAATAAATCTATGAATTTTAAATTCACGCATCACTTCAACGAGATTTTTCATTGCCGCTTTAAAATGTTCCGGGGTTAAATCACTCTTTCGGGTCTCTGGCGGGCCGATAGTAGATAAAATAGCATCAACTCCCTCTACTGCTTCAGATAGGCTTTCTCTATTGAAATAATCGCCTTGAACAATATCAACTTTGGCCTGCAGATCACGCATTTTTTCAAGAGAGCGGACAAGAACCTTTATTTCACATTGTTGCTCAAGTCCTTGGCCAATGATTTCGGTGCCAACAAATCCAGATGCACCCAGTAGGGCAATCTTCATCTGAACATCCTTTTTTATTTGACCTATCAGTCAATTTATTGACAAAATTTTTTACTGTTTCAATGACCGTTTCATAATTTCAATCGTACCATGCATCTGTTGCTTATCTTCTGCGGTTTTGCAAATCAATGCCAACCCTTGCGAGTAGGTTATCGCCGTGCTCGCCATAGTTTGCGCGTTCCTTTCGGCGGGCAAATCTCCACGGTCAATTGCTTCCTGAAAAATATCGCTTAAAAACCCGTGAATGGCCTGCAACTGTTTTGCCATCATATCGGCAACTTTGTCATGGGTTGTGCCGAATTCCGCCACACAGTTTCCTATAAAGCATCCGTTTGTATCTGTCTTTTCCCAATCTTCGAACAGACGATCGAGCTTTTCAAACGGAGTCTGGGCACCCTTTACCGCTTCACGAAATTTTTGACGCAAGTTAGCACCATACAGTTCAATGGCTTCGAAAAGAATCTTTTCCTTGCTGCCAAATGTGTTGTAGAAACTTTGCCGTGGAATTCCCATATATCTAATTAACTCCGTGATGCCGGTGGCCTCATACCCACGCCTCCATAAAAGTTCCATTGCTCTATTGAGCACTTCGTCACGGTTAAATGATAATGGTTTTCCTTGTGTCATGTGGGAAAGATAAATCAATTAGACTGAACAGTCAAATAAAAAATTGGAGCCTGAATCTTGCACGCGTAAGATTGCTTTTTTTGTTGTGCTGGACTTAAGTTTCTTATAGGCACACGTTCATCTTTTTAAAATGGACGGGAACATGAATCGTACCCAAACCACCTCATCACCATTTTCCGTGAAAAATATCCGCATGTTCATTGCCTTTCGGGTCTTTTTTAACGCACGATTCTATTATCCGGTCTTTACGATCCTGTTTCTCGATTTCGGTCTCACCATTTCGCAATTTGCTGTTTTGAACGCCGTCTGGGCTGGATCTATCGTCTTGATGGAAGTTCCGTCAGGTGCGCTGGCAGATATTTGGGGGCGTCGGAAACTGCTCATTTTATCCAGTGTGCTAATGATTTTAGAAATGCTGCTTCTCTGTATCGTGCCCTTGGGCCATCCGAATCTCTTGTTTACCATCTTCCTTGTCAATCGTATTTTGAGTGGTACCGCTGAAGCCGCCGCCAGTGGTGCGGACGAAGCCATCGCGTTCGATTCATTGAAGGAAGCCGGATTGGTGGCCGATTGGAGCAAAGTTCTGGCCATGCAGATGCGCATGCGCTATTTCGGATACATCTTCGCCATGGCAGTGGGTGCAGCTGTTTATGACCCGGTGTTTATGCAACGCCTCCTGGGTTGGTTTGGATGGCAGATGTCGTTGACACAGGATATCACTATCCGATTTCCCATTTACCTGACCCTTGGCATGGCCCTGGCCACCCTTCTTACGACACTGCAAATGACGGATCCAGGCTCGACCATATGGAACGGCGAAAGGAGAGCCTTAGAAACACCCAGACTTAATATAAGGGAGGTTCTTTTACAGACACTGGAGGCAGGCAAATGGATTCTGCAGACGCCCTTCGCCATGGTCATTATCGCTGCGGCATTTCTCTTCGACAGCATCACTCGAATGGCAGGAACACTTGAAAGTCAATATTATCGACTTATCGAGATCCCCGAAGCATTGTTCGGCATTATTGGCTCGGCCATGGCGCTGTTTGGAGCTATCATACCCCGGCTGTCCATGAAAATGGTGGAACAGCATACACCCCGGTTTAATCTGTTTATCGTCAGTATCACCACCATTGTGGGGCTTTTCGGGATGACACTTTTCATGCCGCTCTATGGATTGATCCCGGTTGTTATTCTCTACAGCGGCTCCTACATGATCGGGTTTTTCGTGAGCAATTACCTGAATCATATTACTGAATCAAGCCAACGCGCTACGGTTTTAAGTTTCAAAGGGCTTTTCATGAACCTCTCCTACGGCATGGTAGGATTGCTCTATTCACTCCTTATCGCCGCGCTCAGACCGGAAATTTCAGAAAAGCATCCCGAACTTGCCCCCCAACTCCTGGAAAACCTCGTCTTTATTCAATCCTTTAAGTGGTTTCCCTTGACCTTTATCATCGGGCTGGGCTTTTATTTGGTCTTTGCCAAATACAAATTGGGGGCCTCGTGGGTATACCAAGATATCAATGCACAATTGGAGAAAAAAGAGAATGCAGGGTGATAAATTTGACGAAATACATAAGACTTGTTGTTATGGCCAGAGGCCAGCTAGGGAACACTGAGCTTAGCTCTCAAATAGAAAATTGGTGGATTACCAATATTTGTACATCTCATATGATTAACATTTAAAGTTACCCGTTCGTATGGTTCTGAGGGCTGTAGCGACTTTCTTGATTATGTCAACTTTCTGATATCGTAAATAATCCTACCTTCTGTTACATGATCATTTGTTTGGTATGATTGCTGAGGGTGATGCAATCTCACTTTGTCGGCCTTATTCAAAACTAGAGTACTTGGTCTGTAGTTCTCAATCGAAGTATTATTTCCACACCTCCTTAAAAACTCGCATGATGTTCAAGCCAAGAATCCCCTTGATTTCTTCTTCAGAATATCCACGTTCATACAACCCAAAGGTTAGGTTTTCCAGCTTTTCCGGCATTTCAATACCTTGCGGCCAATGCCAGGGTGGAGGTGGGTATGTAGTCATGAATTGTGAAGTTGATAGGTAAAGACTTTATAGTTGTGGCCAACATAATTAGTTCAACTGCCACAAGATTGGAGTTGAACTATAGACTAAAGCTTTATAATTCTTAAGCGCATCCATATTCTATAGCTTATATGGAGCCGTCTCCCCAATTCAACATACTTTTGACGTGATTCCCACTTTCCTGGTATATGTTACCAATTGTCAATAATATATTCCGAAATGAACCAGCGTTTAAGCGATCCAATTATTTTCGCGAACCACATATCGGGTTGAATTTAACTTGATCGTAGAATCCTAAAAAGGAAACGCCAAATGGTCTCTATACGCCAGGGACTGGACTTGGGAAATAAGGGTGTGATCAGCCTGGTGGGTGCCGGCGGCAAAACGAGCCTCATGTTCAGGTTGGCCCACGAGCTTGCAGCTTTGGGTCAGACCGTGTTGACAACCACAACCACCAAAATTCAACGACCCACCCCGGAGCAGTCCAGGCATGTCATCATATCCGATTCTGCGACTTCTATTTTGAAAAAGGCTGAAGGCATTTTACGGCTTTCTGCGCATATGTCTGCCACGGCAGGTAGTTTATCATTTCAAGATAAACTTATCGGATTTCCGCCGGGAGCGATTCCGGTTCTCTGGAAATCAGGCCTTTTCAGCTGGATCATTGTGGAGGCGGATGGGGCCGCCAGGCGCCCCTTGAAAGCGCCGGCAGGTCACGAACCGGTTGTGCCTGAATGCACTAACATCGTCATCGGCGTCTTGGGCCTTAGTGCACTGGGGAAATCCTTGGAAGAACACAATGTATTCAGGCCTGAACTGGTTGCGAGAATCTCAGGCCTAAAGCTAGGCATGAAAATTGAGGCGGATACATTAAGTGCCGTGCTGTCTCACCGACAGGGTATATTCAAGGGATCACCGCCAGCCGCCAAAAAGATCGCCTTTCTCAACCAGGCCGATATCCCGGGAGTAGATAAAGCCGCCCATCACATCATGAAACATCTTGCCGGCCATAGAAATAGCGACCTTTCACGGGTGGTTATAGGCAGTACAAAGCAGGACCCGGTAGTTCTTGAATACCAGGATATGAATCCCGAAAACGATTAAAATCAAAAAACAAATGACAAGCACCAAATGACAAATAAATCACAAATTCCAATTTTCCAAACTTCGAATATTCGTTGGCTTTTGATGATTGGGATTTGTTTGGTATATGGTGATTGTTTTTTGAGATTTCATAACAGTTTGGGGCCAAAATCCGACGCCAACATGATGAGATTTCAAAAAATAGGTACTAAATTAAGGAAAGACTTAGGGTGGAAATGTCCGTAGTATGGCCTCCAGCACGGAACCGCTGATGGCACGTGCCTTGTCGGAAATGGTATAACAGTACTGCTGTATTCCCCGTGGATCTATATCACCGATTTTTAACCCCTTGTGAACTTTACTCTCCGGACGAATCATGCCCCGCAGAATCCCGTCGATACCTGCGGTGACTTTTTTACCGGCAACGTCGCCAAGCACTTCACCCCGACTGACCCCCTCACCGATTTTCCGCGAACTTAGAAATATGCCGTCGTCCGGAGCCCGTAGCACCCTTTCCTCGGTATAGCCCCCGATCGATCCCGGAACGCCCGTGTTGGGCTCAGCCGATCCCGTGGTGATGATTCGGCCCAGATCATGCCCCCGGTTGGTTTCGACCACCAGGTGGACATCCTGTCCGGCAACGAACCCCGGTCCCAGGCCGACTACCAGTTGTGCTTCGGTAATCACCGTTCCCATATTCTTTTTGGCCAGGGTGGCGTCCACGACGACGTCGGAACTTACTTGCCCCAGTATTTGCCAGAGAGGGTCCACGACGACGGCGATTTTTCCATCCTGCCAGCAGCGCTGGACGTCATCCCTTGAATGGCAGCAAACGGCGCTTACATTTTCAACTTCCTGGTTACCGTCATAAACGGCTTCGCAGAACGAAACCTGGCGCCTAACCGCCAATGGCCGCGGACGTTCCAGCATGAATATCTTACGCAGGTTTGCCTGATACAGCCTCCAGGCGACGGCCGTCGCCATTTCCCCGGCGCCTTTGATACAGATAATTAGGTTTTGCATACCTTCGTTCATTTTTAAGGTTATTCTCCAATTTTAGTTGGAGGAAAGGGCTCCAAGATTCAGGTTAAGGGAAATACAGCCCGGGCTATATCTTATCGAAATCGCTATCGGGATCGGGATCGGTATCGGTATCGAATTCAGTATATCCTTATTCCTCGGAACCTTCCTTTAAGCTATATCCTCAGCCGCCTAATCGAATACAAGCTATCTCAAAATAATCTAATTCCTTCTTGTGGCATAGCAAAGCGGCTCAAATTGCTCAAATAGTACTTGTACGCTCCAGTTTCTTTCTGTCCAGTCCCATGACAGATGAACCAAATCATTAAATTTGAGATAGGTTGCAAGCATTGCAACAATACGGTCCAATTCACCTTCGTGCTGCCGGTTTTCTGTTTTGCCCAAATCATCTCGATCCCGATACCGATACCGATCCCGATAGCGACTAGGCGTGCACCAACAGCATTACGACAACAAATCGGGAGATGCTCCATTTAAAATTATGTTTCATATGACTCTATGGCTTTTTATCACCTAGTGCAATTGCCATCTCAAGATCGGACCTCGTGTCGACATCCATAAATGCCCTGTCACTGTTAAGCTCGACTGCCAACAATTGATCGGGATGATCCCGAAGTATCTCTCGAGCCCCGATATCTCCCGAAAGAGACAAAATATCCGGGTAGAATTTTTGGCGGATACAAACCGGGTGGCCCCTGCGACCGTTGAATGTCGGGACACAAATGGTTTTATCCGTATCCTGAAACCGTCTCAAAAGATGGTTGATAAGATCCGAATCCACGAAAGGATGATCTGCCAAAATAATCATGGCAGCCCCATATACATTCCTGATGAGCCGAACACCCATCTTGAGTGAACCAGCCATACCCGTATGGTAATTACTATTTACAACAATTGTAAGCTCGCTGTTCTCCAGAACTGATCCGAGCGCCGCTTTAATTTCAGCGGCACGATGGCCCAGCACTAAAACAGTATGATCTAAATCAGATTCCAGCGCGGCGTTGATAACCCTTGCCAAAAGCGGTTGTCCCTCAATCAAAGCCAGTTGTTTGGGGTGACCGAGGCGGGTAGAAGCGCCGGCCGCCAGAATGATTCCGGCTGTATCTCTGCGTGGTGTTGCACGAATCATGGGATTATTTAACCTGCATTTTAAGCTTGATATATGTTATAACGCAACTATCGGCTTTCGTACAGCGCTGAATCCCGAAAGGATAGCTATTAGAGGGTTTATTACTTATGATATCTGCTGAATATAAAGTTTATCGAGCAGAGATATTGCATTTTCTGGACGATCCCGCCTTGGTCGGTGACGCCGATAGCTATCAGTATTTTCCCGATGGATTGTTGATTGTGAAAAACGGTCGGGTGGAGAGGCTGGGGCCGGCTCCAGAATTGCTGCCGGATTTGCCGCCTGAGGTGGAAGTGATTCATCACCGTGACGCACTCATCCTGCCGGGTTTTGTCGACTGCCATGCCCATTATCCCCAGACAGAGATGGTGGCTGCCTATGGTGAGCAGCTCCTGGAATGGCTGCAGACCTATACCTTTCCTACCGAGCGCACGTTTGCCGATCCGGACAAAGCCCGGAGGATTGCCGAAATATTCCTGGATGAACTGCTGCGAAATGGAACCACCACGGCCCTCGCCCTGGCGACCGTTCACCCCACGTCGGTGGATGCTTATTTCACGGCTGCCAGGGCCCGGCGTATGCGGATGATATGTGGCAAGGTTCTTATGGACCGCAATGCACCCGATTACCTGACCGATACACCCGAGAGCGGCTATACGGACAGCAAGGCCTTAATCGAATGCTGGCATAACAAGGACCGTTTGCGCTATGCGGTTACACCCCGTTTCGCCCCCACGTGCAGCGACGCCCAACTGTCGAAGGCCGGGCTATTGCTGCGTGAATATCCCGACCTCTATCTGCATACCCATTTGGCCGAGAATTTGGATGAGGTGGCCTGGGTCAAGGAACTTTTTCCCCGGTGCTCCGGATATCTGGACGTCTATGCTCATTTCGGACTCCTGGGCAAGCGCAGTGTTTTCGCCCATTGCCTCCATCTTAGCGATGAGGAGTTCAAACTCCTACATCAAAATGATGCCGGTATCGCCTTTTGCCCGACCTCCAACCTTTTTTTAGGAAGTGGCCTTTTCAAGCTGCGTACGGCCGAGGCCGCTCATGTTAAGGTGGGCCTGGGTACAGACTCCGGGGCCGGCACCAGTTTTTCTTTGTTGCAAACCATAAATGAGGCCTACAAAACCCAGCAACTCCAAAACCACAGGCTTTCCCCCATGAAATCATATTACCTGGCGACATTGGGGGGTGCCCGCACGTTAGATCTGGACGATCAGATCGGCAATTTCAAACCGGGTAAAGAAGCCGATTTTGTGGTCTTGGATTACCGGGCCACACCGATACTGGACCTGCGTCTGGCAAACAGCAAACATATTAGTGACCGATTATTTGTGTTGGCTATGCTGGGCGATGATCGCGTGGTCAAAGCAACCTATATCCTGGGAAATGAAGCTTATCGGCGCTAAATTTCTTAGCGAAATCGCTATCGCTATCGGGATCGGGATCGAATTCAACATGTCCACATTAAGCGCTATTTATTAGCTGGATCGAAGCCACTGGTCTCCTACTGACCGACAGGCTCCGCTTAGCCTGACACACTTCTCATATACCCATGCGACCTAAGCGATTGAAACGCGGTAAACGTCTAATTTTTCACAGTCTAATTTTTTTTTCGATCCCGATCCCGATAGCGATCCTGATTTCGACAACGAGTAACCCTATTTTTTTGAAAGGACATACCGATATAAAATAAATTTCACTATTATAAGTCCTGCACAGTATAAACAATATTGTTGAACTTTTCAAACAATAAATTTGTTGACTTACAATTTTTTGTATTATACCTTGTGTGCTATGGATACCAAAAATATAGAGACACTCAAAAGAATCGCAAAGGGTATCGCCGGTGTATTTGGAAATCGCTGCGAGGTGGTCATCCACGATTTCACCGACATTACCCGGTCGGTAATCCACATCGAAGGCAACGTGACCAATCGGCAGGTCGGTGCCCCCATCACCAGTACCCTATCTCGAATGGTGGACGAATTCGGAGATGAGGTGCCCGATCGGATTGCCTATAAAATCAGAACAGACGAGGGCAAGGTCCTCAGGTGCGCCTCAATTTTTTTAAGGGATGAAGTCGGCAAGATCGAAGGCTGTCTGGCCATCAACTTCGACGTCAGCGACTTCATGTTTTTCCAGCAAGCTTTTTCCGATTTCACATTTCTATCCGTCGCCAGCGCTAATGGTCAGGATGAAGAGATGCTGGTAAAGTTCTCGAAAAATCCTTCCGTATCCATGGAATCGATCATAGATACCACGATCGCCAAGGAAAGAAAATTGCCGGCGATGATGGACAAAAGTCAGAAAAAAATGATCGTCCGCAAGTTGGATAAAGCCGGTGTCTTCGCGGTTAAAGGCTCTGTGAACTATTTGGCGCGGGCCTTAGGTGCCTCCAGGTATACCATTTACAACTACCTTAAAGAGGTTCGGAAATCAGAGGAATAGATCCATGATCACCCAGATACCTACCCAAAATTCCAGATATATCGTTCAGGATCGAAAAGCGCATGAACTGCCCATAACCCTGTCGCCGGCGTCGGCTCTAGGTGTGAGAGCATTCCATCGCCAGCTACCGGGTTATAAACCCACACCACTGATTCGCTTGGAACGCCTGGCCCGCAGTTGGGGTTTTAGAGACATCTTCGTTAAGGATGAAGCGCCCCGTTTCGGCCTGAATGCCTTTAAGGTTCTGGGGGGCAGCTACGCGGTCGCTCGGATCATTTGCCAAAAGCTGGGCAAACCCCTCAGTGAAGTTCCCTACGCGCAATTGGTGAGTGATGAGGTCCGCGAGAAGGTCGGGCAGATCACACTGATGACGGCCACGGACGGCAATCATGGTCGGGGAGTCGCCTGGGCCGCCGAACGTCTGGGACAAAAAGCCGTGATCTATATGCCCAAGGGCTCCGCCCCGGCACGGGTCGCCGCCATCCGTTCGCACGGAGCGGATGTTGAGGTCACCGACCTGAACTATGATGACACCGTTCGTCTATCCCGCCGGATGGCGGAGGAGAATGGTTGGTATGTCGTCCAGGACACTTCCTGGGAAGGATACGAGGAAGTGCCCCTCTGGATCATGCAAGGCTATATGACCATGTGTGCTGAGGCCGTTGATCAGCTGCGTGCGGAGGATGTCTATCCCACCCACATATTCGTGCAAGCCGGCGTGGGTGCATTGGCAGGCGCTGTGGTGGGATATCTGGCCCAAGTCTACCGGGAACCCCGGTCAAAATTCATCATCATGGAGCCTAATAATGCTGCCTGTATTTTCGCATCGGCAGCTGCCGGAGACGGCAAACCCCATGCAGTCAAGGGAAACCTCGACACCATTATGGCCGGCCTTGCCTGCGGTGAACCCAATCCCATCTCCTGGGAAGTGCTGCGCGACGTTCCCAGCGGATACATCAGCTGCGCCGATTTCCTGGCAGCCAATGGCATGCGGATTCTGGCCAATCCACTGCCCGGCGACGATGCCGTGGAGGCAGGTGAATCAGGTGCTATTGGAATCGGCGTGATGGACGCACTGGCCACGAATGAAGCCTTTCAGGGCCTCAAGCAGGCGCTCGACATCGGCAGAGATGCCACGCTGCTTTGTTTCAATACTGAAGGCGCCACCGATCCGGTGAACTACCGGGAGGCTATATGGCATGGAAAATACCCGTCATAGGTGGATAACTATATCCCTAGGGATAGGCGCTGGTTTTACCCTATAAAAGTTTGTACTTTAAAAGGTTATGAAATCCTAAATCCGAATATCGAAATACGAAACAAAATTAAAATTCGAATGCTCAAAAACTCTAAACATGCGCCTTTAGCGTGATATCTGCTCGCTTGTTTTGATCATTTAAATTTAGGTCATTAGATATTGTTTAGGATTTCGACATTCGTGCTTCGAATTTTCGTTTTACATTTTCGGGCAAGCCCAGGGATTCTTTCCTGGCCCAAGGGATCAGATTTCCAATACTCTAGATGAAGGAGACCGATACATGTCACAGATCAATTTCGATAGAATAAATGAATTGGCGGAATCCTA
>CAYVMI010000061.1:0-29495 GCA_964452555.1 uncultured Desulfobacterales bacterium
ATTCAAATAGCTGACCGTCATCGTGCAGGGGCGTACCCCATTCCGTATCGTGATAGGCCGTCATCAGGGGATCATTTCCGGCCCAGGTACAACGCTTTTTCATTGTGATCCGTCCTTGTTGTTTAAATTTTCAATTATTTGACATACTGTCTGATTATGGATAAATTTCCAAATTAAGAATCGAAACAAATAATAGCAAACATAAAAAACAAACCGTTCAAGCTAACCGGTGTCAATATGACATTATTAAAAAAATTTTTCAAAAACAAGCTCGTGGTTTCAGTGCTTGCGATTCTGGTTCTTTATACCCTGGCGGGATTCTGGTTGGCGCCTTATCTCGTCCATCGTCTGGCTCCGAACATGGTGGCAGAGAAAATACAGCGTGAACTTCGCCTGGGAAATGTGAAATTGAATCCCTTTCTTTTCCGGTTTCAGGCGGGTGACGTTGGGCTCTACGAACAGGATGGCACCTTAATTGCCGGCCTCAAACAGGTTTTTATCGATTTCGAGGTGATCAGCATTTTCCGCTGGGCACTGGTTTTCAAAACCATCCGCTTAGACCAACCGCTGGTTAATATTGTCATCAATACGGACGGCTCGCTCAATTTGGCCAACCTGACGCCGGAGAATCCCTCCGAAAAAAAACCGGAATCTTTGGTTGAGAAGGCCCAAAATGAGGCAGCGCGGACCGAATCGAATCAAGAATCATCTTCAAAACCGACGGAAAAGGACAGGGCACCCCTGCGGATGATTTTGCAGCACATCCAGATTTTACAGGGCGAAATCGACTTTATCGATCAACGCCAATCGATTCCGGCTAACCTGGCAATTCGCCCGCTCAATATTGAATTGAAGGATATTTCCACCCTGCCGGATCGTGAAGGACCGTATAGCCTGGTGGCCACCACCCAGGAACAGGAATCTTTTCATTGGACCGGCGAGATCACGCTGCATCCATTCAAGTCCAGCGGCAGGCTTGGTTTCAGTGATATCAGGATGGCCACGCTTTGGCAGTTTTTCCGCGACAGTGTCTCCCTGCATGAGCCCAAGGGACGTATCAGTATCGCAAGCGATTATGATATTGATCTGGGGCGGGCGGAGCCGTCGGTTCTACTTTCGAATCTTGAGGTTCATTTGGCAGCGCTGGCATTGAAGCTGTCCGGAGACGAAACACCACTGCTGGAATTGGCTGAATTTAAGGTTGAAGCACCCCGCCTGGATATCATCCAGCAAGACATCCAAGTCGAGTCCATCCAGTTAGATGGTGCCCATATATCGGCAATCGTGGACGGGAGTGGGCGTCTGAATTGGAATCGGATTCAGGTGCCGTTGGATGCATCTGAGCCCCGGCCGCCTAAGGTAGACCACGCGAATTCAAAGGCGGCGTCAGAATCCGCTCGGGGATCGTCCTTTTCTGAAGAAAATGAAGCAAAAACACCACGATCCTGGCAGGTAAAGGTGGGGCAAGTCGCCTTTGAAGATATCTACGCGCAGTTTACGGATACCAGTCGTATGCCGCCGCTGTTTGCAGAGGTGGCCGATCTGACCGCAGTCTTTGGACTGGAATTGGCGGCCGGTAGTTTGGGAACGGAACTGCGCGTAAACAAGGGCTCCCTGGCACTAAACGATATTAGCTTGCGAAATCCAGAGAGTCCGGAACCCGAAATCGGCATTAAGATGATCCGGTTGACAGGGACTGAGTTTGATTTAGTCCCCCGGCAAATGCGGATCCAAAATGTATCCGTCCGGGACGGGGATATTCAGCTTGTCCGTGAAACCGATGGCAAGCTCAACCTGGTTTCGCTCTTTATCCCAGGTGAAAGCCACACGCAAAACCAATCGGGAAACCAAACGGAAAACCCATCTGAAAATCAAATGGAGGAGCGACCGGAAATGGAGTCCGGGCCGGCTGGCTCCGGCAAGCAGGTTGCCTTCAATTATGCCGTCAATTCGGCCGATTTGTCTGGTTTTAAAATCGCCTTCAGTGACAAGACCGTCAAAGCGGACGGTAAAATTATTCAGATCGACAATCTGCAGCTGGGTGTTAAACACATGGACGGCAAATCCCAAATGCCGGCTGAACTGTCCTTTGATATTCACGAAGGCGGGCGGGTGGAATTATCCAGCCGTATCAATCCGGATAAACCTTCTGTTCAGGCGCAGGTCAATGTCGAGGCCCTGTCCTTGGTTCCCCTTGAATCCTATATTAAGCCGCATGCGGACTTACGTTTGCCCTCCGGAACGATTTCAACCCGGGGAGAATTCACGTATCAAGCTGAAGCCGGGCCGGCACTTTTGTCATACACCGGTGGGTTTGATGTTTCCGCGCTACAGATTTTGCCGCCTGACTCAGATGAGACCTTACTGGGCTGGAATCAATTTGTAACCCAGGAACTTAAATTCCAGATTGAGCCGGACTTGCTGGAGATCAGTGATTTAAAATTATCCGGCCTGGATGGGCAGTTTATTATTTTTGAGGATGGTTCTTTAAATCTAGCTCAGATGTTAAAAAAAGGTCCGGAAACGGCATCTGAATCTGAAACGGCGTCCGGTAAAGATACGGATATCCCGGCTGAACCTGCGAAAGCACCCGAGGAAACGGATGCCGGTCGACCGGATGATGACGTCTTCCCTATTTATATTCATAAACTCCGATTTGAAGATGGCGGTTTGTTCTTTGCCGACTATAGTTTGATTCCCCAATTTGCCACCCGCATTCATCAGCTGGAGGGTTCCATCATCGGCATGTCATCTCAAAAGGGGGCCAGGGCCCAGGTCCAGCTGGAGGGCCGCGTGAATGCATATGGCCTGTCCAAGATCGAAGGGGAAATTAACTTTTTTGATCCCGGAGCCTATACAGACATGGCCGTTTTATTTCGAAATTTGGAAATGACACGTCTAACCCCGTACTCTGGAAAATTCGTGGGACGTCGTATTGATTCCGGCAAGCTAACTCTGGATTTGAAATACGGTATCGAAGATCGCAAGCTTAAGGGCGATAATCAGATCATTGTTGAGCAAATTGAATTGGGAGAAAAAGTTGATAGTGAAGATGCGGTCTCGCTACCCCTCAACCTGGCCATTGCTATATTGGAAGATGCCAATGGGGTTATTGACATCGGGTTGCCCGTGTCCGGTGATTTAGACGATCCCAAATTCAGTTACGGTCAATTGATTTGGAAGGCCTTTGTCAATCTTGTCACCAAACTGGCGACGGCTCCTTTTCGAGCACTGGGATCATTGTTTGGCGGCGATGCCGAAACACTCGATGCCATAATATTTGAAGCGGGATCGGCTGAAATATTACCCCCTGAGGCTGAAAAGCTCGTTAAGCTTATTGGGGCTCTTGAAAAAAGGCCCAGCCTGAGGCTCATTCTTCAAGGCCGATTCAGTCAAGCCGCCGATGGTGAGGCACTAAGAGATTTGAAAATCAGACAAGCGGTTGTCTCCCGGCAGGGAATCGCTCTGGCCCCCGACGAGGATCCGGGTCTGCTGGATTTCGGGAATCCAGCCGTTCAGACTGCACTGGAGCAAGTTTTCAGTGAAAAATTCGGTCAGGATGCACTGACGCAACGCAAGCAACAGAATATGACTGAAGAGGAAGATGCCGCCGATCAGCCTGCTGCGAGCACTCAGGAAAGGGAAGTTCAGGATCCTGCCGCGCCGTGGAAAAAAATGTTTCAGGCGCTGGTTGCCGAAGCGCAGCTAACTGAAGAAGCCTTGATGCAGTTGGCCGAAGCCCGGGCAGCGGTAGTTTTAGCGCAGCTGCAGGGGACGACCGGCCTGCCGCCGCAGCGGACAATGCTGAAGCCGGCTAAAGTTCTCAAACCCGGTAAGACGCCGCAGGTGAAAATGATGCTGGAGGCCCTGAAGGTTAAACGGGAGAAAAAGCCTTAACCAAAAATCATATCTTGGAGATAGCTTGTACTCATTATGTTGGGATTATATTTGGTGCTGGTCATTAATCCATCCGGTAATAGCCTAAAAAAATTTCGACTGCCGACTTTACGGTTGCCCTGCGCTCCCGGGTTGAAAGCGGTTCCTGTCCGGCCATCATCTGCGGCCAGTATGCAATTTCCTTAATCAATCCACAAAATTGTGTGGCCGCTTTCTCATGATTGGTGATATTCAATCGGCCATCCCGTTTTCCAGCCTTGAAAAAGGCGATCATATCCCGCCTCAATCGGGCATAAGCATTGAGAGTTTTATGGGCGAGCTCAGGTGACTGAATAAACCGTGCGATCACAATCCGTGACAATTTCATGAATTTCGAGTCGGTAATGGTCTGTGCAAACGTATTACCAATATTTATAAGCTGCTCATCCAGAGATTTTTCGCTGGAATAAACATGGGTTTCCATTTCCTCGATCTGATTTAAAATCTCCTGGGCGATAGCCTGGAACAGGATTTCTTTGCTTCCGAAATGGTCATATACGGTTCTTTTAGAGACGTTGCCAGCCTCGGCGATTCGATCCATGCTGGTTTCTGAAAACCCGTATGTTAAAAATTCTTCTGTGGCCGCTTCAATTACTGCAGCCCGTTTGGGGCTCTTCCGCCGTTGTTTTATTTTCTGGCCCTTTATCACTTGAATATCTCCTAATTTTTTAACGAAAGTGGATTGTCTTGATTATACTTTACCGTATAGTACACAAAAACGTGCGCAATTTCAACACCTTCGCTTGAAATGCAGAATCCATTGATAAAAAAGCAATAATTACAATATGTTTTATCAAGCGATCTTGGCATTTGGATATAAAATACAATTTCACACTTGACAAATCAACTGCAATTAATTACACTACACAGTATAGTTTAACAAACTGTTTTTGAGACTAGGTTGTGGGCATTCTTAATTCGGAACGGAGACAAGGGATGCTTAAAAGAAGCATTAATTTATCGACCAGATTATTTATCCGGCTTTTTCCATCGCCTAAACCGATTCTATTCACTGGTGCCGGACCCACAATCAAGCTGGCATCTCTGGTCGGAGAATCCGGACTTAAACATCCCCTGCCGATCTCCGGGACTGCCCTGCTGGAACACGGTCACCTGGATGACCTTGGGTTACTTGCAATATTTGCCAGGGTCACCTGTGAGACAGCGCTTTTAAAACAAATTTTAGATGCCTTTTTGATGGTTTGTTCAAGAATAATATTTTTACAACAAATAAAGACGACCGGTCTAATAGATCTAGGCGCCTCGATAATGCAGGTCGCAAATTCAGTAGCCGCGGAAAAATGATGTCTCACAAACATAACAGGGGGAATAATGCAAACAAAAAAGATATTTGAGCAAACTGTAGTCGGTGGAATTAAAGTAAAAAATAGAATTTTTCGATCAGCCACTCATGAAGGGACTGCCGACCATGGAAATCTCAGTGACCAGATGCTTGATATGTATCGTGATCTTGCCAAAGGGGAAGTGGGATTGATCATCACGGGATACTTTGGATTTTCAAAAACCGACCATCACGACAATGGAACGGTCGTTTTGTCGGATGATTCGTCCGTAACAGATCTGGAAAGATTAACCAGAACCGTGCATCAACATGGTTCTAAAATCGTTACCCAAATCAACCATGCGGGATCTCAGCTACTGTCTCCACCAGATGGCCCTGTTTATGGCCCTTCAGAAGTTGTTGATCCCCTGAGCGGGATTACGCCTATATCATTTACTGAAAACCAGATTAGCGATCTGGTTACAGAATTTAGTGATGCTGCGGTCACGGCCCAAAAAGCCGGGTTTGACGGTGTACAGATACATGGCGCCCACGGATACCTTCTAAGCAAATTCTTAAGCCCGGTCTATAATAAACGAACAGATGATTATGGGGGAACGCTTATCAAAAATGCTCGAATAATTCTGGAAATATTAAAAGAAATTAAGTTGAAATGCGGGAAGGACTACCCTGTTTGGATTAAGTTGAACAGCTCGGATTTTCACCCAACAGACGAAGGGTTGAATGAAGAAGATTTTCTTTTAATCGCAAAAGAATTATCGAAAAATGGAATCGATGCCATTGAAGTAAGCGGTGGCACCCTAACGGGTAAACATTCGCCCAGCCGATCAAAAAAACATGCCGCCTATCACCTCGAGAGTGCAGAAAAATTGGCCCAAGACAAATCGGTCCCGGTTATTCTTGTCGGTGGGCTCAGAAATATTGACACCATTGATCGTATTATGGCGGAAACGAAAATTGCGGCGATTTCCATGTCCCGTGCTTTGATTCGTGAGCCGAGACTTGTGGCAAGGTGGGCAGCAGGCGATAGGCAAGGTGCGGCATGTATCGCCTGCAATGGTTGCTATAATCCAAACGGTACAATTTGCTTTTTTAAACTCGGGGATGATGAAAAAGCCGCCCAAAAAGAAATTATGAAGTTCTTACGTTCACTTGGGAAAAAATCTTAAAAAAATAATTGGATGCTAGTGTAAAGCTGGCAAATAAACCGGAGGTGTTTATGGAAACAATTCGCAACGAGATTAACGCATTCGTGAAAGATCACTGGTCACCGTCCCAAAAGCAAAAGGCCGAAACCGCCCTGCTTTTTGTACAACACCTGATGAATGACCACAATTTTAAACTCATCGAGCAGCAGTATTCAAATGCAACCTATACACAACACAATCGAAGCATGAAAGATGGAATTACGGGTGTGCTCACTTCCGTCAGCACCCTTACAAAACGATTCCCGGATTTTGCCTATGAGGTAAAAAACATTTTTGTCGACGGTGACTACGTCATTCTACACTCGCATGCCACGGTAAATAAGAAACACCGAGGTAATGATCGTAAAGGTTTTAATATTATCGATACCTGGCTGGTTAAAGACGGGAAGTTAACAGAGCATTGGGATGCGGTTCAGCCTCTCGATAATTTTATGCGTTTGTATTATTGGATCACAGGTGGCACGGTACTGAACATGAATGGAGTTTTCTAACCTGGTATGCGCATTTGTCGGGGACTGGAAGCAGAGCTGGCCCAAGTAATGTTGGGTCGGCGGTACTCTCGTGTAATTATCCTATGGATAGCCTTCGTCACTCGAAATGATCTCAAGAATGCCGTATGCATTATTGCTCGAAATTAGCTTGCTGAAATGGATGATATAGGGATTGTCAATATATCGTTCCGATTGTGAAAGCGGGAGTGTCCCAATTTTTGACAACTGGAATATACATTGTTAAATGTTTGATAATTAATTGTATTCAATATTTAGATATACCCAGAAAACCGGATATTACCTGCTGAATCTATACCACATGGTTCCGATTTCTTGACCCATTCGAATTAATTATGTATTAATTTAACTCTATTTAATTACATCATTTTCATATGGTATTTAAAGGAAGAATGGGTCAAATACCCATATTGAGCTCAAAGGGGGTATCATGAGACGGATTTTAATAGGTCTGAGCATAGCCGTTTTGACCGTCGCTTTAACCTTTAGCCCGGGATTAGCTAGCCAAACCAGCGAATCAGGAATAAAACCAAAATCCGATTTACATCTGGCTACTGTTTCCCAGCAGGACTCTCAGGTACCGTCAAATTCAGGATTTAAACCGCACTATGCTGATTCGGCCTTTCATCAATGGTTCAAAGCTGCCAAAGCTTGGCTAAATGACTTTGGGGAGCAATTCGCCTCGGTGTTTTCGAACTATTCAAAAATGGGTACTGAGATCGGCATGGCACTCAGCAATATGACCGAAGGCCAGGGGAGTAGCCATCTGTTTAAGCTAATCCTTCTGCTGGTACTGCTTATCGGTATTGGCTACGGGGTAGAAAAACTGATCAACATCCCTTTGAAAAAACACAAAAAGCGACTGCAAAGCAGTGTGCCCAAATCCTTCCTTCAGTTAGCGCTGCGTCTTTCGGCCCGTACATTGATCGAGCTGTTTTCCTTTGGTGTGTTTGCATTGACAATTATCTGTGTGTACCTTCTGTTTTACCCCATCCAAAGCCCGCTTTACGAGTTGGCTATGGTTTTTTTACCGCCGGTCTTTTTTATTCGGTTGGCATTTATCGTCCTGAATGCCCTTTTCTCACCGGCCGCCCCGCATATGCGTATATCACCCCAGAATTGTATTTCGGCTGCTACTTATTTTTTCGGATTTCTGGCATTCATGGTTATCAGCCTGTTTGTCACCAAATCTCTTTGGCTTCTGCGATCTCACGGCCTCAGTAATGGTGTTTTCCAGCTATTATATTCGCACTTGGGTATGGTTCAATTTTTTATACTTTTGGCGATCGTCTCCATAGATCGCAATCGCATTACGCGCTCTTTATTAAGGCAAGATGAAGAGGGCGTCATCTCGGCGGAACACTCCGCCAACTGGCTGAAGCGTTTCTGGTTTCCCATAACCTGTGCAGGGCTCCTGATCTTCGAGCTCATGTGGCAGGTCAATTTGGTCTTCTATCAAAAGGATCTGGTGCTGCCCTTGCTCCTGACGATACTGAGCATCCCCTTTGGACTGCTGGTTTTTAACGTAGGTAACCGCATGCTGAAGATTGCCGCCGGGCATACAGAACTCATGGATCCGCGCGTCGTGAACAAGGATATACTCACAAAGGATACGGATTTATCCAAAATGCTAAATATTGATCTGCCTCCGGAACCTGTATCCGCAACTGACGACGATTCGGCCCAAAACGATTCTTTTATGATACGAAATATCACTCTGATTCGAAAAATGATGGGCATTCTCATCTTTTGCGCTTTGTTTTTTTGGATCATGAGCCTTTGGGGTCTGAATCTGCCTTTGGGCCGCTCCATTGTCCAATCCGCACTGACCATTTTTACCACCCTGCTGGTCGCCTATGCCCTATGGGAAATCTGCCGCACGATCATCGACCGCAAGTTGGAAGAAGATCGTTCCGAGTCCGGCGTGGATCTTGAAGAATCGGAAGAAGGAGGCGAGGGGTCCCGAAAAGGAACTCTTCTGACCCTGCTACGAAAATTCATAATGGCTCTGATCGGTGTGGTGGTCTTCCTTACCATTTTGCACGCCCTTGGGATAAATATTGGACCCATGCTCGCCGGGGCCGGGATACTGGGTCTGGCCATCGGTTTCGGATCCCAGAAACTAGTGACCGATATTTTGTCAGGCCTCTTCTTTCTAATGGATGATGCCTTTCGAGTTGGTGATTACATAGAAACTGCCGGCACCAAAGGCATGGTTCAGCAGATCTCGCTCCGCTCTTTGAGCCTCCGCCATCCGCGGGGTATGGTCTATACGATCCCCTTTGGTGATATGGGCTCGGTACAAAATTTTAGCCGGGACTACATCATCACCAAACTTGATATTCGGGTTCGATATGATGCCGATGTGGATAAAATTCGTAAGATCGTAAAAAAGATTAACAAAGAACTGGAGCAGCACGAAGAGGTTGGACCAGCGTTGCTCGGACCGGTCAAATCACAGGGTGTCAGGGAAATGGATGACTCGGCCATGATTTTACGGGTAAAGTTTAAGACTAAGCCCGGAGATCAATTTGTTGTCCGCAAGGAGGTATACTGGCGAATTCAGGAAAGATTCAGGGAACAAGGTATTGAATTTGCTCATCGCAATGTTACCGTATATCTACCTTCGGAAGATGACAGTGAACCAAACGGTGAGGAACCAGTCGGAAATTCTGGGAAGGGTTCAAGGGTGAACAAAAAAGTGCTGGAAGCAGGTGCTGCAGCGGCGATAGCGGCTTCCCAGGAAAATACCCCCCAAAAACAACCCGTCTAACCGGTTAACATGGGCGAAAAAAAAGGCTGTTTTATGCCAGCCTTAGCCGTAATTACAAATCCTTACATCAAAATCGCTGTGATTACTGCATAATATTGATGATTTGGTCATTTTTTGGAGCTCGGTTACCCGCTGGACCATCTTTTGGCGTTCCGTAACCAACCACGATATTCACAAAAAGAGATGTGGAATGGGCGCCAAGGGGTGCGCAGGCAAATTACGGCCCTGGAGTCCTTACGGATACTCCCCCTTGGCGCTCATCCATACGCCAGGTGTTTGGGGGGCAGCTGGCGCTGGAACACTTTTAAGAGGTTTCAAAATCCCATCTAACAATCAATTACGGTGTTGTGGACCTCCTCAAAATGCTCAAATACCTTCATGTATGTTCCGCTATTTCGTCGGTCCACGCCTTGTCCTTGATCGTGATCCGGAATTTGGAAACCACTTATAAATTTAAAGCTATTCGCTTAGAGCTACAATCGGGTGACACTCAATCTTGATGTCTGAAATTTCATCGAACGTTTCGGTGACCTCGCGGATTTCTTTTACCAGGCTTTCCTCGGCACCCAATGCTGATTGGGTTTCGATATAGGCAGTCCGTTTGTCCACACACACCTTGATGTCAGGTTCCACATCCATGAGAACTTTTTGAATGGCTGCAGATATAGCCAGGTCTTCCATCATGCGTTGAGACTCGGCCGTGGTTTGAAAGCTTGTTTTGGATACCGTATCGCAAATCAAATCAACAGCATCATCCACACTCAGCTGTTTGATATGGACGACCAGGTCATACAAGCTCGGATCGGCGGTGTCGATGCCGTATAGATCTTTGCTCCATTCGCGCCGTTGTTTATCGTCCTTTTCTAAAATACGGCGGGCCTTTGCTTCGCTGATATGCTTGCGTTCCATTTCCGACTGAACCCGATCGTCCATATCGGCAATCACTCTGACTTTGAGTGCGTGCGGAACATGCCTGACAAAGAAATGACCAGCCAAACCATGATAAACAATGTTGTCTTCCTTGAATTGGTTCAGGAGTGCGGATTTGATAAAGGCAATATATTTTTCTTTTTTACGGTTGAGACGATCCAGGATACTGGGAGCGTCATGGATGGCGTGTACCAGTTTGACTTCCGGTATGTTGTATTTTTTGGATACCTCCAGCAGCAAGCCCCTGGAGATACATTTGTAGCCCAGCTTCCCGGCAACTTTTTCAGCAGTTTCTTTACCACGATTGTACGATCCTCTTGATATGGTGATTACGGCCATAATAATTTCCTTTTAAAGCTTTCCGTTTGGTTGTTTGGTAACGAATTCTCCGGCACGGATATCTGCAGCGTGCCAGCTGACACAACAACAAATATCGGCAGTTCTGTCTTTGGATGACACCATCCGTACCGGGCGGTCGATTAAATGTTAATTCTTAAAACAGGCGCTGAATTAAGGTTAGAAAAACAAGGGGGGACTATGCTCGTGACACAGGATATGCCGCTTTAAGATAATATAGTGAAATTGGTCTATATTTATGAAAAATCGTTGATTCATGAGTGTTACTATAACAAGGTTTGGAATCAAATACAAGTCAATTGTTGGTACCTCGTGAAATTATTTATACCACATCGTAGTCGTGAGATATTTGCTCAGACTAGGCTAAATTCACGGAGCTTAGCTCCTCTTTCGGAAAGGCGCTGGTGTTTAGAATCTTATGAATCTATCGCGCTGCAGGATTGCTGAATAAGTTTGGCCACCAAGCCAGTCCATCCGGTCTGATGGGTGGCACCCAGACCAGCCCCGTTATCACCATGAAAGTATTCATGAAAGAGAATTAGATTGCGCCATTGCGGATCCTTTTGAAACAGATGCTGGCCGCCGTATATCGGTCGGGTACCATCCCTGTTTTGCATGAAAAGTCGTACCAGCCTTAGGGATAATTCTTGGGCTACATTGCCGAGGGTCATCTTGTTTTCCGATCCGGTGGGGAACGCCACCTTCAAGCTATCACCGTAATAATGATGATACTTTTGCAAGGACTCAATCAGAAGATAGTTTAGGGGGAACCAGATGGGGCCGCGCCAATTGGAATTACCGCCGAAGAGCGCACTGTCGGATTCCGCGGGCTGATAAGCGATCGTATGACCAATATCATCGGCGTAAAACGTATATGGATGTTCTTGATGATACTTTGATAAGGATCGGATGCCGAACTCCGAGAGAAATTCATTTTCATCCAACATGGGGGCCAGGATCCGAACCAAGCGATCGCGATTAAGAATGGATAAAAGGCGTCGAGAATTTTCCCCGGGACGCTTCACACAGGCCATGTTGCCGCTGTCGCGTAAATATCGGCGATTTTTGAAAAACCAGTCCAGGCGCCGTTTAAAAACAGGCAGATCTTCCATCAGATTCGGCTCAAGGGTCTCAACTGCCAGCAATGGCATTAAACCGACCAGAGAACGGACCTTGAGGGGGATGATATGGCCGTCCGGCAAATGCAATGCGTCGTAGAAAAATCCATCTTCTTCATCCCAAAGGCTCAAACCTCTGCGATAATCACCTGTCATGGCCTGGGCAATACGGAGAAAGTGTTCGAAAAATTTGCTGGCGCTATCCTGATAAACCGGATTCACTCTCGCCAGTTCTAACGCAATCTTCAACATTACAAGGCTATAAAATCCCATCCAGGCTGTTCCGTCTGATTGATCGATATGGCCACCAGTTGGAAGCGGGGCACTGCGATCGAAGACACTGATATTGTCCAATCCCAGAAAACCGCCTTGAAAAACGTTTTTACCCTCGTCATCTTTTTTATTCACCCACCAGGTGAAGTTGAGTAAAAGCTTGTGAAAAATAGATTCCAGAAAATCGTAATCAAAACGACCTTGTTGCTTGGCATCCATTTTGAAGACTCGCCAGGCAGCCCAGGCCTGCACCGGTGGATTTACATCACCAAAATTCCATTCGTAAGCCGGCAATTGACCGTTGGGATGCATGTACCACTCCCGGGCCATCAATTCCAATTGACGCTTGCTAAAATCGGCATCCACCAATGCAAGGGGTATACAGTGAAACGCCAGATCCCAACCGGCATACCAAGGGTACTCCCACTTGTCGGGCATAGATATAATGTCGAAATTATTGAGGTGCTCCCAATCACGATTGCGATTGTCGGCGCGTGGTTCGGGTGGCTTGGACATTCCGGGGTCACCCCTAAGCCACTGTTCGACGTTATAATAAAAAAACTGCTTGGACCAGAGTAGCCCCGCCAAAGCCTGGCGTTGTACCCGTCTTTCATCTGAGTTTAAGCCCGGTTTTTGAACTGCATCATAAAATTCATCGGCTTCCTTCATGCGCTGCTCAAATATGTAATCAAAATCGTCAAATGCTCCAGCATGGCGGGTATCGGAAATGCGCATGCGTATGGTGCGCGAACTCTGAGGAAGTAAATTATGTTGGTACAGTGCGGCCACCTTGGTGCCTTCGTGATGTGGATTGAGGGCTTCGCTTTGACCATGGACGAGATATTGGTGGAAGGCGTCTTTAACGTAGGGGCTGTCGTTGGGATTTCCGTAAAGACGCTCATTGTTGGTTTCATTATGGGTAAACAGCAGGTCCTGGGGATTATCGGCATAAAAAAAGTAGGTGTTTGCGGCTGGATGCTCTGCTTCAACAATATGGGGATCTGACAATCCTTCTAGCTGAAAAAGCCGGGGTTTTTGGGAAACATCACCCATGGGGCCGGCTTCATAGCCCCAGCCCCAAGTATTGCGGAACCAGAGCGTAGGCAGGAGATAGCAAGCAGCCGATTCGGGCCCATTATTTGTGGCTGTAATTCGGATAAGGATATCATCGGGGGATTCTTTGGCGTATTCGACCAGGATGTCAAAATAACGATTTTCATCGAAAATACCCGTATCCGTCAATTCATATTCAAGATCTGTCAGGCCCCGCTGTTTATTCTGCCTAACAAGTTCGGAATAAGGAAAGCCGGAGTGGGGGTATTTATAGAGCATTTGCATATAACTATGGGTCGGGGTACTATCGAGGTAGAAATAGTATTCCTTAACATCTTCACCATGGTTGCCTTCATGCCCGTTCAGTCCAAACATTCGTTCTTTCAATATGGGATCTTTTCCATTCCAGAG
The DNA here is from genome assembly GCA_964452555.1 of uncultured Desulfobacterales bacterium. Taxonomy (GTDB): domain Bacteria; phylum Desulfobacterota; class Desulfobacteria; order Desulfobacterales; family B30-G6; genus B30-G6. The sequence goes on from CAYVMI010000061.1 coordinate 13,872, forward strand.
TGCCAAAGCAAAACATAGATACTGGTGTCGATCAGAAATTCCGGCAATGCCGTCCTCGCCCCAGCGATAAGTTCTGCTGCGGGCATGATCATGCGGGAAATAATTCCAGGCGTTGCCATCTTTACTATAATCCTCACGAACCGTACCCCATGCCCGTTCACTTAGGTACGGCCCCCATTTCTTCCAATTAATTTTACGCTCTCGGTATTCGGCGAGGCGCTTCTGTTCGGCTGTCATTTGCATGATTATTCTCGCGATATGGTAATAATATATTCGCTTAGTCGCACGCAGCGAAGTATCCTTACGCCTGAATGCTGTTTTTGCATGTAAGGCAATCAAAATTCATACGACGTTATTTACATGATCACCTGAAAGGCGGTAACAGGCATATTTCCCTTGGTCAAGTTGCCCATTGCCTAATTTGAAGCCCTTCAAGGGCAATACGATTTTAACCTGCCTAACACACGGTGGCGAATCCTTATTTATCGCAGCGACCAAGTTGCGTTTCTTGAAATCGTACCTACGGTTTAAGTGTGGATAAAAAAATCAGAGATTTAGCAAGGAAGGATGAATAATATGAAAATTGCAATGATCGGCCTGGGACGGATGGGAATGAACATGGCCAAACGCCTTATACACGGAGGTCACGAGATAATAGCTTACAACCGCTCACCGGAAAAGACGGATGCCCTGGTTAAGGCGGAGCAAGCCATCGGTGCCTATTCACTTAGCGAAGTTGTTGAGGAGCTGTCTCAACCTCGGGTTGTGTGGTTAATGCTTCCGGCGGGACAGGCAATCGATGATCATATCGATGAGTTTAAAAATTATTTATCGGCGGATGACATCATCATCGATGGCGGCAACACCTATTATAAGGACGACATTCGCCGCGCCGAAAGTCTAAAGAAGCAAGGTGTCCGTTATTTAGATGTTGGGGTCAGCGGTGGGATATGGGGGCTGAAAGTCGGCTACTGCATGATGATTGGCGGTGAAAAAGATATCTTTCAATATCTGGAGCCAATATTTAATACCTTGGCCCCCCCGGAGGGTTACCTTTATTGCGGGCCTTCCGGTGCCGGACATTTTGTCAAAATGGTGCATAACGGTATTGAGTACGCGATGATGCAGGCTTATGGCGAAGGATTCGAAATTATGGCGGCATCTGATTATGCCGATTCACTTAACTTTGGTGACATTTCCCATTTGTGGAATCAGGGCAGTGTGATTCGGTCTTGGCTATTGGAATTGGCCGAAAATGCTTTTCGTAACGACGAGGATTTATCACAGATTAAAGGCTATGTGGAAGATTCGGGAGAGGGCAGATGGACCGTCCGGCAGGCTTTGGATACCCGTGTTCCTGCAGAGGTCATCACCCTAGCATTGCTAAGGCGTTTTCGGTCCCGGCAAAACGATCCATTTAATGACAGAGTGTTGGCAGCCCTTCGCAGGGAATTTGGTGGTCATGCCGTTCTGCCGAAATAAGACAAGGCCTAAGCAGCGGGGTTTGAGCATGGCATAACCCCAGTTTGACGTGTTTGCAGCCCCAATGGAGGCACGTATGAAACCGATGGAAAAAAACAATATTAATAGAGCAAGACATGTGACGCCGGACGATATCCCCAATGCCGGTTTAACAATGGATGACTGTTCTCAAGTACCAAAAGGCGACCCCTGTACCATTGTGATTATGGGCGCTACCGGAGATTTAACTTCCCGGAAACTGCTACCAGCCCTATTTAATCTATATATGCATGACGGATTGCCGAATCCGTTTCAGGTTGTCGGATGCGGGCGCACGGAAATGAGTGATCACCAATTCCGGTCTAAAATGGAAAATGCCCTAATGACGACCGGACAACTTAAAGCTTCATATTGGCAGTCTTTTTCAAAATCACTTCATTATCGTCCGGTGGATTTTCAAGATTCGGAGTCCTTTGCATGCTTATCCCAAGATCTCAAAAAACTGGATCAGCAGCACTATACCGAAGGGAATAAAATCTTTTACCTGGCCCTCCCGCCGACCCTTTATCAACCGGTTGCTCAGATGCTGGGCCAGGCAGGTCTTAATCAGGAACGGCAAGATCATCATGGCTGGGCGCGACTGGTAATTGAAAAACCTTTTGGCAGAGATTTGCACACAGCCGTGGAACTGAATCAAAATATACAGCATTATTTTAATGAACACCAGATATTCAGAATAGACCATTACCTTGCCAAAGAAACGGTTCAGAATATAATGATGTTTCGTTTTGCCAACGCCATATTTGAGCCGCTCTGGAACCGAAGATATATCGACCATATCAACATAATGGCATCCGAAACCCTGGGAGTTGAGCACCGTGCCGGTTATTACGAGCAAGCCGGCGTCATACGCGACATGTTTCAAAACCATATGATGCAGCTTCTCGCCCTGACGGCCATGGAAGCGCCGTCCCAATTTGAAACCAGTCGGGTCAGGGATGAAAGGGTCAAGGTTTTTCGTTCTTTAAGACCGTTCCCCCTTGATAAGCTCAACAAGCACATCACACTTGGTCAGTACGGCCCGGGTCATATCAACGGAGACCCGGTACCTGGTTATCGCCAAGAACCCAACATCCATCCCGAATCCCTAACACCGACATATGCAAAAATGAAGGTCTTCATTGATAACTGGCGCTGGCAAGGGGTGCCTTTTTACCTGACCTCCGGCAAACGATTGGCCCAAAAAATTACTGAAATCGGTATTCAGTTTAAGGAAGTACCCCATTCCATGTTTCGCAATACACTGGGCAGTCCCATCAAGGCCAACCGGTTAACACTGGGCATATATCCGGATGAGAGAGTTACCCTGACCTTCCAGACCAAGCGTCCGGGTACGCGGGTGTGCTTGCGGAACGTCAGCTTGGATTTTTCTTATCAACAAAATGAAAACGGGCCGATTTATGATGCTTATGAAAAAGTGCTGATTGATTGTATGTTGGGAGATCAGATGCTTTTCTGGCGGCAGGATGGTCTTGAACATTGCTGGTCGTTTTTGACGCCCATACTGAACGAATGCGAATCTTGTGATGACCAGTCGGATATGCTGCAGCTATACACGGCGGGAAGTTGGGGCCCGGGAACCAATGGACCTGTCGAATCAGAAGACGTCAACGACCACTGACTTTGTCAGTGACTTATGATTTGAGTAAAATTATGGCTGCTAAATCTTTACCCAAAATACTGATAGTAACACCCGAGGTCACCTATCTACCGGAGCGCATGGGCTCCATCGCGGACTGCCTTACTGCCAAAGCTGGCGGGCTGGCCGACGTGTCGGCCTCGCTGGTGTGTGAATTGTTTGAACAAGGTGTCGACATTCACGTGGCCATACCGAATTACAAAGCGATATTCGGAGATTGTTTAACTCGGTTTTTGCAGCGGGAGCAAACCACCATGAGACGGGTCATGCCCAAAGATCGCTTACACCTGGCCGAAGACAACACATTTTTCCATCGCCAAACTATTTACTCGGGAGATGGTGAAGATAATATGCACCTGTCCCTGGTTTTTCAAAGGGAGGTCATAAACACTATCATTCCAAGGGTTGAGCCGGATCTGATCCACTGCAATGACTGGATGACAGGATTGATACCAGCCCAGGCACGAAAAACAGGTATCCCTTGCCTGTTCACGATCCATAACATTCACTCCATGAAAACCAGTCTGGCAACTATTCAGGCGTGCGGAATCGATGCCCACTATTTCTGGGACCACCTGTATTTTGAACATATGCCGGATAGATATGATGGTAGTCTACATTCCAATCCTATCGAACTGCTTACCAGCGGTGTTTTTGCCGCACAATGTGTTAATGTGGTCAGTCCGAATTTTCTTGTCGAAATTATTAAAGGGCAGCACGAATTTGTTGATTCAGCACTACAACAGGAGTTGCGAAACAAGCTGGAAGCAGGCTGGGCCTCGGGGATTCTCAATGCTCCCAATACAATTTTTGATCCGGCTACGGATAAGCATATTGTTCGAAAGTATGGACCCAAAGGGCATGCAGGAGCAAAACGAGCGAACAAAATTGCTCTGCAAAAAGCAACGGGCCTGCAGCAGGATGAAAACGCTCCCATGCTGTTTTGGCCTTCCCGTCTTGATCCTGTTCAAAAAGGATGTCAATTGCTGGCAGACATACTTTACCAGGTCTGTGCGCGATACAACCAGCAAAGACTGGAGTTCATTTTTGTTGCTGATGGAGAATATCAAGCAATATTTAATGATATCATTGCCTTCCACGGATTACGCGAAAAGGTGGCGGTATTTGATTTTGACGAGCAGCTAGAACATCAGGCCTATGCCGCCGCTGATTTTGTGTTAATGCCCTCAAAGTTTGAACCCTGCGGCTTACCCCAAATGATTGGTTTCATCTATGGGGCTTTGCCCATAGTCCATGATACCGGCGGCCTTCACGACACAGTGGTGCATTTAGATGTTAAAAATGATCAGGGAAACGGTTTTCTTTTCGAGAATTTTGACAGCAACGGACTCGCCTGGGCCATCGATCAGGCCATACAATTCTACTTGCTGCCCAAGGAAATAAAGCAAAGGCAAATCGAACGCATTATGTTTCAAAGCAGGGAAATGTTCAATTTCCAGGTGACTGCCAAAGCGTATATCAAGCTATATGCGAATATGCTGAACCGCCCGGTGGTGTCACCGTAGGAGTCCTGATATCATGGTAAAGAAAAGAGGTACAAAAAACTATTATGGCGCGTATCCGCCAAATAATCATTAAAAATGATCCGCTAACTTTGGCTGAAAAAGCAGTTGAACTGTTTGTGGCGGATGCCATTCAAGCCATCCGGAAAAAGGGGTGTTTTAATGTGGCCCTTTCAGGCGGCTCTACGCCCAGAGAGATGCACAAGTTGCTTGCAAACCAATCCTATTGCTCCCAGATTTCCTGGAAGGATGTCCGCATCTTCTGGGTGGATGAACGCTGTGTGCCCCAAGATGACCCTGCCAGCAATTATGGTATCGCTAAATGCGATTTCATTGATGCTGTTCCGATTCCCGAAAGCCAGGTATATCCCATCCGGTGCGGTTCAGCTCCGCGTGAATCTGCCGGGGATTATCAACAAATTCTAAGGGATAATGTGAACCCTAAAAACAGATCTATTCCGTGTTTCGATTTGATTTTTTTGGGCATGGGAACCGATGGCCATACGGCTTCACTGTTCCCCCAACACTCAGTTCTACTGGAAAAAGAGGAGTTGGTGGCATCGGTTAAAGGGGGGCGTCCCAACGTGGATCGAATCAGTATGACGCTGCCATTGTTGAATCAGGCACACCATATCGCGTTTCTGGTTACAGGAAAAGAAAAAGCCGAGATTGTCAAAAAGGTAATGGAAATTAGAAACGGCCACCTGCCGGCCCAAAGAATCCAGCCATCTGATGGTAAGTTAACCTGGTTGTTGGATCGGGGTTCATCCGCGTTGTTGAGGGGAGGTCACAATAATGAATGCGCCTAAGCAAACAGACTGGATCTTAGCTGGAGACATCGGCGGTACCAATACAAGACTGGGGCTTTTCCGTGAGGGAACTGAACGACCGGAGCCAAACGAGATAGCGATTTTTTCAAGCAAGGACGCGCCCAGCCTGGAGCATATTATCGGGAAATTTCTAAAAGGTCGGAGCGTTTCTGTAGATAGAGCTTGTTTTGGGGTTGCGGGACCAGTGGTGGCTGGTGAATCGAATATAACCAACCTCTCCTGGCATATTTCCAGGGAACGGGTTAAAAAGGTTTTCGGCTTTGCATCGGTGAGGTTGGTGAATGACTTAAGCGCCACAGCTCTGGCCGTCCCGGTTTTGAAAGCGGACGAACTTTTTGCTTTAAATCCCAGCGAAGTTCCCAAAAATCAGAACTTGGCCCTGATTGCTCCAGGTACAGGTTTGGGTGAGGCGATAATCGTCCATCAGAATGGCCGCTATACGCCTATTTCATCGGAAGGCGGACATGCCGATTTTGCACCTATTAATGCAGACCAAATGAAGCTGTGGCATTACCTCCATCGGCAATACGGGCACGTGAGTGTTGAGCGGGTGATCTCCGGATCCGGCCTGGTCAATATATATAATTGGTTTAAGGATACCGGCAAATTGGTTGAACCGGCCTGGCTCTCCCAAAGGCTGGCCAAGATGGATCCGGCTAGAGCCATCAGCGAGGGTGCCATGGTTGAAGGAGATCCGGGTTGTGTGGAAGTACTCAATATGTTTGTTTCAATTTTAGGGGCAGCAGCCGGAAACCTGGCACTTACCGCCATGACCACCGGAGGCGTTTATCTGGGAGGGGGTATACCGCCGAAAATTTTACCTCAATTGAAGGAAGATATCTTCATGCAAGCCTTTAGGGACAAGGGACGTTTTAAGCGGTTGCTCGAAAAAATCCCCATATGGGTCATTCTGAACGACAAAGCTGCGCTCCTTGGTGCCGCGCAGTGTGCCATTATGGCCACCAGCAGGATGGGATTTTGATGATTTAAATTTGAATTCCCCGCTGCTTGCAGCGCGGGATGAATTCAAATTATAGATTAAGATCCATTTTTGTGTAAGAGCGATACCGGAATCCGAAGGATTTCGGCAAAATTCAGAAATACCCTGCAACTTGCTGCAGGGATAGGATGTTCTATCGCTTCAGAGCTGACGATGACCTTTCGCCCTGCGGCGAAAGGTACGCGTTATCAAAAAAGCGTGGAACACGATTTTATTTCATATACCGTATTGATCATGCGAGCTGGTTATAGTACTCAAGAGCATTCTTCCCTTAGTAGGCAACAATGATTTTTCGGCAACTGGGTTTAAACTTCAATTCCCGCAGTTCAAACATATACGGATATCCTTATAATGGATCATCAATCGTTATCAGATTGCTTCTCAGGGTCCTTCTTAAAACACAAACATAAGCCAGCCATCACGTTCCTGCGCAAACATAAAACCGAAACAAAACTTACCTATCTGGAATTGGAACACTATACCAATGGTGTAGCCAATCGCTTGCTTTCCATGGGGGTGGCAAAGGGGGATCGGGTGATTCTGTTTATGCAGAAGTCATTGCTGTTTGTGGTGACCCATCTGGCGGTGCTTAAAATGGGTGCTGTTTCGGTACCCTTGAATCCGGGCTTCAAGGAATCCGAGATGGCCTATTTATTACAGGATGCCCAGGCAAAAGTAATATTGCTGGAGGCTGATAAAGCCGGATTTATTAGCGCAATTAATCCGCATATTGTCCAAATGACCGTGGACAGTCAAAGGCCACTGCAGGACCAGAAATTTGTAATTAACACAGCGGAACAATTTGTCCCGAGGGAAATACAAGCAACAGACCCCGGTATAATGATCTATACATCCGGTACCACGGGGAAACCAAAGGGCGTGATACTGACCCAAAGTAATTTAATTGCAGATGCGCTCAATATTCTTAAGGTGTGGCAGATTAGAGAACCCGACACCCTTTGCCATGCTCTGCCGCTGTTTCACGTACACGGGCTCTGTTTTGCACTGCATACGGCTTTGATGGCGGGATCCCATGTATTGTTGCTGGACATATTTTCTCCTCAAAATATCGTCGATATTTTGAGTCAGAAAGACGGAGACCATGTATGTTCGATCTTTATGGCCGTACCGGCCATGTACGCTAAGCTCATCCAGCATCCGGGTGTACAGGACCTGGATTTTAGTCATTTGCGTTTATTAACATCGGGATCGGCGCCTCTGTTGCCCAAAGATTTTGAGCGCATCTGCGAAGTCTTTGGCCAGGAACCGGTGGAGCGCGAAGGCATGTCCGAAACCGGCATGAATTTTTCAAACCCACTTAAGGGAAAAAGGAAGCCAGGCTCCATTGGTTTGCCTTTGCCAGACGTGAAAGTTCGTTTGGTGGATCCGAAGACAGGTGGGGACGTTCCCCCGGGACAAACCGGTGAAATCTGGTTACGGAGTCCGGCCATATCACCCGGCTACTGGCAAAAACCTGAAGAAACAGCCAAGGCCTTTTGGGACGGCTGGTTTAAGACCGGTGATTTGGGCCACCAAAATCGGGATGGATATTATTATCTCACCGACCGATTGAAGCACATCATTATTTCCGGTGGTGAAAATATTTCTCCCAAAGAAGTTGAAGCCGTGATCAACCAAATTTCTAACGTCCGTGAGTCAGCCGTTGTGGGTATCCCCGATGAAAAATGGGGTGAGAAAGTCGTGGCGGCCGTTGTAAGTAAAGAGGATGCCAAGCTTAGTGTCGACCAGGTCATGGCTCATTGCAAAGACCAATTACATAAGTGGAAATGCCCCAAGGAGGTAAGGATTGTAAGCGAACTGCCCCGCAATACCATGGGCAAGGTATTAATCGAAGAGACCAGAAAGTTTTTTAACAACACCTAAGCTGAATTCCAATGCAAGAGTCCTTATGACGTTGGATTTTTTAAACACGTGTAAATCCGATGCCAAAGAAAAAATGGACAATTCGAAAAGCGGTCAATTCTGATGCCCCCGCACTGACCGCGTGTATGCAGGCTGCCTACGCAATTTACACGCCCCGGCTGGGTAATAAGAATTTACCGCCGCTGGTGGTGAATTATACGGATGAAATTCGAGATTATCCTGTTTATGTGGCCGAATCAGATGGTGTATTGGTGGGCGGGCTAATTCTGATGCCTGAAGAAAAATATATGACCATCGCCAATGTTGCGGTTCATCCGAATTATCACGGAAAGGGTTTTGGTCGCAGTCTCATGAAATTTGGGGAGAAAGAGGCCCTGCGATGGGGATATTCACAATTGCGTCTGGCCACGCACGTCCTGCTAACTGAGAATATTGCTTTGTATTCCTATCTGGGATGGGCACAGACCGGCCGTGATGAAGAGCGAATTTACATGTCGAAGACGCTACAGAAAGGATAATTGAAATATCATGTCTGAAGAATCTATTTGCTTTCAAAATGCCGTGGATCTGGCAGCCACCATCCGCAACCGAAAGATATCGGCGCAGCAAGTCATGCGCGCCTTTATGGATCGGATTGCCGAGGTGAACCCCAGGGTCAACGCAATTTGTGCCCTACGCTCGGAAGACGAATTGTTAGCGGAGGCCCGAGCGGCCGATGACAAACTTGCCCGCGGCATGCCGGTCGGCCCCCTGCACGGCCTGCCCCTGGCAGTCAAGGACCTGGCCTTGACCAAGGGTATCCGCACAACATTCGGATCCCCGATCTACAAGAATTTCATACCTGATCAGGATCAGCTTTATGTGGAACGCTTGAAAGCGGCCGGGGCGATTATCATCGGTAAAACCAACACACCTGAATTCGGAGCCGGTTCGCATACATTCAACCCGGTTTACGGCATTACCCGAAATCCCTACGACCTATCCAAATCAGCCGGGGGCAGCAGTGGCGGGGCAGCCGCTGCCTTGGCATCGGGTATGCTGCCGCTGGCCGATGGCAGTGATATGGGCGGCTCACTACGCAATCCGGCCGGGTTCTGCAATGTCGTCGGATTTCGGCCATCACCCGGGCGCGTACCCATATGGCCCTCTGTTTTCGCCTGGCAGACCCTGTCGGTGGAAGGGCCCATGGCCAGAACCGTCCGGGATCTGGCCCTGATGTTGTCGATCATGGCCGGCCCCGACAATCGCGCACCGCTGGCCATCGACTCCCCCGGATCCGGTTTCAACCGGCCCCTGGAAAGGGATTTTACCGGTATCCCCATTGCATGGACCATGGATTTTGGAAAATTTCCGGTTCAGAAGGAGGTCGCGGGCCCGATTGAGAAAGCGCTGGATGTGTTCAGATCATTGGGGTGCGTTATACAGCCGGACCAGCCCCGAGTCGGGGGCGTATTTGCAGCCTTCCAGACACTGAGGGCCCTGGAATTCACGTCATTGCGCCATGATTATGAAAAGAACGGGAGCCTGATGAAGGAGAGCATTGGGTGGAACATACAAAAAGGACTAGATCTTAATAGTTCCGAAATTGCCGGCGCCTGGGAATCGCGCACCCGGTTTTACCATCGGGTGAGGCGTTTCCTCGAGCGCTATGAGTTTCTGGTGCTGCCAAGCACCCAGGTGGCGCCTTTTCCAGTGGAACAGGAATGGGTGAAAGAAATCGAGGGCATCACCATGCCAACCTACATCGACTGGATGGCAATGAATTGCGTGGTGACCATGAGCGGACTGCCGGCGCTCTCGATTCCCTGCGGGTTTACGCCGGAAGGCCTGCCGGTCGGTATGCAGATAGTTGGCCGTCATCACCATGACTTCGAGGTCCTGCAACTGGCGCACGCTTTTGAAAGCGAAACGCGCTACCACGAACACAGACCGGACGCGTTAGTCTAAACAGTCTGAGCGGATGTCACCCCAAAGAAAAAACAAATGATTGCGGCGAAGCCGAAGGTGCCCGTTTCCCGCGGTAACCTGATACGGAGAATGGAAAGACGGATATTTTAATGGGTTCAGGGGTTTACCCGTGGAGATCTGTTTTTAATGTCTTAATCTCAAAATAGGGTAAATTTTTTATAAAATAGTGCCATGCTGAATGGCATTTATCCTTTAGAATTGTTTCTAGCCATATCTTTGAAAAAGAAACAAGCTCTGGGAAAAACGCTGGTTGAAAACAATCTCATTACAAAAAAAACTCTGGAAAGATGTCTTTATCGTCAGGTTCAGGAAATTGTCTTCAATCTTTTTCATATGAACACGGGAACGTTTACCTATAAAAATACAACGTTCGACCTGCGCTGGCTGGTTCCTGTAAAAATAAATACCCTTCGCCTGGTCATGGAGGTATTGCAGCGATTGGACGAAAATTCTTGGGACGTTTTAGGCCAGGCCGCTAATGGCTGAATACGCTATAGACCAGGCAGAATTGAAATGGGGCACAAGCGAAATGAACCGCAACCTAGCGAAACAAATAATGAACATTCCCTAATTCATCACGGAAGCTTTTCGTTAAGCCTTCGATTTCTGCACATCCCGCATGGTTTTCAGCACCTCGATACTGCTTTTTAACCCCTTGACATAACGGGCCATATTGATGGCACCACCGGCTATCTGAGCCAGAGCCTGAACAAAATTAACATCGTTCATGGTGAATTCCCAGGATTCGGCCGTATAAACCCGCACAGCTCCAATGAGATTACCTCCCACAACAATGGGCACCGACAGGATCGAGGCGATGCCTTCTTTCCGGGCTTCATCGGGGTATTGGATGCGGGGATCATCGCCGACATCATATATGGCCACGGGACCGTCCTCCAAAGACTGGGCAATGGACCGCAATGCGCTGACCGGACCTTTGTTAATGTATTCATCGCTCAAACCGAAAGACGTGGCCAGCTCCAGCTCATTGGTTTTGCGGTTAAATAGAAACAAAGCGCACGCCTTGACATCCAGTGCGGTTTTTATGCTGTCCACCGTCATTAATGCAACCTCTTCGGGATCCTTGGAGTGCGAGATAGAGCGGGCAACTTTCAACATGGTCTCATAGTTGATGACTTGCTTTTCCATGGCTTACCTCCTTTGGTGATTGCGTTTATACCGGTTGTCATAGATATGATCCGATTGATCTCCGTTTAAATAAGTAAAGACTTTTTTACCTAATATTTCAGATTTATGTGAGATTATTACAACCGCTATGGTGTTGATTTCATCAACAAAAGATCAATACTTTTGCGGAACATTTTGTGACAATAGCTCTATTAGAATTGTTGAGACGACAAATTGCCGCCGAATGAAATAAGACGCAGTAACAAGCCTATTGGAATAATGATATCGAATGCAGGTCAGCAGAAATAAGCTAAAGAGAAGTGATTGATAAATAACTATACCGAATTGACCGCGTTCAAGTCAAACCATTTTGTTGGGAGGCTGGAGACCTCCCTAATTATAGATGTTTGTGCCAAATGGTCATACTTTGAATAGCGCCGCAAATCTGGGAGTTATTTATCAATAAACCTGAATAGCGATAACCCCGATTTTGGAAAACGGCATTCATACCCGTGGATGCAGCTCTGGCGATGGTATATACGGTTTTAATTCCGCGTTCGCCGGCGCTACGCTCCATATGGTTCAGCAGTACACCGGCAAAGCCTTGCCCGCGCCATTTTGGGAGCGTGGCAAAGTCGGTCATTTCGGCATTTTGATGGTCCCCATCGATTTCAGCGGCGGCAAGGGCGGCGATACGTCCGGACTCACGAATGGCGTAATAGGGCACACCGGCATTCATCATATGTTGAAGATAGGCGGGGTCACCAATTGGAAAAGGGTAGGTTTGAAAGACCTGTTTATAAAGGGCGCTCATTTCAGGTGCGTCGGATGGACGGCAGGTTGATATTTCCGGGAGTTTGCGGCTGTCGTGCTTCTTAAAATTTGCCGACGCGGTCTGAGTCCAATGACGAACTCGGTCAAGAATATCAGGATTCAATTCCTGCCGTCTGGTCGCATGGAAAAATTTGGCCACAAACAAGCCATCAATTATGCCCTTATATAGACCCGGAATGACGGCCTCGATTTGGAAATCAGATTCTTCGAACGCTCGCCACTCATCAGCCGGAATTTTTGCAAAGATCTTTCCATATCGGTTTTTACGGGCCAGGGTTTCAAGCTCATAAAGCAGGTCACGGGAATTTACGGGATCGAACCGCATCACATAGATACGGTCGTTATGGGATCCGTGCTGGATGAGAGACCTTTTGATGGTTTGGACGCTGTCCATTAGAAATTCCGATGGGTGATCAGACCGTCAAACAGGGTCATGTCAACCCGGGATTGAGTGATCCGGCTAGTCGGAATTTCAAAAATATTTTGATTCAAAACAGCTAAATCGGCCCGTTTGCCCACCCCAATGGTCCCGATGTCCGGCGCATTGTGGGTCTTTGCCGGCGTCTGTGTATAGGCTTTCAGCGCCTCGGCCACGGATACACGGGATTCCGGCCACCAGCCTGCCGCCGGTGTACCGTCCGTCCGCTGCCGCGTTACGGCTGCGTGGATCCCCAGGAGGGGATCCGGATCGCATACCGGGCAATCGGAACTGAATATAACCGGGGCGCCGCTGTCGAGCAGTCGCCGAAAGCTATAAGTCCATTTGCCGTAGTCGCCCAAGGCGGTATCGATGAGATTCATATCTAAGACCATGTTGGCGGGCGTTACGCACAGGGCCACATCGAGGCTGCGTAAGCGGTCGGCATCCCGGGGACGGATCATCTGAACATGTTCGATGCGGTGGGCTAGTGCCGGCGGCGGCGAGCCCGAAGATTGGCCGTCCGATCGTAAGGTCTCGTATATGTTGATCAGCTCCCGGTTGGCCCGGTCTCCTACCGCATGCACCATCACAGACAGGCCGTTTTGATCCGCTTTGCCGATTTCTCGGGCCAGATGTTCCATGTCCATCAAGGGCATGCCGCGTTCGGCATCCAAATAAGGATCGATCAGCCATGCCGTGCGGGCACCCATGCCGCCATCCGAGAAAAATTTGACATGGCCCAGGCGCAAGCGATCATTGCCAAACCCGGTGCGCAGTCCCAGGGCGATGATTTTGTCCAGTTCGTGCCCGGGTAAGGAGACCCAGCAGCGCAAATCGAGTTGCCTACGCTGATCCAACAGTTGAAAGGTTTGCAAGGCTCTGCCGCCGTCCGTATCCGCCATCAGGCGAATGTCGTGAATTGCAGTAATGCCGCGGCGATGCAGGGCCTTGATGCCGTCTTGATAGGCCTGCACCATTTGGGTCGTTTCCGGCGGTTTCACGGCTTCCCGCATGAGATTGATGGCCAGTTCTCTTAATATGCCGGTGGGTTCACCGCTGGGGTCGCGTTCAATGCGGCCATCGGGCGGGTCAGGCGTTTTGGCACTGATATCGGCCCTGCGCAAAGCCGCGGAATTGGCCGCGGCCAGATGCAGATCACAGCGCCATAGCAATACCGGATGTTGGGGTGCAACTTGATCCAGCATTTCCCGTGTGGGCATACGCGGTTCCGTCCAGTCGGTTTCATTCCATCCCTGGCCCATTATCCAGTCATCGGGAGACTTGCCGGAAGTAGCCGCACGAACGCGATCCAGGAGTGCATCCAGGTTGCTGAGGTCATCTAATTTTAACTCCCGGCGTTTGAGTGACCATTCATGGAAGTGGATATGACTGTCGATGAACCCCGGGACCACCAGGCGCCTTTCGAGATTGATCTTCTCGGTATCGGGTCCGGCTAAACTGAGAATATCTGTATCCGGTCCCAGGGCTAATATTTGACCGCCACCAACGGCCGCGGCGGCAATCGGCGCACTGCCAGACTCAAAGGCTGCCAACAGACCATTGTAAAGTATTATTTCCGGGGTCCGTGCCGATATTTTCATATGAGAAATCCTTGTGGAAATGGATCGTGGCTATCGACCACAAATTGGTGATAACCGGTTATTTGGGCATGGCCCCGGATCTGGCCGACAATACCGGGGAATTCTCCTATGGAAAGGGTCTTAACGATTTTACCTTCAAAAATCGTTCCCAGTGGGCCGGCATTTTTATGGATCTGGCCGGGCGCCAATTCATTTTTATGGTGCAGTAATGTCATCCTGGCGGTGGTGCCGGTGCCGCACGGTGAGCGATCCATGTTGGATTCACCATAAATGACAACGCTTTTGCCATGGCCCGCATCCGAATCCTGACCATAAAACTGGGTTACATCCACTGTTTTTACCTCGGGACGTTCAGGATGGTATACGTCTAGTGCCTGGTTGGCAGCTTCGATTACGGCCATGCCCAAAGTTATCAATCGCTGACTATTTTCCGGAACCAGGTCGATACCGATGGCGTCGGCCGATACCATGGCAAAATATCCACCCACACAGACCAAGTCAACGCCAATGGCTCCAAATCCGTCAATATTGAGTTTTTTATCGACGTCAAAAACAAACGAAGGCACCATTTCAATGGCGACGGACTCCACCCGCCCGTTGCGGATGCGCGTGTGCGCATCCAGAGGACCGGAGGGTGTATCAACAGTTACTACCACATCACCGTCTTGGGCAGCAATCGCCCCGGTCTCGATCAGAGTGGCTACGGCACCGATGGTGGCGTGGCCGCACAGAAACGGGTAGCGGCGGGCATCCATATAAAACAACCCAAAATGTCCCATAGGGCTAACCGGTTCGGTTACGACCGCCGCCATAATACCGCGATGTCCCCTGGGTTCTTGGGTCAAAAGCAGGCGCACATGGTCGAAATGTGATTCAAAGTAATCCCGCTTGGCCTTCATGCTGCCACCGGGAATTTCCCCTAAACCGCCGACCAGCAAACGGGTCGGCTCCCCTTGGGTATGCGAGTCGATGGTGATGATGCGATCGCCAAACCGGTTATGGAAGCCGCTCTCGATCCGATCCAGTTTTGTCATGGATAAACTCCTTTAAATTTGAATCCCCTGTGACGCGATTGAGGATCTCAATTAAGCCTCGGTAGAACTCCTTGAGAACAATTATTATACTAGTTGTCATTATTATGCTCCGCAATAACAAGTCAGTGCGTAAGCGGTTCAGATATTTTTTCAAAGCGACATATCATGTTGAATCTGCCACGCTAACGTAGTGCCCTGACGGATTGGTGATGTTTCGACTACCTGATTTTACTACCAATCG
>CAYVMI010000062.1:0-29143 GCA_964452555.1 uncultured Desulfobacterales bacterium
CGGCGATCGGTTTGGATTATCTGGCTTGGATCGCCTTGGTACCCTTGTTAATTGCACTGCGTGACCTATCCGCATTCGATGGTTTTCGATTAGGCTTTTTTTGCGGTGTGATTCATTACTTATCACTGTTATATTGGTTCATACCCTTTTTGACAACCTATGGACCCTTCCCCGTAATTCTCAGCACCGGCATTCTCCTACTGTTTTGCTCGTATTTGAGCATCTATATGGGAATTTTTGGTTTGATTCTCAATTGGATTCGAATCTCCGCTTTTAGCCTGATTTTAATCATGCCGGCCATCTGGGTAGGCCAGGAATATTTACGCGCCATTCTTTTAAGCGGGTTCCCTTGGGAACTTCTTGGCCATACCCAATTTAACAAATTGCACATCATCCAGATTTCGGATATAGTTGGTGTTTACGGTGTTTCCTTTTTACTTGCGCTTGCAAATGGCTTGGTATTTATTCTCTATCATTTTGGTGCCAAAAGAAACTGGCGTGGCCAAAGGTTCCTTCTCAAGCATGTGTTAATTTACGCCACTTTTTTCGGAATCCTGCTTACGCTAACCTTTTCCTATGGCCAATGGCGGATCGGAAACCTATCGAACAAGATCTCACAAGCTCCTTCAAAAAAAATTGCCGTTGTTCAAGGCAATGTGGACCAGACACTGAAATGGGATCGTTCCTATCAGTTAACGACCATTAAGAAATATATCGATTTATCGCGACAGGTGTCCACTAAGAATCCGGAGCTTGTGGTATGGCCGGAAACATCAATGCCTTTTTATTTTGGAAGCCAGATGCCCCAAACGCGGCTGGTCCTTAAAAACCTTGAATCAATTGGTATTGATACCGTACTGGGAAGCCCGGCCTATTCCCAGGAGGCTGACAAAGTCACCTATTATAATCGGGCGTTTTTAATTGATTCCACTGGGACCATCAGCGATGATTACAACAAATCACACCTGGTTCCCTTTGGTGAATACGTGCCATTTAAACGCTGGCTTCCCTTTCTGGGAAAAATGGTCGAACATGTGGGAGATTTTTCGGCCGGTATGGCGGGAGATACATTGGCGTGGGGGCAGCATAAGATTGGCGCGTTGATATGCTATGAAATGATTTTTTCCTATCTGGCCCGTTCGGCTGCTCAAAATGGCGCCCAATTGTTAATCAATGTCACCAATGATGCCTGGTATGGGAAGACGAGCGCCCCTCATCAACACTTTTCCATGGCTGTATTCCGGGCGGTTGAGACGCGACGCGCGCTAGTAAGATCTGCAAATACCGGGATCAGTGGGTTTATCGATCCGCTGGGCCGGATTCTGTCCCAATCCGCCCTTTTTGAGGACGCCGTATTGGTTGCGGATGTACCCTTGATGGACGGCCAGACGTTTTATGTGAAACGAGGTGATTTTTTTGCATTGGCCTGCACCCTTGCAGGCGTGATACTCATTTTAGTTGAACTCATTCAGCGGATTCAATCGATCCGTAAGCCACTCCGAGGAGGTAATAAACATGTCTCTCGAAATTAAACAGGTCATCAAAGAATTAGAAGCACAATTAGAAAACCTGAAAGGTTATCTTTGACTTAGAATCTAAAACCAAACGGTTGCAGGAGATTGAAAGCATTATTGCCGGCAACGGATTCTGGGACAACCCAGAAGATACCACGGCAATTTTAAAAGAGCGCACCTCCTTGTCGGACAAGCTGGAGACATTTACCAAGCTGACTTCAGACCTGGAAGAATGCGATATTTTATTAGACCTCGCCCTTGAAGAGTCAGACGCTGATACCATTGACGACGTCAATGCTGCCATTGCAAAAATTCAAAACCAAATCCAGACCTTGTCTCTTAAACTCATGCTGGACGGCGATGACGACGATAAAAATGCCATCGTATCCATCAATGCCGGTGCCGGAGGTACCGAAGCCCAGGATTGGGCTGAAATGCTATTCCGCATGTACACGCGTTGGGTCGAAAGAAAGGGATACAAGCAGTCGATTATCGATTACCAGCCGGGTGATGAAGCCGGAATAAAAGGTGTCACGTTTACGGCAACCGGGGATTATGCTTTCGGCTATTTGCGTTCCGAAATCGGCGTACATCGTCTGGTGCGCATATCTCCCTTCAACGCTAGCGGGAAGCGCCATACCTCTTTTGCTTCCGTTTTTGTTTATCCTGAACTGGACAGCGGTATATCCATTGATATAGAGGAGAAGGATCTGCGCATTGATGTTTATCGCGCCAGTGGTGCCGGCGGTCAGCATGTTAACAAAACCAGTAGCGCCGTTCGTATTACCCATCTACCTTCCGGGATAGTAGTCCAGTGCCAGCAGGAAAAATCTCAACATCGCAACAAGGATATGGCCATGAAAGTACTCATGGCGCGGCTCTATCAGGCCGAAAAGCAAAAACAGGAAGAAAAAATACAGCAGATGCATGCAAGCAAAGACGACATTGCCTGGGGAAGCCAAATTCGTTCCTATGTACTGCATCCCTATCAGATGGTCAAAGACCATCGTGTTAACATGGAAATCGGCAATGTCAATGCCGTGCTGGATGGCGATATTGACGCCTTTATTGAGAAGGTGCTCCTTACCAGCAGATAATACCTTGACGCCAAATCGGTCCGCATTTCCTGGAAACTGTGCCGTTATGAAGTCATCTCAAAAATAGATTTTTGGTTCTAGATCAAGACGTGTAGGCAAAGCACAACCTATGAACACACTTGAAGCGGTCTTCACATGACTGCAGGTATTATTGAAGAGTTAAAATGCGAAATCAGCGCATAATATTCATCGTCCTCAGACGGATCAGCCAAAAGACATTTTTCAAATGACTCTATCTGAAGGGTAATTCCGGCTGCCAATAAAGCTTGAACTCGCGGCAATTATTCTTCCATTTGCATTTATGGCACACGGCCACATGCTTTTTGGGATTGCCCTTGTAACGGGTGCAGATGATATAGGGGTCTGCGTGGTGTATTTTTTCGGAGTGTAGGCGTTTCATTTCAAACATCTTAAAATAGGATTACTATTCATACAATCCGGGATTAGCAGTTACTTTCCCTGTTTTCATTTCCAGTTGATGCGTTATACACATGGGAAGATCACCCGTATGATGGGTGATCATTATTAACTGGGTGCTGCTGTTATGGCAGATATCATCCAGCAAGGCAATAATCATATGGCGATTGGCAGGATCCAGGCCTTGACAGGGTTCATCCAGAGCTAGAATATCAGGAGATTTTACCACGGCACGCGCCAATAAGAGTGCCCGTCTTTCACCATATGACAGGAGATCAAAACGTTGCTCCTTCAGGTAAGACAGATTCAGTCGCCGCAGCCAGCGATCCGCGGACTCATACTGCTTCCGGTCAGCTCGCCGATATAACCCAATGGAATCGAAAAATCCGGACAGCACCACCTCCAAACCCCGGATGGGTTTGCGGTAATTAATCTGAAATTCAGCCGAACATAAACCGATCCGTTGTTTGATTTCCTGAACGGATTCGCCGCTTCCGCGGCGGCGTCCGAAAAGATATATCTCATTGGCATAGGCCTGGGGGTGTTCGCCGGAGACCATTTGCAATAAGGTCGTCTTGCCGGAGCCGTTTGGCCCGGTAATGACCCAATGCTCGCCTTTGCGTACGCGCCAATTAAGTTTTTCAAAAATAAAAGATGCCCCATATCGGACGCAAGCATTCCGAACATCAATAACCACGCCGGCTTCATCTGAAGATTGCCTAGTCAAATTTGATGAAACCTGTTTTTGCCGCTTAATATCTTCGACTGCAATTCCGTAAATCTTTTTGAGATTATCAGATGTCAGCACATGTTCGCGAGGACCGGCCAAGGCCATTTGGCAGGCCTTCAAACCGATCACATGGGTAAAACCAGGCAGGATCTCCTCCTGGCGATGAGTTACCAACAGAAATTGAATGCCGGCCTGTATCCAAGCTTGAATGGCATCCCCAAGATCTTTGAAGGCCGCCGAATCCAGACCATCAAATGGTTCGTCCAGAATCATCAATCCACGGGTTTGCAGAGCGGCAATCGAAATCAGAACCTTGCGCATCTCGCCATTGGAAAGGCTTTGCAGGGGACGCACCAACAAAGGCTTTAAGCCCAGGTGGGAAATGGCCCGGCGGATAACTGGCGTATACACCGTGGTTGATCGATTGGCAGTGGCCATAAACTGAGCCACTGTCAGGCGAAGATCTAGCTGACCGCTAAAGTGGCGGGCCTCGTCCCGAGCTTGCTCCTTGGCCACGACGGATTGCAGCAATTCAAATGACAGGTAGCCGATGGCCCTGGTCTGCGCCGCTGGCCCATAACGCTGGATCGTACCACCAACAACGGGTGTTAATCCGGCAACGGCCCGCACCAGTGTAGATTTCCCGGATCCATTCGGGCCCAGGACGGCCCACTGCTGGCCTTTATCTATCTGCCACTGGGTTGATTTCAAGACATGCCGATCCCTAATTCTGAGGGTTACATCCTTGAAATTCAGCAGGCGTTTATGGTCGGCACCAGTGGCCGCTTGGTCTTTCAAGTGGCGCCGCCTTCCCGGGAAATCACCACCAGAAGCTGTCCCGATTCTATTTCAATTGTAACACATTCTTTCTGGAACAGGTTGCTGATACCTCTTGAGGTCCCCATGGGAAGGGTGGCCTTGTCCAGCGGATAAACGCTCCCTGTCAGAGTCACACCGATTATTGGACCACCTAAGGGTATTAGCGAAAATAGATGGCCGGATTCCCCGCGAATACGAAGTTTCCCGGGCCCCCGGAGGCAGGCGAATTCATGGGGACCATCCAAAATTCTGGCCTCGACATTTTGCAAAGGTGGGGTCGTTAAAATGAGAACATTACTCAGGGTCATATCCCAACGAGATCCCAGGGCTCCCAATATGACGATATCGGTGGCATGGTGATCGATTGCAGTTTGAATGGCCAGTTGTAGATCGGTTTCATCTTTTGCGGCTGGAAATCGAATGATTTGAGTCTGGCTCGCTTCAAGCCCAGTTAAATCTGGCTCCGATACAGAATCCATGTCACCGACAATCACATGCGGCATCAAATTCCAGCGCTTGCAATGATTGTAGCCGCCATCCGCCGCGATAATCAGATCGTCCTCAAGCGACAGATTGAAATCCCGGGGCCAACTCTCCATGATACCATTGGCAAAAATAATCGCCCTCATACTGCACTTCCTGCTTGTATTTCCCGGTGCGTGCAAGATGCAGGTATATATATCAAACCGTCCATATCGACCCACAAATCAATTGGTTGACCTATTTCCGGAGATGGGCCGGTATTGGGCAAATCAAAGGTTAAAATCCTGTTTTGGTTCAGCTTCAATTTGATACGATACTGTTGACCTGAAAAGATACGTTCCTGCACCACTCCGCTAAGTTTGTGATATGGATGAGTCCGGGAATCACCAGGTTCGGTTTTGGCAAGTTCCGGCCGCATTACCACGGTCACCATCTGACCGGGCGCCAGTTGCTGGTTGATCCCCGTCAGTACCCCCACCTCTGTTTCAACCAAGCCATCCTGCCGCACGCGTCCGGACAAAAGGTTTTGAAAGCCGAGAAACCGCGCCACAAACTCATGTTGTGGTTTTAGGTATAATTCCTGGGGGCTGTTTAGTTGCATCAATTGACCTGCATTCATAATCCCAACTACATCGCCCATGGTCAAAGCTTCCGTCTGGTCGTGGGTGACGAAAATTGCCGTTACATGCAGTTCTTTGAGAATTTTTCGGATTTCCTGTAACAGACGCTCCCGCAAAGATCGATCCAGGGCCCCCAAAGGTTCATCCAGCATTAACAGCTTGGGCCGTGGTGCCAAACTGCGGGCCAGAGCCACCCGTTGCCGCTCACCACCCGACAAGTCGGCCACGTCCCGGTGGGCCATTTTTTCAAGACCCACCAATGCCAACATGTTTGCGGTTTTTTCACGGATTTTTTCCTGCGGTTGATTGGACATTTGGAGACCGTAGGCAATGTTTTCCCAAACTGTCTTATGGGGGAACAATGCCAGGTCTTGAAACATCATCCCGAATTGACGTTTGTGTACCGGCAGGTGGGTTATATTCTGCTTATTTACCCTTACGGTGCCGCTGTCCAGCCTATCCAAACCTGCAATCAGCCGCAGTAAAGTTGTTTTCCCGGAGCCGGAGGGTCCTAAAAGACACAGAATTTGCCCTGAATTTAATGTCAGAGACAAATTCGATATCGCAAATTCTCCATAAGACTTGTTCAGGTTGTCCAGAGTGAGGTATGCATCCGGGCTTATGTGGTTGTCTATATGAGATTCGGAGTTCATATTTCTTCTGGTTCTTCTCTAATATCTGCAAAAAAGGAATCAAGGATCCAACCGATAGCCAACTCGGCGTATAGACTGTTTAACCACCAGGTGCTAACAGTCTGATCCTCAAGCTACCTTTTATATCCAAACTTTTCAAGGAACAGAAATCCGGCCGCGGTAGTTATCATCAGCAAGGTACTCATGGCCATGGCCATGCCATAATTCAAGGATCCCGGATGACTCAAGTAACGAAATATGGCCAAGGGCATCGTCGGTGTTTGGGGACGCACCACGAAAACGGTTGCCCCAAATTCTCCCATACTGATGGCAAACGCGAAGACAGCGCCCACCAAGATGGCCCGCCTCAGAATTGGCCATTCAATGGTAAGCCAAATCTTAAACGGCGAGGCTCCGAGTATGGCGGCCGCATCCCTCAGATTCCGGGGTAAGCTTCTGAGAGCCGGAAGGATGCTGCGAATCACAAACGGAAATGCCACCATGGCATGGGCAATTGCCGGCAACAGTAATGATGTGCGCAAGTTCAGAGGGTGTTCGTCTAAAGCAATGATAAAACCGAACCCCAGCGTAATGGCGGATGTCGACAAGGGCAGCATGAATATGGGATCTAGCAATGCGGACCACCTTCCTTTAGATCTGGCCAGAAAATTGGCCCCAATCCATCCCAGTAGCAAGGCAATTAGTGCAGCCCCCAGGGCATACCCCAACGAGTTGGCGATAGCCCTTATGGGCGCGACATACAAAATGGATCCTGTTCGGTTTTCCAGTAAACTGGTGTAGTATATCAGACTCGGCCCATCTTCGCCGACAAAGGATTGCACCAGCAGCGCTGCCAAGGGTGTACCTAAAAGCAGTGCCATCCCCGCTAAATTGAGACCCACCCCTATGCGAACCTTCCGGGTTTTAATTTTTTTTATCCCTTCATCGGCACGCTGCATTATAAGAGAAATGGAAACTTTCTTTTCCAAACGCGTATAAAATGCCATCAATCCCAGGGTAAAAATAATCTGCACCAAAGACAGCGCCGATGCCATGGGTAAATTAAATAAGTGCTGGGCTTGACGATATATTTCCACCTCGATGGTTGCATAGCGGGGTCCACCAAGGATTAGCACCACCCCGAAACTGGTGAAACAGAAAACAAATACCAAAAGGGCTGCGGCAAAGACAGCCGGCATAAGCAACGGCAAGGTGATGGTTGCGAAGGACCGTATCCTGGAAGCGCCCAGCATTTGAGCCGATTCCAGCAAATTTTCGGGTAGCCGCGACCAGAAACCGCCCACGATGCGCAACACCACCGTGAAGTTGTAGAAGATATGCGCTAACAAAAAAAACCAAAAGGTCTGGTCAATCTGAATCAAGGCCTGGTCGTTTTGAAATAAATCCATCCAGGCACTATTGACTATTCCTCTGGGGCCCAACAAGGCTTGAAAACCGGCCGCTGTCACCACGGTAGGCAAAACAAAGGGAATGGTGGTCAAGTTTTGAATCAGGGCCTTGGCTTTAAAATCATAGCGCGCAAAAATATAGGCACTGGGCAGAGCGATGATAACTGTTAGCAATGTGGATAAGGCCGCTTGCCAGGTTGTAAACCACAATACTCCGGCATAATATCCGCTGCTAATGAGCTTATAGAGCTTGCCGACCTCAAAAACCCCCTGGGGCACGAGGCTCATCAGCAATATGCTGATCAGGGGATAGAAATAAAAGATCCCCAAAAAAAGAAGGACTGGGGTGACCAGCAAAATATGCCCATGGGACTTCATCGTAATACCCGGTCAGTCCAAGCTTCGATCCAGCGTTCACGGTTGGCCTGAATCAATTGCGGTGGCAGCATGATAGGGCTCCGGCTTTGCTTGGCATGATTCTCGAATAGATCGGGCAAGGGTGTCTGCGGATTGGCAGGATAAACCCACATATGCAAGGGGATCTCTTTTTGAAACGCCGGGCTGAGCATAAAATCGATTAGCTTCCGGGCCAAGGCTTGCTTTTGCGTACCACGCAGTATCCCTGCAAATTCAATCTGACGATAGGCGGAACCACTGCTGAGAACCGCTCCGGTGGGAGCCTGGTGCAGTTTTTTCTCACTGTAAAAAATTTCGGCGGCCGGGCTGCTGGCATAACTCACCACAATCGGACGTGTACCACCTTTGGCGCGTGTGAATTTACCGTAGTAGGCATCTGACCAGCCATTGGTAACATAAACATCGTTCTCACGCAGCTTGCGCCAATAGTCCAGAAAACCTTCCTGGCCGTAAGTGCCGATGGTGGCAAAAAGAAACGCCAGTCCCGGTGATGAAGTGGCCGGGTTCTGAACCACCGTCAGACCTTTATAAGCCGGTGCAATCAAATCACCTAACTCATTGGGTGGCTGCATACCTTTTTGATTGAACCAGGCTATATCATAATTTAAACAAACATCCCCGAAGTCAACGGGCAGCAACCGATAGGAACGATCCAGTTTCAGTGATTCCGGGATATTTTTAAGCAACGGTGAAGCATAGGGCTCAAAAATATCAGCCTCCAGCGCTCGACTCATAAAGGTATTATCCACACCGAACAGTACATCGCCTAAAGGATTGTTACGCGAAAGAATGGCTTGATTCAAAACCGCGCCGGCATCGCCACTTTTCAATATTTTTATTTCCAGACCCTGTTCTTGCTTGAAGTTGTCCAGAAGTGCCTGGCTCACGGCAAAGCTGTCGTGCGTCATCAAAATCACATGGGGGGTATCAGCCTTGATCACGCCTGAATACATGCATATCACCATTAGCAACCCGGCCATCAGTAATCTTACATACTGCATACTTACCTCCTTACTGTTAATGATAGATTCACAGGGAGATCTGGCTAACCGAACATTGCTTGCCAGGTATAGCCCGAACATTGCATGAAAATTTTTCTTATCCGTAAATTGTACCAGGATACAAACGGCCTCATTGAAAAGCTGGAGCAAAAGTCTATAAATTTTCGTGAGTTGTGTTTGTTAAATCATATTCAGATAAATTTTCATGCAATGTTCGGGGTAGGCGATTGGGAGGGCCACAAAAAAAGCCCTCCAGCGGAGGGCGTTGTGTGTTCAGGAAGTTTCCTCCACCGGCATTATCCGGATCAGGTTCAACGGTCGGATCCTTCGATTTTGAGGATCCCTCTCAGCCCGATGCCACGAGCTCCCGATTCATTATGTTAGCTATGTATTAAACGTTCTTCAGGTTTTTATGTCAAGCAAATAAATGGATGGTCCAAATATAGCCTGAAATGCTTTAAGGTTTGTGTCCATTCACAAATCAGGATTTTCGCGTTATGCCAAGGCGGACGGCATAGTCGATTCCACAAGAACTTTGCTGCCTCTTATTGAATTGAAGCAGAACGCTATACTTCAACCCCAAAAAGATAAACTCCTAAATCATCTGATTAGAAGCCATCTTAAGGTTGATATTTTGGTTCAAGATCAAGGCGGCCGAGTATTTTAATCCGCAGGAATACGTTAGAAGTGGTAAAACCACTTCAGGTATTATTGAGGAATTATAATGCTCGGCCAACACATGATATTTATCCGCCCGAGGCGGATCAGCCAAAAGACAATTTTAAGATGCTTCTAATTACCAGCCCCAGGTCAAATAATCATGCATCGAATTCGCCGCCGCCCGCCCGGCACCCATGGCCAGAATTACGGTGGCGGATCCCGTCACGATATCGCCCCCGGCCCAAACAGCCTTTTTACTGGTTTTACCGGTGGCCTCGTCGCTAATAATATAACCCCACTGGTTCAGCTGCAAACCCTCGGTGGATCGCGTAAGCAATGGATTGGCGTTGGCGCCTATGGCTACTATCACGAGATCGCATTCAATTTCAAATTCAGAACCTTCGATGGGTATGGGGCGTCGCCGACCGGATGCGTCCGGCTCGCCTAACTCCATCTTCAGCCCTTCCATACCCACAACCCGGCCCTTTTCATTGCCGATAAACTTGGTGGGTGCGGTCAAAAAGTGAAATTCAACCCCTTCTTGCTCGGCGTGATGGACCTCATCTATTCTGGCCGGTACCTCCTGACGTGAACGTCGGTAAACAATCAATGATTTTTCAGCCCCCAGTCTCAAAGCTGTACGGGCCGAATCCATGGAGACATTGCCGGCACCCAGGGTGATGACCTTTTTACCCCGGATGACGGGGGTGTCATATTTTGGAAATAAATAGGCCTTCATCAAATTGGACCGTGTCAGATATTCATTGGCTGAAAAGATGCCGATCAGGTTTTCACCGGGAACGTTTAAAAACCGGGGCAAACCTGCACCGACACCCAGAAAGACAGCGTCATACCCTTCTTCAAACAGTTCATCCACCGATACAGAGCGACCCACCACGGTGTTACATTCTAGCTTGGCGCCCAGTTCTTCCAAACCGGCGACTTCTGAAAAAACGATTTCCTTGGGCAGTCTGAATTCAGGAATACCATACACCAAGACGCCGCCGGGTTTGTGAAAGGCCTCAAATATGGTGACATCATGACCCTTGAGGAGTAAATCACCAGCCACGGTTAGGCCCGACGGACCCGACCCCACCACGGCCACACGTTTACCCGTGGACTTGGCCTTGGTGGGCATCGCTGCCTTTTTATGCTTGCGTTCATAATCAGCCACAAACCGTTCCAGATTCCCAATGGCGACCGGTTCTCCCTTTTTACCCACGATGCAAACACCCTCACACTGGGATTCCTGGGGGCATACCCTTCCGCACACGGCCGGCAAAGCATTTTTTTCCCAGATCTTGTTGATAGCGCCTGTAAAATCTCCTTCTTTAACCAACTTTATAAACCCGGGGATATCGATTTCGACGGGACACCCGGCTACACAGGCGGGCTTTTTGCACTGGATACAGCGAGCCGCCTCTAGCATGGCCACTTCTGGATCCTGCCCCAAAGGCACTTCTTCAAAATTTCTGGCCCGAATGGCAGGTTCCTGTTCCGGCATTGATTGACGGGGTATTTTTTCTTTTTTTGCCTTTTTTGTTTGGGTGTCTCCCATGAGTTCCTCCATAGAAAGCATCGCCGGGATTTGTTTATAGCTGAGCGAATGTCCTTCGGAAATTGTATAAATAGACTTCAAGCCTTAGGCTGCGATCAAGTTCCTCTTATATTGCAATAATGATCAAAGCTGTTTTTTTCGTCTTCGATATATGCCTGTAAACGCGTCATGAGCTCATCGAAATTGACTTCATGGCCATCAAATTCCGGCCCGTCCACACAGGCAAAACGCGTCTTTCCACCGACAGTCACGCGGCAACCACCACACATACCCGTGCCGTCAATCATGATCGGATTTAGGCTCACCAATGTTTTAACTCCATATTCTTTGGTAATGCTGGTTGCAGCCTTCATCATGGGTACCGGTCCGATGGCTACGACCAATTGTACATCGCCTTCTTCAAGGATTTCTTTCATAACCTCGGTAACAAATCCATGATGTCCGTAGGAACCGTCATCGGTACATACCCGCAGGTCGTGTGAAGCTGATTTCATCTGCTCTTCAAGGATGAGCAAATCCTTGGTACGGGCCCCGATAATGCAAGTGACGTCGTTGCCGATATCCTTGAGTGCCCTCGTGATCGGATGCAGCACCGCAACGCCGGTTCCACCGCCCACGCAAACGACCTTACCGACTTTTTCAAGATGAGTGGCCTTTCCCAGAGGACCGATGACATCTTGATACCCATCTCCCACCTGCAGCTCCTTGAATAACGCCGTCGATTTTCCCACAACCATGTAGATAACCGTTATCGTACCTTTCTCAGGATCTGTTTCGGCCATGGTTAAGGGTATGCGCTCTCCGGTTTCATTGGCCTTGAGAATTACAAATTGGCCGGGTTCGGCCTTCTTGGCAATGGCGGGAGCTTCTATTTCGTTGAGGATGACCGTTCCCTCGGCCATCTCCTCACGTTTAACTACTTTAAACATGGTTACCCTCCCATATTTTTATTGGTGGCATCCTTTGTGCGACCGTTGTATTAATCATATACTCATAATGAAAGCAACTGAAAAATCAGCATACAAAACTTGGTTTTATGACTTGATCCCGTAACACGTTTTCATTATGAATTAAAAGCTTGTTAGCTGTTTTCCAATAAAAAAGTGACTATTATGGATAGTAATCATGAATCTTTTTGACAGCCATTGCCATCTGGATGACCGCTCATATCAAAATAATATAGATACGATCGTTGAGCGCGCCAACCAAAACGGCATTAATATGATGATGACGGTGGGCATTGATGCAGCCACGTCCGAACGAGCCGTCGAAATTGCCAGCAAATTCAAGGGCGTATTTGCCTCCGTAGGGGTTCATCCCCACCGTGCCGCCGCCTGCAATGACCGGACCATTAAAGCTCTTTACACGCTTGCCGGAAATGCCAGGGTCTGCGCATGGGGAGAGACCGGATTGGATTTCAACCGCATGTATTCTCCCCGGAAAGACCAGGAGAAGTGGTTTGTACGCCAATTGCAGGCTGCAGACGAACTCCGCCTGCCCTTAATCCTGCATGAACGCGACAGCCATGGAAGGTTGCTGGAATTGTTGCATGCCAACCCCAACTCCGGCCGCCGGGGCGTGGTGCACTGTTTCAGCGGCAACCAAACCGAACTGACGAGATACCTGGACCTTGGATACTATATCGGGATTACCGGGATCGTGACCATGCAAAAACGAGGGCGTGATTTACGGGAGTTGGTTCGTCAAATTCCCAGTGACCGGATGCTCATCGAAACCGATGCGCCCTATCTGACACCCGCTCCGCAAAAAAACAAAACCCGCAGAAATGAGCCCGCTTTTGTTAAACCCGTGCTCCTTAAACTGGCCCAAGTGTTGAACCTGGATGCGGACCTGTTGGCCCGGAAAACTTTTGACAATGCCAAAAGACTTTTTAGATTGTCAGAATAACCTGGCTACTACAAGCTATCTCAAAAATAAGATTTTTGGTTCCCCTCGACATGCTCGGGGTCGAAGGCAGATCAAAGCATGCGAAAAAAATTACCACAGGCATATGCCTGATATTTCGAGGATTATTTTTTGAGCATAACACATGATATGTATCCGCCCGAGGCGGAGTAGCAAAAAGATATTTTTGAGATAGGTTGTAAGGAAACAGTAGTTCCGGTAACACTTGCGATCTACCTTGTTGAACCTTTTAGACGAAGCGAACCCACCGATGGGTGAAAAAATGTCACATCATCAGATCGGTAAAATTGCCCTGCTTTATCCGGGTGATTACCGGACGCGGCAGGCGGCTACACCTGAAAACAATCGCTTAGCCCCCATATTCAGGGCCCTGACCGACCTTGGCATCACTGCCGAGCCGGCGGTCTATCATGATGATTTCTGTGAAGAAGTCCGCCGTCAGCTGATGGGCGTTGAGGCCGTGCTGGTATGGATGAATCCCATTCAGGATGGTCGCGACCGTACCATATTGGACACAATGCTGCGTGAAATCGCTGATTCCGGAATCTATGTCAGCACCCATCCGGACATCATTTTGAAAATGGGCACCAAGGAAGTATTGTATCGGACCCGGCAAATGGACTGGGGCAGTGACACATACCTATACAACAGTATGGACCAGATGCGCAAAGAGTTGCCTGCCCGGTTGGCATCCGGCAAAGCCCGCGTACTTAAACAGTACCGCGGCAACGGCGGAAACGGTGTCTGGAAAATCACATCCAATAAAGAAACCGGACAGCCCCATACGGATACGATTATTCGCCTCCGTCATGCCAAAAAAGGCTGCATTGAAGAAGAAATTCCACTCTATGAATTCTATAACCGCTGTGAACCCTATTTTACAGGCCGGGGCCGCATGATCGATCAGGCATATCAAGATCGCCTCCCCGAAGGCATGGTTCGCTGTTATCTGGTCCACGATCAGGTCGTCGGTTTTGGCCATCAGGCCGTCAATGCCCTTTATCCGGCATCTCCCGGAAAACCACCGACTGAGGCCCCTCAACCCGGGCCGCGCCTGTATCATCCCCCCAGCATGCCCGCGTTCCAGGATTTAAAGCGGAAAGTGGAGCAAGCCTGGGTAAAGCAGATGCAAGAGTTGCTTGATATAGATGATAATAGCCTGCCGATACTATGGGATTGTGATTTTCTTTTAGGCCCTAAAACGGAAACAGGAGCAGATACGTATGTCCTGTGTGAAATCAATGTCAGCAGTGTGGCACCGTTTCCGGAGTCTGCACCGTCGTATATTGCCGAAGCGCTGCTCGACCGGATCCGGTCCACCGGTAAAAAGTACCGTTAATTGCACACTGGGGATTTATTCGGCTGGTTCTTGAAATTCCAGGGGAATACCGCCCGCTTTAACGCCGGGTTCCAAGACCACCAGGCGCACACGTCCTGTTGCAACAAGGCGTTTTTGATCATCCTGGACTTTGGCTTCCCACACATGTGACCGTTTACCAATGAAAGCAGGGCTGGCCGAACAGCGCAGCGTCCCTTGGCGCACGGCTCGCAAGAAAGACGTGCTGTTTTCAAGTCCCACCGTGGTTTTGCCCTGGGACAAGACCGTCATGGCAGCGCCGTTGCTGCAAGCCGTCTCAATCATGGCGGCATAAACCCCGCCGTGGACGATGCTGTAGGCCTGATAGTGCTGCTCACTGACCGTGAGTTCATTTACAACTTCGTCCGGGGTGACCCGTATAAATCGGAGCCCGAGAGCCTTGTTAAAACCGACAATACGTTTATTGGCTATTTCCAGGGCGTTCGGCGGAAATTCATTCAGCTCTTGGTTCACACATATCTCCTTTGTTCATATCTCTGGACATCTCCTTTTTTCTTGTTCTGCATGGTTCACGGGTAACATCCAGCAAGGCGTTTAAAGTTTAAAGCAGGATCTCGAAGGACGCCCGAATTTGCCGATCGATATCCTCCGGGATATAGGATTTTTCCGGTTCGGCCAGCCAGGCCTGGGCCATACGCCGGGCGCGTTCACGGGCATCCACCGCGCCTTCCTGCTCCCACTGCTCCCGGATCTTGCGGTCGGTGACGCCGTTGCCTTGAAAGAACTCGCTGCGCATGTGTTGCATGGTATGTTCGGCCATGATGAAATTTCCTCCCGGACCGACCTGCTCGATCACTTCCATTGCCAGATGTTCGGCATCAACTTCGATGCCCTGCAGGGCCTTCATGGCATTGCCGATGATCTCATCATCGATGATGTACTGCTCATAAGCTACTCCCAGCATGGATTCCAGCATACCGGCCGCATGATGGACATAGTTGGACCCGCTCATGGCCACCAGCAGGATACTCATGCCTTTTTCCCACCCGGCCTGAATGTCCGGTACCTTGGCATCGCTAAGGGAGGCTGAATTGTAATTGGGGATTTCCACATACCGGGCCAACTGGTGGATGGCGGCATTCATCATACCGCACTCCACCGGACCACCGGAATAACCCATACTGGCCATATTGGCCGCACCGGGGATGCCGCCATATAACAGGGGGGCGCCGGGATTGGTTAACTGGCAAATGGTGATGCCGCACAATTCCTCGGCATGTAGCTGCGCCAACTGTCCAGCCATGGTCATGGGCGCTGTTGAACCGGCCATAGGTGCACTGGAGAGCGCCACCGGAATCCGATTGCGAATGGCTGTCTGCATTATACGGGTAGAGTCGGTACATAATTTCAACGGGCTGATGGCAAAACAGGAGGAGGTGGATATAAACGGCCGTTCCCTCAACTTGTTTTTGCCACCGGCAATCATGGCTGCCATATCGATCACCTGCTTAAATCCTTCCAGGTAATTGGCACCGCACATGACATGCTTGGCTGTAGCCTGCATACAGGCATAGAAGGAATTGACGTCATAGGCTTCCGGGTGAATATCCTGGGGTACAACCGGCCGCATATAAAAGTGGATGTTGTCGAGCCGATCCACGATACGCCCGATGTCGTAAAGATCCCGCAAACGGGTTTTACGGGCCAGACCGGTTTCCAAATCCAGAATCGTCACAGCCGTGCCGCCGGTTCCCATGTGGACCCGATCTCCGCCCAATGTAAGATCGTGTTTAGGATCACGGCCATAGAAAATAACTTCGGCCGGTGCCTTGGCAACCTGCTCGGCGATCAATTCCCTGGGAAATCGCACCCGGGCTCCGGATCGGTCTACCACTGCTCCGGCTTTTTCAAGCATGGCGATGGTCTCCGACAGGCCTGCTTCATAGGTCAAACCAATGCTTTCCAGTATGGTCAGGGCTGCTTCATGGATGGTTTCCACCTGTTGATCTGTTAATGGGCGGTATTGGGTTCCGCTACTGCCGGTATACATGCGTTTTCTCCTCATGATGTTTTGATAAGTGTTTATATCGATTCATATTTCACCAATTAGTCGTAATCGGGACCGAAATCGGTTCTTTTCCATCGGTCTAACGTTCCTGCTTTTCATCGATCCCGACACCGATACCGATTGCGATTTCGATACGCGTCAGTCTATTTGAATTGATGCCAAGGGCATCAACAAATCGTTTATGTCGGCAACCTGCTCCAATGCCATGATCTGATTGCATATATCATCTGCTTGTTGACGCCCTAATACCGGGGCGGCATATGCTGTAAACTTATCGGTCAACTCCTGATCGGTCATGGGCTGATCCCAATCACCGGTAATCTTTTTATTCTTCTCTGTATAGGTTTTACCCTCACGGGTCGTAACAGTCACGGCAGTTGCAACTTGTTGGGGGTAGAGCGCCTGCATATCCGGGTCCGCCGTCACCTTCACCTTCTCGGCGGCCTTGAGGATTTGCTGGTCCTTTAACCGATCAACACTCAATTCCGCCGGTCCTGCTTTGCCGTAAACCAGCACCGCTCCCAGTGTAAAGGGAATGCTGTATTGGGCATCTTCAGGAGTAACCGGGTAGATTGTATCCAAATTGGCAGCCTTATCCGGCGTACGAACCTGAATTTGGGCGACATCGTCCGGATCTAATGGATGTGATTTAAGTATTTTAATTAGATTTTCGATGGGTCCCTGGGTCCAGCGGCAGGACGCAAAGGGTTTAAAGTAGGTTTTTAATATCTGATAGTCCGATCCCAGTTTATT
Source organism: uncultured Desulfobacterales bacterium (assembly GCA_964452555.1). Classification (GTDB taxonomy): domain Bacteria; phylum Desulfobacterota; class Desulfobacteria; order Desulfobacterales; family B30-G6; genus B30-G6. The sequence continues at coordinate 17,423 of CAYVMI010000062.1, forward strand.
GACCTGGGCCTCTTGGGGAAAGGTTTCATACAGTGTCAGCGTTCCGGTGATGCCGTGGGCGGCCATTAAAGCCGCGGTATACCCCGTGGCAGCGGCCCAGCCCATACCTTCTTTGATCATCGGTATTTTGCGGGCATTCACCCAGCCCATAAGCTGGCAGGAAGGCGCCTGGATTTCAACGATCCCCAAAGCGTTGATGATATCTGCCGGTTTTAATCCCATCAGACAGCCCGTCGCGGCAGCGGCACTATACGTCCCGCCATGGGCCGATCCATAATAAATTTCACCGGAATTGTTCAACGCCATACCGGCCCGCAACCCGACTTCGTAGCCAATAACTGCTGCGGTCAAGACATCGCGGCCGTTGCTTGAGTGGGATTGAGCTGCCGCAAATATGGCCGGAAACAAAATACCACCATTGTGCACCCGCGACATACGGTGACCATCGTCCGCATCCAGGGCATTGGCCAGAAAACCGTTGGCAGTTGCAGCCATATTTGGCACAACCCGATGTCTAATTCCCGGTACGATCGCTCCCTCAGAAAATGGATACTGGCGACTCATGGCCAGGACACATTTCCCCAACGGCGTCGCGAGGCCAGCCAGGATGCACCCATAGGTGTCCAACATGGCGCGTTTGGCCTGGTGTACGACATCTGCTGGCAGGGTTTCAAATCGGGTTTCCTCGATGAATTTCATCAATGTTTTGTTTGCCGATGACATAATATTTATCCTTCTAACGGACCAAAAATAGGGTTACTCCTTCTTTCGCAATCGGAACGTTATTTTGACAATCCCTATAAATATCTGGGTTGACTTTACGCTCCATTTAAATTATTTAAAACGGCATGGTGGTCGGACCAATAAACGTCTATTATGCGTTGTCTGATTTTTTGTCAAGCACTAGAATATGTAATTCATAAGGTTTCAAATACATCATGGGCACGGAACAAGCCATAAATGTCAATCCCATAAAAAAAGAAAACGTACCGGAAAAAATTATACGTGAAATCAAGCAATTGATCGATTCGGGCCAGATTGCCACGGGTAGTCGACTCCCCAGCGAACGTGACCTGGCCGGACTCCTTGATGTCAGTCGATCATCTTTGCGGGAAGCGCTAAAAGCCCTTAGCATTTTGGGCATTATTGAAAATCGCCATGGTGATGGTAATTTTATCACCGCCTCTTCCACAGACTGGCCCATGGAACCTTTATCCATTTTTTTATCGGTCAAGCGGGGGGCCATGCTCGACCTCATCGATGCCCGCCAGGGCCTGGAGATCACGGCGGCGGAATTGGCCGCCCAGCGCAGGACAGACGAGGATATCACCCGCATGTCAGAATCCATACGTAAGATGCGGGACACGCAAAAAGCGCCTGAAACATTTTATCAAAGCGATCTTAGCTTTCATCGACATCTTGCAGCGGCAGCGAAGAATCCGGTTATCGCAGATCTGCTGGAAAAAATTTACACCCTCAGCAATGCAACGCGTATTGAGATTCATCGTATCGACCGGCATTATTACGATTATATAGCTTACGATATCGGTGAACACGAGAAATTGCTCCGGAGCATTAAAGACAGAAATCCACAGGAAGCTTCAGCTTGCATGGCACGTCATATAAAATCCATAAAACAGCGGTATCTGGACATAAATGGGAGCAGCACAGGATGAAACTCGCCCAGCTCGAACTGATTCATAACGCCAGTATGGCCATTCTAGCGGACCCCGGTGTCGCCTTTCACAGCGAACGGGCGGTAGCCTTATTCCAAAAGCATGGTTTCAAGACAGATGGGCAAATTGTATTTTTCACCGAAAAGCAGGTTCAAACGGCCCTGGAGCAGGCGCCGTCGTCATTTACACTGCACGCACGCAATCCGAAAAAAAATATTGTCATTGGCGGCGATAATCCGGCCCTGGCACCCGGCTATGGTGCTCCCCATATCATCACGGCTGACAATAAAAAAAGAGACGCCGTTATGGCTGATTATATTGATTTCTGCAAACTCAGCCACACTTCGGATGTAATCAATGTAACCGGCTTTTTAATGGTGGACCCTTCTGATTTGCCCCATGAGCACTACCACCTGGATATGCTTTCGGCCAACATATTGTTCAGTGACCAACCCTTTATGGGTTGCCCCCTTTCGGCCCTTACCACCCACGATGCCCTGGATATGGCCAAAATCGTCTTCGGCAACCTGGATCGCCCGATGATGATATCCAATATAAACGCCTTGGCGCCACTGCAATATGCCCAGGAAATGGCCGATGCCCTGGTCGTCAATGCCGGTCACCGTCAAGCAATCATCATTACGGGCGTTGGGATCATGGGCGCCACGGCGCCCATGAAAATCGCCGGGCTAAAGGCTGTTAGCAATGCCGTGATATTAGCCGGCATTGTTTTAGCCCAATTGACGGCACCCGAAACGCCAGTGGTATACGGTACGGGTGGAAATCCCATGGACATGCGTTCGGGAGCTTTTTACGTGGGTTCAGCTGAGATGCACCAGTCAATGGCGGTGGGCGCCGCTCTGGCTCGCTATTATAATCTGCCCTGTCGCGCCGGAGGCGGGCTGACCGATGCACACGCCTTCGATTTTCAGGCCGGTGGGCAATCGGCGATGGCCCTTTTGTCTTCGCGACAAAACCGCATCGATTTTGTCCTGCACACCTGCGGTATTTTGGGCGCCTATATGGCCATGAACCTGGCCAAGTTTGTTGCCGATGAAGATCTGTGGCGATCGGTCCTTAAAATGACCTCAGACGTGATCGTCGATGCGAACACCATCGATCTGAAAACCATTCGGGATGTCGGAGTGGACGGCCAGTACCTGACCCACCCACGAACACTTGAATTGTGCCGAACCGAATTTCTACCCACCGACGTCATGAATCGCTTGTCATATGACGCCTGGCAAGGCTCAGGCGATACGGATATTGCCGCCAGAGCCCACAGAGTCGCACTTCGAAGACTGGAAGCCTATCAAAAGCCGGATATCCCTGCCGAAATCCAGAAGGACCTTGAGAGATTCGTATCAAATCGTAAGCATTCTTAAATTAAAATTGCTGCACAATTTGATGAACTTCTAAGGTCAGAGATTGGATGGCAATGCAAAAAGCTCGAGTTCAAGGCATCGCGAATCCCGCGTGATGAGGCGTACTGATCATCCGCTTTGACGTAGCAGCTGCAATGCGGCCGTTGCAATCACTGCGGGAAAAAGCATAACGTAGAAATCGGGCTTTTTGCGAAGCCATCGATTTTATTTTGACATGAGTTGGCCTACTGCTTTCTCAAGGCCGTCAATGGAGAGTTCAAACATGGGGAAGATATTGCTGATGGTTTGGATGGTCTGGGTGTAACCCCACATGTTTTTGGCTATGGGATTCAACCAGACGCAGTGTTGAAATGTGTCGGCAAGATACTGCAGGCATTCAATGCTGCGTTTTCCGCTGCGCTCCTCCAAATGGATGGATCCATCGGTTGCCATAAGTTCATAGGGTGCCATGCTGGCGTCTCCCACCATGACAACACGTGTCTCCGGATCAAACCGTGTAAAATTCTCGATTTTAAACGGTTTTTTATAGCGCGGCGGATCTTCCCACAAGGTGCTGTAGATAGTGTTGTGGAAAAAATAGGTCTTGATGTCCTTAAATTGGGCTCGGGCATAATCAAATAGGGTTTGCACAACCGTCACATAAGGATCCATGGACCAGCCGCCATTATCGATGGCAATGATGAGCTTTAGCCGATCCCGCAAATCCCGGTCGAATACAATCTCGATCTCACCGGCATTTTTCATGGTCTGGTAGATGGTTTCATCGATATTGACCTGATCTTTGGGACCTACGGGTACGAGATTGCGCAGACGCTTGAGGGCTTCGCCCATCATAGCCTGGGTAAGGGGGCCGCTGAGCGAATAATCCTTGTAGCGACGATCCATCGCCACCTTGACCGCGGAACGATTGCGTGATACTCCGCCCACGCGCATGCCTCCCGGATGGAAGCCCGAATGACCCACGGGCGATGTTCCGCCGGTGCCAATCCATTTGCTGCCGCCATGATGCGCTTCGGTTTGTTCCTTGAGGCGTTCCTTGAAATATTCGATCAATTCTTCGGGGGTCAGTTTTTTAAGGTCCTTTTCGTCCATACCCAAAGCATCGGCAATCTCCTTGGGATTCTGCAGCCAGGATTCCAGTAAAGCCCGGGCCATCTCGTCCAGCGCCAGTCCCTCATGGTCGGGCAGTTCTGCACCTTTAAAGTGATGGGCAAATACCTGGTCAAACAGATCGAAATAGCGTTCACTTTTGACCAGAATTGCCCGGGCCGCGGTATAAAAAACATCCAAAGAAGGAATCAAGCCCTTATCCAGGGCCCGGTGCAGGGTCAAAAAGGCGGTGGGACTCACCGGCACGCCAGTGTCCTTGAGCTTATAGAAAAAATCGATAAACATATAAAATTGCTCCGACGATATAATCGCCTTACATATTGTTAAGCACAATCCACATAGAAGCCATTTGAAAAATAGGATATTGGCTCAAGTTTAAGGCGGCGGGGCGTTTCAGCCCGCAGATATACAGTTAGTATTTTGAGGAGCTGAAGCGCTCTGCCAACACAAAAATTGGGCCAATAGACATTTTTGATATGGCTTCCTAAAAAAGGCGGCGGCGTTCAGTTTGCGTAGCCGCCCGCTGATAATCCTGGCTTTTCTTAAACAAAACACCCAGGAAAGGCACATCGCCTTTTAACAAGCGTTTGGACTTGAAATCCGGATCAGAGGCCAGGGCCCGAATCCAATTGATCAGTTCCCGGGTTGCCGGCCGTTTCTCAATGGCATCCAGCTCACGCAAGCGATAAAAGGTGGCCACGGCGTTCTCAGCCATCTCGGAATCAAGATCCGCAAAATGAACACCGATAATTTTACGCATCATTTTAGGATCTGGGAAGGCAATATGGTGAAAATTGCATCGACCCAGAAAAGGATCCGATAAATCCTTTTTGGCATTGGATGTAATGATGATGACCGGCCGCGTCTTGGCGGCAATCACTTTGTCGATCTCAATAATATCAAATTCCATTTGATCCAAGACATCCAGCATATCGTCTTGAAAATCAGTGTCGGCCTTGTCGATTTCATCGATGAGCAGAACGGTACGAACATCAGAGGTGAAGGCCTGACCGATTTTGCCCATTTTAATATAATCCTCTATATTGCTGACGTCCCGTCCTGAGTCACTGAAACGGCTGTCGTTAAGCCGTGTCAACGTATCGTACTGATAGAGTGCATCCACAAGCTTCATGCTCGACTTGACATTGAGTACGATGAGCGGCATATGGAGACTCTCCGCAATGGCATGGGCCAGCATGGTCTTTCCGGTGCCGGGTTCTCCCTTCAACAGCAAGGGCATCTCCAACGCCATGGACACGTTAACGATGCTGGCCAACTCCTCATCCAACACATACTGGGTTGCCCCAGAGAATACCTGTTTATTTCCTTTTTCAAGCATATGATTCCTCTTTCCTTATGGTGTCTGAAACCTCTTGGGTCATCTGCATGACTTTGTGGGCATGCTCGATGGAAAGCGTACCCAAGCCGCAACTGGGGGTAATCAACGACTGTCTCAAAATAGTTGCCCGGTCGATCCCCAGGTTGCCCAGATGGCCAGTTCTCTGTTTGAACTGTTGGACTAAACTGGAGGTACTTTCCGCTTCTACCTGTAATTCATCCAGGCTGGGAACGATTCCCCAGGCCAACAATTTACCCGCATTGATGAAATTCTTCAATTCATTTTGATATAGTGCCACGCGATCGAAATAATTATAAGCATCAAAACTAATCAGGTCGACCCCCGTGGTCATCAGCATCGACCAGTCGGTGTTGGCACAGACATGCACCCCTGCCATGGCGCCGGCAGCTTGAATCGCACTGACTAATTCGGTAAGCACGGCAACCACATCATCCCTGGAGATACTGATAAACTCTGAGCTGCCAAATCCTGCCAATGCCGGTTCATCAATTGAAATCAAAACCGATAGATCATCGCGGGCCAGCTGATCAACCTGCCAGCGTGCTTTCAACACTAACAATTTAACCAATATGTCACGGAGGACATCATTATGGAAAATTGCACGCCCGCCTTTGTCCTTAATGCCTGTGCCCAAGGTAAATGGTCCGGTTATTTGTCCTTTGACAGCTAAGGGGGAATGTTCCAGATGATGCAATCGTTCTAGAAAACGATAAAAACCGGGCGCGTTTTGAGGTGTTAGGGCGAACTGATCGATATTCAGGTCGCCGGCCCCTTCGGTTGATGCCAAATAGGTCTCATAGAATTTTAGCATGGCAGCCTCAAACTGGCTATTATCCATGTCCACACACAGGCTACCCTGATCTGTCTTCAAACCCGGTAACCCTTGGGCAAATTGTGCCACCATGCCTTCTCGCTTATTATTTCCAGGCATTTGAGACCAACTCAGGATCGAAGGCGAATAGGTTTGAACCAAATCACAGGCTACGTCGTCATCCATGACCGGCAGGCTGCCGACAAATAATGGTAAGCAGTATGGGTTGAATTTCTGTGATGACATATCTATTCCCATTTCTCCAGGTTAATGCGAACCCTTCATATTAGAAGTAACATCAAAGTGCAACAACGACCACCTATTTTTGCCGGTTACGGAAGACTGGAATCAGGTACCCTCTCCTGTAAAGCCCGCGCGGGGAGAACCCAAGCCGCGCGCGGTTTTGCCATGTTGACACATATAGGTCGCGATGTTATATCTAATACTGCTGATATTTATAAAGAATTACCGGGAAACAGATCATGGCCGATATCATTGCTATTGACAAAAAAAGAAAAATCAAAGACAAAGAACGGTCTGAATGGATTCGGATGCACAAAATTGCAGCTGTCAGAAAAATCTTTCACTGCACCCATTGCGCCTCCAAATGTGAAAAATGCGGCTCCCAACTGGGTATCGATACCGATGATGGTCGGCAATCGGAACAGCAAAAGCATCTGCCCTATCATTTCTGTGCCAGTTGTGCGGAAGAATATAGCGACTACCTGGCAAAGCTACAGGGTGCCGGCAATCCAGACTACTACTGGCATAATGATGCCTGGCTTGACATCTGGCAGAAATGGATCCATTATCAGCATGCAATTGATACATTCCTAAAATCAAAAGAATTTACTCGGCTGTTGCAGGAATTAAAGCAGGGAGAGCCGGGTTAGCTCAACAGGAGGCTAAAATGTTTGGAATCGGAATGCCGGAACTGATTATCATACTCGTGATCATACTCATAATTTTCGGAGTCGGAAAACTACCTGAAATCGGTGGCGGCATGGGAAAAGCCATCAAAAATTTCAGAAGCGCTACTGCCAATGCCGAAAAAGAAGACAACGAGAAAATCGAGGATAATAAACAATCCTAACCGCTGCCATCCTGTGCCGGTATCGTGATTAGCCAGTTAATCCGTATCGACCTCAAGATAGATCCGATCGGCAAATCCGCCGCTTGATCCAAAAGGAACCGGGACCGCTTAAAGAAGCGATTTGCTCGGCGGTCCTAGTATCCAGATCATTATTCCCTGCCTTTAGCGCTGACAACAGGTGGCCATGGCTGTAATTAAGCATCCAGGTTTGATCCCACCCTAATCAGCCTCGAAGTTATGCCAAAACTCTATGTAGATGAATATTCCAAATCCCTGTTTGGAAAAACTGTCTTTATCGCCTGCCGCGAGGGCATTTTAAGGGACCATTTTGCCGAAATTATCGCCGACATCAAGTTCCTGAATCGACACGGCGTCATTACCCATCTGTTCCACAATATCTCCAACCGGTTCTCAAACCAAAAGCATTTTCGTGAAATTGCCGAGCGTTTGCCGGAAACCAAAGTCGTCAAGATCCTGCCCGAAAACAATTTTTATCAATACGTCCTTGCATATAAGCGCCAGGTTTACAAAATTATTTTCCTGGAAAGAAAATATCTGGTGGACCAGGAAGGGTTAAAAATCAATGCCATCACAACCCAAAGAATCCGGCAGTCCATCAGCGGTTATAGTGATCTGATTGGCAACCTGAATTTTAAGTCCGTCCTGGAGATGATCTGCAAAAAAATCGATCAGGGCAGCATTGACCGCGTCCATATTCTACCAGCCGGCCGGCACACCATAAAGCACGAGCTGTTTTCCATCGAAGGATCCGGCACCCTGATTGCCAATAATTTCCAGGAAGACCTGGCGAAAATAGCTAATTCCCATGAAGCGAAAATGGTTTCCGGAATCCTTAGCATGTACAAACGAGAAAAATTCCTTAAGCCACGCAACCAAAAGTATATTCTGGAAAACCGGTCTCGGTTTTACGTAAGTAAAATCGACGGCATTATAGTTGGCTGTGTGGAAAAGATACAAATCGATGCCAAGACGGTTGAATTGGGGGCTCTGGCCATTTCTACCAAATTTCGCAGCCAGCGCGTGGGCAAATTTACGGTCAACGCCTTTATAGAACGGATGACCCGCAAAGGCCATACGCGTTTTATCTCCCTCACCAACAACCCGAGACTCCAAAAGCTGTACCGGAGTCTCGGTTTTACCAAAATCAAAGGGCCACTTTTTGAAGCGCGGAAGGCGGAATCGCCCGGAGTGGCCATGTTTATAAAAGAAATATGATAAATTCACAAAAACCGATAGTGGAAAACTTCAAAATAAAAAATCTGAATCAATCCGGTTAAAATTACTTTCAAAGGTATGTCGGGTTGTAAAATATGTGAACGTCCAACACTGAACATCGAATATGGAATATGGAATTTTCCTATTTTATTAAATTGATTAGAGCGAAGCGATTCCACGTTCGATGTTGAATGTTGGACGTTCGAAGTTCGATGTTGGTTCGAAAATATATTAGACCCGCTATCTATTCGATCCGGAACGTCGTCCTGATCAATAAATCAAGGATTCCTTATGTTTAAAAGTATTCAAGAAACGGAAAGCCGACTGCGGGAGGCAGCCTATATCTGCTCCAGTGAAATCGCCACCGTGGTGTTTTTATCAGCTCAAACCAACAAGCCGATCCTGGTGGAGGGACCGGCTGGCGTCGGTAAAACCGAGTTGGCCAAAGCAGTTGCCACGTGTCTGGGCAGGGAAATGATTCGCCTGCAGTGCTATGAAGGACTGGATGAGGCCAAAGCCCTTTATGAATGGGAATACGCCAAGCAATTGCTGTACACCCAGATGATGAAGGAAAAAATTGATGAGGTAATCGATAAGGCCCCAACCCTGTCGGAAGCAGCCGATCGTATTGCGGCCCAGGAAGATGCGTTTTTCTCCGAGCGGTTTATTCAACCGCGACCCTTGTTGCGCGCCATCTCTGCGGAAAACCCCGTTGTGCTCCTGGTGGATGAAGTCGATAAATCCGATCCGGAATTTGAAGCTTTTCTACTGGAAATCCTGTCTGATTTTCAAATATCGATACCGGAAATCGGCACGCGCAAAGCCGCCCACATACCTTTTGTTCTCCTGACTTCCAATAATTTCAGGGATATGAGCGATGCGCTCAAAAGACGCTGTTTACACCTATATATAGACTATCCCAACATGGAACTGGAATCTGAGATCGTACATTTAAAAATTCCCGGTATTCGTAAGCGGCTGGTGGAGCAAATCATCACTTCGATTCAGGCCATTCGTTCCATCGATCTAAAGAAGAAGCCGGCCATATCGGAAACGCTTGATTGGGCCCAGGCGCTCATGGCACTTCAGGTTGAAGATCTCTCCCGAGAGGCGATTCTCAATACGCTCAATGTCATCGTCAAACATCGCTCGGATGCCGATATGGTCAAATCACACATAGCCCAAATAGTACCCAAAAATTAGAGGTAACTTTTTAAAGAACGATACAGAAGGCGGTTTTGTAATCCTTTTTTTCGATCTGGAAACTGTTTGAGTTTCTTAGAGGCCGTTAGGTCGGACAGCAAGATTATTTAGCTTTTGGGGAAATGCCTATCTGACAATCACCATAAGAATTCAATCGGTTTTAACTCTGTCCGGCCTTAAGGAATCTTAGAAACGAGTTTTTGCAGATCGAAAAAAAGGATTACTAAATCGCCGATAGAATACCTTTGTTTTTCATTGAATCCATTTCAACCTAATACGATACGATGCATAAACTGCTTTTAAAATTTGTGGATTCTGCCCGGGCGGCCGGACTGCGCATATCCACCTCCGAAACCCTCGACTGCCTGAATCAGCTCGAACATATCGACCCCCTAAATGAATCTCAGTTTTCGCGTACTTTACGCACTAATTTTGCCAAAAGTCATCGAGACCAACACCTATTTGACCACCTGTACAAGTTGTTTTTTCATGAGCTGCGCGATCAGGAAAATCTGAGTGCGGCCGAAGAGATTGCGGATGTAAAACAGGACATCAACTCACAGCTGGCCGCCAATCCGGATGCAGACGGGCCCATGGAAGCGCTGATCGACTTTTTGGATGGTAATCCGGCATCCTACCTCGAATATCTCCAGCAGCTGACAACCCAGGGAGATGGGGCGGCGGAGGGAAGCGGCTCGAACCTGGGCGGGATGGTGAGACGCCTCAGCGTGATGCAGGCCATTCAACAGGCCAACCAGCTTGTGGCCCAATACTTATCCAAACGGCGGCAGCAGATTTACTGGGAAACCCGCAGAGATATTGAAACTCACTACCAACAACGGCTCAATGTGGCCCTGCGACTGTTAACCGCCAATCCGGCCATCAAACAAAAAGCCCGGCGCAAACGAAAATCCTATGATCGCCATCTGGGCAAGCTGGGGGACACGGCCTTTACGTCTTTAACGCGCAAAGAGGTCGAAGAAATGCGCGATGCCATTCGGGCCTTGGTTCGCAAATTGAAAGATACCGTTTCTTTGCGCTATGCCCGGCACACACGCGGGACGCTGGATATCAAAAAAACGTTGCGCAAAGCGGCCCAGTACCAGGGGCTGCCCATAGAAATCATTTTCCGCAAAAAGCCGCCGCGACGCGGTAAAATCGTGGTTCTCTGCGATGTATCCGGTTCGGTCTGGTCTTCGGCCAGGTTTATGCTCAATATGCTCTATTCCCTGCAGGAATGCTTTACCAAAGTCCGATCCTTCGTGTTTGTTTCCGGTCTGGATGAGGTCACTTCCTTTTTTGAAAGCCATGATGTGGACCAGGCCATCGATCGGGTGATGAACGATGCCGATATTGTCTACGATGCGCCCACAGACTATGGTCAGACCCTGCGAGAGTTTAAAGCTGGCTATCTGGACATCCTGAATAAAAAGACGACCCTGATCATCATCGGGGATGGCCGTTCCAACTATTCCCATCCCGAAGGCGGTATCTTGTGTGAAATGCGTGATAAATGCCGGCGGGTGATTTGGTTAAACCCCGAAACCGAAATGTTCTGGTATGCCGGTGACAGCGAAATGAAGACCTATGAAACCATTTGCCACGAGGTCCGACCCTGCGGCAATCTGAATCAGTTGATCGAGTTTATTAGGGAACTGATATTATAGCTGTCAGTATTAAGCCGTCAGCTATAGGAGGTAAGCCATCAGCAGCTTTGTGCTATTACACACGTAAAAGCCTTAGAGCAGGGCCAGGGGATATAAGGTTCAAGCTCACTGGTGTAGCATTGGAAAGGTGAGTGGCTAAGCTGGAAACCAAACTTTAAAAATTTAGTATAGAAAGCCCTT
>CAYVMI010000063.1:0-27831 GCA_964452555.1 uncultured Desulfobacterales bacterium
GGTTTATTTGTTTATCAAATTTCATGTAAACTATATTATTTAGTAAGGGTTTACACGCGTCGGAGGCTTTCATAGGCAAAGCATCTGAGGGCAAAGTCGTATTTATATTACTTCGAGTCCTCAGTAACGCCGCCTATGGAAGTCTCCGGTGCGCCCGCTAGGGTGAAATTTGACGAGATTTATGCCGATAATGAATCTCGTCAAATTTCATGTAAACTATTTTGTGAAGGTGACCACCACAAACCCCTCACGTGCGCGTCGAATCAAGCACTGAACCTCATCGTCCGCATCAATCTTGTTGACCACCTTGGTGTAATCCTTGATGGAAGCGACCCGCATATGATTGACTTCTTTAATGAGGTCGCCGCGCCGGATCCCAGCCTCGGCGGCTTTGCTGCCAGGTTTGGTTCCCACAACCAGCACGCCCGCCTCGTCAGCCTCAAATCCGAATCGTCCCGCATTTTCTTTGGACAGGTCCATGAGCTCAAGGCCCATATCTTCGCTGGTGTCCCTGCTGGGTTTTCTGGCCAGGAGTTCGCTATCATCACGTTTGGCAAGCTCCACCCGGACAGTCTTGGTTTTGCCATCCCGCAATAGTTTGATGGTGGTCATCTTACCGACCTTGGTGTTGGCAATGATTCCGGAAAGCTCCCGTGCGGTTTTAACACGCTTGCCATCAATTTCGACTATGATATCGTTGGCTTCGATGCCGCCTTTGTCAGCCGGATCACCTTCAAACACCTGGGTTATGAGAACGCCCCCGCTATCCTTGACGCCGTAGTAGGATTTCAATTCATCCGATAAATCCTGAATGCCGACACCCAGCCATCCCCGCGTCACCTCACCCGACGATTTTAGCTGTGAAATGATCGTCTTGGCCATGTTCACAGGGATTGCAAAGCCTATTCCCTGTCCGCTCGCAACGATGGCGGTATTGATTCCGACAACTTCTCCTTTTAAGTTAACAAGCGGCCCGCCACTGTTGCCGGGATTAATGGATGCATCCGTCTGAATAAAGTCCTCATAGGGTCCAAAACCGATGATTCTCCCTTTAGCGCTTACGATGCCGGCTGTCACGGTCTGTTCCAATCCAAAAGGACTGCCGATGGCAACGACCCAATTGCCCACGAGCAGCATATCCGAATCTCCCATCTGGATCGGAACCAAATCCGTATCCGCAGATATTTTAATCAAGGCCAGATCGGTGTTGGGATCACGGCCAACGATTTCGGCGTCATACTCTCGCTCGTCAGCCAGCTTTACTTTAATTTGATCGGCATTCTCAACCACATGGTTGTTCGTTACGATAAAGCCATCCTTGTCAATAATAAAACCAGATCCCAGGCTGCGTTGTTTAAAATCCTGTTGGGGTTGATTGTTGGGACCCCAGAACTCCTCAAAAGGATTTCGCTTCTCATCAAATGGGTTCCCGAAAAAATGGCGGAATACGCGCCCACCGCCCTTGACCGTAGTAACCGTCCGTATATTTACGACACTTGGTTTTACATCTTTAGCCAACTGGCTGAAATTGTTGGGTACCATGGGCACATTCGGTGTTTGCGAGGCTGTTATTACAGCAGGTGCTACAGCCGCTATCGTACCCACCAATACGACGATCATGATTAATCTGATAAGCTGATTGGATTTACTCATGGTATAATCTCCTTGTGTTCATACTGCGGTGAAAGATCGATTTTTGATTTGCACTTAATCTAACACGTCAACCTAACCGCAACATGACCATTAGATTACCAAATGGTAATCTTTACAATTGCATTTCCCCGTCTTTTGCAACACGGGGAAATTCAATTGTGTGTCAAAACGGCAAGGGGCGTATACCCTGATGGCTATATTTTGATTTATTGCCCTCAGATCGTGCAGGACCGTCGTTTTTCTCCCGGGCACGCAAAAGCAGAACCGGTGTATCGCTGTGACGAACCACTTTCTCGGCCACACTGCCCAGGAGCCAACGCCCGATTCCACTGCGTCCATGGGTCGACATGGCAATCAGATCAATGTCCTGTCGTCGGCTGACTTCCAATATTTTATCGGCCGGACTGCCATAAGAAGCGTGGATTTCGATTTCGTTCAGATTTGCAGAAAGTTTCTTCTTTAAGCTTTCCAAGTATGCCTCGGCACGCCGAACCACCCGGACTTGAGATTCAGTCGGGTCGGCTCCCGGAAATACATGCGCTCGGCTCACCCGAATGAAATTCAACCGTGCATGTAAGACCTGGGCCAGCTTCTCCACTTCCGGCAGGATGGCCTCAGCCAACCTGGAACCATCCAACGGTACCAATATGGATTTATACATGCTGCCTCCTTTCGGCGGTAAAGCCATGTGACAATTATTGTTAAAGGCTTCAATGAAAGGCTGCGTTGACCTGTTTCATTGCTTAAGAGAAAACGATGGCGTGTCTAATCGGGGCAATACGGAACTAAAGCTCAAGAGGCGGTTCAGACTATATAAGTATATCAGCATGACTGAGTATCGAGCAAACGGTCGAATCAAGGCCAACATTCTGAAATATTGACTCATCAACCATATACTCGATAGAAGTAATTATCAAGTTCAACCTGTGCCGGTATTCCTATTATGCCTAATTCTAATGGCTGTATAACCGCGCGATCAAGTATATGAAAATTATTACATAGATTTTCCTTTAAAAATGTTTTTCCTTCGAAACGTAAACTAAATTTAATTTTTAATTTCAAATGATTATAACACAAGCCTTATTCTGCTATTTTGGTTTGCTTTTTGCATCTTGTTTAGGCATATTGAAATTACCGCCAAAAACTCTAATTCGAAAGCGCTTGATGGGCTGGTTCGATTATAGAATCACACTTCCTTGCTGAACAGACACCGGCGGACATTTTCCAGCGAATCCAAACTCATATTCAGTTTTATACAGATAAATCTTAGGTGCCGGGAATTTACCATCAACGGTCTCACGCCGGGCGGCAGCACAACGCTGCCGGATGGCGCAATCCCGTTTACCTACTACAAGTATGGTCAGACCCCTGACAATGCCACCGACCACTGGTATGAGTTTAAATACGACGGCACCACCGGGACTGAGATCGATGCCAATGTCATCACCCTGCACTTTGTGGATGCCCTGCGCGGCGACGACGTACTCGCCCAGGACAGCCTGATCATCGATCTGGGAGCACCGGCATTTAGCTCCGACGGCCGAGATGATGATGATGGAGGTGGCGGTGGTGGTGGATGCTTTATGAGAATGTTAAGTTTGGATTGCACGCATTGAGAAAAACAACCGCATCCGTTCATGCATGGTGCTGCAAAATATAATTATCCAGGATTGTTCGTTTCGTCTATGGAATTGATAATAAAATGGATTTTTTTGAGATGGCAAGGCCCTGCTCTATTCCGATATATTCCCAATTCTAGATACAAAGGACGGTGTCATTGTGCGCTTTATTATAAAGGCATTTAAAAAACTTTTTATCCTTTGGCTTTTTCTGCTTACTGCTTCCACCGTGGCCCAGGCAGGCACCTGGACCGAAGTTGATAACATGATAGACACCCGTATTAATTTCACGATGACATTGCTTCAGGATGGTCGTCTTATCATTATTGGTGGAACGTCGGACTACACTGAGGCTTTATACTATCAAAGATGTGAGATATACGATCCCGCCACCGATCAATGGCAATCAACCTATGGCACCATGATTGAACCACGTGCCAATCACACCGCCACGTTGCTGCCAAACAACAGAATACTGGTCACCGGTGGGAAGAGCAGTAGCGGCTCTCTGGATAGTGTCGAGATTTATGACGTTGATACGGATACCTGGAGTCCGGCCGCCCCTCTCAACAATCCCAGACACAGTCATACTGCCACGCGTATGCTGAATACAAACCAGGAAATCCTTGTGGTTGGTGGATATGTTGGCACCAGTGTCTTAAATACATTTGAAGTTTACGATCCGATCAACGATACCTGGACCGGCGGCGATATGGATCATGCCCGTGCCGACCACACCGCCACTCTGATCCTCAACGGCCAGGTTCTGGTCTGCGGCGGATATGACGGCAGTCAGAATTTGACCAGCTGTCAACTCTTTACGCCGGGCATCAATACCTGGACAAACATAAGCAACCTCTCTACAGGCCGCAGACTCCACACGGCCACCTTGATGCCCGACAACCGCGTCCTGGTGGCAGGAGGGAATGGCGGCTGGCAAGCAGCCGAGTTGTTCGATCTCAACAACCAAAGTGCCGGCTGGACTCCCATCAATCCTGGTATGTCCACCAGCCGCATTGATCATACAGCCGCTCTTTTGCCAGACGGCAGCGTTCTCATTGCCGGCTGCGACGGTGATGAGTTTTCACCCTCAACCTCGGAGATTTTCGACCCGATCAGCGATACCTTCGGAGACGTCAGCCAGCTTGTGGAAGCACACTGGGACAGCTTCGCCATGTCATTGCTCCATTCCGGAAAAGTGTTGATAGCCGGTGGTACGAGCGTGGGCGGTTCCCCTTCCAATGTGACCGAACTCTATCATTGGGCAGAGGCAACCATTACGCCGACCGGCAGTATGCTCGCAAGCTGCCCGTACCACACGGCAACCCTTTTAAGTGATGGGCGCGTTCTCGTTGTCGGGGGAAGCGTCCCCGGTTCCGGATCCACCTATGAACGGCACTCGGAGCTATATGACCCCCAAAGCGGTAATTGGACTCATACCGCCGAACCTCCTTCCGGAGCCCGGAGCAGCCATACGGCCACCTTGCTGAAAAATGGCCGGGTGCTGGTTACCGGCGGATATTCGGGCGAGGCCAGCCTAAATAGTGTTGAATTGTATAATCCAGGCACGAACCGGTGGAACGCAACCGCCTGGATGAACTTTGCGCGCAGAAATCATACGGCCACCCTGCTCGCAGACGGCCGCGTGTTGGTTGTGGGCGGTGGAGGTGAGAGCGGTGCATCAACCAGCTCCGAAATATACGATCCGGATCATAACTCCTGGTCCAGAACCGGCAATACAAATGAACCACGAACAAGACATACAGCGACTCTGTTAAGAGATGGCTCGGTTTTGGTAACGGGTGGTTATGATATTCTGGGTATAGCAGCGCACTATTCAGAGATTTATGATCCGGAAACCGGCACATGGCACTATACCGGCGAACCCATGAATTTCAGCCACGCCGTTCACAGTGCGGCCCTGCTTCAAAACGGCCGTGTTTTGGTAATGGGCGGCGAGAGCTCCGCGGCTCATAACTGTGGAGACCATTGTTCCGAGTGGTACGATCCGGAAATCGATCGATGGATCATCGGCCCCGACACCAACCTCCTCCATGCGAGCGTAACAGGACATCCGCTGCTTTTACTGGCAGACGGCACGGTATTGACTGTAAAAAACAGTACCGAGTATTATGACCCTACAATTAATCAATGGCTGCAAAATCAGGCTTCAATGAATTACACCTATAGCTATCATACACTCACATTATTGCAGGACGGACGGGTACTTATCGCCGGCGGGTGGAATGGCAGTGAGCGCAGAGGTTGTGAAATCTATGATCCGGGACTGGGCTTCGACCCAAGCTGGCGCCCCAACCTCACAACCGTCAGCAACACAGCGGTTTTGGAATATCCCGTGACAGTGGCCGGCGGCGGTTTTTATGCCAAAAGCGAAGCTGGCGGCGGCGGTACCAACAATGCAGCCGCCAACCATCCCGTGGTCCAAATCAGGCGCCTGGACAACGGTCAAATGGAATTTCTTCAGCAAGAAGAAGTGGACACCTTTGCCAATAGCTTCAATTCGCTGCCGCTGATGAATTTCCCCGAGGGTCATGCCTTGCTGACCGTGTTTACCAACGGCATTCCCAGCGAATCGTTGGTTACCCTGGTCAATAAATATCCGTCTGTGCTGTCGATTGACCGCCTGGATGCCAATCCCACCACCGCCGGCGCGGTCCGTTTCTCAGTTGTCTTCGATGAAGGTAATCTGGGCGTCGGAACCGACGACATTGTGATCAGCCAGGGCGGCACCCTCACCAATGCTGCGGTCACATCCATTAGCGGCGGATATAACACCTATGAAGTGACTCTCACAGGATATCAGGGGGAAGGCACCCTGGGTATCACCATCGCGGACAACGATACCATTTTGGACTATAGTTTTACGCCATTGGGTGGGCCGGGCCTGGGTAACGGAGACTTTATCGGCAGCAATGTCTATGACGTTGACACCGTCAGCCCCAGCGTTAACCAAATCATATTGGCCGATCAAAATCCAACCAATGCTACCAGTGTGGATTTCACGGTGGTATTCAGCGAAGATGTGGTGGGGGTCGGTCTGACGATTTCGTACTGAGCGGGTCCATAGCCGGTGCTGCAATCAACGGGGTTAGTGGTACCGGCAGCATCTATACGGTAAGCGTAGGCAGTTACACCGGTGAAGGCACTCTGGGGCTCAATCTGGTGGATAATGACACTATCCAGGATTCATTGGGCAACAGGCTTGGTGGTACCGGAACCGGAAATGGTAATTTTATAGGACTTCTGTATGATATCGATCTGATTGTCCCCCATGTAACCGCTATAACTTGTGCCGACAGCACCCCCACCAATGCGGGCTCAGTCGATTTTACGGTAACGTTCAATGAATCAGTCACGGGCGTGGACTTATCAGACTTTGTACTCCCTGCCCGCAATACCATCACCGGCGGCACGAGATTGTCTGTCAGCGGCAGCAACAGCATTTATACGATAACCGTGAATAATTACAGTGGTGAAGGCTTACTTTATCTCGACCTGATTGATAACGATTCCATTTCAGACGGGGTCAACAATATCCTGGGCACCTCTGCGGGCACGCCTGACGGTACCTATACTTCCGGCCAGGCCTATACCATCGACATGGTAGCCCCTTATGTGGTTTCGATTGTACGCACCCAGGCGAGTCCCACCAGCGCCGGCAACGTAGATTTCACGGTCACCTTTAGCGAGAGCGTAAACGGCGTGGACAGCGGCGATTTTGGTCTAACGGGTTCAGTTACCGGTGGGTTTATCTCCAATGTCACCGGTAGCGGCACCAACCGGGTAGTTACGGTGGGCGGTTATAGCGGTGCCGGTACCCTGCAATTGGTTTTGCTGGACAATGACACCATCCAGGACGGCCTGGGCAATCCCCTGGGCGGACTAGGTGCCGGTAACGGCGACTATCCAAGCGGCCAATCCTACACCATCGACATGCTGGCGCCTTCTGTAGACGCAGTCAATGTGCAGAGTGACGGTCGCTCTGTGGATGTGGTCTTTAGCGAAACTATGCCTCTTGGTGCGACAACGGCAGCAAATTACACTTTATCCGGCAGCGGCCAGGGGACCTTAAACCAGACCCCGAACACTGTTAGCCCCCAGGGGGGTGCAACCTATCGACTCAATTGGACAACCGGTGAGATGTCAAATGCCGGCGACATTACTATTACGGTATCGGCAACCGAGGTGCAGGATATTGCCGGCAACGCATTGGGGCTCAATAACAGTGCCACCCACACAGGCGGTGCCATCGGTTTTGCTCCCATCACCAGCGCTTCGATCAGCGGTGGCACCTATGACAGTGACCAGACTGTCACCCTCAACTGCTCTGATACGGGTTCGGCCTGTGATCAAACCTACTATTCAGTAGACGGATCTGATCCCACATCGCTTTATTCCGACCAGGATTTGGCCATTATCCAGGATACGGTGCTTAAATTTTACTCTGTTGATGATGCCGGCAATATCGAAAACGTGGTCACCGAAATATACGAAATCAACATCCCCACTACCATTACCTGGCAGCAGACACCGAGCGTGCTTACCTATGGGGAGGGTTTTCAGATTAGCGGATCTATTGATGATGATCCCCCCAACAATCCCAATCAGGGTGTCAGCATCGAGTTGATCCCCGATCTAGGCGCCACTGTGTTTCTATCGACCAATGCTGACGAGAACGGTGATTTTAATCTAAATGTAGCCTGTGACGTGATCCCTTTAGCGGGCAACTGGAGCCTCCAGGCAAGTTGGCCGGGCGATGCCAGCCATTTGGGTGCCGACAGTCCGCCTGCACCCTTTACCATATCCCAGGCTGCCACCAGCCTGAGTTTGGATGTGGTAGCCTCAGAGTCCATCAAGGTCAACAGCCGTCCGCCCATTGGCGGCGATTTCTCACCGGCTCCCCATTGCAGCAGCATGGACCTTAGCGGCACGCCCATTACGGTATATGCGGCCGAGCCCAACGGCGGTCCTATCCATACCCTGAGTGCCGTGACCAACCAGTACGGCCAGTTTCTGCTGGATTATGACACGGCCGAAGCCGGCCAGCCCTTTGACTTTGATGTGGTGGGCGCATGGACTCTTTCGGCCGAATATGCCGCCACGGGTGAGTTTGGCGGCGCAACCACGGCGGATATCAGCATCCAGGTGGTGCCCACGGCCGGATATGCCATTGTTATTCAGGGACGCGTGCAGTCGGGCGAAGGCATGCCCTCCCATCACAAGACAGCTTCATTCGTGTACGACACTCTCAAGAACCGGCAGCTTTTGGACGACGACATTCAATACCTGTCCTGGCTTTTCAGCGACGGCTGGGACGGCGACCCCTCCAGGGCCAACATTCAGGATGCCGTTACCGTCTGGGCCCGGGACAAGATGGATCCGGCCTTTGTGCACCCTGTTCCCGAGCTGGACACCCAGGGCCAGGCCGGGGATCTTTATATTGTCATGATCGATCACGGCTGGACCCATCCCCTGGATGATGAGGAGGGTATTTTCTACATCTACCCGGACGATCCCTTAACCTCCACCGAACTGAGCGCCTGGGTGGACGAACTGCAGGCTAATCTGGTTGGAACCGTATCAGCTGACCGCAACATCTATCTGATCCTGGGATTTTGCCGGGCCGGCGCCTTTATGCTGGATCTGGCCGGTGATAGGCGCATCGTGATCGCTTCGGCTGACAAGCACGAGTCTTCCCACCGGGGCCCCCAGGACGTGGATGAAAACGGCCAGCCCCTGCGGGACGGCGAGTATTTTATCTCCGAGTTCTTCAAGAACGTTTCTTACGGCAAGTCCGTCAAGCAGTGTTTTGAAGAGGCCACCCTGCTCACCGAGGCCTTTACCTCTTCCGGATCCGGGGAGACCAATGCGCCCTATTTTGACGACTCCATCCAGCACCCCCTTTTAAATGACAACGGTGATGGCTACGGCAGCAATGAACTGTCCGGCGAACCCGGCCAGGACGGCGCCCTGAGCGAGTATCTGTTTATCGGCGCCAGCCCGCCCGAAGGAAACGATCCCGGGGATGTCTTGATCACACGGGTCAATCCGGCCCAATTCCTGGGCGTTACGGATAGCCATGTGGATCTATGGGCCGAGGTGGACGACCCCAATGATCTACGGCTGATCTGGGTCGAGGTCAAGCAGCCCAACTACAATCCCGAGGACCCGGGGGCTGAACTGCAGATCGAAATGGACAATTACAAGAAGGCCACCACAGATGTCAGCGACATGCGCTACAGTTGGACAAGTTTAGGCGACAGCCCTGACCCGACTGACCTCTTTGATGCCCCCGGCACCTATCAGATACTTTACTTTGCCAAGGACGACGACAGCGGCCATGTGTCGCCCCTGGTGCAATCCCGGGTCTACAAAGCTTTGGATGGGAACAGCCAGCCCGACCCATTCAACCTCTTGGCCCCGGCCAACGATGCTTCGGTTTTGACCACCACCATCCTGGACTGGGACGATGCCGATGATCCGGACTTTGACCTGCTGACCTACACGGTGCTGCTTTCCAAGGATGACGATCAGTTCTTGGATCCCATCCGCATCCAAGGACTGGTCAACAGCGCCTACCTGTTGGGCCCGGACGACGGCATCCAGGATCTGTCCACCTACTACTGGAAGGTCCAGGCCATGGATCCCTTTGGCGCTTTGCAGGAAAGCGCCGTACGCGTGTTTCATACCGACGACACCAACCAGGCTTTTGGCTGGATCATGGGTTATGTCACCAGCGCCATCGACAATGCCCCGGTGGCCGGTGCAAGCGTAGCATTTGATGTACAGACATTGACCACGGATGCCAGCGGGTTTTATATCAGCGCCAGGCAGCCCGGGTTTTATGATCTTCAGGTGACGGCCACCGGTTTTGATACCTATGGCCCCCATGAGGTTCGCATCACCGAGGGCGGCATCCTGGAAAAAAATATCGTTATGGCCCCCACCAGTATTGATACCGATCCCGTTGCCGCCATCATCTCACCGGCATCTGCCGTTAGCATTCTGACGGGTGAATCAATCAATTTCCAGGGCTCGGTGACCAACGGCAACCTGCCCTTTAGCTTTGCCTGGGATTTTGACGGCGGCGCAGTTAACAGCACGGACGAGGATCCCGGCAGTGTCGCTTTTATGACCGACGGCATCTTTGATGTGACCTTCACGGTCTTGGATGACGACGGCGATAGTGACACGGACACGGTGACAATCACGGTCACCCTCTTGGATGACTGCCCCGATGATCCGGACAAGACCGTACCCGGCATCTGCGGCTGCGGGGTAGCGGACATGGACACGGATGAAGACACCCTCATGGACTGCCACGATCCCGATGACGACAATGACGGAATCCTGGACGGTGAAGATGACTTTCCCCTGGATGGCGAAGAGAGCGTGGACACGGATGAAGACGGCACCGGCGACAATGCCGATATTGACGACGACAACGACGGTGTCATGGACAGCATCGAAGCCGCCGGTCCCAACAACGGCGATGCCAACAACGACGGCACGCCCGACAGCCTGCAGCGCCATGTGGTCTGTCTGGCTGCGCATGCAAGCCAGGACTATGTGGTCCTGGAAACGCCTGCGGGCACGTTTTTGAGCAACTGTCAAGCCAGCGCCAATCCCTCCGGCACTGATGCGCCGGAAGGTCTTTCCTTTGACTACGGGTTCTTTGACTTTACCATCAACGGACTCACACCGGGCGGCAGCACTACGTTGACGGTTACGCTCCCCTCTGGCGCTGCCCCGGTCACCTATTACAAATATGGTCAGACGCCGGACAATGCCATTGACCACTGGTATGAGTTTGAGTATGACGGCACCACCGGGGCTGAGATCGATGCCAATGTCATCACCCTGCACTTTGTGGATGCCCTGCGCGGCGACGACGTACTCACCCAGGACAGCCTGGTCATCGATCTGGGCGCGCCGGCATTTAGCTCCGGAACCGGAGATGACGATGATGACGGCGGCGGTGGCGGCGGTGGCGGCGGTGGATGCTATATAAACATCCTGCAACTGATATAACTTCGATTATTTTTTGTATTATAAAAACACAGGAGTCATGCATGCTGAAATATTGTGTTCAAGTGAGATTTCTTCTGATCCATTTTTATGTGGTCCTGATTCTTCTTATGGGCACAAATGTATCCATGGCACAGCTTTCTCAAAAACCAACCATAACAAGAACTGAAATTCCTTCTTCTTTCAACCCCGTCGGTTCAGGAGCCAGAGCTTTGGGCATGGGGGGGGCATTTATCGCAGTTGCGGATGATGCCACCGCCGCATCCTGGAACCCAGGTGGATTGATCCAATTGGAAACACCGGAAATCTCCATTGTGGGTGCCTCTGTCTTTCGGACGGAAACCAATTCATTTGGTACTACTTACGATACCGAGGATGAACAAACCAGTACCAATTCAAACATAAACTATCTCAGCGCCGCCTATCCATTTACGGCCTTAAACCGCAACATGATTGTGTCCGCCAACCACCAATATCTTTATGACTTCAATCGGTCGCTTGATTATCCAATTGACTATGGCACCACCAATTTTACCTATACCGGCAATGGTGAGGCGCGCCACGAAGGTGGTCTTTCAGCAATCGGAGTTGCCTATGCTGTGGAGATTACACCCCGATTCTCATTTGGATTTACATTAAACTTTTGGCAGGATGGATTATATGGCAATGAACTCAACAGCAAATTTACCGAATCGGGTACAGGTGTTGTCAACGGGAATGATTTTAGTCTAGATTTTAATTCCTCGGATGAATTTTCTTACCGGGGTTATAATTTCAACCTGGGTATTCTCTGGAATTTAACCCGTCAGTTAACGATTGGCGTCGTATTTAAAAGTCCCTTCACAATGCAGGTAGAACGCTCCCACGAAGAGGATCTTTCGTTTACCGTTCCCGATAATCCCACGTTGAATTTTTCAGATAACATTGAAGATGACTATGACGAAGAGCTCGATTTGCCCATGTCCTATGGAGTTGGGCTGGCGTATCGCTTTACGGATACCCTTACAATCTCTTTAGACCTATATCGAACTGAATGGGGAGACATGACACTAACCGACGAAGACGGCACTGAAACGTCACCCATCACCGGTGAGCCAATCGATGATTCCGATATATCACCAACGCACCAGATTCGGAGCGGTATTGAGTATCTATTGCTTTTAGATCCCTATATAATCCCAATTAGAGGCGGTTTATTTTACGATCCGGCTCCTGCCGAGGATGATCCCGATAATTTCTATGGATTCAGTTGTGGTACCGGATTGTCAAAAGACAGCGTCATTTTGGATATAGCGTACCAGTACCGCTTTGCGAGTGATGCCGCTGAATATATCCTGGAAAATTGGGATTTTTCACAAGATGTATCCGAACATACCTTCTACGCGTCCATTATTTATCACTTCTAGAACTATCCGACACCTATATTCTACATTGTTGCCTTCACCTTATTCTCCTTTTTTTCATAAAAAGAGCTTAAAGGTGGAGACTGTGACCGCATCTGTCATACAGAAGATATATACGTACTAGCTGAGTCAGATGATATTGTCCGGTATACCCGGAATTTGCCCTTTTTCCAAAAATGCGATTACAAATGGGAAGCATCATTTATGGAGCCTATACGCATTCTATTTTTAGCCGATACCCACCTGGGTTTCGATTTGCCCTTCCGGCCCCGAATCCAAATCAGACGTCGGGGGCTCGATTTTTTTCAAAACTTTGAAAAGGTGCTTAAATATGCCGTGGTCAACAAGGTGGATTGCATCATTCACGGGGGTGATCTTTTTTACCGCAGCCGCATTCCCAAAAGACTGGTGGCTTTGGTATTTGAACCCTTAAAGAAAGTAGCCGACACCGGCATTCCGATCCTGATCGTACCAGGGAATCACGAGCGTTCCGTGATTCCCCATAGCGAATTTTCTATGCATCCCAATATCCACGTGTTTACGCACCCGCGCACTTTTGACTTACCCATCGGCGATCGCAACCTGGCCATATCCGGCTTTCCCTTTATCAGACACAATATCAGGGACCGTTTCCGTACCATCGTCCACCAGACTGGCTGGCAGAACCACAAGGCAGATTGCCGACTGCTGTGTATGCACCAGAGTGTGACCGGTGCTAGGGTGGGGCCGGTGAATTTCATGTTCAGAGGCGGTAAGGATGTGATCCGA
Organism: uncultured Desulfobacterales bacterium; assembly: GCA_964452555.1. Taxonomy (GTDB): domain Bacteria; phylum Desulfobacterota; class Desulfobacteria; order Desulfobacterales; family B30-G6; genus B30-G6. The sequence goes on from CAYVMI010000063.1 coordinate 13,493, forward strand.
TCACAAGATATCCCCTCAGCGTTTGCAGCCGTGCTTGCCGGCCACATCCACAGACATCAGGTATTGGTTCGGGATCTATCCGGGACTCCTTTGGCATCCAAGGTTTTTTACCCGGGGGCCATCGACCGCGTATCCTTTGCCGAAAAGGATGAAGCCAAAGGCTTTCTGTTGCTGACGTTAAACAGTAAAGGCCAAAGGAAGGACAATGCCATTTCTTATACATTCCATCGTCTACCCACACGCCCCATGGTGACGATCAGCATACATCCCCAAACAAGCTCCCAAGAAGCGTTGTTTAAGGTACTGCAAGACAGGCTGGCACGCTTACCGGATGATGCCATCGTAAAAGTGGCAATTCCTGAAAGCATTCAAGGCAGCCATTGGGAAGCGCTGAAAGCGCAATCATTACGAAAGTTGGCCAAACCCAGTATGAATATCACGACAAGCTGGTCACGCATGGGATAATGATTGACTTTCCAAGGTATTGGGATAGCATATGTTTTCTATTATGAATCCACACCTGCGTGCTGCCATAAGCTGTTTTTTCACCTTCCTTTTGAGCTGGAGTTGTCTAACCGGCACTGCCCTCCCCCAGGACTTGGACCTCCAGGTGCCCATATGCATGGATCCGGTCGGATCCGGTGCCCGGGCGGTGGGAATGGGCGGCGCTTTCATTGCCGTCGCGGATGATGCCACTGCCGCTGCCTGGAATCCGGGCGGCCTTATTCAGCTGGAAAATCCTGAAGTATCAATTGTTGCCAACTATTTCAAACGTATCGATATAAACCGCTTCGGCAATGACGCCGAATCGGACGGCGCTGAAGATGTATCCGGCTCGCAGCTCAATTACCTGAGTGCTGTTTATCCATTTACGTGGTTAAATCGAAATATGGTCGTATCGGCAAATGGCCAGTATCTTTACGATTTCTCCAGAGATCTTGAATTTTCAGCCACCTATCCACTTGATCCCCAAACGTTAACAGCCCAGGTGGAAGGCGATATTGATGTCCACCACATCGGGGGTCTGGCAGCCCTTGGTATCGCCTACAGTGTACAGATAAGCCCCACAATTTCTGCTGGCATGACCTTAAATATCTGGCAGGACAACATATTTGGACACCCATTTAGCTTTGAATGGGATATCAAGGGACCCGGTTTGACCGATTCAGGCGAAACCATTCTATATGAGCAATCACGAACCGACACCTATTCATTCCGTGGGTATAATGCCAATCTGGGTTTCATTTGGAACGCTACCAACAGATTAACGCTTGGCTTGGTAGTAAAAACACCGTTTACGCTGGATTTGACCCATAAAATCACCTCAGACGAAGAGATTATTTTTCCGGATGATCCGAACCAGAATCAATCAAACGCAATTGATACGGAGACCAACGATGAACTCGACATCCCCTTGGCTTACGGTATCGGGTTTGCCTATCGTTTTTCCGATCAATTCACCACTTCCTTTGATTGCTACCGGATCCAATGGAACGACTTTATTTATCGATTCGAAGACGGCCGTGAAATATCACCCATTACAGGTGATCCTATTGACGATGCCGATATTGAACCCACAACTCAATTTCGGGTAGGAAGCGAGTATTTAGTTTATGCAAATCCCTACGTAATTCCAGTTCGGGGCGGTCTGTTTTACGACCAGGCACCTGCAAGGGGTGGGTTCGATGATTATTTTGGTTTTAGCTGCGGAACCGGATTAGCCCGGGGGCGGGTGGTCTTCGATATCGCCTATCAATATCGATACGGCAAGGACGTAGCCAAGTTTATCCTGGATGCGTATGATTTTTCACAGGATACTGAGGAGCATTTGGTGTACACGTCTCTCATCTACCACTTTTAATAAAATCATGTTCCATGATTTTATAGGGTAAAACTATCTTGAATATACTTCCTTTGCCGACTTCACTTTCAACCTCAATTCTGCCTTTGTGAGCCTCGGCAATTGTAAGGGCCAGACTGAGCCCCAGCCCAAAACCATGGGTTGAACGACTGGGATCACCGCGGAAAAACCGATCGAATACATGCTCCATATCTGCCGTGGAAATGCCGATCCCGGTGTCTTTAATCGATAAAATCGCCTGCCGAGACCTCTCATTTTGGACCGACACACTGATACGACCACCAACTTGGGTATACTTGATGGCATTATCCAGGAGGTTGGCAACCATACGCTGCATGAGTGATAGATCCCCTCGTACATGCAATTCTTTCGATTGATCCCAAATAAGTTCAATGTTTTTTTCTGCGGCCATGGGTTGAAACAACTCGCAGGCAAGGTTGACAATTTGGCTTAAATCCACATCGCTTGGGTGCATTTCCATGACACCGGCCTCAGTCCTGGATATTAATAACATGGTATTGATCATATCCAGCAAGCGATCGCACTCCTCGATGTGGCTGGCGGCCATATGCTCAAATTCCTGCATATTATTCCCGGTGGTCAGGGCGATTTCTGCGGCACCCCGAATCCGGGTAATGGGACTTTTCAGGTCGTGGGCGACGTTATCGCTGATGGCCTGAATATTCTCGATGAGCTGCTGGATGCGGTCTAACATGTCGTTAAAGGTGGCCGCCAATTGATCGATTTCATCTCCCCGTCGATTGACCGGAACGCGCTCGTTGAGCGCACTGGCTGAAATTTTTTGAGCCGTGCGCGTTACGGCCTGAACGCCGGAGACAGCCCGGCGCGCCAAAAACCAACCAAACCCGGTCGAAAGCAGCACCAGCACCCCGAGAGTTGTGAGGAATATCCTTTGAAAGGCTTCAACAAAGCGAGCGACATTCTCCAAAGATTGGCCCAGTTGCAGGATGACGCCGGTACCGATATGACGGTAAAGAATCCGTACTTTTTCGGAACGACCCGGAATTGTGAGGGTTTCATAAACCTGGATGTCACCCTGCAGTGCCTGTTCAATATTTACGCGGGTAACACCAATATCCTGCCAGTAGGACATATTGGATGAAGAAAAGGAGATTCCGGTGGGATAAAAAAGTCGATAGAATATTTTTTTTTCACCGGACGCCTGTGATTCCAACTCCGCAAACCGTTTGACCGCCTCGACACCTTCAGTGGTCATGATTGTGGCGAAAATACCGGCCTGGCGACCGAGATCACGGTCGGTCTGATCACGGAACATGGCCGTCATAAGGACATAGAAAAAAAGGAAAGCAATGCAGGCTGAAATAGAAAAAATGCCTGCATACCAGAGTGTCAGGCGAAAGGCCAAAGTATGCCGTATCTTAATCCCTTTCTTTGAGTACATAGCCGACACCACGCACCGTATGGATCAATTTTTTATGGGAGGACCGATCTATCTTATCCCGCAATTTACAGATTCGCGCTTCGACTACGTTCGTTTGGGGGTCAAAATTGTAATTCCATACATGCTCCATGATCATGGTTTTTGAAACCACTTTTTCACGGTTTCGCAGCAAATATTCCAACAAACTATACTCAAGCGGCTGCAGTTGGATGGCCTCCCCGTCGCGGGTCACTTCACGGCTCAACAAATCGATATGCAGCCCCTTGTATTCTAGGCTGGCCGGGTCATGCATTCCACTGGCACGTCGAATCAATGCCTGCACACGAGCCAATAGCTCAGAAAACGCAAATGGCTTGGTCAGGTAATCATCACCACCGGATTGCAGTCCGATAACCCGATCATCAATTTTATCTTTGGCGCTTAGAATTATGACGGGCGTTTCAATCTGGTCCCGGCGCATTTCCTGAATCAGGCGCAATCCATTGAGCTTGGGAAGCATGATGTCGATAATCGCCGCATCATAGGGTTCGGTCATGGCCAAGTGAAGGCCATCTTCACCATTAGCGGCAATATCAACTGCAAATCCAGCTGCGGTAAATCCCTTTTCAATAAAACTGGCAATTTTCTGATCATCTTCAACAAGTAAAAGGCGCATGGCAGTAGACCAAAGGGTTCAAGGATTCGAGGGTCCAAGGGTTCGAGGGGGCCACGAAGCTATCCGCACGGCGATGTCCAATGAAATGCAATCCAGCACTCCGGCCTTTTTATATTAGATAAAAGTGCAGAAAACTCCACGGATCCAATGCCTTAATCTTTCTTGACAATATAACTATTAGTTGTCAAAAGATCAATTGGAATGAATGAAATCAGTGGGAGGTATAAATTCTGGGAAGGCGCCATTTGCCCTTAACGATTAACATCACTTGAACCCTCGGCCCCCTGAATCCTTGAATCCTGCCCACAATAGATCGACCTAAATTATTTCAACGTGAGCTTTAATTCTGACTATCCTTTTATCCGATTCAGGAGATAAATATGTCCATTCAACTTCAAATAAAAAAAGATCTGATGACCGCCATGAAGGCCAAAGATGCGGTCCGTAAAGATACATTACGGGTTGTAATGGGGGAATTTGCTAGGGCCGACACCAAAGAACTAAGCGATGATGCGGTTATAAAGATCCTAAAAAAATTGATTAAATCTGAAAATGAAACCCTGGCCCAGGTGGGTTCTGAAGAGGAGTCTGCCTTTATCCGGGTCATCGAAGGCTATTTACCGCAACTGGCGGACGAAAATGAGATTATGACATGGGTGCAAGCCAACATCGACTTTTCGCAGTTTAAAAGTAAAATGCAGGCCATGGGGCCCATCATGAAACATTTTGGTGCCCGAGCGGACGGGAACGCCGTCAAGGCCATTCTGCAAAAACTATAGAACCCATCTCAAAATTATAAATAAATTCCCTTCACATGATGTACTCAATAGGTTGAATCCACTCGGCTATTACTATGTGCCTTCTTTTAACAGGGCTGAAGCCACATTGAAATCATACACGCGTTGGGGATCCATTGACTTGCCTTTATACATACGGGCGGCCTGTTTAATTGCCTCGTACGGCACCCAGCCGTGTTCCTCCCATAACTCCGGGGTATCCTGATTCCAAAGACGAAACTCTATATCGTTGCCAAACATACGGACATACATGCGCACGCGCTTATTCTGTGGATTCGGGTGGTAGTACAAACCTTTGTCATCTTTCATTTATAACTCCTAATAATTCCGACCGCTTTTATTCATTTTTATCGTTTTATCTAAGAACTGATATGTATATCCCAAAGCATATCAACTCACCTGATGTCGACCCTTTTAATATTCAACATAATCGCAAGAACTAGATTTAGTGAATTGGTAAAAGCGGACTCAAGGTCGAATTTTGGCTTTAGAGCAAGGCGGATTCGTTTTTAATCTCGAGGAATATTGAAATATTTCGAGAGATTGAAATATGAATCCAACACAGGTATCAGGCCAAAAGGCATCCTTGAGTTCGTTTTTATCCCACTTGGGTTCGTATCCAGTCCAAATACCCATCATGACCGCTTTCAATGGGCAGACAGACAATACAAGGACAGTCGTAGCTATGCAGGGATAAAACCCGCTTTTTCAATTCCGGTACTTTTTTAATGGTCGTTTTAGCGATTAGTACTGTCTCTTGATCATTCTGCACTGCGCCATCCCACCAGTATAGCGATTCCATCGGATCAAGGATATTGACGCAGGCCGCCAGTCGTGATTCAACCAGTACACGTCCAATTTTTCTGGCCTCGGCTTTATCAGCACAAGTCATATAGACGAATTTGATTTCTGAGTCCATGTTTCTCCTTACCTGATAGTCCCGGAAATAGTCAGAAATCCCTATTTCAAGACCTAACAAATAATGAAGGATTATAATATATCTAATTGAATTTAATACTTATATTTTAACCTAAAACATAAAACTTAAAACCTAAAACGAATCCAAATTTCCCACATTCTCATTTAATATCCACGGGCCCACGATTAATTCCATGCCGTTCTTGAACGTCTCGTTTCTATATCAATTAGATTGACAGATCAATGCTGAATTATTACCTTGCGCCCTATCACAACCCCAACATGTTGTTGGCGTGCAACCCATAACTGCCGAAAGATTTACCCTATGCCTCGCAAAGCAGTCAAAACCATGCTCTGTCCAACCTGTCGCAAGCTCATCAGCCTAGATGAAACCAAATGTCCCTATTGCGGCACATCCAGGCCCGGATCGCTGATGCATCAGAATCCTTTGGCAGGCCTTTTTAATGATCCGGCTCGATTGATCAAAGCGATTATTATCCTGAACGTGGGTATGTTTGCCCTAACAATACTGATGAGTTTTCAAGGGCTCACCGTCTCTATGAATCCCCTTACCTTTCTATCACCGGATAGTCGCAGCCTTTTGATTTTCGGTGCCACTGGAAAAGTTCCCATAGACAGCATGAACCGCTGGTGGTCGCTCCTTTCAGCAAATTATTTACATGGCGGTATTTTGCATATTTTATTCAATATGTTAGCCTTTAGGCAGATCTCAGTGCTGATTGCGCGGGAATACGGCATTTACCGCATGTTTATGATCTATACCCTGGGCGGAATCCTCGGATTCTGGATTTCTTATCTGGCCGGAACTTCTTTTACCATTGGATCGTCAGCGGCCATCTGCAGTCTTATCGGCGCGGCTTTATATTATGGCAAAACACGCGGCGGTGCATATGGTCAGGCGGTTTACCGCCAAATCGGAGGTTGGGCCCTGATGATATTCCTGTTTGGATTCACCATACCTGGAATTGATAATTGGGGCCACGGCGGCGGTATTGGCGCCGGCATTCTTTTGGGACTCTTATTGGGTTATCAGGAAAAAAGAAGAGAGGCCATTTGGCACAAACGTACGGCTTTGGCGTGCGCTGTCTGCACCCTGGTCGTTCTGGGATATGCGGTTGTCTCGAGTCTATATTATCTTTTTATCGTGAAAATATAAAGATTTTGTAAATAGTTAGAATTAGTTATACAAGCATCTTAAGTTTTTGTCCGTTGCAAGTTTAAATGACATCAAAACGTAAACCTTTTGATGACGGGTGATATTATCCTTATCGAAATCGATATCGAAATTGAAATCGCCTTTTAAGACCTCCCGATCCGATCCCGATCCCGATAGCGATTTCGATTCCGATGATTGCGGCTCGTCCACATTAGGTGATAGCTGTTAACTATTTTTAATTATAGATAAATTATCTACCTAAAACTTAACACCTAAAACCTAAAACCTTATATATTTTAATGAACAGCCAAGCGGACAACCATAGTCATTTTGAATTGCGCCGGTGCATTTTGGATACGCTTTATCAGTTTTTTCGGGAATATCCCTTTGGTCTGGCCGAGTTGCATCACTTTCAGGAAAAATGTCAATGCAGTCCTGAGCAGCTTAACTGGAATATCGTCTATCTGGAAAAATGCGGGTTTTTGGAACTGGATAAATCCATGGACTGTCCACCCTATGTCTCCTGCACTGCCACCATTACAGCCAAAGGGATCGACCTGGTTGAAAATCCTGCACAATTTGATAAAAAATTCTCCCGGGCCCAGGAACTCTAAACGACAGATTGTGGATCATATCTACTTGTGATTGTTATACTTATTTTCTGTTGACACACTCCCGAGACTATCTTATACCCATTATCTATTGAGATGCACTCCCAGAGGATGCAACCATGCAATCAACCGAACGGAGAAAATTCCAACGTTATAAAGTCGCCTACGGTGCTTATGCGGTTGCCGGGCCCGAAGCTGCCAAATTAGGTCAAATCAAAGACATCAGCCTGGGCGGACTGGCCTTTAACTACCTGGCTGATGAGGCGCGGTCAAACCACTGTAATGAATTGGATATCATCATCCGGCAAGACGCCACGCGCATCGAACACCTACCGGTAAAAACCATCTCCGACTTCGAATTGGCCCAAAAAAATGTATTTAGCACTGTTAAATTGCGGCAATTAGGTGTACAATTTGGCGAATTGACACCGGATCAAACGACTCAGTTGGAACATCTATTAAAGACGCACACCTCATGGAACGACGAACATTCCTAAAATCTTTGGGAATCTATCTCCTATCCCTACAATTTGGTATGCTTAGATCCACCTGGGCATTTGTACCTGCAGTAACACCGACCCAATCTCTCCTGGGCTCGGCTGTCAGCCCGCAAAAACCAGACAGCCATCGATCCAATCACCCGCTCGTTGACATCGTGCTCTCATCGGACGACAACAAAACACTTCAAACCGTGCTGGAACGATTTGCACGAGTTCAGGCCACCGTCGGACACGGAAACTTTTGTCTGCTTGGATTTGACGATAGTTTACGGATTGCACGCGGCTACCAGCGTGTGGGCACGTTTAGCAGTCGTGAATTAGCGTTTCTCGACAAATTATTTCACATGGATGCCCAAGATTACGGTTTCAAAGGTCAGAAACTTTTCAAAGATATCACCAATACCATAAATCTGCGTAAGGTTAACAAGATTCCGGGTACCGGTAATTATCTTTATAAAGGGTCTTCTTTCAAACTCTACCAGCGCCTGGCGCATGATATCGGAAATCAGCTCGTATTAACCGCGGGGATACGCGGCATTCCCAAACAATTTTATCTGTTTCTTAAAAAAGCTGCTCAAAGCCAAGGCAATTTGTCTGTGGCAGCCCATTCGCTGGCTCCACCGGGATACTCCTATCACGGTGTAGGGGATTTTGATGTGGGCCAGGTTGGTTATGGTGCTGCCAATTTTACTGAAAAGTTCAGCCATACCAAAATATATCGGAATATGACCCAACTTGATTATGTCATTTTTCGATACCCACGCAACAACCAGTTGGGAGTCCGCTTCGAGCCTTGGCATATTCAAGTAAGCCCCACCCGTAGAAGAACCTGAGATCACACCATGGCCAGAGGCGACCAACTCGGAAGACAATGGAAAATCATCAGGACTTTGATTGCCTCAAAACAAGGTAAATCAGTACAAAGTCTGGCCTCAGAATTAGCGTGCCACCCCAGAACGGTCTATCGGGACCTGGAAGCCCTTCAGGTTGCCGGCTTTCCAGTCTATACCGAACGCCGGAATAATAAAAGCTACTGGTCACTCCTGGATTCCGCCAAGCACGCCATTCCTATCCCGTTTAGTATCATGGAGCTGATGGCGCTCTATTTCAGCCGGGATATGCTAAGGATTTTAAAAGATACCCATTTTCACGATTCTCTGGAATCTTTATTCCAAAAAGTTAAGGCAACCCTGCCGTCAGAATATTTAGATTATCTCAAAAAAATTGAATCCAGTATGCAGGTTGGCGTAAAGCCCTATAAGGATTATAGCCAGTTTCGGGAGACCATTGATTTAATCAATACGGCCATCCACAACCGCCGGCAAATTAAAATTACCTATTATGCCATGAGTCGCAAAAAGACATCACACCGTTTGGTCGACCCTTATAAACTGTGGTTTTTTGATGCGACTTTCTATATGCTGGCCTATTGTCATCGCAGAAAGGATGTGCGTTTGTTTGCCGTAGAAAGAATCAAGACCCTAAGCCCAACCGACATCAGCTTTGAATCACCCTCGGATTTTGATATTGATAGTCTCCTGCAGGACAGCTTTGGAGCCTTTATCGGTGAGCCGGTTGAGGTCATCATCCAGTTTTCTGAAAAAATTGCCGGTTATATTCAGGAAAGAACATGGCACCAAAGCCAGATACTGGAACCGCAGCAGGATGGATCACTCCTTTTTAAGGTCAAGGTGGCCGGTCTGCAGGCGATCAAGTCCTGGATTCTCGGATGGGGCCAACACGCCGTGGTTTTGGCACCCGCCGGACTGCGTCAACAGATCCAGGCAGATGCCCAGGCAACCCTGTTGCAATATGGAGTAACATGATACCAACGAATTCGAAATTGCCCGATGTGGGCGTCACCATTTTCTCTGTCATGACCCAACTCGCCAATGATCATGGGGCCATTAATCTATCCCAGGGCTTCCCGGACTTTGATACGGTCCCGGATCTAATCAAGCGTGCTGCCCATCATATGAACGCCGGCCGGAATCAGTACGCCCCCATGCAGGGTATGATTGAATTGCGGCAAAAAATTGCCGCCAAGGTCAAGCGAATATATGGCCGGGCATATAATCCCGAGTCCGAAATTACCGTCACGGCCGGAGCCACCGAAGCGGTATTTGCCGCTATAACAGCGGTGGTCCAACCGGGTGATGAAGTGATTTTGTTTGAACCGGCGTATGATGCTTATGTCCCGATCATAAGATTGAGCCAGGGCATTCCCGTATATGTGCAGCTTACGCCGCCCGGCTACTGTATAGATTGGGACCAGGTTGCCGATCGTATTACCGAAAAAACCCGGCTGATCATTCTTAACTCGCCTCACAATCCCTCCGGCCTGATCTTGAATAAGGCGGATATGCACACATTGGAAGCCTTGTTGGCCGATACCAAAATCCTGATTGTCAGCGACGAGGTCTATGAACATATTATCTTTGACGGCTGCGCCCATGAAAGTGTATCCCGTTATCCCGGTCTGGCCGACCGCAGTTTTGTGGTGAGTTCATTTGGCAAGACCTACCATGCCACTGGCTGGAAAATCGGTTATTGTTTGGCACCCGAGACGCTTACCCGGGAGATTCGACGCATCCACCAATTTCTTACATTCGCTGTCAACACCCCGATTCAGCTTGCGTATGCCGACATCTTGGACCAAAATGATCTATTTGAAGATTTACCTGACTTTTATCAGGAAAAACGGGACGCTTTTTTAGGCTTCATGCAACACTCGCGTTTCAAGTCCATACCCTGCTCGGGGACCTATTTCCAATTGATGCAATTCGATGAAATTTCAGACCGACCCGATGTCGAATTCGCCCGCTGGTTGACTGTGGAGCACGGGGTTGCCAGCATTCCGATATCGGTTTTTTACCATAACCAAATAGATTACCATGTGGTTCGCTTCTGTTTTGCTAAAAAAATTGAAACCCTCGAAAAGGCTGCTGAAAAATTATGCAAAATCTAATCATTACCTGGATTCAAACGGAGCTTTATTGGGAGGACATTCCCGCTAATCTTAAAATGCTGGATGAAAAAATTGAAGCCATCAACAACCCAACCGATCTAATTCTGCTGCCGGAAATGTTTTCCACCGGTTTCAGCATGAACCCGGACACAGTGGCTGAAACCATGCAGCAAAGCGCCGTGACATGGATGCAAACGAAATCAAAAGACCTAGGTATCCCCATTGCTGGAAGCCTTATGATCAAAGAGGATGGAGACTATTTCAACCGTCTGGTATGGGCGACTCCGGATGGTCGGACACACACGTATGATAAAAGGCATCTTTTTCGCATGGCCGGCGAAGAAAAGGTCTACACGGCTGGGAAGCGCCGCTTGACCCTTGAATTGAAAGGATGGCGGATTAGACCATTTATTTGCTATGATCTCAGGTTTCCGGTATGGATGCGCAATACCACCCCGCCCTATGACTTGGCCATTGTGGTTGCCAACTGGCCGGCCGCCCGGGAGATTCATTGGCAGATGTTGCTGCGCGCCCGTGCTATTGAAAATCAAGCCTATGTCATCGGTGTCAATCGCGTGGGTGTGGATGGCAACCAGGTTGATTATAACGGCTACTCATGTGTGGTCGATTTCCAGGGCAATGTACATTATCAGGCGCTCGGACATGAAGTCACCCAGTCAGCGAGTCTTTCATACTCCGCCTTAAAAAATTACCGTGAAACCTTTCCGGCCTGGATGGATCGGGATAAGGAAGTCGATCAATTTCTGGATGAAATCGAGCAAAGCACCTGAGATACATATCCAAGAAGACTTGGAACGCCAACTTCTGCATGGGCTGGCCTGTGAGTGGGAAAATGCACTGTGGGTGTTACCCGACGAAAAGCGGCGTTTGATGCGACCACCGCTATTTAGCCTACGCAAGCTAAAATCCCGTTTAGGATATTGGTCGCGCCAGCGAAACGAAATTGTAATCAGCCGCAATTTTATTTTGAACTATCCGTGGGATGATGTCCGCGATGTATTGTGTCACGAAATGGCGCACCAGTACACCGACCAGGTTATGAAAAGTTCCGAGCATCTCCCCCATGGACCTGATTTTATTGAAGCCTGTCGGCAGCTGCGGGCCAACCCAAAGGCCTCAGGTCACTACAGCCCTTTGCACGATCGTTTATCCCAGGCATCTCTCAGTGACCGCGACCGCGTGCTGCTGCGTGTCAAGAAACTCATGTCCCTGGCCGGCAGCTCGAATCGTCATGAAGCGGAAGCGGCCATGACCAAAGCCCATGAATTGATGCATAAGTATAATCTGTACCTTCTGGAGCACAACGATCAGCGCAATTTTATCAGTATGTTCATTGGAGCACCCGCTCTACGTCATTTCCGCGAGGAATACCATCTGGCCAATTTGCTGCAGCAATATTATTTTGTGCAAGGGTTGTGGGTTTCCGCCTATGTCTTGGGAAAAAATAAAATGGGGCGCGTATTTGAAATCAGCGGAACTCCCGAAAATGTAAAAATTGCAGCGTATGTTTATGACTTTGTCAGAAACACCATCGATAGTCATTGGCGCCAATACAATTCCCGCGGCCGCTTCAACCGTTATCGCAAAACCGATTTTGCCGTGGGACTCGTGGAGGGATTCAGCAACAAACTCTCAAGACTGCATACGACGCCAAGCCCCTGTGATAAGACAAGCGCGCTGGTTTCATTACAAGATCCTCTCCTGGATGCTTACATAATGCATCGCTACCCGCGCACGAAGACCTTCCAGCGCGCCACTTCTAAACAGAATGACCGTATCCATAAACATGGATACACGGTTGGCAAGGATCTGGTCATTAATAAGGGTATTGAGGTTAAAACGAACAGTGGCAAGCTGTTGACGCAGTAAGTATCTGGGTTTGAAATAAATATCGAACATTCAACGCCGAATGTTGAATCTTTGGCCATTCGCGTTTAGCTTTTTCGATGTTGAATGTTGGGTGTTCAATGTTCGATGTTCAAAATAATCCTAAATTCATTATATCAAATCATCGGTTTCTATACCCTTTTTTTGGTTTTTTAGGAGGTTAAATCCATGCAAAGACCCTTAATCATCGGAGTAATGGGCGGTGGCAGCGTCAGCGATCAGGTGCGATCAGATGCATATGGTTTGGGCACCCTCATTGCCAGGCAGGGGTGGATTTTGTTGAATGGCGGCCGTGACGCAGGCGTGATGGCAGCATCCGCTTCAGGTGCCCATGAGGCTGGGGGCATCACGATCGGTATTCTTCCGGACAGCACTGCCGGCACAGCCGGCGCACACATTCAAATACCCATTGTAACGGGAATGGGCAATGCCAGAAATTGTATCAATGTTCTGTCCAGCGATGTGGTCGTGGCCTGCCCAGGTGGTATGGGTACGTTATCTGAAATCGCTTTGGCGCTCAAATGTCACAAACCCACGCTGCTTTTAAATTATAAAACCGAGGATCAATTTGAGCGCTATCAAAACGACGGCCTTTTGAAATATGTTGATTCACCCCAGGAAGCCATCAACCAGATACGGGCGATGTTTCCAGCGGGCAAAACGATTTGAACAATGGCAGTGCCTAATGTGAGCTAAAGTTAATTATAAGCTCTTTGATCTTAGCTCTTGGCTCTTTGAAGTTACCAGCTAAGAGCTGCTCTTGAACAACAAAGAGCCAAGAGCTGAAAACCAACTATCTGTTGATTTAGAATTTTAGATCAATTCAAGCTTTGCAATTTTTATAATGGAAATATTTTACGATTTAAGCTTTGGCTCCGGCATGTCTATTTGTTTGGGGTCCATCTCATGACGTGCATATTCATAATAAATCCCGCTATCCATTAACAGATCAAATAAATCCGCATCGATCTTCTTATTCTCTTTCATGTAATGGATAATTTTAATCGCCTCCGAAAGTTTCATGGGCTCCCGGTAGGGCCGATCACGTGCGGTCAGGGCTTCAAAAATATCCACGATAGCAAGGATGCGCGTCTGCAAGGGCAGATCCTGGGCGCCCAGTCCTTGCGGATAACCCGATCCATCCAACTTCTCATGATGTCCGCCGGCAAACTCGGGCACCTTAGCCAAACGCTTGGGAAAGGAAAGCTGTTTTAAAATTTTAAGCGTCATATTGGCATGGTTTTCGACAATGCGCCGTTCCGCTTGTGACAAATTGCCGTAGCGAATGCTAAGATTTTCAATTTCATCTTCGGTTAAATAGGGATACTTTTTGTCATCAAGCGTATATTCCTTCTTCCCGATTGATTTGAGTCGGTCCAGTTGATCCGCAGTCAAGCTTTGGCTGGCATTGTTAATGGTTTTTATAAATTCAAATTCCAGATGTAGTTCCCTTAGACGCTCCGACAGGATTTGATCCTTTTGGACAATCGCTGTCAAATCCTCATGCTTGTGCTTAATTAG
>CAYVMI010000064.1:0-21133 GCA_964452555.1 uncultured Desulfobacterales bacterium
GGGCGTTTTGAAGAAAGAGGTTTTCTAAAAGGTTCATACCGGGTGTCGGCACCCCCGGCTAATTGGCGGTTTTTAGGGAACCGCATTGAGGAATAACCAAAGCAAAGTAAAAAGAGGATGGCCAATGAAAGAGATAGAATTCAATGCAGGTGAAAGGATTTTTCCAGAAAATGGGGACGCGTGGGAAAGTATAAAGCAGCGTCTGGTTGAATTCAGAAGGCTGGATGCCGACGACGAATTGGGCCGGCTTAATGTTTACTGCCACAAGGGTTCCGATAAGCTGGAGAAAATTCGTCAGGAAGCTTACGCGATTTTTGCCCATTCCAACGCCTTTCTGGCCAAATACATGGACGGCATGGGAACAATGGAGGCCGAGGTTCTGCGTATGGCCCTGGAGATTCTCAACGGAGCGGACCAGGGATGCGCCTTTATCACCACCGGCGGCACGGAAAGCATTTTCTGCGCCATGCACACCGCCAGGGAGTGGGCCAAAGTGGAGCGCGGGGTTTCGGGTCGGCCGGAAATCATCCTGCCCTATTCCGGCCATGCCGCCTTTGACAAGGCCTGCCATTTCCTGGAGATGGACATTAAAAGGATACCGGTGAAGGAGGATTTCCGGGCGGATGTGGAGGCCATGGAAAAGGCCATAAACCCCAATACCATTGCGATTGCCGGCTCGGCTCCCAACTGGCCCTACGGCACGATAGACCCCATTCCCGAGCTGGCGGCAGTGGCCCGGAAACACAATCTCTGGATGCATGTGGACGCCTGTGTGGGCGGGTACATCAATCCCTGGCTGGAAAGGCTGGGCTACGAAATCCCTACCTTCGACTTCCGGGTTCCGGGCGTTTGCTCCATGTCGGCCGATCTGCACAAGCACGGATACGCCTCCAAGCCCTGCTCAACGGTTTTATACAGCACCAGGGATTATGAGGTTTTTCACTATGTCTCGGTGGACAACTGGCCGGAGGGCAAATACAAGACCTCGGGCTTTGTGGGCAGTCGACCCGCCGGCTCGGTGGCTACGGCCTGGGCTATCATGAAATTCCTGGGCGAATCCGGGTATGTTGAGATGACCCGCCAGTGCATGGAGGTCAAAGAGAAACTGACGGCCGGCATTGAAAAAATTGAGGACTTTAAATGCCTGGACAACGATTCCACCATGCTCTATTTCCGCTCGGAAACCCTGGACATGCTCACCGTGATCGGCGGCATGGTGGACAAAGGCTATTTTCCCTTCGGCGTTTTCAACCCGATCATGTTGCAGCTCATTGCCGAGCCCGTACCCGACGAGATGATCCAGGCCTACCTGGATGCCCTCAAGGACGTGGGTGCCGGCGTCAGGAACGGAACGGTTACCTCCACGGCCATTTCACGGTATTCCTGATAGGGGGACTTGTCATGCTATTCAAACTGACCATGTGGTTTATCGGGTTCAGGATCGCCCGGCTGATTAAAAAAGATAAAAAGTTCGTATACGCCATTCGGGACAAACAGGCGGTCCTGCAGTTCGCCTTGGGCAACGGGAGACCGGTCCGATATTTCGAATTCGACAAGGGCGCTTTCAAAACGGAAAGGGCCTGGCATGCTAAAAGCGAGCTGGCGCGGTCAAAGGGTAACCTGGGGGAGCGGGTGGCCGTATTCACCTTTGAATCCTCGGGCACAGCCATCAAGCTGCTTATTAACGGCATGAAAGACGATACCGTGATGCTGGCCGCCATAAGGAAGGGGGAGCTTGCGGTGGAGGGCGATTTTTCGTTGTTCGTCTGGTTTGGATGGCTGGCCGAACAAATCTGACAGACTGCCAGAAAAACAACAACCGATTGGCCGAAACGGGCAGGCACAAGGCCTGCCCCTACAGCGGGATTTTTAAATATTAACGGTATGTTTTAAATGAGATTGTTATCTCAAGTGTCATTCAAATCTGGCCTGATCAAATCTGGTATCGATTGAATTGAGTTGCTGAATGAATACAACCGGGTCGTTGGTAGGCCGTTTGCAGGTGAGATTTTGGCATACAAAGGCGGTGGCTTGGTTGTTGAGGAGTTCTTTACGCTGCAACAGGGGGATCAGTTTGGCTTGCTCTTCCAAGTCCCGGCCTTCGCCGGCTTTGGCCAGGACGCGGCCGGGGAGATAATGACGCCGGATGATATCTAAAAAAACATCGGCTCCGTCGGGGGCACTTTCGGGTTCGATGAGGGCTACTTCCTTGGGTGGATGCAGAAAACTGTCCAGCGCCAGGTGAAGTTCGGCCATGGCGGTGGGGTTTGCAGCGAGAATCCTGGCAAAGGCTTGGAGCGCGCGCCGGGCCCGTTCCAAATAAGTGCTTTTGGATGTGAAGGCGGCCAATCGGATCAGGTTCATGGTCGCCACGGCGTTTCCGGATGGCAGGGCACCATCCTGATTGGGTTTTTCGCGGGCAATCAGCTGTTCATGATCGCTACTGGTCATAAAAAAACCGCCGTTGTCCAGGTCTTCATGGAAGTGAGCGATGGTCTCATCCAGGGCAATGGCATGCTGCAACCAACTTACTTCATGGGTGGCCTCATACAGATCGATGCAGGCCGCCGCCAGAAAGGCGTAATCATCCAGGTAGGCATTGTGCGTGGATACACCGTCCATATGGCTGCGTTTCAATCGGCCATCAATCAGTAGATTATCCAATAGAAAGTTTGCGGCCCTCTCCGCACTTAGGACATAGACGGGCGCTTTTAGCACAAAACCGGCTTTGGCCAGGGCCGATATCATCAATCCGTTCCAGGCCGTGAGAACTTTCTCGTCCCGGAGAGGAGCCGGACGCTTGCGGCGCGCAGCACGCAGTTTTTCCAGCCCTTTCTTTATTTGAGCTCTTAGATCGCTTTCAGCTAGATTCAAACGGTCGGCCACCGTTGATAAGGTTTCCGGGCGGTGCAGAATATAACGGCCTTCAAAATTGGGTACCGGCCCGATCCCATGGGTTGTTTTAATGAGTTCGGCCAGCTCCGGGCCCAAGTGTTTTTCAATCTCCGGTGGCGTCCAGGTAAAATAATATCCTTCCTCCCGATGCCCCATGGGGGTAAGGCTGTCTGCATCTGTGGCCGAATAAAAGGCGCCCTGGGGAGAGGTCATGTCACGCAGCACATAATCGAGCACCGCGTGAACGACGCGTTGATAGTTGGTATCCCCGGTTTGCTGAAATGCCTCCAGATAATCCTGGGCCAGCAGGGCGTTGTCGTAGAGCATCTTTTCAAAATGTGGAACCAGCCAGCGTTCATCGGTGGCATAGCGATGGAACCCGCCGCCCACGTGATCATATAATCCGCCGGCTGCCATTTTATCTAGAGTTAACGTGGCCATCTGCAAGGCATGTTTATTGTCGAAACGATTGGCATAGCGCAGGAGGAACCGAATGGGCAAGGAACTTGGAAATTTGGGGGCTCCGCCGAGACCACCGTGATTGCCGTCAAAACTTCGCTGATAGGATTGAAAGGCGGAATGCAGACAGTCTTCCCCCGGCAATTGCGATCCTGCTTCCGCTGAGAGCATCTGATTAATCACATTGGTCAATTGATTGCCCGTGGATTCCACCAGGTCTTTACGAGCGTGATAACTTGCATTAATTTTTTTTAGAAGGGTTAAAAATCCCACCCCCAGACCACGATCGCCATCTCGGGCCGGGTAGTAACTGCCGCCATAAAAGGGTTTGCGGTCAGGCGTCAGCCAAACGGTCATGGGCCAACCACCGCGTCCGGTTAATGCCTGAACGGCGGCCATGTAAACTGCATCCACATCCGGTCGTTCTTCCCGATCGACTTTAATGGGAATGTAGTTTTCATTGATATAGCGGGCAATTTCCACATCCTCGAAGGACTCCTCTTCCATTACGTGACACCAATGGCAAGTGGAGTAGCCCACTGAAAGCAAAACCGGTCGATTGCGTGACGCTGCCAACTGAAAGGCTTCATCTCCCCAGGGATGCCAATCCACGGGATTGTGTGCATGTTGGAGCAGGTAAGGGCTGGATTCCAGAAAAAGCCGATTGGTATAAGTGGCCCAACCATTTGAAGCCAGGTGCTTGGTACGGGGCACATAGTTCCGGCCGCGGGTTTGTCTCATTTGTGCATATTGCTCTATCAATTCCATCGGTATTAAAAAGTTTCAATCGAGTGTTGTCGGATAATATGTTTAAGCAGTCTTTTTTGTTTGAAGCTCAATCCCTCGAATTTAATGCTCATTCGCTTGATACGGTATTTAAAATTCATCGACTCGCCCGCATTGGTGTCTGATACTATCTTGAATGGTATC
Source organism: uncultured Desulfobacterales bacterium (assembly GCA_964452555.1). Classification (GTDB taxonomy): domain Bacteria; phylum Desulfobacterota; class Desulfobacteria; order Desulfobacterales; family B30-G6; genus B30-G6. The sequence continues at coordinate 4,285 of CAYVMI010000064.1, forward strand.
TTACTTACCAGGTCACAGCATCCTGCCAGCAGGCTTAAGTGCCGGGATGACCGGCCCACGGGATGGCCATTATCATTATAGTAAAAGGAGAGACCACCCAGGCTAATTTCATCGATTTGATTTTTCTGGACGGCATTTTGCAGTTTCACATATACATCAGACTTGACTTTAAAGCGTTTGTTTTTGCGCAAGCCGAATAGCAAGATTCGTTTTATAAACTGTTTCATGTCGGATTCTTTCTGATTGAGGTTCAATTTGAAATCGTGTAATTGGGGACACCCGACATCAATCCGCATTGTGATTTTATGAATTTATTCCAGGCTGAAGTACGTCGGCGCGGCATTTTGCCGATGTTTGCTCGGTGCTTTCGGTCGAATGGCAGCTAGGAATTCAAAATATTGTATGTACCACAATGTGGTTTGTCAACCATGAGAACCAATTCGGAGATTCACTATTTTCGCATGGAAAAAGTAGTAAAGTCAAAAAGCCGAATTTGGATATCCAGGGGGACACCATCACGTAAAATCCGAAGGGGGTATAAATTTTCCCAAGAGGCGGCATACAGGCCCAATCGCAGGTCAGACAGTGAAAAAATGGGGAGTTGGTTGAAGTAAGTGATGATATCGTCTGATTTTAACCCGGCCTCCTGGGCTGGGCTATTGGGGCTTACGCGTTTGACAGCAAGCCCGCTATCATTTTGCTCGACCGCCACACCCAACTTAGGTGAAAAGGTCCCTTCGATCGGCTCGGGCAAAAGCACATAATCCGCAATGCCAGGTTCAAAAGATTCATCCTGTAAAAGAACCACATCTGAATTTTGCCCACGCCTTTGCAGGCGATCCGGTATACCGTATCGATGCCGCAAATGGCCATTGCCGGCTAGAATGATGATTTTTTTGGAAGGATTGTTTTGCAGGAAGGCAAAAGCGCGCGCCGCCATGGCCTCATCCCAGAGCACCTGGGCCTGCAGAAAATGATGGAAATCATCAAGCGGTTCCTGGTTCCGGTGTAAATCAAAAACCGTTTTAAGGTCTTCTGAATAGCGGCGATTGGAAAAGTCCAGGGAGGCCGGCAGCCGCTTTTTGTCTGGTGGATTGAGGCTGTCGATACCGCTACGGGCTACCTGCCTGGTAATCGATGCCTTCAGGTTCAAGGCAACCAGGGGAATCTGGTTCTGTTTAAGATAGGCGATAATGGGTTTGTATAAATTGTAGTCATAGCCCCATTCCTCAAAATAACGTGTATCCCTGAGAAAAGATACTTCATCGATTTTGTCCGCCAGGTAGTCATCGATGACGGCCTGAAACGGCTGCTTGAACATTTCCATGCCGACACCGAAAGCGTATCCCTTTTGATGGAGGTAGCGGATGATGTGCAATTGGTTGATATGGTGGGCAAAACGGTTGTGCTGCTCGCCGATGTAGATAATGCGTTTATGCTCCAAATCCGGTAATATGGTGTCGATTGACCCGAGGTGGTCCGGACGGACTGCGCGGGTGCCGGGCTTCTCGAAAAGGAGAACACCGTTGTTCGCAGCTGTGGTTTCTTTTAAAATGTTGCGCCCCTGCGTAAAGTCCACGTGCGAATAGGAACCATAATGTCGTAATTTGCGCTGGATGGCCTGGCCTTCCGCCCTGCTGCTGACATCAGCCATAAGGATGCGCCCATCCGGATCAAAGGGGTTTTTGTAAACCCGCAAGCGGGTACCGGTCGGTGTTGGATCGAATTTGCCGAATAGCTTTTGAGAAAATTCCAAATCTGATCCTGCCAGTAAAAAATGACCGCTTTGGAAATCGCTAAAGCTCAGATCTGCCGGCCTGGCGATGCGAAGATTGGCAATATGCAGGGCATCCAATAGCGGCTGATAGATTTGTTCCCGCTCTTTAGGCACAACGGCCGTCACCGAAGCAGCTCCCATAATAGCCGCCAAAACCGCCGGTGTCTCCAAATCGGTGAGCTCTCGCATAACATGGTAATCTGCATCTAAAATCACACGGGTTGGGATCGATTCAAAGGGAATACGCAATCGGGTTTGGTCTGGCGTAATCTGGATATTTTCAATCAGAGATTTCTTGCCGTGGTAGACAGACATGGGAACCACCACGGGATATGGTATCGAATCCGGCTGAAATTCAATTTGCAGAACGGGCTTGCCGTTATCAATCGTCAATTCGGATGCTATATTTTCCAGGCTCGGCAGATGTGTGCGGGTTAATGCGTAATCAAAGGTTTCTTGCAAGGATTGGCCGGCAGCCTTTTCAAATGAGCGCTGTAAATCTTGCCAGGATGCCTCCCGATAAAGATTAAGGTGGATAAAATCCTTTAGGGCAGCGTTAAATTTGATCCTGCCGAAGCGGGTCTGGAGTTGATGAAAAAACATGGCCACTTGGCCATATCCCACAGCCCCTTCAGCCTTATTACGACGGTATTGAAAAGCACTTATGGGGATTACATTCTGCGGTTTGACATAAGCGGCGTGGTTAACCAGTATCTGTTTGCGATAAGTACGATCTCGACCAACTTCAACGGCGGTCTCGTGATCAGCCAAGTAGGTCGTGAGACCCTCGGCCCAGTTGCCGTGGGTGGAATCAATGTATACTGAGCTGCCAAACCACTGGTGCAGGATTTCGTGTCCCAAAGAAGTTTTGACGATAAAGGGCAGCCGGAGGACATCTTGCCCGAGTAGGGTAAAAGTGGGCAGAGATATCCCTGTCGGCCGGATGTTGGCCACGATGGCCAATCGCCGGTGGGGATAAGGTGTCAGCCGATCCTCGTATTGCTGCAAATACCTGGCGGCGTGTTCAAGGTAAGTGTCGGCCAAACCAATATCTTCCTTAAAAAAACAGGTTTCTATTTCAATCCCCCGAAAATAGTCTCTTTTTATTATAAATCGATTGGAAGCGGCTAGGTGAACACCATCCAGAGGATGATTAAAGTCAAATCCATATCGGATTCCGCTAGGGCCTGCTTCCCGCGAAATGGCATTGGCCTCTGAAACAGCCTCAAAGCCCAAGGGTAAGTGAACCTGAAACCGATAAACGGCGAACGAATTGGGCCTGGGATACCAAGGCCCCCATAAAAATACATGATCGGCATCCATGAAGGCATTGGGCAGATCCGGGGCCAAGGCTTGGAATGAAACTCGGGTGGTCGAATCGGGCTGCAGATTTATTTCCAGGGTCTGTGGTGATTGGCTTTGAATCACACCGGGTTCTGCTGTCACATTACGCAGATGACCGATGTTTAGAATGATGTTCCGTTGGATAGCTGAAGTTAAACTGGCCGTTCCGGAAACCATCTTTCGGGCCGGATCGATTTCAACGGTTAAAGCATATTGCAGATCCGCCGCCCAGCTCGGCAGCGCTACCAGTAGAAGCACCGGTAAAATCAGTTTTCGAACAAATAGCATAATCAGTTCCCTAAGCAATAGGCGTTCAGCAAGAAGCGCTAGGCTGTCAGCAAATAGCAGCTGAAAGCCTACATCTTTCAGCTTACAGCTTTTATAGTATGCATTGCGGTCGGTATTGCAACTATCGTTGCGGACAGGAATCAGGGTGCGGCGGGAGGGGGTTTTAGCCGATTCAAAATTTCGATGTGCTGATACTCTTCCTGAATGATCTGAACCAGGGGATCAAGGGCCTTGGGGTCTTTGATAAAGGTCCGCAGCATTTCATAAAAAAGAATGCCGTCGCGTTCAAATTCGATAAAAATATCGATGAGTTTTGAGATGTCGCTGACTCGGGTAAAATCGATATCCTGCAATGTAAAACTCTGGTCCCCCAAAATGTCACCCAAAGCGCTGCTGCTTATTTCGTTGGCAGCTATTCGATCGTCGTCATTTGCAAGATCGGCTTGAAATTGTTTGAACCAGGCCATATGACGCGCTTCTTCGTCAGCCATCCAGAGCAAACGTTCAGAGAGTTCGGGATTGTCCAGGTATTTTACGGCCTGACGATATACGGCTTCGCCGTTTTGTTCGATTTTAAGAGCAATATCGATAATTTCTTTAGCGCTAAACATGCTTCTCCTTAACCAGATTACCCCTGGCTGTCAAATAGTTTTCCGTTGGAACTAACACGTATGGATTCGATCCATAAAAACCCGTTCTCTTGGATGTTGCAGATCAACGGATCTGGTGATAAGATTATCAGCTTAAGATATAGAACGCAGGCAATTGCTGAGACCAAAGCTTGATTAATATCATCTGAAGCGTCTTTAAGCAGCGCAGAAAGGGAATCTGTCCGTGTCCAGTGATCAGAACAAGCAAGATATTTCATACCAGAAATTAATGGATACCATGACTTTGGGCGTTGTGTACCAGGATGCCAATGGAAAAATTATTTTCGCCAATCCGGCCGCTGAAAAAGTGTTGGGATTAACTTTTGGCCAAATGACGGGTAGAACGTCCATGGACCCGCGCTGGAAGGCCATTCAGGAGGATGGATCTGATTTTTCAGGAGAGAACCATCCGGCAATGGTCGCTTTAAAAACAGGAAAACCTGTTAGTGACGTGATCATGGGGGTGTTTAACCCGGCGTTAAACGCATATCGCTGGATCAACATCAATGCCGTCCCGGAATTAAAACAGGGTGAGACAAAACCTTTTCAAGTCTATACGATTTTTGAGGATATAACCGAACGCAAAAATGCCGAAGCCGCCATCGTGCAGGAGCGTGATTTTATTTCAAAGGTGCTGGCTTGGATTGATTCATTGGTGGTCGTGGTCGATTTAAACGGCTATATTGCTATGTTTAACCGTGCCAGTGAAAAGTTGTCCGGCTATACGTTTAGCGAAGTAAAAGACAAACCGTTTTGGGATATATTGCTTTTACCTGAAGAACATAAGGCCGTAAAGCAAACCATCAAGGATGTGATCCACAAGGGGATAACCAGGAACTTCCAGAACTTCTGGGTAACGAAATCCGGCCAGAAACGCATGATCAGCTGGAAGAACTCCGTGTTGACCAAAGCCGATGGCACCATAGAATATATTCTGTGCACCGGCCTGGATATCACCGAAGCCCATAATATCGAGCAGGCCTTAAAAGAAAGTGAATCAAAGTATCGAGAACTGGTTCAGAACGCCAACAGCATCATCATCCGTATCAACAAAGATGGACGAATAACCTTTTTTAACGAGTATGCTGAAAAATTTTTTGGTTACACGGAAACGGAAATATTGGGTAAGCCCAGTGCCGGGACAATTATTCCAGAGATCGACTCATCCGGCAGACATCAGGCCGGTTTGCTTCAGGATATTATCAAAAATCCTGATAAGTATGCTGCCTACGAGAATGAAAATGTGCTTCGTAGCGGTGAACGGGTCTGGGTTGCCTGGACGAACAAGGCCATCAAAAACGATGAAGGCCAGATTGCGGAGATCCTATGTATCGGCAATGATATCACGGAACGCAGGCGGGCAGAAAACGCCATGCGCGAAAGTGAAGAGAAGTCGGCCAGGTCAAAGAAAATGGAATCCTTAGGACTATTGGCCGGTGGGATTGCCCACGATTTAAACAATGTTCTTTCCGGAATTGTCAGCTATCCGGAACTGATGTTGATGGATTTGCCTGAAGACAGCAAACTACGAACACCGATCGAAGCGATTCAGGAATCCGGCCACCGGGCCACCGCTATCGTCCAGGATCTTCTGACTGTGGCCCGGGGGGTGGCGACCCAGAAAGAACCATTGAATATAAACGAACACATCATGGACTATTTGGGTTCTCCCGAATATAAAAAACTCAAACAATTCCACCCTGATGTTATTGTTCGGACTGACTTGGATACGGACCTATTTAACATTGGTGGTTCCCCGGTTCATATCCGCAAAGTAATGATGAATCTGGTGTCCAATGCAATCGAAGCCATAGATGGAACGGGCGACACGGTCATCCGAACGCGTAATCGATATTTGGACAGGCCCCTCAAGGGTTATGATGAAGTTACCATCGGCGAATATGTGGTATTAACCGTATCGGATACCGGCTCAGGGATTTCTGCCCACGATCTCGAGAGGATATTTGAACCATTTTATTCAAAGAAATTTTTGGGTAGAAGCGGGACGGGTTTAGGCCTGGCAGTTGTATGGAACACGGTTCAGGATCACAATGGGTATATTGACGTGAAAAGCGGCGCCCGAGGAACCACGTTTGATTTGTATTTTCCCATCACTAGGGATGCAATTCATCCCATCGATATGACGATACCATTTGAAGATTTGCAAGGTCGCGGTGAGAAAGTATTGGTTGTGGACGATGTTGAGAGTCAACGAGATATCTCCGGTAAAATGCTTGAGACGCTGGGTTATGACTGTGAAACTTTTTCCAGCGGCGAGGAAGTTGTTGAATATTTGCAAGCGAATAAAGCCGATTTGATTGTACTCGACATGATAATGGATCCGGGTATCAATGGTCGCGAAACCTATGAGCGCATTATCCGGATTCATCCCGCTCAGAGGGCTATCATCGTAAGCGGTTTTGCGGAAACCGAGGAAGTGACAAAGGCTCAGCAGCTGGGTGCCGGTAAATATATCAAAAAGCCTTTGACACTTGAAAAAATAGGTGTCGCCGTCAAAGAAGAGCTAAGAAAGGCTATAATCTAGTCGTTGCTGTGAGACTCAAATTATGGCGGTTACAGACAATGATTGTCTCACGCCTGACGGGCCTCTGTTTGTATGCAGACATAATTGGCTTGATTTTTAATACCCAAGTTGCTATAGGGCAGGGAGTATTAAAGCTCCGCATTTGGTTTGCGGGGTTGTTTTTTCTGAAGGAACTGCTCATTGTATAATGGTATGTCCTCCAGTAAAAAATTGTATTAATTCATAACCAAACGGAGGGCATCACCATGGCAACCGGAATCGTTAAATGGTTTAACGACCAAAAAGGGTATGGCTTTATTGAGCAGGAAGACGGACCAGACGTATTCGTGCACCACAGCGCTATTAATGCGACCGGCTTCAGAAGTCTCAATGAGGGCGACCGGGTTTCATTCGATGTTGAAGAGGGCAACAAAGGTCCTGCTGCAACCAATGTTTCTGTGATCTAGCCAATCAAATTAAAAAGAGGGGCACGCCCATCGGGTTGTGCCCCTTTTTTTTCACTATTCCCATGATCTTTTATATTCAGAACCTTATAAGATGTGTGCCTGGAAAGAATTTGCCGGGACAAGTTACAAGTGATTCTTGCAGTCAGTCGATTACGCAACTAAGTGCCGACTGTTCCGTGAAATATATCATGCAGACGTTGAAGTTCGGATTCGGCATCCTGGACCAACTCGCCGATGATTTCCTTGATGGGCATAATTTTGTCTGCCAGACCGACGGATTGACCGGCCATGAGTGAACCGGTCTGGACCTCGCCTTCAATGGCAGCTTCACGCAAGGCGCCCGCCCAGAAATTCTCCACTTCAAATTGAGCCTTTAAGGGATCGATATCGCCTGCGTTTAGTTTTTCCATAATTTCAAGCTGAAGTTTGCTAAACTTTTGGGTGCCTTTGTTTTTCAGTGCTCTGACAGGGATAACCGGCAGGCGGCTGTCAAATTGAGGTGTCGCCACAGCGTCTTTTGCTTTGGCCTTCCGAAACGTTTCCTTAAAATCAGGATGAGCCTTACATTCGTCCGACATAACAAATCGGGTTCCCATCTGGATTCCGGCCGCCCCCATCATCAGCAGGTGGGCCATCATGCGCCCGGTGGCAATCCCGCCAGCCGCGAAAATAGGTACGGATTCAATTTCAAAAAGAACCTGTTGGAGCAAAACAGACAGCGACACCGGGCCGATATGACCGCCGGCTTCGGAGCCTTCCAGCATCAGAGCATCCGTGCCCATCTTGATCAGCCGCATGGCCAATGGGGCGGTGGGGGCAAAACAGATAATTTTGGCACCGGCATCCTGGGCCTTCCGGATTTCGGGCTCCCGTGGTATTGAACCGGCAAACATAATGATGTCACAACCTTGATCGCAAACCATCGCCAGCTGCTCTTTAAAAATGGGTGAAACCGTGATCAGGTTAATGCCAAATGGTTTGTCGGTATAATCTCGTACCGCATTGATTTCGTTGGCGAGCATGTCTACGGGGGTGTTGCCGCCGGCCAATAAGCCAAAAGCGCCGGCGTTGCCCACATCACCCACCAGTTTGTAATCACTAATCCAGGTCATGGCGCCGCACATGATGGGATATCGACATCCCAAAAAATCCCGACCCTTGGTTAGAAAGTTGTTTAGAAGCAAGTCTAATCCCCTTCCGCTAGGATACAAAGGTTGTGCTGTATTCATACCTAACGCTTATATCAAAAAGGATTCAAAGAACAGTACAAGCTATCTCAAAATAATCTAATACCTCCTGATGGCATGGCTAAGCGGCTCAAAATGCTCATATACTAGCAGTTTGTTACCCATTCTACCTGAACAGTCCTTAACCAGAGGGCCTAATCTTTATTTTGAGATAGGTTGTAGTCTATTAGGAGTTTAGACTGTTAGACTATTAGCCACAAACTGTCTAATAGTCTTCAGCCTAACAGCCTGATCTGCTGTGAATCCTATTTATAATCCTACACAAAATGGTTTGTATGAAGATGAATTGCGGTATCAATAGTAACGGATTTAAACCAAGACCTCAATGGCATCGCCACAAGATACTCTCCCGCCGGTAATGACGCGGGCGAAAATACCACGCCTGGGCATGACACAATCGCCGGCCTGATAGTAGATGGCGCATTTGGTGTGACATTCTTTACCGATTTGGGTGATTTCCAAAACGACGCTGTCTCCGAGTTTGAGGCGACTCCCTATGGGCTGGCTGGGTAGATCAATCCCGCTGGTGGCAATATTTTCGGCAAAATCTCCAAAATTCACATCAAGGCCTTTGGCCTGCATGCTGTGAATATCTTCCATCGCTAGCAGGCTGACCTGACGATGCCAGGATCCGGCATGGGCGTCTCCTTCTATCCCATGGTTTTCAACCAATTGGGCCGTGGGGACTGTTTTTTTGCGCGTCCCTTTTTTGGAACTGATGGCAATTGAGACAAGTTTCATGATGTTGTTCTGCAGATGTACGCGCTAGCCCGTTATTCCTTGACCGCATTTAAAATGGGCAGGAGAACTTCACACTCCCGGCAAAGTTCCATCTTATCACGCCAGTTTTCCTGAACCTTACTTTGGCAATGGGTTCCGCACGTAAACCAGCACATATCACCAGATTGAAATTCCCAGGCAGGGCAAGTTTTGCGTTTGCTTGGTGGGCACTTTTTGATGGTCCAACAGTTTTTAGCCTTAGGCAATAGACCTCGCTTGCGCAGGAGAAGATAAAACATCTGGCGTTCCACATGCGGCGGGATTGTTCGCCAGGCTTGTTCGTAACTGTGGATGGCTTTGAGCGAGGTTCCCAGTAATTGCGCCATTTCTTTTTGGGTTTTTTCCAATTTTTTTCGAAACAGAGAGAATTCAACAGCATCCATGGTCTTCACCGTCATAATAGGATCAAAATTTAAGCTTTTGCTTTTGCATACAAGGGGTAGTATGTAACAGAGTGGTAGGTCTGTCAAGAATAATATACAAATGTGCTATATGATCCGATCTTTGCCGCAGAATACTGTGATGAGGCCGTTAGGTCTATGGACTATCAGTGTCATTTTGAGTTGGGAGGCCAACTCAACGGCCAATGATGTGGGGCGTGAGAGGGCCACGATCATTTCAAGCCCGGCCCGGGCCGCCTTTTGAACCAACTCGTAGCTAATGCGAGAAGACAAAACAGCCAGATTGGATTGTTCCAACCGATTCTGCATGAAGGCCTGGCCGATGGCCTTGTCAAGCGCGTTGTGGCGCCCCACGTCTTCAGCAAAGGCCAAGGGCAGCAGCTGGGAATCGAGAATCAAGGCAGCGTGCGCACCGTGGGTGGAATGGTAGAGCAACTGCTGATCTGTTAGCTTTTGAACGCAGTCGCCCACACTTACAGACGAAATTTGCATCTCATGCGAAACCGGCCGAACGATTTGATGAATATCCTTAATCAGTTCCTTTCCACAAATACCACAGCTGGTTTGGCTAACAAATCCACGTCGGTCCAGCAGATTCTCGACTTTTTTACGCCGCCGGGGCGTGAGGGTGGCGGTCACTACATTGACCCCCTCTTCGGTGCAGTATCCAATGGTGGTAAACTCATCAGGGTGGCTCACCAATCCTTCGGATAAGAAAAACCCAGCCGCATGGTTGATTTCATCACCAGGCGTGCGCATGACAACGGCATATGGATTGCCTTCAATACGCAGGGATAGGGGTTCTTCTAAAATCAATTCCTGATCTTTTACCCGGACAATACCGTCTTTAATGGTTGTCGCATTATAAGATAAAGAATCCACCATTTTTACTCCGCCTCGTTTTCAGGATTGGGATAAAATACATAACCAATGGATCTTATGCTGACAAAATAAGACGGGTTTTTGGGATTGTCTTCAAAATATTTTCGAAAACGGACAATAAAATTATCAACTGTACGGGTGGTGGTACCTTTGGTATAACCCCACCCGATTTGTAGAAGTTTTTCACGTGAAAGGGGACGCCCTGGATTTAATAGAAATAATTTCAGAAGCTTGGCTTCCTGTTCTGTTAGTCGAACGGGGCCGGACTTACATTCAGCCGTCATGGTTTTGAAATCGACTTGATTGCTTCCGAATGAGAATCGTTCAGTTTCGATGGCACTGATTTCCTGGGCCAAATCGCTATCCGCATTGCTCCAGGATGCTCTCTTGACCAGTCGATCCACACGCAGCAAGAACTCCTCCAGACTAAAGGGCTTGGTTAAATAGTCATCGACACCATATGAAAGCCCTTTGACCTTATAATCGGTGGTCGCCTTGGCGGACAATATTAATATGGGTATTTTCTCATCCTCCAGGCGAATGTTACGCAGGATTGAGAGCCCATCAATGCCGGGCAACATGATATCAAGGACAATCAAGTCCGGTCGCCACTCCTGCCACATTTGAATGCCAGCAGGGCCGTTCTGGGCGATGCGAACGTCATATCCCTGTAAGGATAGGTTCAATTTTAGGCCTTCGGCAATATGAAGGTCGTCCTCGATAACCAGGATGCGTGGTTTCAGGTCTGAATTCATGGGGATTAATGCCTCCAAGGAAGAATCAAACTAAAAATAGCGCCCTTACCCAGGCCGTCACTTTGGGCGACTATTTTACCCTTATGGATTTTGGCAATGTGGTCAACGAGATAAAGCCCCAGACCACTACCTTTGGCCGACATATCATCCGAGCGCCCAACTTGGTAGAATTTTTTGAATATTTTCTTCAACTCGGACTTGGCGATTCCGATTCCATTGTCTTTGAATCGGATGATTACCTTTTTACGTTGTTCATGAAAACTGATCTCAATTTTGGGAACTGCTGATTCGTTGTATTTCAATGCATTGGTGAATAAATTCATCAACAGCATTTCGAACATGGACGGAATGATTTGGGAAAAATAGGAGCGGTTCGCGGGCAGATGGATCTTGATATCACAATCGCGGAAAAGGTGGGAGTTGTTGTGATAAAACTGCTTGATGGATTCCGGCAGATTCTGGAGGGCAAACTCCTCGGAATAGCTTTTGCTCTCAATATGAGCCAAGTTCAAAATACGGTTAATATCATCGGAAAGCCTTCCCGCATCGGAAAGCATATACTGGGTATATTTCAGCTGGTCCTCCCGGGAAAGTTCATGCTTCAGAAAAGTTTCCAGGTATAGTTTCAATGAGGTGACCGGCGTCTTTAATTCGTGGGTGAAATTATTGATGAAATTGTGCTGCAATCGATACAACCGCAGTGTTTTCAGATTATAAACAAAAATAATGAAGATTCCCATGATAATGACACCCACCAGTACGGTGAGAACCAGGATAACGACCCAGGTCTGGGAGGTAAGAAATTGCCCGGTGTCCAGATTAAACCGATCGATGATGGATCTGAGACCGCTACTGATTTCGATGTACCAATAAATATAGAGAAACAGGGACAGCACCAGTGCCAAAATTGAAGATACCAGAATAAATACAGGGTGGATGAGCCAATTGGGTCGATTCATGTTATAACTCCCTTCATGCGTCGCCGGCCCAGCTTGTGATAGTTGCAGCGGATTCTGCCGCTTGGGTAAGATGAATGAATTTCAAACCGCGTGCATCCTTTTGCGCCTGTGACAATGAATGGAGTTATGCTCAAGAATTTTGGCAAAGGGCTTTTATTTGTTGCCAACCGCTGGAAAGTGAAGCGCTTCCGCAGCAATGCAAACATGAGATCTAAATTTTTGAGTGACTTATTTACCATTGAACAAAGAATAAAATAATAAGAGCCAAAATTCTTGGTTCAAATCAGCGACCATTTAGCGTAAATCCCATGCAAAGAATCTACCTCATCATACCATCTATGCCGGTGGTCGCTGATTTGTTGGATAGCAGGTATTACAATACTTTTGGTTTTGTTAAGACCGGCATAAAATATTATCTCAAGGGCTGTAGGCTATAGACTAATCGGCTAGCCTACAGTCTAACAACCTAAAAAGCTATGCATAAATAGAAAACAGCCTATTTTCAATAATCCTTAAAGGTAACAGCAATAATTTCCTACAATTTAAAAACATATCTGAATGTAAAAAAAATGTAAAATCCAAAGCCTTGCTGTACTTTCGATCCCTCCTTTTTTAGATTCAGAGCAATCCAACGGGCATAGCCCCGCATAAATTTTAATAATAATTTATTAAAGCTATTTCAAGAAATCATCTTTTTTTGAATTAGCTGGTAATATCGTGCAATCGCACATTTTACGAAGTGAGGAAATCGCATGTCCCGTGATGCATGGGTATATGGACTGCTTCGATCTGTCAAGGCGCTGAGTAGATGTTTTTACCGCTTTGATATAGCCTGGATCGGTGAATACCCGCAACATCCCTGGCGAAAGATTAGATTGGTCGCCTTTTTAAATCATACCAGTTTTTATGAGCCGATTTTCGTGGGCTGGTTTCCAAATGAATTTTTACGGCGCATCGCCAGACATGGTATGATACCGGTGGCAGCAGAAGCATTGCAGCGACCCATATTAGGTAATTTTTTTAGCCTGGTAGCAGGCAATGTGGTACCCATCACGCGTTTGAAGGATAAGACCTGGTTGAATGTAATCAATCAGATTCATTCCGACTCAATGGTAATTATCATGCCCGAAGGCCGTATGATGCGTAGAAATGGTCTAGATAAAAACGGCCAGCCCATGACGGTCCGGGGTGGTATCGCTGACTTGATAAAAAAAATACCCAATGGCAAAATACTGATGGCCTATAGTGGGGGCCTGCATCATATCCAGGCGCCGGGGGACTTAATTCCGCGCCTATTTAAAACGGTCAAGATGCGTTTGGAGTGCATTGACATCAAAAAATATCGGGAAAAGATCCTGACTCACAGCGGGTACGATGGTTTTAAAAGTGCCGTGATCACGGATCTTGAACGTCGCCGCGAGCTCTTTTGTCCGGTAAGATCCGCCATACAGACTACAAGCTATCTCAAAACAATTTAATTCCCCTTGGCGGCACATCAAAGAAGCTCAAAATGCTAATATGTTACATGGATGATTTCCATTCTTTCTGTCTCGCCGCATGCCAGAGGATTTAATATCTATTATGAGATAGGCTGTAAGCACTTGTCAGCCAACGGACTTTAAACCTCATAGTTGCAACGTTGAGCAAAATTTGAACTGCGATAGCGAGCGAATCAAAAATGATCGAATCCCATACGGTGAAGATTCCCTGTTTAGGTTTGACTGGGAACCGTGATTAAGTCTCGTCCGAATTATTCATCAAGCTCCTGTACCAAAGGATGAATTCAGGTTAAACTTTCCTGATTGACCTAATCAAAGACCTATAATAAAAAAAATGAGTTTATTCCCATTGTACATGGAGGATTGGAGGGAGCAAGCTGCCAATCCCGGGCTGTTGCCCGTTGACTGTTTGCTCTTGGCGCCTAAAAACCTACAGCCTAAACTGCTAAAAGCGTAAAATATGATCAGTGTAGAGAATTTACAAAAAAGTTTCGGTGGTCAACAACTCTTTGACGGGGTCAGTTTCAAGATTGGCCCCAAGGAGAGAATTGGACTAGTGGGTCGAAACGGCCATGGTAAAACCACCCTCTTACGTATGATCCTGGGAGAGATTCCCGGCGATGACGGTGCCATCATCATCCCCAAGAACTATCGAATCGGGATGGTCCGACAGACACTCAATTTTACCGAAGATACGGTTTTAAAAGAAGGTATGAAAGACTTGCCGGCGGGCAAGAAACACCACCACTGGGAAGTTGAGAAGGTGTTGGCAGGATTGGGATATGCATCCGAAGATATGCAGCGGCATCCCCGGGAATTTTCAGGAGGTTTTCAAATTCGGTTAAATCTGGCAAAGGCGATTGTGGCCGAGCCCGATCTTTTGCTGCTGGATGAGCCCACAAATTACCTGGATATTACATCCATTCGATGGGTAGAGACATTTTTAGTTAAATGGCCGCACGAGGTCATGCTGATAACTCACGATCGGTCGTTTATGGATAAGGTTGTGACCCATGTGGTCGGTATCCATCGAAAAAAAGTACGTAAAATCCAGGGTGATACACTCAAATATTATTCACAGATTGCGCAGGATGAAGAAATATATGAAAAAACCCGTCAAAACGATGAGCGCCGACAAAAAGAGATTCAACAATTTATAACGCGCTTCCGGGCCAAAGCACGCCTTGCAAATCTGGTTCAGTCACGTGTAAAATCGATCCAAAAAATGGAAAAAAAAGATAAGTTAGAGGAGTTGAAAACACTATCTTTTTCATTTCGTGATAAACCGTTCCGGGGTAAGCACGTTCTAAGGGCGGAAAATCTTTCTTTTTCATACGATCCCCAAAAACCATTGATTAAAAATTTATCTTTTTCGGTAAACACTGGTGATCGCATATGCATTGTCGGTAAAAATGGGAAAGGCAAAACAACCCTGTTAAAAATTTTAGCCGAGAAATTGAAACCTGATAATGGTAAACTGGTTTACAATCCCAACATTGATTTCGGTCTTTTTGAGCAAACGAATATCCAGACGCTGACCAATTCAAGAACCGTAGCCGAGGAAATAGGCTATACATCCGTCGATATCAGTACCCAAAAGGCCCGTGATATTTGCGGTGCCATGATGTTTGAAGGCGACGCGGCCTTCAAAAAAATTGGAGTCTTATCAGGTGGTGAGAAAAGTCGGGTGCTATTGGGAAAAATCTTGGCTGTACCAGTCAATTTGCTCATGTTGGATGAGCCCACGAATCATTTGGATATGGATTCTTGTGACGCTCTTTTGGCTGCCTTAGATAATTTCAGCGGTACGGTTATCATCGTTACCCATAATGAGATGTTTTTGCATGCACTGGCAGATCGGCTACTGGTGTTTCAGAGCGGCGGTGTGAATTTATTTGAAGGTGGCTATCAACAATTTCTCGATAAGGAAGGCTGGCGTACAGAGCAGAAAGAAAACATCGGTATGTCTGAGCCCGATGCAGGACCACAAACCGGCAGGTTATCCAAGAAAGACGTCCGCAGAATGCGATCCGAAATAATTACCAATAAGGGTCAAAAGCTAAAGCCGATTGAAGTCAAAATTGAAAAGACCGAGGCAGATATCGTTGCCTGTGAGGATATACTAAATCGCTATAACCATGAATTAGTACAAGCCTCCAAATCAAAAAATGGAGATCAAATTGCGACGCTTTCAAAGGACATCCATAAATACCAACACGAAGTAGATAGATTATTCACCCAATTAGAGCAACTATATGATGACAAAGATCAAATCGAGTCATATTATGAGAAAAGAATGAAAGAACTGCTGTCATCGGTATAGGAGAGGGATAAATGAACGGCCTCATGATACGGTGGCTTATGTTAACGGTCGCCATCCTAATAACGGCTTACCTGGTTGAAGGCATTGCCGTTAGCGGCTTTTTCCCGGCCATTTTTGCTGCCGCCGTATTGGGGATTTTAAACGCTTTTTTCAGACCGATTGTACTCATCTTAACCTTGCCACTTAATATTTTGAGCCTAGGCTTATTTACTTTTGTTGTCAATGCGATCATGCTTAAGATGGCCTCTATTATCATCCCAGGATTCTTAGTTCATGGTTTTGGGGCGGCGATTTTAGGTGCGCTTCTCATCAGCATCATCAGTTGGGCGCTTAATTCTTTTGTTAGCGCAAAGGGCAACGTTGAATATATCGAATTAAAACATAAGGGCGGGAACCGTTGGGAATAGAGCGCTTTTTTTTGCTTGCATCATACAGTTGAATGGGTTAGCCTAAGAAACGTTTCGAAATGAACTAATATTCTCTTCTCCAATGGCCCGGATCAATCGGTTGAGAAATCGGCCCGGCCAAGATAATACCTAAGATATAATTCTCACCGCAATTACTCATGGGTGGGTGAGAATCCTGAATTTGAATTACTCAGCTGATTCAATGATCCTTCTGCTGCAAAGTCTTGCAGCGAGGGATGAATTCAGATTTAAGATTAAGATCCATGGCATACACGCTATAGCTACATTGTTCCAGATCGGATGCTTTCAACCCAACGATTAAGCCACCGATATGGTTGGTGGTCGTTGATATAAATCATAAGCTGCCGATTAGTCATTGGCGTTGACACAAATCATAAGTCACTGACAAAGTCATTGGCGTTGACACAAATCATAAGTCACTGACAAAGTCAGTGGCGTTGACACAAATCATAAGTCACTGACAAAGTCAGTGGCGTTGACACAAATCATAAGTCACTGACAAAGTCAGTGGCGTTGACACAAATC
>CAYVMI010000064.1:21233-27828 GCA_964452555.1 uncultured Desulfobacterales bacterium
TGGCGTTGACACAAATCATAAGTCACTGACAAAGTCAGTGGCGTTGACACAAATCATAAGTCACTGACAAAGTCAGTGGCGTTGACACTCTCAATAAAAAATAAGGAGGGAGACAAGCATGAAGAAACTCGCTGCCGATCTAAAAGCCGTCAACAAGGAGATCAAAGCATTAGCCAAAAAACTCGAGCGACTATCCCTTAAAGCCGACAAACTTATGAAAACGGAGGCTGGTGCCAAGGCCAAGAAGAAGCCTGCACCTAAAAAACGTGCTGTAAAGCGTGCCAAGGCAGCTCCGGCCAAAGCGAAAGCGAGAAAAACAGCCCCCAAGGCTGTCAAGAAAACCACTGCTAAAAAAACCGCAGCAAATAAACCCGCAGCAAAAAAAGCATCGCGAGCGGCAACACCTACGCGTCAAGTTCTAAACCTGATGAAGCGATATAAAAAGGGCGTAACCATCGCCAAACTTAAAGAACGTTCAGGTCTCAGCGATAAACAAATCAGCAACATACTTCATCGAGCGAGTAAAGGCGGAAAAATCTCCCGGGTTTCCAGAGGTGTTTATACCCTGGCATAGTATCAAGGGTGGCGAAAAGCCAACAGTATGAAACTTGTTCTAACGCTCTTAGCTCTGCTGTATTTTCTACTCCCCCACGATCTGTTCCCCGATTTTGTATTGGGATGGGGGTGGTTAGACGATCTCATCGTCGCTTATTTTTTATGGCGTTTTTTCTATCGGCGCCGGGGTTTGCCATTTAACTTTTTTCAAAACAGACCAGGCCCGGATCAATCGCAAGGTGAAACGGAATCTGGGCAACATTGGCGTGAAAGCGGATTTTCATCTGGAGATGTCCGTCGGTCTAAGGACCCCTATGAGGTTCTCCAGATCTCGCGGGATGCGTCCCAGGAGGAAATTCGTGCAGCCTATAAGGACCTTGCAGGGAAATATCACCCTGACAAGGTCCTTCATTTAGGTGAAGAGTTTCAGACAATGGCAGAAGAGCGTTTTAAGGAGATACAGGAAGCGTATCAGCAGTTAAGCGATCAGCAATAAGCAATCAGATATAAACCGGTTGATGCTTTTTTTAAGAGGAGTTGTGTTAGATTAATAAGTTATAGTTATTCCATATTAAAATGGATTTATAATTACAGATCGCGCCCAGGAGCAAGGCGTGAACCGACGAAAAAGCACAGCATACACGATAGTATGTGAGCATTTAAAGGAGGTTCACAACACAGCTAGTGGGGGTTCGATGAAGTTATAAATCCATTTTTAGTATATTCGTATGATTTCGCCGGTCCCCTTCCCCTCAACACTGCGAACATATGCGTTCACGACTTGTTGCATGGGAATCGGATTATGACCCGGGAAATAGGCCTCGTATTTATCAACAGCGTCTTCCACCAAACCCGAAGAAACAACATTGATGCGGTATTTCGGCATAAGCTCAAGGGATGCCGCTTTAACAAAGCTATGGATGCCGCCGTTGACCATGGCGGGGCTCGTGGTCATATCAACCGGATCATCAGCCAGAATTCCGGTCGTGAGCGTAAATGACCCACCCGGCTTGAGAAATGATTTCCCCAGTCTGACCAGATTAACCTGACCCATGAGCTTACTTTTGATGCCAATGTAGAAATCCTCCTCAGTCATGGATTCAAAAGCAGCCCATTTGGCTTCACCAGCAATACTAACCAGGGCATCGATATTGCCTACGGATGCAAACATGGCTTGAATCGAGTTTGCATCCACCATGTCCACCTGGACATCACCGGAATTTCGTCCGGCATTGACGATTTCATGCTTAAGGGACAGATGCCTGCTGACCTTTCTCCCGATGGTACCGTTACCACCGACTATCAATATCTTCATGGTTTATTCCTTGGTATTAAGATTGAGCCTTGGCTTTTGCTTATACCAATCCTTGATCAATCATAGCATCCACGACCTTGATGAATCCGGCAATATTGGCACCGTTTACGTAATTGCCCGGGGTACCATATTCCTCAGCGGTATCTTTGCAGTTTTGGTGAATGTTTTTCATGATCATCTTTAAACGATCATCCACCTCTTCGCGGCTCCAAGCCAAACGCATGCTGTTCTGAGTCATCTCCAGGCCGGAAACGGACACCCCGCCGGCATTGGCTGCTTTTCCCGGTCCATAGAGCAATTTGTTTTCTATAAAAATTTCAATGCCTTCGGGTACTGTGGGCATGTTGGCACCCTCACTGATCACGAAAACGCCGTTGTTGATCAGGTTTTGAGCATCTTTGGCGTTGATTTCATTCTGGGTGGCGCTGGGGAAAGCACAAGCGGCCTCATGATTCCATAAAGGATTATAATCCAGGGATGGATCCACCGGCGTGTAAACCGCAGAGGGATATTTATCCGCATACTCCTCTACACGACCCCGTCGGACATTTTTGAGCTTCATTAGGTATTCTAACTTCTCGCGATCGATCCCTTCTTCATCATAAATATATCCGCCAGAATCCGAGCAGGTGACGACCTTGCCATTATAGTCCAGGATTTTTTCAATGGTATACTGAGCCACATTCCCTGATCCCGAAACAAGACACGTTTTGTTTTCCAGGCTGTCTTGGCGTGTGTCCAGCATTTCAGCCGCAAAATAGACCGCTCCATATCCGGTGGCTTCAGGTCGAATCAGGCTACCGCCCCATTTCAATCCTTTGCCTGTCAAGACACCCGTAAACTCGTTGCATAACTTTTTATACATTCCATACAAAAAACCGATTTCTCTCGCCCCAACGCCGATGTCACCGGCAGGTACATCCGTGTTGGGGCCAATGTGGCGGAACAACTCACTCATGAAGCTTTGGCAGAATCGCATTATCTCATTATCGGATTTACCTTTGGGATCAAAATCAGATCCACCTTTGCCGCCACCCATGGGCAGAGTGGTTAGCGCGTTTTTAAACACCTGCTCAAAGGCCAGAAATTTTAAAATGCCCAGATTAACCGAAGGATGAAACCTAAGTCCGCCCTTGTATGGCCCAATGGCACTGTTCATTTCGACCCGAAAACCCCGATTTACATGGATGCCGCCGCGGTCGTCCATCCATGGTACGCGGAAAATGATAACGCGTTCGGGTTCAACTACCCTTTCCAGGAGCTTTAAGTCACGATATTCAGGATTTCGATCAAGCACTGGCTGAATTGATTCCATGACTTCGGTAACTGCCTGGTGAAATTCATTTTGCTCGGGGTCTCTCGCCTTTACAACTTCGATGATATCAGACATACTACCCTCCTACTTTTTAGTTTCTATCTAATCAATTCTATAGTTTTAAGGAACGTTGACCCTAAAATTTAAAAATAATTAAGGTGGTTAGGCTGTAGACGATTAGGCGTTATTTGCTCACAGCCAATAGTTACCCTCCACCCCTTAGTTAACCTTGGATCCAATAAACATTATAGGTTGCCTCAGACCGAAAGCAGCCTACAGCCTAACAGTCTTATAGCCTAATGTTTGATGTTACGCTTTCAACATAACGCAGCGCGTTGTGCGGCCATCTACCTTAATGATAATTGGTTTGTCAACAGTAACATAACGTACATGTGTTAATTCCTGTACTGTTTTCAAGGAGGCCAGCCAGTCCCAATCAATAAACCCACCATTTTTTTCAGATACCGAAATGTAATTAATTCCCATGGTGGTAATGTTATGAAAGAAATGAGAGCCCTGAGAAGGCTCGGCATTTAGGCGGCTGGAACTCGTTTCAGTTAGCACATCCACATTACAGATATCGGTCCAGCCAACCGGGATTCCCAGCCACCGATCGGCAGATCCCCAGCGACCCGGTCCGATTAATAAATATTTTCGGTCTCTTTGAGCAAATTGTTTGTTGATTTCCCCTATTTCTCGAGCAATTTCAATGGTTTTTGACGGATCGAATATGTCCGGCTTTACAAAGACAATATCGGTGATATCGGTTTTAAGGGCATTGCCTAAAGCATTGGTTGAATAACAAAAGGCATTCTCGATATCTTGGCTTTGAATATCAATCGCTTCTAATTCTGCCCTGGCGGTCATCGGTCTGAGTTGCAGCAACGAAAACGTTGGTGGTGTACCTCGCGTTTGGCCCAGATCTATGGAAAATTCAATTTCCACGGGGCAGCCCATACCTTTTTGTCCGATGGAAAGAAATTCGGCAATGATGTCCGCCAAGGGGAAATAATCATATTTCAACATTTGCGCAAAGGTGATCAGCCGGTGACCAGGTCCGTGGGCGGTATCTCTGATACGATGTTCCTCGGGGATATAGCTGCTGGACAAAACCGAGAGAGGGTATTCTCCCTCGGCATCGGATACTTCGCGCTTATCCAGATGAAAGGTGTCATTAATGGATAGCGTAGAGCAGGTCTGTTCTAATTTAAGGGCATAAAAATGGCGTTGGGAGTTTTCAAGAATGTCATCTACAGTTGTTCGCTGGGGAAGCAGTTGAGGATATTTAGGTGAAAACCTGAGGGTTTTTTCACCTTCAACAACCATTTTACCCAGGCCCAAGGCAATAGTTGCGATGCCTTCTTCGGGTTTCATGTGTGAAAAAGGATAATAATTATGGGACTGCGCCACGCCGGAAATAGCGGGATAAAAATGCTCACCATAAGTATTCCCGACCACGGCCTGAATGATGACGGCCATTTTTTCTTCCTCGGTGCGGTGTCCGACACGCCGGGAAAACGATTTTGGCCCTTGAAAATAGGTTGAAGCATAAACGAGTTTAATGGCATTGATGACATGCTCGGTGCGTTGAATAAAGTTGGGGCAATCGTTGGGTAGCATGTAAGTCCGGTAAAGACCGGCATAAGCACGAAACTGAGCATCTTCCAATAAACTTGAGGACCGCACCGCAATGGGGTAGTTAACGGTTCTAAGATAGACTTCTAAATCATCCCGAATCCATTTGGGAAATTTGGCTTTCAGAAAAATGTCCGCAATTTCTTCATCGGAGTTATCGCTATTTGCGATTTCCAATAGATCGTTGTCGCGAATAAAGGCCTCGAATCCTTCGGTGGTAATAACCAAGGATTTAGGGACCATGATATTTACATGCTCAAACTTTTGAAGGTTGTCGGCGTGACTCCGCAAAAGATCGGAAGCAAAGGCAAGGCCCCTGGCTTTGCCACCAACGGAGCCTTTGCCGATTTTAAAAAATTCCGTATCAGGATCGAAATCGTTGGCATCGAAGTTGACGATGACCCCTTTTTGCCGACTGCTTCGTCGTTCGTGAATGGCATCGACCAGCCATTTTCTGATGTTGGCGGGATTGTTGGCAAAGTCATCCAGGCTGGCCGGTCGTAGTTTGGATGCCAAAATTATTTCAGTGCGCGCAAACAACCAGCGTGAAAAATCGTTGCGGCCGGCATGAAACATCAATGACGCATCCGGGATGGTAAGCATCTCTTTTTCAAGCGACCTCAAATTGCCCGCCCGCGCTACCTCCTGTCCATTCGGCATCCTGAAGATAAATTCGCCAAATCCCAACTGCTCCATAAAATAGGTATGCACATCATGGTGTAGGGTACGCGAATTTTTGTCGATAAAAAAAGAGGGGATCCCGGCGGCTTTCTCAGCGTTGGACGGCTCAGAACTCATGAGCAATAGGGGAACATCCCAGCGGTCTGCCTTGATTTTTGTTAATAGTTCGATGCCCGAATGAGGACGCAATTTGCCTTTGCGGGGAAAACGTACATCCGAAATAACGCCATGAATGTAGGGTTTGTATTGTTCGTATAGGGCCATGGCATCTTCATAATTTTCGGCTATGAGGATTTTGGGTCTGGCCCGCATGGTCAGGAGCCGGTGCTCTTCGTTGAGGCCCTCTTCCATAACGGCTTGAGTTTGACTGACCAGTTCACGATAAAAAATAGGCAACAATGAACTCAAATATTGGGGTGAGTCCTCGATGAAAAGCAGTACGCGGATACCGGCTGAAGACGTATCATAGTCTACGTTTAAGCGATCTTCGGCGCTTTTAATCAGTGCAACCAGGATATCAGTATTACCGGACCAAACAAAGGCACGGTCAATCCCTGCCGGTTTGATATGACCGGGATAAAATTCTACCGAAGTAATGGCGTTGTGCGCAAACAGAATGACCGGCAGATTGGGATCTTGTTCCTTTACCTTGGCACCCAGTGCAAAACAGTTGGCATCAGCAATGCTGGGCATGGTGATGACCATGTCAAAGGATCTCGTATTTAGGGCCATCAGGGCTTCTTCTACCGATGAAACCCAGGTGAGACGGGGTGGATTGCTGAGATTAAGACCGCGGTATTCATGGATGATCCGCTCTGATAAGCGAACATCCTCCTCCATAATCCAGGCATCATAAGGGGTCGAGACCAGCAGCACATCACGCACTTTTTTAGCCATGAGCTCATGGAAGATTTTAAAGCGCGGATCGAAACTTTTCAGCAGATTGTCAATAGGAGGATTCATGCGTCCATCCCAGACCTAATATGGTTGTGGTGGATTTTAACTGCGAATGGTCTATGAGGCAACCATTCGATAACTGCAAGCTGATTATATGAAAAAGCTACCTCCCCTTAGCGAGTATGCTAAGATAGGGT
>CAYVMI010000065.1:0-26886 GCA_964452555.1 uncultured Desulfobacterales bacterium
GCCAAAATGAAAGCTGGAAATTAACGGGCTTAAAAAAGCAAGCTCCTGTAAGGTTTTGCTATACAATTATAACTAAAGAGATAAACGCCTTACCATGAAAAACGGCGTTATCTATTACGGGTAAGGAACTGGCTTGAATGTCTGGTTCCTTACCTTTACCATATAGTGTACCTTATGGGGAGATAATACAATGAGAAACACCAGAATTTTAAAGGGTGGTTTTTTATACTACGACACGCCTGTCGGTGTACTCTGCCTGGAATCATATTTTCCTAAACCCAAAGGACACTTGAGAAATCCTTTAACATTTGATTTTCCAGTGGTTTGCCGGGTTGTCTCCGGTGTAAATATCCCAAAACTGCTATTTGACCCGACACCGGACCTGGTCCAGCCTTTTGTGGATGCAGCTGTGGAACTTGAGAAAGAAGGGGTAAAAGCCATTGCTGGAAGCTGCGGTTTTCTTGCCAGATACCAGGATTTGATTTCTCAAAGCGTTAAGGTTCCTGTCTTCATGTCCAGCCTACTTCAAATACCCCTGGTGCGCATACTCCATGGGCCCGACGCAAGGATCGGCGTACTGACGGCAAGCCAGTCCGCCCTTACCCAAGATCATTTTAAAGGTACCGGCGTCCGAATAGCGGAAGTGTTTATCAAAGGTATGGAAGGGTATCCGGAATTCTGGGATACCATCATAGAGGGGAAACGCCATGATTTTGATATGATCCAGTTGGAAGAAGAAATCTGCGGCGCTGCTGCTGAACTGGTAAAAAATAAAAAACTGGACGCTCTAGTTCTCGAATGTACTGATCTGTCAGCTTTCTCAAACTCTATTCAGAAAAAAATAGGCCTTCCCATATTTGATATCAACTCCCTCACGGAATATGTTTACTCAGCAGTTCTAAGAAAATCATATTAGCGACTGTTTCTTTTGTTATTAATGACCTGATTTTTACATTCGGCCTTCAACTATTGCACTCAATGATAATTATCCTATTCCTGAACTCGACAGGACTAAAAAATCAACAATACAATTAGTATACTTCATTAGAACTGAAATGGACTATTCTGCTATACTATCCCACTTCAGGCTTGCCTATAATCGTACATTATTTAAAAGTATACTGTGTCTCAATTATATCCAGAATGAGATCAGTTATAAAATAAATAGCAATAGTTCCATTTTTTAAATCCTAATCACCGAAGACACCTGTGGACCGACTGGGTTATACCCAACCGGTTCATTTGTTCCCAATGGTTATATCTGCACGATAAAATCATACCAAATCAGCTATTTCTTTTTGCTTAACCTGTTCCATTATCGGCATCTATTGGACAGAATAATACCTTAAAACTTAGCGGAAAGAGCGTTGTGATCAACAGCATTGAAACCCATGTCAAGACTTATGCTCGTACCCATCTATGCAAAAGGGATTCAAACGACCGCCACCAATCTAGAAATTCAAAACAAATCTCCTTAATTCCACCACCGTCGTAATATAGTTGATTACATCATTATCGGTGCCCCCTCCCAACTAGAGCTTATGTAACATAACTTTTGAAAACACGACCCTTCCAACCTGTTTACATAACACGATAAATCTTTCTGTAGCTGCATTTCACTGTCTGTGGTGACTTCATCTTTCCCAGCACATTCCCCTCTTGATATCTTACTGGATCAGATCTATTAATATGGACAATTCGATCTCATATTTTTCTCCGGCGGATGAACATGCCACCAGAAAATTTCAAATGTAAACAATGCGGGAACTGCTGCATTAATCTTGGAGATGCATTTACAGCATGTGCAACTGAGGAAGATATTGAACTCTGGGAGCAAGAAGGTCGACATGACATTCTTGATTGGGTAGGTTTTATCCCCCTCGGGGATGAATATGTTTATGATCTCTGGATTGACCCACAAACAGATGATGATGTCACCCGATGTCCCTGGTTAAAGAAACTCCCAACAGAAAACAAATACATCTGTTCCATCCATGATGTAAAACCATATCATTGTAGAGCATACCCAAAATCAAAACAACATGCCCAGGAAACAGGATGTCCAGGATTTGATTCTGAATAGAGGACTGGTGGTTTCGTATGGGTGGGGTGTTCGGTACTGAAACTGACTGCACAGAGCCGTAGGCATGGATATGACTGTGAGCAGGGTAGGGTATGGAATGGGATACTGTTACTATTATACTCCTATTCACTCAGAGCTACGTCCAATTGATTGCAAAATGGTGCATTTCGGGTCCTTTTTTGTACAGATTTTTCTTAATTTCAAATCTGCCTTTAGTGGTAAATTGTCATTCTGATAATCTGGAGGAATAACAATTTGACCCTAAAGAGAATGCTGATAAAAACACTGTTACAATAACAGGATATCTAATTTCAAGAATCACGGAAGATCAACACCGCCGGTAAATAATATTACCTAATGGGCATTTTGCCCCACACTATCTCCGGGTGCCAGTCACACACACTTTCCGTTTAATTTTTTTTCTGTTTGATCAGTGCAAATAATTTTGTCTGAAAGGGGAGTTATGGAAGTAAATTGACGCGTGATTACGGATGTCAAACTGTGCCCAAATTGTGCCCGTCAAGGTCAAATATTTACAAACATTTCCTAACGAAACCAAAAATGATGTGAAAAATACCCATAGATCCAAAATTTTAAAATTATTGAAATTAATGGATTTTTCCTGGAAGCATTAGGAATCCAATGCTCTATCCACTGAGCTACGGGGGCATTTGGGCAGGATGTTCAGGATGTATATCTGATGTATCGTAATTCCTAACTTGTGTGAATGCATTATTCCAATACAGGAATCTTTGCAAGAATTTTTGGTTTTTCAGAAGTCAGAAGACAGAATTCAGAAGTCGTTGTAAAACACCCATTGGGTGCCATTGGTTAACGCTTTGTAGAGTCAACGCCTAATATCCTTACATTCTTCAGCCTATCAGTCTGATTTTTCTGACTTCTGAATTCTGACTTCTACCAGCTGAAATTCCCCTTTTTGCAATTTCAGAAAAATATTGATACGCTACATCCACACTGACTCCATTAAAACGTGAACCGCTCAATTTTAATCGACTCGAAATACTGTGAAGTGGGTGAGCCATTGAAGGCACCCCTAATCCTGGAAATAAAGCGTAATTCTCTGGACGATGGACCCGGAATCCGATCGGTGGTTTTTTTTAAAGGATGCCCGCTTTCCTGCAGCTGGTGCCACAATCCGGAAGGCAAACGCCCCGAGCTGGAAATAGGATTCGATGCTGCCGAGTGCATAGGCTGCAACACCTGCCAGGAATCCTGCCAGGAAAATGCCTTGTCTAAGGACAATCCCTTTTATATCGACCGCAGCAGATGCAACCTCTGTTTTGACTGCGTAGAGACCTGCCCCTCGGGTGCCCTCAGCCGGGTAGGCAGTCCCATGACCGTGGATAAAATTTTAGAAGAGATCCTGAAAGACCAGGTTTTCTTTAAAAATTCCGGCGGCGGTGTCACGCTCTCGGGGGGCGAGCCAACCCTGTTTACCGATTATACGTCGAAATTGGTTCAAGCCCTTAAAAAGGCCGGTATCCATACCCTTGTGGAAACTTGCGGCCTGTTCGATCTGGATGTGTTCGAGGAAAAACTGTATCCCTTCATCGATATGATTTATTATGACATCAAACTTATGGATAACGGGGCGCATGGAACTTATTGCGGGGCTCCCAATGACCGCATCCTGGCAAATTTCCCGTATTTGCAGGATAAATACCGAAACGGTCGTGCTGAAATCATTCCCAGGACGCCGTTGATTCCCGGCATAACCGACACGCAAGATAATCTTTCAAAAATCGCTGGATTCCTAAAAGACTGCGGCGTGCGTAAAGCCCAACTGCTTGCGTATCACCCTTTATGGCGAGCCAAAAATCATAAGATCGGCTGCCAGGATTCACTGGAAGATAGTCCTAAATTGGCACAGTTTTTATCGCCGCAAAAGCTGGATGCGTGTCGGGGTATATTTGAGGTGCAAGGAATACGGATTGAAAAATAAGGACCATCTCCCGATTTGTTGTAGTAGTGCTGTTGGTTGAAGCCTTGTCGAAATCGGGATCGGGATGGTATTAGACCATGAAAAATTAGACGGTTACTACCTTTCAATCGGCTACGTCGGAGCATAAAGCCAGCAGCGCAAAATTGAATTGGACTGTATAGTTGCAATACTTAGTCGAATGGGCGACAGAGGTATAGCATTAAAGAAGGGTTCGAGGGATACGGATATACTGAATTCGATCCCGATCCCGATAGCGATAGCGATTTTGATAAGTTATCGCCCGACTTGTATTTTTCTTGACCCGAGTTTTTGAACTCTTTTTCCAACTATAATGGAGCTGAACCAACAATACCTAAACCGAACAAGATTGTGGAAATGCACTTCATCAAAGGAATAACAATATGACATTTGAAACCCTTTTATTTTCGGAGAAAGACCATGTGGGGCTGCTGACCCTGAACAGACCCAAGACCATCAACGCCCTGAATCAAAAAATGATTGAAGAACTGGATGCCTTGCTGGACGAATTAACCCGCAATGACGATGTCCGGGTTCTGATTGTCACCGGCAGCGGTGAGAAAGGCTTTTGCTCAGGCCTGGACATGAAAGAGTCCGCCCAACAACTTTTTGAGTCCAGTCCGGAGTTGATATACAAGTTTCAAAGCCTGACTTCCAGGTTGTTTTATAAAATGAGATGCATACCGCAGCCCTTAATCGCTGCTGTTCATGGTTCCGCGTCCGGAGCCGGATTCAGCTTTGCCATGGCATCCGACGTGCGCCTGATTACACCCGAGGCCCGTTTCAATGCCTCTTATATTAACATCGGTCTAGGGGGCGCCGACCTGGCCAGCAGTTATTTTCTGCCCAAGCTGATCGGGTCCGGCCGGGCCAACGAGTTTTTGCTGACCGGTGACTTCATGAGCGCAGATGATGCCATGCAGCTTGGCTTTGCCAGTCGCATGGTGGCAAAGGAGAAGCTCCTTGCCACCGCCCATGAAATAGCGGCAACCATGGCAGCTAAAAATCCTTTGGGTTTGAAAATGACCAAGGAGGCCATCAACCAGAATTTGGGTGTAAGCTCAATGGAGCAGGCCCTGCATCTGGAAAACCGGAACCAGGCTTTTCTTATTGCGGCCATGAAGCTAAATTCATAGTTGCATAAACAACATGGCAAAGTATAGATAATGAGTTGTTATTATATACAATATCGTATCGATAGTGCCATTTCCTGGATATTCCCCCAGGTGAATTCCAAAGATGGCTTCTATTTTGCCATGTTGCTTACCCTTCGGGAAAGTCGGAGAACTTCAGATTCTGTGTTGCTGAGGGTTCGAAGTAAAAAACTACGACTTCACCCTCAGACGTCTTGACTCTGAAGCCCTCCGGCTTTTGCAACGCCGGGGTAAATTCATAGGTTCGCAGAAGTTGCTGGATCCATTCAGAATCCGCCAGCTTAGGCCAAAAGGGAGGTTGTCAGAAAATGAAAAAAGTTAAAACCGAAATGGCTATTTATCTGTTTCTGTTTTCGTTGAAACTCCTGGGGCTGCTTTTTGTGATTAGCAAAAGACTGCGCAAAGAGATCTATAATCTGGAAACCGGCTATATTTTCAATGCCAGATACCAGTTCCGGACCCGAGACGATCTGGTCAATATTTTTGTGGTTTTTTCAGAGGGCAAAATGACCTCGGGATTCGGAACCATCGACGAACCCCATGTGACCATATCCTACAAGGACAAGGAAACCCTGGCCCAAATATACAACAAAAGCGCGGAAGAGTCGCTGGACTACCTGCTGACCAATGAAATGAGCTATACGGGCAATATGGCCTACCTGACAAAATTCTCCTATATTTCCACAGTGCTGTCCGGGTTGAAAATTAAGGGATACCAAGGGCCCGGAAATCAGGAGATTTGCTCCCCGGAAACACTTGCAAAGGCGGAAACCAGAAGAAAGCTCACCAATGAACCTCTAGGGTACAAGGTCGACAAGGTAGGCTGGCTGGAAGACCCCTATCTGGCAAAATTCACCATCGATGATTTTCCGCGGTTAAAAAAACTGAAAGCCAGACGGTTCTCGCTCAAGCCTGCCATCTGTGTGGAAAGGGCAAAACTGCTAACGGAGTATCATCGCCAGCACGGTTTTGAGATTGACAATTCAGGCATCCCCATCGACCCGGTTCTCCGCCAGGCCAGGGCCATGCACCACATCATGAGCCATCGCAAGCCTGTGATTCACGACGATTACCTGCTGGCCGGTTCCACCACCACCAAAGAAGTGGGCGTTCCCATTTATCCCGAGTTTATCGGGCTGACCATCTGGCCGGAGCTGCGAACCATCGGCCAACGGGAACTCAATCCCAATGATATCGCCCCCGAGGACGCGGATATATTAAATTTCGAAGTATTTCCTTATTGGATGGATCGAAATGTACGCGAATATTGCCGCAGTAAATACGGCAATCCCGTTTCCCAGCAGTTGGAAGAGCGCTTTGTGCTTTATTTTATGATGAAAAATAACGCCATATCGCACACAGTGCCCGATTTTCCCAAGATAGTTGAATGCGGCCTGGAAAGCATCCGCAAAGAGGCTTCCCAAAAAAAGGAGGGCACCGGCGACGAAGGCCAACGCAACTTCTATGAAGCCATCCTGATTGCCATAGACGGGGTGTTGCAATACGCTGCCAATTTGAGCCGCGAGGCAAGCCGGATGGCAGATGCGCTGGATCCTGATGACCCGGAGCACATGCAGCGGGCCAAGGAACTGCGGGAGTTGGCCCTGATCTGTGAAAAAGTGCCGGCCAAGCCTGCTGAAACGGTTCATGAGGCCTTGATGGCCATCTGGATCAGCTTTATCTGCCTGCATACCGAAAACGCCAACTCGGCCTTATCCATCGGCAGGCTCGACCAGATGCTGCAGCCGCTCTTTCTAAAGGATATCGAAAAAGCAGCCAGCGAGGAGGAGAAGCAAGCGATTGTCGGGCGAACCATGGAACTCGTGGGCAACCTGTTTTTGCGGGTCAACGATCATGATCCCTTGGTCCCCAATGTCGGCAATAAACTGTTTGGAGGCAGCTCCTCCGACGATACAGTTACGGTGGGCGGGGTCGACAAGCAGGGGGACAATGCGGTCTGCGATATGACCTATATCATTCTCAAGGTTGCCGAAATGCTCTGTTTCCAGGACCCCAACATGAACGCCAGGTATTACAGTGGTATCAATTCCAAGGAATACCTGCGGCGTTTGTGCGAGGTGAATGCCAACATGGTGGCCTCGCCGATTATCCACAACGATAAGACCATGATAGAAGCGCTGGTTCATCAGGAGATAGAACTAGAAGACGCACGGGACTGGGCCGCCACAGGCTGTGTGGAGCCTACCATCACGGGCAAGCATTACGGTCACACCAACTGCATGCTGCTCAACATGGTGGCTCCCATGGAGATGGCCCTGAACAATGGTGTCCACCCGGTTATGGGTGATAAAATCGGACCGCTCACCGGCGATGTGGGCGAGGCATTTCCAACCTATGACGATTTCCTGACTGCCTATAAAACGCAGCTGAAATATCTCATCGAACAGTCCGTGGAAATCAACAACTACCTGGGATATGCCCATCAGTATGTTCACCCCACACCAGTGCTCTCCGCCATGTTTTCCGGACCTCTGGAAAAAGGCAAGGACATTATCTTCGGTGGCGCCCATTACAACTCATCCGGCGTTGCCCTGGTGTCGCTGACCGATGCCGTGGATAGCCTTCTGGTGGTAAAGGATCTGATCTACGATAATAAGGAGATGGACTTCCAAACCATGATGGACGCCATCGATAATAATTTTGAACAAAACGGTTATGCCGCCACCTTGAAACGGATTGAAAAGGTGCCGAAATTCGGCTCCGACGCACCCGGCACCCGGGAAGTGGCCCAAGACCTGATCGATTTTTGTTATGATCTGTATTGTTCGCAAGACAATTACCGAGGCGGCAAATATGTACCCGGATACTGGTCCATCAGCTACCATGTGGGATTCGGAATGCTTTCCGGTGCGCTGCCATCCGGTCGCAAAAAGGGCAAGGCGTTCACACCCGGGCTGACGCCCTCACCGGGTGCTGCCGATCAGTTGTTGCAGAATATTCATACCATTGCGGGCCTGGATCACCTGAAAATGCCCAACAACATCGCTTTCAACGTAAAACTGGCGCCGCACGCCAATGATTCCCACACCAAGACCCTGGACACCTATACCGGCTATGTCCAGAGCTATTTCGACGAGGGTGGTATGCAGTGGCAGTTCAATGTGATTACCACCGACACCCTTCGGGAAGCCATGGTGTATCCTGAAGATTATCATTGGTTGCTGGTGCGCATTTCGGGTTATAATGCCTATTTCACAAAGATTAATAGGAATATGCAGAAGGAATTGATAGAGCGGCAAGAATTCAATTAGATGCTATCTCAAAATAATCTAAGTGCCCCTGGCTGTGTTGCACAACAGCTTAAAATGCTCGCATACTACGTGTATGCTCCGCTTTCTCGCTGTCCTGCGCCTTGCCATAACCCCTTATCTTTATTCTGAGATAGCATCTATTTTCAATTATTAAATGTGAACTGACCAAAAGTAGGATTCCAGGTTTCAGGCTTGGGTTGATAAGGTTTGTTGCTGTGGGATGTGGGCGCTAAACGTCAAAAAGCCTTCAGTCTGATAGCCTTACGTGAAGTCTGGACTCCTTGGATCAAATCTCCTTACTTTTTAGTAGAAAAATAATTGGATTTAAAGAAAACTTGCTATGACCGACATCATCGCCGTAACAAATAAAATCCTGAATGTTGACCTCACCTCGGGGAAAATCAGCACCCTGACCATTTCTGCCGACGATCGCAAGCGCTATCTCGGCGGCAAGGGATTGGCGCTCAAGCTTTTATACGATCACATTCAGCCTGGAATAGATCCGCTTTCAGCCGATAATATACTGGTGGTCATGAGCGGGCCGGCAACCGGCACGGCAGCACCTTCCGGGGGGCGCTTTGCGGTTGTGTCCAAATCCCCCTTGACCGGTATCTTTGCTTCCTCATATACCGGTGGAAGCTTCGGACTCAGTTTAAAAAGGGCTGGTTACGACGGTATCATGGTTCGCGGCAGGTCTGAGACGCCCGTGTATATAAAAATTGATGATCAGGATATTTCCATCCGGGATGCAAACCATCTTTGGGGGATGGATACAGTAGACCTGCAGCAATCCAGAAAAGAGGAGGGCGATTGGATCGTTATCGGTCCGGCCGGAGAAAACCTGGTGGGATTTGCCGTGATTGCGGCCGGAAAGCGCGTGGCCGGGCGTTGCGGTCTGGGTGCTGTAATGGGTGCCAAGAATCTGAAGGGCATCGTCGCTTCGGGCAGCCGTAAAATCGTTCCCGCCGATCCCCAGGTTTTTCAAAAGGCGGTAAAGACCGCCCGGATGAAAATCAAATCGCATGAAGTCACCGGCTCCATACTGCCTGAGCAGGGGACACCGCTCAATGTCATGAAATATGGACCCTACGGCATCATGCCGGTTCGTAACTTCAGCCGATCGACCGTGGAAAACATAAATGAAATAAACGGAGAAAAAATTCGGGACCATCATTTCACCAAACGGCACGGTTGCACGGGCTGTCCAATTCAGTGCGGCAGAAGCGGAACATATCAACGTAAAAATATGATATCGCCGGAATATGAAACTATCGGTTTGATGGGATCGAATCTGATGATCAGCGACCTTTCACAAATAGCTAACTGGAATGAAAAACTCAATCGCCTGGGGATGGATACCATCAGTACCGGAAATGTGATTGGCTTTGCCATGGAGCTTACCGAAAAGGGCATTATCGAGAGCGGACTTGCCTTTGGGAACCCTGACGGTATCGATGAGATAATCGAAGCTATCGCCTTTCGTCGTGGTATGGGCAATGATCTGGCGCAAGGGGTTAAAAAGTTTTCCGAAATGGTCGGTGGCCATGAATTCGCCATACATGTCAAGGGCCTTGAAATGGCAGCCTACGATCCCCGGGGTTGCACCGGTCAGGGACTTGGGTACGCAACTGCAAACAGCGGTGCCACTCATCTGTCCGGCAGTACCCATGCCATCGAAGCGGAATCGTATTTGAGCCCCCAGGGAACCAAAGGCAAGGCGCATTTTGTGAAATTTTTACAGGATCTGACCGAGGCGGTCAACTCGGCGGTATTCTGTATCTGGACCGAATTTCCCTTTCTAGAAGAAAATGCCGTCTACAAATACACTCCTATTTTTATTATGCGCCTGTTGATGCGCAACCTGCCATCCGTCGCCGTCGCTACCACAGATCTTTCAGACTATGCCGCCGTTCTCTCAGGCATCATGGGGACCAAATTCAGTCAAAAAAGTTTCTACAGAATCGGCGAAAGAATCTTCAACCTCGAAAGACTGATGAACATCAATGAAGGTATCCGGCGTGATGACGACACCCTTCCGGTTCGAATTTTAAAAGAAGTACGCGAGGACGGACAAGCGCCCATCCAGCTCGAAAAAATGCTGGGCAAATA
The DNA here is from genome assembly GCA_964452555.1 of uncultured Desulfobacterales bacterium. Classification (GTDB taxonomy): domain Bacteria; phylum Desulfobacterota; class Desulfobacteria; order Desulfobacterales; family B30-G6; genus B30-G6. Next base: position 10,600 of record CAYVMI010000065.1, read on the forward strand.
CTACCAGCTGCGGCAATGGGATTCTTCCGGGCGGCCAAAGCAGTCGCTGCTGAAGAAACTCAATATTGCATCACCATTCTGATATGACGTGAGCCTAGATATCCTTACAAGCCTTTACCATGTCTGATTAAATCACTTGAATCCATCATACTCACTGAAGATTTAAACCGCTAGAGAAACTGAGCTTTCCGCCTCTGGTAAATTCTATATTGCCGCAGTGTGAGAAATGTTTTGGTCGTATTAATTTGTGGTCTCAACTTCATATCCAATGTGTAGTGAGTTGCACAATTCCAGTATTGATAGCTTGCCTCAATATACTAATAAATTGAATTTATTATGAAAAAAATATCTGAAGCTTTTGCATGGATTTTGCTTGATCAGTTGAGCAGTTTAGCTAATGCTGAAAACCTGTTAAAGATCGGAGTTGAAAATGAAGCGGTTGTTGATCCTAATTGGTGTACTTATGTTTATTCTATGTATTAGTGTCTCACTGTCAGCAGGCCCAATCTATTTGGGTATTGCCGGTAAGGCTATTGAATTAGGTGCGGGTTCGAAAGCAGAGATCCCTGAACCAGTTTCAATGTTAATCCTGGGCTCTGGTCTCATCGGTATTGCAGGGCTTGGCAGAAGAAAAATAATCGGGAAATAATGATGAATCGGACATCAATTCATGACACCGGCGGAAGACGCATTGGTACTGATCGTCGCCAATTTTCTTGTACCATTCATATTCCGGAAAGAAGAATAGACGATCGAAGATCGGGTGCCGATAGACGCGATACAGAGCATTAGAAAGCAGGTCCGCATTTTCTAAGGCAGGGCCATATTGGGTCCTGCTTTTTTTATGGGCAATTAGTCTATATTTAGCCGTATTTTAATGCTAACCAATTTTAGGGCTTCTATGCAATTTTGATACACACGCCAAAATCTTATTTTTACAGCAGGCTCCTCTTTCCGTTAACCTTTCCAGCATTCCATAACTCCAGAATTCCGATCTTTCATCAGGAATGGTGTCGACTGATGCAGCTAAGATTCCCGTACCATCTGGTGCGGTATGGCCCTAAAGGAAAACCACCACATTGTATTATTAGTCTTGCGATATAAATAAAAATGGTATAGTATGTATATTAAGTAATTCAAAGTTGTTAAGGTGTTTTCAATTGCAACGGGATGTCAATATGAGGCCGATAATTGAATGGTTAATATTCATCGAAGATTGGGCGAACCAGATCTATGATGATCTGGCTGCCAGGTTTTCAGATGATGACCTATATTTTGATTTCATTAACCGGATTTCAAACGAAGAAAGCCTGCATTCTCATTATATGAATATCGCGCTCCAATGTCTGGAGCAGCATCCGGAGTCGGCTTCCGAGATTATGCTGGACCGCCAAACCATGGATCATGTTGAAATCCCATTGAAAAAAATAGAAACGGCCATTCATGCCGACAAGCTGGACAAATCGCAAATCATGGCCCTGGTGCTTGAAAGCGAACAGTCTGAATGGAATAAAATATTTCTGTATGTGGTTAATACACTCAAGAACAACTGTCCGGAATTTAAATCTATCGCGCCAAGTATTCAAAACCATATTCGCAATATTAATAATTTTGTGGAGAATATGCCAAATGGTGCTGAATTACTGTATCAGTTAATGAATTTTCCTCCGGTATGGGAAGAAAATATTTTGATTGTGGACGATTCCGAACCGGTTGTTGATTTGCTGCAGTCGGTGTTGAGTAGGGATGGTGGTGTTGATGTAGCTAAAAACGGGGCCGAGGGTTATGAAATGGCCTCTAAAAATTATTATGCGGTAATTATTTCCGACCTGGATATGCCTGTAATGGGCGGCATTGAGTTCTACCAAAAAATGAAACAACGCTATCCGGATGTGGGTAATCGTTTTATCTTTATATCCGGTGCCGGGACTCAAAACGACATTGACTTTATCAGGTCAGAAAAAATACAATTCTTAGGCAAACCATTTAAATTGCAGGATATTCGGCAAGCGGTTTTTGATGTAATCGATCGGATTTCGATGTAATCCCTTCTTGTTATACTACCTTTCCAATGTATCTTTAATGTAATGTAGAAGCCGGAAAACAGAGTTCAGAATACAGAAGACAAAATTCAGGAGCCGTCTGCGTTTGTCATCCCCTTGAAAAAGGGGATCCAGGAAGAGCCTTTAGCCAATGGCCGATTGCCTTTACTGGATTCCCATTTCCATGGGAATGACAGGAAGGACTGACCGCTTCATCTGGATTCCCTCTTTCGAGGGAATGACGATAGGGCCACAGTCAGAATGGCTTTGTAATAAATGGCGGTTCTGGTGAGTTGGCAATACACTAAAAAGGTGACAACTTTTAATCAGGACTTGACCGAAACCAGAAATCAGAAGTTCAAGGCGTTAAGCCAGTAAACTCCTAAAAGCCTAATAGTCTTCAGCCTACAGCCTAAGTGTTCTGATTTCTGACTTCTGTCTCCTGATTTCTAGAAGGTGCCGAGCTCGATGGCGTCCAGCACTTCCTTGGCATCTGTAAATTTGGGATCGATCTTCAGAGCCTGTTGAAAATAGGACTTGGCAGTTTCGGGATCCTTCATTTCGATGTAAAGTCGCCCGATATTATAGTGGATTCGTACCCGGTCAGGATGGATGTTCAGCGCCTTCTTGTAGTTTTGGAGCGCTTTTTTAAAATCTCCCTTTTTGCGATAAAGTACGCCCAGGCTGTTATAAATATTGACAGTGTTCGGATTAATTTCCTTGATTTCGTTGAGGACCTCTTCGGCCTCGTTGACATTCTCTTTGCTCATATGGATGTCGGCGGCCTTTATCATATATTTTTCAGCTTCATCGGTTTTGCCAAGTTTCTGATAGGCGCGTGCCATGCCTTCATAGGCTTTGGCATACAGCCTATCGATAGCGGTGGCCTTTCTAAATGCCTGGATAGCTTCGGAATATTGACCTTTGGCGGTTTTGATGTATCCGAGATTATAATAATATTCGGCGGTCTCCTCGTTGCTGATCAGATTATCTAAAATGCCGATGGCGGTTGAGTAGCTTTCATTCTCGATCAGTTCCAGGGCGTCATCCATGGTTTTTTCTGATTCCGCCAGGGCCGGATCAACCTCCGCATCCTTGAGGCTGAGCATTTTTTGCCTGATGTTATTGCTGTTGAACGGCTGTACGATTAGGCCGGTGACACCCTCCTGGCCGGCCATGATTACCATCGCTTCGGTATAAGCAGAATGGACCAAAAAGAAGGGGACATTGTAATACTTGTCCATCGACCGGACGATTTTAAGCAGGGCTAATCCTGACATTTCCTGCATTTCCCAGGCCGCGATCACACAATCAATATCATTAAGCTGCATCATGGACCAGGCGTGGTTGGCGTTGCCAGCTTGAACCAGATCATCAAACCCAGAGTCATTCATGATCCCGGTGAGATCTATGAGCGTATCCGGATTATCGTCCGCGAGGAGAATAGTTAGTTTTTCCATAAACCACTTTGTTTAAAGGTTCTGTGAAAATTGGCCGATAATACAATAATAGCGTCATTTCAACAAGTGCTTTTGATAACTTAATTTGACCCAATATGATTTTCGGATGGCACTATGAATCCTAATAATGATGATTTAGACCAAAATTCAAAACCCGATGGTCCCCCGGACCAGGATGATTCGGACAAGGGATTTGAGCTGGATAAACTCGATATCCCCACGGTATCCGAAGAACCCAAACCAGAGGCAGTCCCCCGGAAAGATCCAGCAGCCGAGTCTGAGCCTGCGCCTGATTCGGGCCCTGAGCCGGAAACGGATGCCGCACCGGCCTCTGGATCGATTGCCAAAGCAATTCGGATGGCCATTATCGGGTGTTTGGCACTATTGATTTTAGTGTTGGGCGGTATTTTCGCTTTTAAAATGGTACGATCCGCAGCCGTTACCGCTGAAGTTGATGCAGTCGAGACATTAACCTACCATGAAATAGATCCTATCGTTACGAATCTGGGTCGTAACAACCATATCAACATCGTCGTGGCAATTCAGGTCAACCCAAATAAGGAACCGGAGTTTTTGATTTTCCAGTCCAAGGCCAGGGATACGATTCTGTCATTTTTAGTGTCCCCGGAGTTGAGAAAGCAGATTAACGGTAGTGGTGTCAAGAAAAAGGAAATCCATATCCATGATGAACTCATAAAACGGTTACAAAGCGAGTATGGAAACCGGGTCGTTATTAGGGAACTGAGGGTTATTTAAAGGTGGTATCGAAACGGCTAAATATGAAAGATCCATTATGGCACAAATGGCAAATCCCCAGAAATTGGGGCGATATATAATCCAGGCAAAACTTGGCATAGGCGGTATGGGTACTGTCTATAAAGCAATGGATTCATTCCTGAAGCGAGCCGTGGCCTTAAAAGTTGTGAATATCGCCTCTCTGGATATTGCCGCACCGGATAAAAAGAAAATGGAGCAGTGTCTCCAGGAGGCTCGGCTGGCTGCTCAACTTGTGCATCCCAATATCGTAATCACCTATGACGGCGGCATCGTGGGTGACAAATTTTATATTGCACTGGAATACATCCAGGGCAAGGGTTTACAGAAACACACCGGCAAAAAGCATTTGCTTCCTCGCAGGCAGGTGCTGGAGATTGTCTATAACGCGTGTTATGCTCTTGATTATATACATAAAAAGGGCTTTGTGCATCTGGATGTCAAGCCTTCTAACATCATGTTGACTAAACGAGATGAAGTCAAGCTGATGGACTTCGGCATCAGTCGTATATTGCATAAAGATAAGCCCAAAAAGGATAATGTGAGTTCGGTGGGAACCCCGGCCTACATGTCCCCGGAACAAACCGGAACCGGTCCGGCTGTCGACCAGCAATCCGATGTCTTCTCCTTAGGGGTTGTTTTATACGAGTTGCTAACCGGTAGAAAGCCTTTTGAAGGTAAAAACATATACGAGACACTCTATCGGATCACCACCATGGAACCGGCGTCCATCAGCAAATTTCAACCCGATGTCAGCAGCGCCCTGGAATATATCGTCAACCGTGCCATCGAAAAAGACAAAGCCGACCGATATCAAACAGCTGTGGAACTGGCCGAGGCCTTACTGCCGATCATCAAGGGCAAAGATTCCAATCAACTGGACAAACAAGATAAAAAAAAGATCGCCTACTTAAAAAGACTGACTTTTTTCAAGCACTTCCAATACAATGAGCTTATGGAAATTCTGCGCATTTCTGCGTGGAGTTTTGAGGAGCGCGAGTCCCAGATTATGGGAGCGGATCCCGAGGATGCGAATATTTATTTTTTGATCAAGGGGCAGGCCCAGCTGCGTCTAAAAGGGGACACAAGTGTTTTGCAGCAGGGTGAATGTTTTGGTGAAACTGCTGTTTTATATAAAATGCCCCGGAATGCCACCGTGATCGCGGAGAGCAATTGTATTGTCATGGCCATCAACGCCAACCTGCTCAAACAAGCCTCCGAAGCTCTGCAGGTCAAGTTTTTACGGGAATTTTACAACAAGAAAATCCTGCAGCTGGTGGATGCCAATCTGAAATTAATTCGGGCGGGTAGGCCCCTTTAGGGGCGGCTTTTTAGGCTGAAGGCTGATAGGCTGTCAGGTGCCTAAAGTTAACAGGGGAATAGCAATACCCACCTACCGGGAAAACCGACAAACAGTCTTGGGATGAATTAATCCGTTTGCTGGTATAGGTATTTGTACTTGATATCTATCGCTATTTCTGGCTTATAACTTACATAGCTTCCTAACAAAATTTAAAAAATCTGATTTTCACCAGAGATTGTAAAATCCTATCGTCATAAATTTATCATCCAGCCAGGATTTTAAAGAACAAAAAATGGTCATGTCCAAAAGATTACTGATTATTGCCATTTGCTACTTTATTTTAGGTGGCACTTCGGCTTATGGCGGGGAGATAAAATTTGAACGCGTGGCTCAATTGGGCGTTCAAATATCCGGTATTGTTCAAGACCGGGAGGGCTTTTTCTGGATCGGCACCAGCCATGGGCTCATGCGCTATGACGGCATTGCCATGAAGACCTGGCGAAAGGATGAGGATTCGCTGTCGGAAGATTTTATCAGAGCCATATATGATACCGAAGAAGCCATATGGATCCTGACCAACACCCAGGGACTCAACCGATTCGACAAAACCACGGGAGTATTTAAGCACTACAAGCACGATCCCGACAACGAGAACAGCTTACGGGGGGCCGGTGGATTCGCCTTGCTGGTGGATGTTGACGGTTTCGTGTGGGTTGGCACCGAAAATGGCGTACTAACTCGACTGGATCCACAAACCGATACCTTTATTCATTTCAAGCACGATCCCAAGGACCCCAACAGCATCCCCAAAGGATTTTTAACCAGTATATATCAGGATTCTTCGGGTGCATTCTGGATCGGATCTGAAGGGGGCGGCCTGACCAAACTGGAATTTGAAACCCGAACGTTTACCAACTATACCAACATTCCGGGTGATCCCCATAGCATCAGCGGTAACCGTGTCAACGTCATCTTGGAGGATGAGCAGGACATTCTTTGGGTCGGTACCGCCAAAAGCGGTCTGAACAAGTTCAATAAAAAAACAGGGCGGTTCGAACATTTTCGGCACGCCTCCGACGATCCCAGCAGCATCAGTCATAACAGCGTCATGTCCTTGTGTCTAGACACAGATCCCTATCTTTGGGTCGGCACCATACACGGTGGGTTAAACAGACTCAATAAAAAGACGGGTGATTTTGAACGCTTTTTAAATGATCCCAGCGCACCCGACGCAAATTCGACCAAAGTCATCGAGGAGATTTTTATTGACCGGTCCAATATTCTATGGATTCTCAGCCGACCCGGCGCCATATTAAAGCATGACAGAAAATCCAAAGGCTTTGCCCTTTATCAACACGATCCGGCTCAACCCGGCAGCATCAGCAGCAATACCATATTGCCCATTTATGAGGACCGCCAGGGTGTGGCTTGGATCGGCACCGGCAATGGCGGATTGAATCGATATAACCGGGAAAGCGATACCTTTGTCGCTTACAAGCATGACCCCAAGGATCCAGACAGCCTGCCGGCACCGGGTGTTTTTGCCATAGCGGAAGACGAACAGGGAACCTTTTGGGTTGCGGCCTCCGATGCGTCGCAGGGCACATTATGTATTTTTGACCGCCAGACAAAACGGGTTGTCAAAACCTACACCCATGATCCCAACAATCCCAACAGCATCATCAACAATAGGTTTTTACTGGGTATTCAACCCGACAGATTCAATCCAAACATCCTCTGGCTTACGGTTGGCTTTGGCGGACTTGTAAAATTCGATACGCAAACAGAGTTGTTCGAGCACTATCCAATAGATCCGGATGATCCTAAAAAATTGGCCGGCAACTATCTGCACATCTTCCAAGATGACAGCGGGACCCTCTGGCTGGGGGGCAGCTATGGCCTTGATAAGCTCGATCCGGCCACCGGCGTTGTGTCCCGCTACCGGCATGAGGCCAATAATCCCAACAGCCTGATTGAGGACAACGTGTCTGCAATTTATGCTGACCGGTCAGGGATTCTGTGGCTGGGAACCGGCGGCGGTCTGGATAGATTTGATCCTAAAACAGACACATTCACGCATTACTCTTCCAAGAACGGACTCCCGGATAACAACATCATGGGCGTTTTTGAAGATGAGCACCACAATCTATGGATGAGCTCGGGCGGCGGGATCATAAAGTTTAATCCTCAAGCGGAAACTTTCAAACTATATACCCGAGCAGACGGTCTTCAGGGGGACAAGTTTTACTATTTTGCCCACTGTAAAACAGGCAACGGGGAAATATGGTTCGGGGGATTTAATGGTGTCAATCGGTTTCATCCCGACAATATCAAAAACAATCCGCATCTGCCCACTATTGTGCTCACGTCGCTAAAACAAGGCGGAGAGGAGATTTTTTTCGGCAAAATGCCGCCAAAGCTGAAAGAAATAGAACTCGATTGGCGCACCAACTTTATCGAATTTGAAGCCGCCGCCCTTGAGTTTACCAATCCGGAAAAAAACCGGTTTATGTATATGCTAGCCGGCATCGATGAAACCTGGTACCCATCCGGAACCCGCCGATACGGAAGGTACACGCATTTGCCCGGCGGGAAATATTATCTAAAAATAAAGGGTTCCAACAACGACGGGATTTGGAATGAGGACGGTGTTTCGTTGAAAATCCGGGTGGCGCATCCACCCTGGCGGACCTGGTGGGCAATCTGTCTGTATATTGTTTTTGCTGCGGCACTTTTGCTCTTTTTCGTCAGATACCAGCAGGTCAAATTGGAGCAGGAAAGAAAGACGAACCTGGGTCTGAAGCGAATCAACCGGCTCAAGGATGAAATCCTGGCCAATACCTCCCACGAACTGAGAACCCCGCTGAATGGCATCATCGGACTGAGCGAATCGCTCCTGGACGGCATTGCCGGTCAATTGCCCGCCCAAGTACGATATAATCTGAAAATGATCGTTTCAAGCGGACTCCGGATGGTCCACCTTGTTAACGACATTCTTGATTTTTCAAAATTGAGCAAAAAGGAGCTAAAGCCAAGGCTGCGACCGGTGGACATCAAAATCCTGGTCGATATCGTGATTGAAATATCCAAACCGCTTACCAAGGGCAAAGACCTTCAATTATTAAATCAAATACCCATTAACCTTCCGTCCGTGTACGCTGACGAAGACATGGTTCAACAAATCCTGCACAATCTTGTGGGCAATGCGATCAAGTTCACTGATAAAGGCTCCATCACCATATCAACCAGTTTTGAGAATGAGGACATAATCATTCATGTTAAGGACACCGGCATCGGTATACAATCCGACCAACTGGACAGTTTGTTTGAACCTTTCGAACAGGTCGACGGTAGCACGGAAAGAGCTTTTGGGGGGACCGGGCTCGGTCTGGCCATCAGCAAGAATTTGGTAAGCCTGCTGGGCGGATCCATGGGTGTCGATTCACAAATCGGCCGGGGATCACAATTCTGGTTTAGTTTGCCCACTGCCCCCGAGGAGTTGGCAGAAAAACCGCCGGCCGAACCCATTTCACGTACGCGCCTCGCGCGACTGGCGGATGCCTGGATCGATACCGAATCACAGGATGTTCCGGAATCTCAGCCGGATACCAAGCTTTCCCCGGACCGTCCCTATCGGGTGTTGGTTGTGGATGACGACCCCATAAATCTGCACGTATTGGTGAATCAACTCACACTGAAGAATTATGTAATCTCCCAAGCTAGCGACGGTGAGACGGCCCTGGCGATGGTCGAACAAGCCGGTAAAGATGAACAGCAATTCGATCTAATTTTGCTGGATGTGATGATGCCGAAAATGTCAGGCTATGAGGTGTGTAAACAATTAAGAATAACATACCCCCAGGACAAACTGCCGGTGGTGATGCTGACCGCAAAAAACCAGGTTGATGATCTGATCGCCGGATTTGAATCCGGTGCCAACGATTACCTTCCCAAACCTTTTTCCAAAGAAGAACTTTTCGCCAGAATCGAGAATCAGATCATCATTAAAGATTTGGCCCAAAAACGCAGGCAAGCAGAACAGGCACTCCAAGCCAGCAATGAAAAATTGAGCCGAACCGGCCAATATTTTGAAATGGTTATCGATAACGCCAATGTATGGATGAATGTGATCGACAGCGACGGTAATGTAAAAATATGGAACAAGGCGGCAGAGGAAATCAGCGGGTACTCACGTGATGAAGTTATGGGCAACAATAAGATCTGGGAATGGTCGTACCCGGACGACACCTACCGTAAAGAAATCGAAGCCAAGGCCACGGCGATAATCAACCGGGAAGAAGAAATCGCGGATTTCGAGACAACTATCCACCGCAAAGACAATAAAACCCGAACGATTTCTTGGCATTCACGCAGTCTTACGGATGAGATCGGAAACCCGATCGGTAGTATCGCCATCGGTCGGGATATTACGGCACGGAAGCAGCTCGAGGAGCAGTTGGCACATGCCCAGAAAATGGAGGCCGTGGGTACGCTGGCTAGTGGAATCGCCCATGATTTCAACAACCTGCTGCAGGCCATAAATGGCTATGCGCAGATATTATTGTTGGAAAAATCAGCAGACGATCCGGAATACAATCAATTGAATCTTATTAATCAAGCCGGTGAGCGCGCAGCTCAACTTGTCCAGCAGCTTCTACTATTTAGTCGTAAAGTGGTAACCGAGCGGAAACCCTATGGAATCAACCCGGAAGTCCGTAAAATTAATGCGATTCTTCAACGGACGATCCCCAAAATGATCTCCATCGAACTGCAACTAGGCAGTGATTTGTGGCCCATTATCGCCGATCCGGTTCAAATAGAGCAGATCCTTCTCAATCTGGGTACCAATGCAGCCGATGCCATGCCGGATGGCGGTCGTTTTGTCATCCGTACAGAAAACGTCGTACTGGACCAAGCATTTGTAATGGCTAATCCAGGGGTTGAACCCGGCAATTATGTTCTGATTAAGGCTTCGGACACGGGGCACGGTATCAGCAAGGAAACAGTTGAGCACATATTCGACCCCTTTTTCACTACCAAAGATATCGGCAAGGGAACCGGCTTGGGATTGGCTTCGGTATACGGCATTGTCAAGAACCACAACGGCCATATCGTCTGCCACAGCGTCGTCGGCGAGGGCACGTCATTTGAAATCTACCTGCCGGCTGCCGAGAACTTGCAGGCAACCGAAAAGGAGGTGGTTGACACCCAAGAACTCAATGGGGGAACCGAGACTGTCTTGCTGGTTGATGATGAGGAAATTATCAGAGATTTTGCCTCTCAGATACTCCGGAAAGTCGGCTATCATGTCATCACGGCCGCTAGCGGAGAAGAAGCTTTGAAAGTATATCTCGGAAAGCACAGTGCCATCGACTTGATCATCATGGATCTTGGCATGCCGGGCATGGGCGGGTACAAATGTCTCCGGGAAATCATGCTAAAGGATCCCGATGCAAAAATTGTCGTATCGAGTGGCTATGCCATGAACGATCAGCTTCAACAAACATTGGATGCGGGGGCGGTGGGCTACATCGGCAAGCCGTATAAAATGAACGAAATTTTGAATAAAGTCCGGTCTGTTTTGGATGCGGCCTGAAATAACGAGACAGGCACTCGGCCGTGGGGCTAGGGACGATCGCCCCTATAAGTGCAGGCTGTTAGGCCGAAGACTGTTAGACTATTAGGCGGTTAACGGCTAACGGCCTGAATCCCTTCTAATATATTAACCGATCTGATGTCTTATAGAATACATTTTTTATGGTTCGATGAAAAAGCAACTATATCGAGAGTAAAAAAGTGACGGCTTCGTAAAACTTCTAAATTCAAGGCGTGCGAGTTTTGTAATCATGAGGCGTACGAATTGTACGTTGAATTATTAAAAAACAAGCACAACGCAGGAGTTGGGCGTTTTACGAAGCCGTCAGTCTTTGCGATCTTCGGCGATGGGAAAACACAGCACCGGCCGTTTCAGAAACCGCAAAACCCGCTCGGTGGTACTGCCGAAAAATATACTTTTCAGATCGCCGGAAGTGCCGTGGGTCCCCAAGACCACAATATCGACATTCTTTGCTATGGCCTTACGGTTGATTTCTAAAAAAGGTGTGCCCGAGCAGACTTCCATTTCTATGGAATTCGGGGCCAATTCCTGGGCCTGCAAAAATTGCTTAAGTTTCTGTTTTGCATCAATAAATAAGGATTTTTTTATCTGAGATTCAGTTCCAAGTCTGCTGGCCACGCATTGGTCGATAAAATCCTGATCAATAACATGCAATACATAAGTCCGATCGGGTTTGCGTCCCATGATATGCTGGCTGTTTTTCAATGCATTGGCAGAACAAGGGGAAAAATCAACCGCCACAAGGATTTTGTATTTTTTTTCACCTGGGTTCAACTTTTGTATCCTCACTCGCGTCGGAGGCTTCGGGTGATTGCTCCCGAAACCAGTCTATCAATTCGCTGCCTGTGCGTATAACGGTACCTCCCATGCTTTTGCCGGCCTGGGTCAGTCCTTCCAGGGTCTGTTGGGTCAGAGAGTCTTGACAGCGTCCCTGTTTTTCAAGCCAGTGAATGGTATTTCCGGTAACGACGATGGAACCGGAAACAACCAAAGATCCCACAGAAATGGCCACAATCGGGGCCAACACAAGCAGGCATTCTGGTTCACTACAATCGGAAGCAATCGCATTAACCATCTCATCTACAGCTTCATCAATTAGTGCCTCGGAAGTATGTACGTGTAAGGTCATGCTTTTGGTCGCTAACAAGCAATCTTGGTCCACCGGGGGACCGGTTTGAGGTAGGAATATACATCCCTGCAGGGGCACTAGCATCAGCAAGACCAATAAGCAGCCGATCAATTTGGAAAATGGTTTCATGTCGCCTCAGTACGAAAGCAGAAAGTTGCGTTCATAATATATGTTTGGGCGAAACGCTTGATCTGATATCTTGGTCGTCTGTGGGTCAGACTCAATTGATTGATGCCAGATGCCATTAAAATGATCAAATAAAAAATTTGGCGGGGCAGATGGAGCCGTTCCAAGGGCATCTAAAAAGTATTCTAATTAAGACGGTATTCTGTTATGGCCAGGGTAATGGTAGATATTCCATTCAAAATATTACCGCTTTTGCATCGATACAGTTTAATGGAGCAAAGCGTCCAGGCACTGATTGCCTCCATAACCCGACGCTTTTGCCTTGAATGTGCCGGCCACTGCTGCCAGGAGGAGATTTGCAGAGAATCTATCAATAGCCCTTTCTTGAATGCCCTGGTTCAAATGCAAGGCATTGCTTATGATGACCGCAGCGGCTGGCAGGCGGATGCCGGTTGTAGGCTTAGCTATGGACGACCCCAGGTATGTTATGCCTATTTCTGCAATAGGGTGATGGAAAAACAAACAGAATGGTTACAAAAAGTAGATGACGTGATAAAGGCTTTTTCAGCCAGCGGCGATTGCGCCCAGGGTGGAACTCACCTGATAAGTGTTCAGGATTTAGATGAACTATCAAATCCTAACATATCAAAAATAATAAATAAAATTGATCATATTATTCAAATTATACCAAGTGTTCAATCAAGTCCGCCCGCCTAAACCCTAAGCGCTACAGTTCGACCTCGCAGAAACATGATTGATTGCCTGTATGCGTAACTACAGTTCGATCCAGACGTGATATAACTTGAGTGATTGCCGAAATTGCCGCAGCTACAAGGAAGATGTTTTTTCGCTATAGATGGTTATGCAGGAATGCATCTGACACAGTAGATGTGGTGATATCGGCAAGCCCGAAGGGTTTTTGATTTTAGGAATTCAAACAAATATAATCCATTGGCAATTAATTATTTTCTTAAAATCGTAAACGCTCAGTCAGGTTTATTCGACTTTGAGAACTTGCCCCGGAAATATCTTACTCCTGGGGGTCAGGTCGTTGATTCGCAGGAAACGGCCCAAAGACATGTTATGTCGCCGGGCGATTTTATAGGGGCTGTCTCCGCGACGAACATAATATTGGTCGGTGCCGGTGGTGGTAGCCGGCTTCGTGTAACGGTATTCAGGCACATTGACCTCGAGACGCTGACCAATATAGAGGTTGGTGCTTTTGAGACCGTTGAGGGACTGGATTTTTTTGGTGGTTGTCCCGTAGCGGCGGGCGATAATCCAGAGAGAGTCGCCACTGCGAACCCTATGAATGATGGTTTGACCGGCAGACTTTTTCTGAACGGTGTTGGCTCGTGCTATGACGGTGCCTCGCTGGGGTATGCGCAATTTTTTGCCGGCCACAATGAAATTTGAAGATCGCAGGTTGTTGGCTCGCATAATCCGACCGACGCTGGTGCGGTATTTTTCAGCAATGCCCGAAAGGGTTTCACCCCGACGTACACGATGGGTGACATACGCCGGCCGCGGCGGGTGCGAGATGGGAATACTTTCTAGAGAGGCCAGGAGCTGACCGGCGCTATCCGGCGGTACTTTTAATGCATAGGTTTCCGGTGGCAAAATATTGTAACGCAACTCAGGATTGAGATCTTTTAAAACGCGGCCGTTGACGCCTATTTTTTGAGCGATATCAGTCACCTGTACCTGTTTGGATACCTCAACAATCTGGTAATCAAGTGGTTCCGCGCGCACAACTGAATCCAGACCGTATTGGGATGCGTTTTCAATGATATGAAGAGCCGCCAGAAAGCGGGGTACGTATCGGGCTGTTTCTCTGGGTAACCGTTCGTAAAGATCCCAGAAATTGTCCAGGTAATTGATGTTCTGGCTGCGAATGGCCCGCAATACCCGTCCTTCTCCGCAATTGTAGGCCGCCAGTGCCGTAATCCAGTCGCCAAAGATGCCGTGCAATTCCTGTAAATAAGCAATGGCGGCCTCGGTGGATTTGACCGGATCGATGCGCTCGTCAATATAGCGGTTACGTTTTAATCCGAATTTATAACCCGTAGAAGGAATAAATTGCCACAGTCCCAGCGCCCGAGCTTTGGATAGGGCTTTGACCTTAAAACCGCTTTCGATTAAGGGCAGCCAGGAGAGTTCTTGGGGCATGCCGGCGGCCTCGAGGCGTGACAGGATCATGGGACGGTATTTGCCGGAGCGAATCAAGGACTGCTTGAAAAATTTTCTTTCCGAACCGCGGGTAAACAGCCGAATTTCAGCTTCAACATGACGATTCATATCCATGGGGATCGCGTTGTGGCTACCGTTTACCACGGTATTGCGCGATGCATAGATCTCCAGGATACGTTTGGATATCAGGAAGCGCAGATCTTCCTTTTGCTGCATTTGTTGCTGCTGATCTTCAGATTCGACTTCCAGAATCAGCGAATAAGCCTGGTCCAATGCTTCCAGGGCATTTTCAAGTTCGCCTTTTTGCCAGAACTCTTGCGCCGCTTCGCAGAAGCCCAAAGCTTCGTCCAGAAGCATCTGGGGTGTTTTGGGCGGCGGTGGCGGTGGCAACGTAACCGGCTCCGGTGTTTCAATCGCCTTGATCTCGGAAAGGGCCTCGTCTGCCAAAGAGACACCAAGACCCGGCACAGGTTGTGGCTGGTGAGTGAGGGCACTCCCAAGTTCTTGTTCCGGCGTTTTGGTCTGGAGGCTATGCCCATGGCTCAGGGAAGAAGCCACAGATGTTTTGGACGCTGTTTCGCTAGGGATTTGAGTTGCGTCGGGTGCTTTTTCGGCGGTTTCCTCGGGAGCCGTTACGGGCGTTTCGGTAGCAACTTCAGAGGATACCTGTGGTGGCTGAGCGGTATCCCGAAGCAGGCCCACTTCTTCGGTAGATGTTTGCTCCGTCGCTGATTGGGGTTTGGTGGTCAGGGTTTGGCAACCCGCCAAAAAAAAGACCAACAGCAAGAGATGAACTAGGCTGCGGGTCAGTTGGATTGCAAACTCCTGGTTATGGCTCTTTTTTATCTGCATATCGAAATCTGAAGTCGCAGGCATATATAAAAAGGACTATGATTGTCAACCCAAAAGCGAATTTAAACCAGCTTTCGCCAGCCAGCTTGCACTATATATAGTATGTATTCGGAATATAAACACACACTATATAGTTAAAAGGGCCTGAAATGTCAAGATTAAAGCGACCGTTGATACAGCCGTTGGCTTTGAGCTCTTAAACGGCAAAGAGCCAAGAGCTCAAAGCCAACGGCTGTTTTTTTCTTTAGGGGCTTGCCAAGAATAAAAGAACACTTATGTTAGTTTGTTCTAAGAAAAAGTATCCAAATAATGAAAATAAGAGAAAATATCCGAAAATAAATAAAATTAAAGGAAAATATACAAATAAATGTAATATTATCCTATAATATAAAATAATTATTATTTTTCAGGGTTGAATAATCGTTAATGTGAAGATACAAGGTGCTGTTTGGATCCTCAAGCATTTCTAACCCAAGGGCCCATCAAATTCCAACAGAATCCGGTTCGGAAAGTTCTCCAATTTAGATTCGCTGTAGGGGTTTAACGGGTTGATAAAAAGTTTGTAATGCTTGAAACTTTCAGCAGATTGGCCAGCGTAGCTCAGCTGGCAGAGCTACTGATTTGTAATCAGTGGGTCGGGGGTTCGAGTCCCTCCGCTGGCTCCATTTTTTAATAGTGATCGATATTGCCCCTGGCTGCATTTTGGGTGCAGCAAAGGGCTAAGGTGTAAGCAATAATCTGGTGGGGTTCCCGAGTGGTCAAAGGGAACAGACTGTAAATCTGTCGGCGAAGCC